>CAMYLA010000036.1:13021-48204 GCA_947259095.1 uncultured Acidimicrobiaceae bacterium | reverse complement strand
AAGGTTGCGCGCGCGTAATCGCAAAAACTGGCTTGTGGATATTGCGGCTCACCCAGACCGCTGGTCGATCGGCCCCTCATCCACCGGAGTCAACAACGCTACTCGACGAAGCCGATGGGCAATAGATGCGGCTGACCATGTTCTCCGACGTTCCAGCCCAGTCCGCGATCTCCCATGCCGAGCGACCGTCATCCGCCTGGTGGCTGATAGCGGTGTGGCGCAGTTCGTAGGCCGGTCCGGCCTTGGCTCGCATGATTTCCTGGTCCTCATGCCAGGCCTTCAAGCGATTGACCGTGGGCCGGTCGATGCCGATTGTGCGGGCGGCGTTGTGAGCACGCTTTACCTGGCCGCGGTTGTTCCCGCAGTCCGCCCACTGCGTTCCCGGCAGAAGTGACTGGTTCAGAGAGCGGATGATCCATGCCGCTTCACGCCTGCTCCGTTCCCGGGACTGACGGTCCGCTGGGAAGCTCGACATGTCCGCGCGGTAGGGCCGGTCGCCGATACCGGTGCGCTCACGCACCCAACAGGGTGGTGAAGAGGAAGCCGGCGAGCGCAGCGAGGCCGACGAACCCACCGGACCGATGCAACGCCTCGGGCATCATCGTCTGAGTGATCACGGTGAGCATCGCCCCCGCTGCGAGGCCCTCGACGACGGCGAAAGCCTGCTCGGGCGCCTGCTCGAACACCACGCTGCCCGCTGCGGCGCCAATACCTGTCACGAGGATCACCGTTCCCCACAACAGCGCGATGTTTCGCCAGGCGAAGGCTTGCTCGCGCATGCCGACCGAACTGGCGAGCGCCTCCGGGTAGTTCGAGAGGGCGATGCCGACGATGAACGAGACCCGGATCGCCCCGGCGGTGGCGCCGATCACCAACGACTCCGGAATGCCGTCGAGGAGGAGACCCAGCCAGATCGCAATCGGCGCGCCATGAACGACCGTCGTGCTCACCGCTGCAGGCAGCGTGCCGCGATGCACCGCCGCGCTCGCCCGCCTGTGCACCCCGACCGCCGCGTCGCGGTCGAGTTCCTGGTCGCACTCGAGATACTCCCTGATGCGCGGGCTCTCGATGAAGCCGGCCAGCGTCGACCGCAGCGCTGGCTCACGGTCGATCAACTCGGCGAAGTCAGCCCGCCGCAACACCCACACGTCGCATGTGCTGTGCGCGATCGCGGTCGCGGTGTGGCGCATCCCGGTCACGAAGGAGTGCAGGCCGAACTCGTCCCCTTCCTGCAGCAGGGCGCTCTCATCCGAATCGCCGGTGGCGTCGATCAGCGAGACGTCGCCGTCGGAGATGACGTAGAGCCGCTCGCCTGCCTCGCCCGGCCGGAAGAAGACGTACCCTGCTTCGTGCTCCTCTGGGAACATGACCCGGGCGACCGCGCCGAGCACGACCCGCGGCAGGCTGCGAAACGGGCCAACGTCCTCGAGGTGATCGATGATCTGCTCCGTTCGAGTCGGCGCGGCGAGCTCGACGAGCGGCGGGAGCCGAGTCATCCCCTCATCGACCACCGTTTCGGTCCACGACGCGATATCGTCATCGCCGATCTCAGGATGGTTGGCCCGCAGATACTCGACCAGGTCATCGCTGTGGGCCCGCTCGCACAGGCGATCGCCGAACGTCGGGCAACTCCCGAGCACGCTTCGGAGCCGATTGCGGCTGAGGCGGAGTACCTCACTGTCAACGACGGCCGTCGACGACGAACGATGCTGGAGACCGCTCACGAACGCCTGGTGCCCGAAGGCCTGGAACGGGTGGAGTCGGACCTCCCTCGTCGGGGTGGTGAGCAAGACCTCGCCCTCAGCGACCACGTTGAGGTGCTCGCACGGATCGCCGTGCCGGTACAGGGCCTCGCCAGCGTCGAGGCGTGCCGTGCGAAATGCCTTGGCGATCGCCTCGAGCTCGCGATCCGGAAGCCCGTCGAAGATGTCGATCCGTTCCAGCCCATCCAGGATCTGACGACGGCGTCGTTGCTCACGGTCACGCAGGAACGTGATCGACGTTGAGGCTTTGCGGAGAAACCCGCCACGGGCGTTGATCGCCCGGTTCAGCCCTTCGAACACCAGGCCGCCGACGACGGCACCGACCGCCAGCCAGCCGAACTCGCCCAACTCGACTGACGGGGCGACGATATCGATCGTCACCGCGGAGAGCAGCGCGCCGGCACCGAACGCCGTCAGCAATCCGAGCACAAAGTTCGTCGGTTTCCAGAACCGGGAGGTCAGTGCACCGAGCCATGGCCCGATGCACTATGGCTCTCCCTGCCATCCCGACCGGTGCTGAACCTCACGTGACCGAGCGCTTGCGTCGCTGAGGAGCGGTTCCCATCAACACCGGAGCCTCCGTCAGCGGCGACCAACACCCCCGAACGCGTCCCGACCCGGTCCCCCGGGGTTTGATTCAACATCCAACGCCGAGACCGGCGTACAGGACGGTGACGCGAGCGTCTTCGGACGGCGCCCGGTCGAGAACCCCGGTTGGCTCGGCTCCACTGGGTCCTAGAGCGGCGACTTCGTAGACCCATCCGCAGGCGCCTTCCACCTCCGGGAGAGTAAGTCGATCCCCGTAAAGACTGAGGAGCTCGGAGACCGGGGTACCGATCCCGACGCCTTGTTCCGTCCGGAGATGGGGCCCGTCGGCAGAGCCGGAGTAGCTCCAGCCGATGAACCTGCTCGTGCCGTCGAATTCACTCCAGCCCGATGTACTGAAGCCGACAAAAAGACCAAGATCCTGCCAGCCGCTGTATTCGAAGAAATCCCCACCCTCGGCTGTGTCGGCAGGCGACCCGATGATCTCGGTGAGGACTGCCATCGCCGAATCGATTGGCTCGCCGAAGTCCACTGCCCCGAGCCCGTTGTTCCCCAGGACGAGTCCACTAGGTGCCGGTCGGATCGTGGTCGAGCTCGTCTCTGGTGCAGGTGCAGGTGCCGGTGCCGGTGCCGGTGTTGGTGTTGTGGCCGTCGTTTCAGCCCTTGTGTCTGTGGATTCAGGAGTAGTCGTCGACTCGGTGGATGTTGGGCGTGTGGTGTCGGCTGTTGTGTCGGGCTCGTTCGAGCAAGCGGCGATCGACAACCCGAGTCCGAGTATGGCGATCCCCGCCGCGGTCCTGGTTCTGTTCGTCATGGGGTGTCGCATGGCAGGCCTCCGACCGGATTGACGACCGCCCAGTCCCCTCCTGGGCGTTGCGTCCCGTCTGCGATCGCTCCGTCGGTTTGGTCCGATACGAAGACCCGCTGGCCGTCGATCGCTTGGATCTGAGCGAGCGTCATCGCTGGTGTGGCTCCTTCAGCGGTCTGGAGTGGGGACTCAGCCATCGGCGTGTTCGGCCAGTACAGCGGAGACAACATCAGGTTCGTAGAGCGTCTCGCAAGGGATTCCGTTCAGGCCGGCGTCCATCCGGTCGGGTTGGCCTTCGAGCGACCAGTACACGAGCGACCAGAAGAAGCCGTCAGCGGGTGGTCGGCCAACGGCCGAGAACAAAGAGGTGTCGACGTCGGTCGAGAGTAGGTCACGACATTCGAATGCCACAAGTACCTTCGGGGGCGGATCCGAGGCGGCGAACTTGTTGTCGAGCTCCGCCTGAACCGAACCGATGATGCTCTCGATCGTGTTCGATCCGCCTTTCGCTCCGGTCGACGGCGAGGCCTGGCCATTACGCCCCGTCGTTGATGATTCGGACGCAGCCGACCCGGTCGTGTCGGCACCCTCGTCGGTGCTACAGGAGAACGCCACCAACATCGTGACCACCAAGACCTGCAACCAGCGTCTCGCCATACGATCACCCACAATCGCCGAGCCACGGTCAGAATTCGGCTAGGCGGATCGTCCCTCAATCTGGTGTTCGGTTGGCCCGCGTCCCATGATCGGCGCTCTACCACTAACCTCCGGTTAGACGACGGGCAAACTGCCCATGGCCACGCAAAGGGCACGACACCATGATTCTCGGATATCTCGACGCCGGCACCGGCAGCCTCATCGTTCAGACGGTTCTCGGTGGAGCGGCAGGGTTGGCGGTTTTCTTCAAGACTTTCGGTCATCGGTTCTCCAGGTCGAAAGCAAGCTCGGGAGCGCCGGCCCCGGCCACCGAGAGTCCTTCGGAGCAAGTTACCGAGTCCTGATCCGTGCTCGGTGAGGCGCCCCTCGGGGGATGGTACGACCCGGGCTCGTTTCGCGACCCGGCGAGTCGAGTCTTCTACTCCGACGGCGACGTCTACCGCACGCTATCGTCCGAGGGCCTCGAGGGCTGGCACGCACTGCGTGACTCGCAACAACTGACCGACTGGGTGGCCGGTGGTCGGCTCGTGGCCACCGACGAGCTGATCCAGGACGGCACAACCTATCTCAAGCATCAGCGGATTCCGTTCTGGAGCCACCCGTACGAGTGGTCGTTTTCCATGTTGCGTGACGCCGCGCTCCTGCACCTCGATCTGTTGGAGGAGGCGCTTCGATCGGGCCTCACCATGAAGGACGCCACCCCATACAACGTCCAGTTCGTTGGCTCGTCGCCGATCTTCACCGATGTCGGATCTTTCTGCCGTTACGAGCCGGGCGAACCGTGGCTCGGATACCGCCAGTTCTGCCGACAGTTCCTCTACCCGCTACTCCTGCAGGCCCACGCCGATGTGCCGTTTCAACCGCTGCTTCGCGGGTCGCTCGACGGAATCTCGGCTGACACCGCACGGGCTTTTCTCCGGTCTCGTCGAACATTCAAACCGGGTGTGTTGGTCGACGTCGTGCTCCAGGCTCGAGCCGAACGATCCACCGCCAAAAGCAGTGACCGCAACGTTCGCTCCGAGCTGTCGGCAGCCGGGTTCAACGCCGACATGATCATCCGCAACGTTCAGCGCATGCGCAAGGTGATCCGAAAGACCCGATGGTCACCCGGCTCCTCCTCGTGGAGCGACTATGCGTCATGTGGCCACGTGGCCAACCAACGAGACATCAAGGAGGCGTTCGTCCGCCAGGTCGCAGGGCAGCACCATCGTCGGCTGGTGTGGGACGTCGGGGCAAACGACGCCCACTTCTCGGCCGCGGTGGCCGCAATGGCCGACGTCGTGGTCGCCATGGATGCTGATGAGGTGACGGTCGAAAACACCTACCGCAAGCTCAGCACTGAGGGGCCCAACAACGTGCTACCGCTGGTGATGAACCTGGCCGATCCCTCGCCCGGGCTGGGCTGGCGGGGCACCGAGCGCGCACCGCTGGAAGGCCGGGGAACGCCCGACCTCGTGTTGATGCTGGCCGTGATCCATCACCTCGTCATCGGCGCCAACCTCCCGCTGGCCTCGGTCATCGACTGGTTGGCGACGTTGGAGGCCGAGGTCGTCATCGAATGGGTCCCCCTGGACGATCCAATGTCCCAGCGACTGACCGTCAACAAGCGTCGCCATGAGGTCCACGCCGACTACACCGAGGATCACCTCCGCCGCTACTGCGAAGAACGTTTCTCCATCGCGGCGGAACAGCCGTGCGAAACGCGACGGTTGTTCCACCTGACGCCCTTGCGATGAGCGACGAGGCTTCGGTCGTCGCCGGCCGCGACCGCTTCGCCTTGCTGCTGGCGTTGACCGCCCTCGGCGTTTCGTGGCCCGTGCTCGAGCTGCTCAGCAGCAACGTCGAGTTCTTTGTTGTACGCCGCACCTCCCGGTGGGAGATCGTGGGTCTTGGCCTGTTGCTGGCCATCGGTGTGCCGCTGGTGGTGGCTGTGATCGGGAGCTTCCGGGGCGCGGTCGGCTTGGTGGTGGGAACGGCACTGATCGTCGTGACGTCGTTCTCGGTTGCCTGGTTGTACGTCCGTCGAGCTCCGCTGCATTGGTCGTTGGCCACGGCGCTGGCGATCATCATCGGTCTTGGGGCGGCGCGGGTTTTCCAACGCTGGGACCCGGCCCGTCTTCTTGCCCGCTTCCTCAGTCCGGCCCCACTGATCATCCTGGCGATCTTCCTCTTTGCAACACCGGTGGGAGGGCTCTTGTCGGGCTCGGGCACCGGAGCGGCGAGCCGACTGCTGCCGGAAAACAGCACCCCGGTGATGATGATCGTGTTCGACGAACTTCCCGAGGCGGCACTCATAGACTCCTCCGGGAATCTGCGGCAGGACCGGTTCCCGAACTATGCCCGGCTGGCGGCCGACGGCATCTGGTTTCCCAATGCGGTGACGGTCAGCGACTCCACCGAGTTCGCCGTACCGGCGATGCTCACCGGCGTCGACCCCGACAGTTCGAAGGCCCCGTTCACGGCCGACTATCCGGAGAATCTGTTCGTGGCGCTGTCCGAGGGTCGCGATCTTCACGTCTACGAGACGATCACGCAGCTTTGCCCCGAGTCACTGTGCGAATCGACCGGCAACACCAGCACGCCACTCTTGGAGGACGTCGGCATCCTGGCCGGGTATGCCCTGCTGCCAGACCCGCTGACCGGACGGTTGCCCCCGATCGATGGAGCCTGGGCCGACTTCGGTACGTCGCTGGCCGAGTTCGACAGCATCGTCGCCTTTCGTGAGGCCTACGATGCCGATCCGAGGCGCCCCATCGAGGCACTGGTCGACGACATCGACGAACCCGGATCCGGCGGTCCTCCGTTCTACTTCCTCCACGCCGCTGTGCCCCATCATCCGTGGCAGTTCCTGACAGACGGTCGTCGGTATCCGCTGCCGGTGGAACGGGCGCCGGGTCGCTCGGGAGCCGGCTGGGGCGATGACGACTTCCTCCTGGCCCAGGCCGCACCGCGGATGCTGCTTCAGGTGGAATACACCGACACGGCCCTGGGGCTGATCCTCGATGCCCTCGACCGGACCGGGATGTATGAGGACATGGCCATCGTGGTCGTCGCCGATCACGGCATCGCCATCAAGGAGAATGTGGCCCATCAGCGCCGGATAGCTTCCGACACCGTCGGTGATGTCGCCGCCGTGCCCTTGTTCGTCAAGGCCCCCGGCGGCCCGACCGGGGTGATCGACGATCGGCGGGCCCACACCACCGACATCGCCCCCACGGTGGCCGAGATCCTCGGGACCACGCTGCCCTGGAAGACCGACGGCGCCTCGCTGCTCGGCCCCGACCCGGAGCGTACCGAGAGCACGACCGCAGGCCCCAAGGGAGACGTGAGCTACGGCGTCGACGGCCACGAGCACCTGGAGGTGGCGGCCCGGTTCGAGCGATGGTTTCCGAACGGCGATCCATGGTTGCTTCGTCCGGCGTCGAGCCCCGACATCCTGGGCGATGAAATCGACGTGACCGGTCTGGAGCCTTCGCCCTTCTCGGCCAAGCTCGACCAGCACGAATCCTACGACAGGATTGACCTGGACGGTGACGTGCTCGCCGCCAGGGTCACCGGTGAACTCACCGGTGATGCCGATGGCAGCGAGTTGCTGGCGATCGTGGTGAACGGCAAGGTCGGTTCGCTCACCCGCAGCTTCGGTGAGGAAGACGAGGAGCGTGTTCTCTTCCAGGCGATGGTGCCGGTGGAGAACTGGGTGAATGGGCAGAACGACGTGGCGATCGTCGACATTCAACCCAACGGCCAGTTCCGCCTCGTTGAACGACTGCGGTAGAGGGTCGTCGGAGCAGGGCCAATGGTCTGCGGATCTCTCAGGTATTGGCTGGTGGGGACATGACCGGCCACGTCATCGGAGCCATGTTCATGGACTCCCTCGACGCTCTGCCAGACATCCTGGCGCAGCATAGGTCGCAGCGATCGCATCGTAGGGGGACTGATCGGTCATCGTTCGAAGTCTCTCACGGCCCACCCGACCGTGACCTGGCCTTGGCCTGCCGGTGATGATCTCGGCGGTCTCGATGCGAGCCGCATGGGCTGAGATTTGTCCAGTACCAAATATTGACAACGTCCAGAATCCGTCGCAGACTGTTCAATGTGCCCGTCGAACCTCCAGAGATGCTCCGTGACCACGGACTCCAGGTGACTGCGCAACGGCTTGCCGTGCTCCGGGCCGTCTCGGCCAATCCGCACAGCAGTGCGAATGATGTGGCTGAAACGGTCCGCCAACAGATCGGGGCGATCTCACGCCAATCGGTGTACGACACCCTGACCGTTCTGGCCGAGCACGACATCATCCGTCGGATCCAGCCCGCGGGCTCGCCGACGAGATACGAAGACCGGGTTGGTGACAACCATCACCATCTCGTCTGCCGGAGCTGCGACCGCCTGGTCGACGTCGATTGCGCAGTCGGCGACACCCCATGTCTGACACCAGACGATGACTGGCGGTTCGACGTGCACGAGGCGGAGGTAATCTACTGGGGCATCTGCCCCGAGTGCAGTGCTACCACCACCTGAGCCCACGGACTCCTCACGGAGACCCCCAACCTCATATCCATCCACCGACCGTCCAACCGAACACCAGGAGAACCGATGACAGACAGCTCAACCCAGACACCCGAATGGGGTGCTCTCACCTCGAACGAGGCTCAATCAAACGAGAAGTGGTGGCCGAACCAGCTGAATCTGCGGATGCTCCACCAGAACCATCCGAACTCCAATCCGTTCGGCGCCGACTTCGACTACGCCGAGGCGGTGGCCCAGATCGACTTCGACGGACTGAACCGGGACGTCGATGCCCTCATGACCGACTCCAAGGAATGGTGGCCGGCCGACTTCGGTCACTACGGCGGGTTCTTCATCCGCATGAGCTGGCACGCCGCCGGCACCTACCGGGTGAACGATGGCCGTGGCGGTGCCGGTACCGGTGCCCAACGATTTGCGCCGCTGAACTCCTGGCCCGACAACGGCAACCTGGACAAGGCACGACGCCTGCTGCTCCCCATCAAGGAGAAGTACGGCAAGAACATCTCCTGGGCCGACCTCTTCGTGCTCGCCGGCAACCGTGCCCTCGAGACCATGGGCTTCACCACCTTCGGGTTCGCCTTCGGTCGGGCCGACGTCTGGGCACCCGAGGACGACATCTACTGGGGCCCGGAAAACGAGTGGCTCGGTGATCAGCGCTACTCCGGCGATCGTGAGCTGGCCAACCCGCTGGCCGCCGTGCAGATGGGGCTCATCTACGTGAACCCCGAGGGGCCGAACGGCATCCCCGATGCGTTGGGCTCGGCCCAGGACATCCGCGAGACGTTCGGTCGGATGGCCATGAACGACGAGGAAACCGTCGCCCTGACCGTCGGTGGGCACACGTTCGGCAAGATGCACGGCAACGGCCCCCCGGAGGCCGTTGGACTCGAACCCGAGGGTGCCGGCCTGGCCGAGCAGGGCTTCGGCTGGGTCAACACCAACGAGACCGGTCTCGGGCAGTTCACCGTCACCTCCGGCCTCGAGGGTGCCTGGACCCCGACACCCACCACGTGGGACAACATGTATCTCGAGACGATCTTCGCCCACGAGTGGGAGGTCGTCGAGTCGCCCGCCGGTGCCAAGCAGTGGCAGCCGACCGAAGTCAAAGAGGGCTTCATGGTCCCGCCGGTGGAACCCGGCGCCCCGGAGACGAAGCCCACCATGTCGACCGCCGATATCGCCATGATCACCGACCCGGCGTACCTGGACATCTCGAAGCGGTTCCACGAGAACCCGGACCAGCTGGCCGATGCGTTCGCCCGGGCCTGGTTCAAGCTCCTGCACCGCGACATGGGGCCCAACACCCGCTACGTCGGTCCCCAGGTGCCGACCGAGGACCTGGTGTGGCAGGACAACGTGCCGGCCCAGGAAGGGGCGCTGATCGGCGACGCCGACGTCGCCGAGCTGAAGTCCACGATCCTCGACTCGGGTCTGACCGCTGAACAGCTGATCAAGACGGCCTGGGCCTCGGCCTCGACCTACCGGCGCACCGACTATCGCGGTGGTGCGAACGGTGCCCGAATCCGCCTGGCGCCCCAGATCGACTGGGACGTCAACGTACAGTCCGGCGTGGCCCCCGTGATCGCCAAGCTGGAGGAGATCCAGGGCGGATTCAACGGCAAGGGCGGCGCCCAGGTGTCGCTGGCCGACCTGATCGTCCTCGGTGGCACCGCGGCGGTCGAGGCTGGGGCCAAGGCGGCCGGACACGACATCACCGTGCCGTTCACCCCGGGGCGAACCGACGCCGACCAGGACAACACCGACGTCGAGTCGTTCGCATTCCTCGAGCCGCAGGCCGACGGGTTCCGGAACTACGTTGCCAAGCAGGGTGCGATCCCGACCGAGCATCTGCTCATCGACAAGGCGTACATGCTGAACCTCTCGGCGCCGGAGATGACCGCCCTCGTCGGTGGCCTCCGGGTGCTCGGCAACAATGTCGGCTCCGAGGGTCACGGCGTGTTGACCGATCGTCCGGGTCAGTTGACCACCGATTTCTTCACCAACCTGCTCGACATGGACGTCAAGTGGACGGCCGTCGGTGAGGCGGAGGATGCCTTCGAGGGTCGCGACCGGGCCTCCGGCGACCTGAAGTGGACCGGCACCCGGGTGGATCTGGTGTTCGGCTCGAACAGCCAGCTGCGGGCCATCGCCGAGGAATACGGTGCGGCCGGCGGTGACGAACTGTTCGTCGACGCCTTCGTCTCGGGGTGGGTCAAGGTCATGGAGAACGACCGCTTCGATCTCGACTGAGATCGTCGTTTGTGCTGACGGTGGGGCGCTGCGGTTCGCAGCGCCCCACCGGCGCGTTCCGGCCTCGCCGGTTCCGTGGTGCGGTGGTGCCGGCTGTGCCACACTGGCGCTGCATGAGTCGCTACATCATCTACGGTGCGGGAGCGGTTGGCGGGGTCATCGGTGGGGGCCTGGCGCTCGCCGGCCACCACGTGTGCCTCATCGCCCGAGGCCGGCATCTGGAGGCCATCCAGGAGGGCGGACTTCGGTTTCACGCCGCGACCGGTCGCCACACACTCGAGGTACGGGCCACCGATGATCCCGGCCGGCTGGACCTCGAGGTCGAAGACGTGGTCATCCTGGCCATGAAGACCCAGGACACCGAGCCTGCGCTGGACCGCCTTGCCCGCTGCGCCCCGCCCGGCATGGCCGTGGTCTGTGCGCAGAACGGGGTGGAGAACGAGCGCCGGGCCCTCCGTCGCTTCGCCAACGTTCACGGGATCGCCGTCTACCTGCCGGGCACCCACCTGGACCCCGGCGTCGTGGTTGGAAGCGGTTCGCCGGTCTACGGGGTGCTCGACATCGGCCGATACCCCGAGGGGGTCGACGACACAACCGAGCGAGTGGCCGCCGATCTCGAGGCCTCCGGGTTCCGGTCCCGGGCCGACCAGGCCATCATGCGATACAAGTACGCCAAGCTGCGGATGAACACCGGCAATGCCCTCGACGCGGTCAGCGGACGGGCCAGCCGGAGCTCGGACCTGGCCAAGCGAGCGGCTCGCGAGGCGCTGGAGGTCTTCTCGGTGGCCGGGATCGATGTGGCAACGCAACAGCAGGTGGCAGACCGGCGTGCCGGCTTCGAGACCGTGGCCGTCGAGGGCCACGACCGTGGTGGCAGCTCGTCGTGGCAGAGCCTGGCCAGGGGCAGTGGTTCGATCGAGGCCGACTATCTCAACGGTGAGATCGTCCTGCTGGGACGGCGCCACGGCGTGGCGACACCGGTGAACCAGGTCCTCCAGCAGCTCGCCAATCAGCTCGCCAGCGAGGGTAGGCGGCCCGGCTCGGTGCCCCTTGAGGAGGTCGAGCAGCTGGTGGCGGTGGCCGAGGTCGCCTGATGGCGGCTCAGCCGACACGGCGGCACCGGAACTTGCGCCCTATCGTTGTGTCTTGGCTGTGATCACTTGCTTGGCCGCCGCAGCACCGAGACCAGAAACTCCGACTCATCGTCGAACGGGCGGAGATCCCAGGTGGCAAGGGTCAGGTCCACGACCAGATCGACTGCCGACACATCCTCGAAGAAGTCGCTGAAGGGATAGTCCCTGCCTGCCCCGAAGCCGAGGGCCAGCCGCCCGGTTGGCAGCAGGTGGTCCCCAAGGCGGGCCAGGACCTCCCGACGGGTGCTGGGCGCCAGGAAGGTCATGACGTTGCCGGCCCCGAAGATCACGTCGAACCCCTCGTCGATGCCGTGTCGTACCAGGTCGAGCTCGGCAAGGTCGCCGACGATCCATCGGGGACCGGGGTGGTCCTCCTCGGCGGCCCCGATCAGCACCGGGTCAACATCGACCCCGACCACATCGTGGCCGAACCCGAAGAGCGCACCACCGACCCGACCGGGTCCACAGCCGGCGTCGAGAATCCGAGCCGCCGGCGGGGCCAGCGCATTGACGAACCTGGCCTCCCCGGCGAGGTCCTCACCGGCCGCAGCCTTGGCCCGAAACCGCTCGACATACCAGTTCGAGTGGTTGGGGTCCTCCAGCGTTTTGGCTATCCATCTGCTCTGCTCGACCACGAGACCTCCCTGGAGGCAAACCATACGCATCGAATGCGCCGGCCGCTACCGGGGCCGGCCGGGGTGGCACTGCGCTCGGCACGACGTTCAGGGTCCCGATTCCGGCCCGGTGGTTGCATTCGGCTGCGGGGCTGTCATCCTGACCGGGTGTTGAGCAACGTTGTGCCCCAGCTCGCCGGTGCCGACCGGTGGACAACCGTCTCGCCGGCGCCGCCGAGGATTGCGACCGGGGCCGGGCGCCGGTGAGGACGGGCCTGCCCCTGCCACTGTCACTGGTGCTACTGCTCGTCGTTCTCGGCGCCGCCGCTGCCGCCTGTGCTGCCTCGCCCACCGAGTCCGAGG
This sequence comes from uncultured Acidimicrobiaceae bacterium, assembly GCA_947259095.1. GTDB lineage: Bacteria > Actinomycetota > Acidimicrobiia > Acidimicrobiales > SZUA-35 > JAHELU01. The sequence continues at coordinate 35,543 of CAMYLA010000036.1, read as the reverse complement.
TGTCGTCTGGCACCACCGCTGAGGCCGTCACCGTGATCGACGGCCTGGTCTACGGCACCGCAACCGGCGAATCCGGCGATGAGGTCGATCTCCAACTCGACCTCTTCCTCCCCGACCGGTCCGGCACCGAGCCACTGCCGACGGTGGTGTTCGTGCACGGCGGTGGCTTCGCATTCGGGTCGAGGAGCGACTACCGGGCCGACGCCCTGACCTGGGCCGAGGCCGGGTGGGTGGCGGCATCGGTCGACTACCGACTTCAGGAAAGCGAGGAAACCGGCAAGACGCCGGAGGCGGCGGCTCAAGCGATCAACGACGTCGGCGATGCGCTTCGGTGGATGGTGGCCAACGCCGACGAGTACGGCATCGATCCGGACCGGATCGTCGCCATGGGCGGCTCGGCAGGCGGGTTCGTCGTGCTCTCGTCGTGGCTCGGCCCGTCACCGGCCGAACTGCCGGTGGTTCCGTTCCCCGACGTCGCCGCCGTCGTTGCCAGCGGTGCCACCCTCGAAGCGGCATGGCCGACCATCGGGCTGGCTTCGGCCGGTCCTCCGGCGCTGCTGATCCACCACGAGACCGATGCCGCCGCCGGCACCGACGGTGAAACCATCGACGACGCCGTCCGAACCTGTGATGCCATCGTGGCCGTCGAGGGAGTGTGTGAGGTCATCGAGCTCCCCGGCGAAGGTCACCTTGTTTCGTTGGCTCACGATGGTCCCATGGCGGCTGAGCTGAACGACTTTCTGGTCGCCAACGTGCGATTCTGAACCTTCGAGCCTCGATCACCGAATCCGACCACCCGTCGATCACCGAATCCGACCACGAGCTGAAGCGCCGGGAGGCCCAGGTTGCAGGACATGTTCACCCTTCAGGATCGGGTGGTGTTGATCACCGGGTCCACCCAGGGCATCGGCCGATCCTTGGCCGACGCCTGTGCCCGAGCGGGCGCCAACGTCGTCATCAACGCCAGAACCGAGGACAAGGTCCAGGCCGCGGTGGCCGAGTTGGTGGCTGGGGGCCACGCCGCCACCGGTCGGGTTGCCGATGTCACCGATCCGGGGCAGGTCGAGGCCATGGTCGACGGGATCGAGACCGATGTCGGCCCCATCGCCGGTCTGATCAACAACGCCGGCATCCAACGTCGGGCCCCTTTTCTCGAGTTCGACCTCGAGGACTACCGGGACATCATGGAGCTGAACCTGATCTCGCCGTTCATCGTCTCCCAGGCGGTGGCCGGGAGAATGGTGGCCAGGGGGGCTGGTCGGATCATCAACATCGGCTCGGTGCAATCGCAGCTCGGCCGTCCGACGATCGCCCCCTACACCGCCAGCAAGGGAGGGGTGGCGCTGCTCACCCGCGGCATGTGCGCCGACCTCGGCCCGCTCGGCATCCAGGTCAACAGCATCGCCCCTGGCTACTTCAAGACCGAACTCACCGCAGCCCTTGTCGAGGACGAGGAGTTCTCGGCCTGGGTGGCGGCCCGGACGCCTGCCGGTCGGTGGGGTGATGTGTCGGAGTTGGGTGGGGCGGCGGTGTTCCTGTTGTCCGACGCCGCCAGCTACATCAACGGTCAGACCCTTTTCGTCGACGGCGGCATGACGTCGGTTGTCTGACCGCTCCGGCACTCGGCCTCAGCAGTCGACCCGGCCCCGGGGTCGGCCCCATGTGGTGATCCTGGGCCCGATGGGCGTCGGCAAGTCGACCACCGCTGCGGCGCTCGGCGAGGCGCTCGGGTTCGGCGTCGCCGATTCCGATGAGGACATCGAGCGGTTGGTCGGCTGCTCGGGCGCGACCTTCGCCGCCAGCCATGGCGTCGACGAGCTTCACCGCCTCGAGGAGGCCGTGTTGTTGGGTGCGCTGGTCCGCGACATCCCAACGGTCATCGCCGCCGCAGCATCGGTGGTCGAAAGCGGCGTTGCCCGGCTGGCGCTGGCCCGCCGGGCCGACGTCATCCGGCTGGTACTCGATGACGCCGAGGTGCTGCGACGCCAGCAGGCCGGGGCCCACCGTCGACCGATGTCGGCCGACGAATACGCCATGCTGGCCGAGCGCCGGGAGCCGTTGTTCGTCGAGGTCGAGGATCTCCGCCTCGACGCCGGCCGGCCCGCCGCCCAACTGGTGTCGGCCATCATCGACCACCTCGACGCCCCTCCCCCTCGACCGGGCCGATCGAATCGATAGCACGGGCGTCGGCCCCGGGGCCCGATCACCGTTTGCCGGTTTCGCCGCAATCGAAGCGGTGATGTCCCTATCATCGAGAAGGACTCCAGGGGAAAGGTGGCAACATGCCATCCGATTTTGTGCTCAAGTCCATGAACACCGTCCATCGCACGATGCTCACCATCAGCGGTGGACGGCTCGGCTGGACGGCGGGCAAGATGCCCGTCATCGAACTGACCACGACCGGGCGCAAGAGCGGACGGCCCCGGTCGACGATGCTCACGACCCCATGGCAGGACGGCGACACCATGGCGCTGGTGGCTTCGGCCGGGGGGAACGATGGACACCCGGCCTGGTTTCTCAACCTGCGGGACAATCCGTCGGTGTCGGTTCGGACCGAGGAGCGGACCCGTGAGATGACGGCCAGGGTGACGTCGGGGGAGGAACGGGCGCGGCTGTGGGACGAGATCAGCTCGGAATACGACAACTACGCCGGCTATCAGCGCAAGACCGATCGGGAGATCCCGGTCGTCCTGCTCGAGCCGGTCTGATCGTCGGGGTTCCGCCGTCCCACCGGCCGTTGGCCGCCCTAGCCTGACGAGGCGACGGACAAGAGGGGGAAGACGTGGTTCCGCAGACAGTGGATACGGCCACCGGGCATGAGCCGATCATCGAACTCGCCGGCTTGCGCAAGGCATACCACCGCCGGGGCGACGGCGGCGACGTGGTGGCGGTCGAGAATCTCGATCTGGTATTCGGCGAGCCGGGGACGGTCCACGGCTTCCTCGGGCCGAACGGCTCGGGCAAGACAACCACGATACGGTGCCTGCTCGGTCTCATCAGGCCGACCGGCGGCAGCGCCCGGGTGTTCGGTGCGGACTCGACAAAGGACTTCCATCGGGTGGCGTCCCGGGTGGGGGCGATCGTCGAGAGCCCCAAGATGTTCCCCAACTTCACGGCCCGCCGCAACCTGTCGTTGCTGGCTCGCATCGAGGGTCTGTCGAAGAAAGAGGTGGACCGATCGCTGGAGGTGGTCGGGCTGGCCGATCGCGACCGTGACTCGTTCGCTTCGTACTCGCTTGGCATGAAACAGCGGCTGGCCATCGCCGGGGCGCTGCTCAAGAATCCCGATCTGCTCATCCTCGACGAACCGGCGAACGGCCTCGACCCGGCCGGGATCGCCGAGATCCGGCGGCTGATCCGTGCCATCACCGACGACGGCAAGGCAGTGCTGGTGTCGAGCCACCAGCTGGCCGAGATGGAACAGGTCTGCGATGACGTGACCATCATCAACCACGGCAAACTGGTGAAGACCGGCCCCCTGGAGTACATCCGCAGCTTCGCCGGAGCCGACCAGGTCCTCGCCACCATCGCTGATCGGGAGGCGGCGATCGCCACCCTGGCCGATGCCGGGATCACCGCCAGACCCCGCCCCACCCCCGACGAGCTGGTGGTCGACGTCGACGTGGCCCGCTCCAGCGAGGTCAACCAACTCCTGGCCGAGCGGGGGCTGTACCTCAGCGGCCTCCGATCGGAGCGGGCGACCCTGGAGGCGGCGTTCCTGAACCTCACCGGCGACGCACCACCGCCCCCTATGGCAATGGACGGACCGGCGGCTCCGCCCGAAGGACCGCCGCCGACGGTGGATGGGTCATCCCCGACAGGAGCACCGCCGCCACCCCCACCCTCACAGACGGCGGAGGTCGAGAAATGATCAACCTGCTGGTGGCGGAATCGGAACGCCTCTGGGCCCGGAGGATGACCAGGTTCTTCCCGGCCATCCTGGCCGCACTCATGGTGGCCGGTGTGGTCATCGCCTACTTCGTGATCGACAACGATGAAGGCAACATCCCCGATTTCGTGGACGACATCGCCGGAGGTATCGAGGCCACCAACCTCCTGGGACCGGTGGCGAGCCTGCTGCCGATCATGGCCTTCGTGATCGGTGCGTCCTACATCGGTGCCGACCTGAAGACCGGCATGGTGGAGCAGATACTCACCTGGGAGCCTCGGCGGGGTCGGTTCCTGCTGGCCAGGCTGACCTCCTCGGCGGTCGGCACCGCGATTCTGGCTGCGGCCCTGGCCGTGTTCCTCGTTGGCCTGCTGTTCGGGTTGGCGGCCGCAGTCGGCACGACCGACGGCACGACAGGGGAACTGTGGACCAACGCCGCAGTGTCGATCCTGCGAACCGGTTTGGCCGCGGCGCTGTTTTCGGCCATCGGCCTCGGAATCACGGTGCTGGTCAACAACTCGGTCGGCTCCATCGTCGGGTTCGTCATCTATTGGTTCATCGGCGAGAACTTCTTGATCTCGGCCTTCCTGCCCAAGGTTGCGGTGTACCTGCCGATCACCAACGCCACATCGTTTGCCAGCGGCGCCGACGTCGAGAGGATCGATGGCAGCGTGTTCGGGGATTTCGATTTGATCGAGGTCCACAGCTATCTGGTGGCGGGGCTGATCCTGGCCGCATGGACACTGGTGGCGGTGGTGGCCGGCGCCGTCGCCTTCAGCAGGCGGGACATCTCCTCCTGAGTCGGCCCCGAGGGGCATGTTGGGGATCCGGGCACCGCTTGGCGCTCCACAGACCCTGCTGGGTGATGAAATCCGCCTTGGTAATCGTTCGCTAACGTAAATCGGTGCTAACGTAATCGAGGTCGGGTCAAGCAGGGGTGCGGTCGGCGCCCGGGGCTTCGGCCGCCGGACAACGAGGAGCCGAAGATGACCGAACACATGTCGCCGGCGGTGGTCGACCGGGAGCAGTGGTTGGCTGCACGCCTGGCCCACCTCCAGGACGAGAAGGACTTCACCCGCAAACGGGATGAGTTGAGCAGCCGCAGGCGGGAGCTGCCGTGGCTGGAGATCAGCGAGGACTACCGATTCGAGGGTCCGGACGGTGAGCGGAGCCTGGCCGATCTCTTCGACGGCCGAGGTCAGCTGCTGGTGTACCACTTCATGCTCGGTCCCGACTGGGACGAGGGCTGCCCGTCCTGCTCGTTCTGGGCCGACAACTACAACGGAACCGAGGTCCACCTGGCGGCTCGCGACACCACGCTGATCGCCGTGTCCCGCACGGCCTTGTCCGAGATCGAGCGCTACAAGTCGAGGATGGGGTGGGGCTTCCCGTGGTACTCATCGCTCGGCAGCAGCTTCAACTACGACATGGGCGTCAGCTTCACCGCCGAACAGATCGGAGCCGGGGAGAAGCTGTACAACTTCGGTACCCAGGCTGCGTTTGCCGACGAGAGCCCCGGCATCAGCGTGTTCGCCATGAGCGATGACGGCCGGATCTTCCTGACCTACCAGACGTTTGCCAGAGGTCTCGACATGCTGAACAGCGCCTACCACATGCTCGATCTCACCCCCAAGGGCCGAGACGAGCAGGATCTGCCGTTCGGCATGGCCTGGCTCCACCGCCACGACCAGTACCCCTCCCGGTCGGACTGATCCGCCACCGCCGTCCCCGGCCGGTCAACCATGTGCACAACCGCACTGGCCTCGGCCACGTGCCCGGGCCACCGGCCGTTGTGTTGGTTGGCCGGTGCTACCCGATGGCGTGTTCGGTGTGGCTGATGACGGCGTCGAACACGAGCGGCCACAGCGGCCGAGGGAGGTCGTGGCCCATATCGTGGAGCAGGAGCAGGTTGGCCCCCGGGATGATCTCGGCGGTGCGCTCCCCACCCTTGGGAGTGATGAGGGTGTCGTCGCGGCCATGGATCACCAGCGTGGGGATCGCCAGGCCCCTGAGCTGCTCGCCCCGGCTCCCGGAGGCTCGAACGGCGGCCATCTGCCGGACCATGCCCTCGGGGTAGAAGGCCCGATCGTAGGCTGCGGCAGCCTTCTTGGCCGCCTCGTCCCGATCGAAGTACCGGGAACCACAGAACACCGCCGACTTCTCGACCGAGTCGGCGATGTAGGCCTCCCGGTCGGTCGGCAGGGCACGGGTGAGGGCGGCTGCGGCCTCCGGGGTGGACTCGAAATAGTCGGGCTCGCTGGTGGTCGACATGATCGAGGTCAGCGACAGTACCCGCTGCGGATGGTCGATGGCCAGCTGTTGCACGATCATCCCGCCCATCGATGAACCGGCGATGTGGGCCGCGTCGACACCGAGGTGGTCGAGCAGGCCGACCGCATCGGCGGCGAACGTCGAAAGGTCGTAGGGGACCGCCGGCATCTCCGCGTCTCCGGCTGATGCGGCCAAGATCGCCGGCAGGTCGACGACCACCCCGTCGAGGTGGGTCGACAGGCCGGTATCCCGATTGTCGAAGCTGATCACGAACCGGCCCCGTTCGGCCAGCGACTCCCGGAACCCGTCTCCCCACTGCACCAGCTGCGAGGAATATCCGTTGACCAGCAGCAGCGCCGGGTGGCCCGGATCTCCATGGGTCTCGTAGTAGAGCTCGATTCCGTTCGATTGGGCCAGGGGCATAGGATCACACTAGGCAGCGACCGTCGCCACGGCGAACCCCCGCACGGCCGGTCCGCCGATGACTGGACCCGACGGAGGTTGTCCCGTGAGTGAGACAGGTCGCCTGGCCGGCACGGCCGAAACCGAACTGGCCAAGGAGTTGACCTTCGGCGGGCCCGGGGTCGAGGTGGAGCGGGACATCCGGGTCATCGACCTGACCGACTTCGATCGTCGGCGGGACGAGATCGACGATGCCATCTGGGATGCCGCCACCGACATCGGGTTTTTTCAGGTGACCGGTCATGACATCCCCCAGGCCGATATCAATCGGGCGTTCGCCGTGGCCCAGGCGTTCTTCTCGCTGCCGGCGGATATCAAGAGCCGGTGGGAGATGCCCCGGGGCAGCAACAGCGGCTGGGAGTACAAGACCCAGCGCCGACCGTCGACCGGCACCCTCGACGAGAAGGAGTCGTATCAGGTCACGATCTCCCGGATGGAGCGGCTCGGACTGTGGCCAACGGCCGACGAGCTCCCTGGCTTCCGCATCACCTTGGAGGGTTTCGAGCGGGCCAACCATCGGTTGGCCATGCAGATCTTGTCCTGCTTCGCCCGCAAGCTCGGCTTTCACGACACCTTTTTCGCCGAGCGCCACGACCCCGCATCGTCGGAGTACCAGAGCACGCTGCGGCTCCTGCACTACCTGCCGGTTTCGGTCGACAAGCTGGACCCTGGCATCTGGCGGGCCGGGGCCCACACCGACTACGACTGCCTCACGCTGCTCCACCAGGTCCCGGGCCAGCGGGGCCTCCAGCTGTCACCCGGGAGCGAGGCGGCCCGGCGGGAGGACCCGACAAAGCCGCTCGGCTGGACCAGCGTCGAGCCGACCGCCGGCACGGTCACCTGCAACATCGGCGACATGCTGATGCGGTGGAGCGACGATCGACTGCCATCGACGCTGCACCGGGTGCGAATGCCCCGACCGGACGAGCACCTCGGCCCCCGCTACTCGATCGCCTACTTCGCCCAGGCCGACTGCGACGTAATCGTCGAAGGGCCACAGCGGCGATACGAGCCGATCACCGCCGCCGACTATCTCCAGCAGCGCATCGCCGCCAACTTCCGCCGGTAACGGCCGTTCTTCCACCGGTGCGGCCGGTCACGGCGATTCGGCCCGGGCCAGCCCCTCGGCCCACCACGGCTCGAAGTGTGCCTTGATGGCCTCCGAGACGACCTCCACGATCACCCCGCTCGGCGGGCGGAGATAGGCCCACGGGCCGTAGCCGTCCTCCGGCGCGGCCGACGCGGCGGCGCACGACCAGCCGGCAGCCAATGCGGCCTCGGTTTCGGCCCGGACGTCGTCGACCCAGACCCCCACGTGATGGAGGCCGGGATCCTCTCGCCCGTCCCAGACACAACCCGGCGAGCCTTCCAACAGCTCCACGTGCTGGGGCCCCTCACAGGAGTAGGTGAATCGCAGCGACACGCTCTGCACACCCTGCTCCGGCGACCACAGTTGCATCTCCGGCAGGTCCCGGACCTCGGCCCAGGTGACGTTCAGGGTCGGGCCAAGGTCGGCCATCGCCGATGCGAGATCGGGAACCCGGATCCCGGTGTGGTACAGCCGCTGATAGTCGATGGCCACGTGCTGCTCCTGTTCGGTCCCGCCCATCTTGGCATCTGTCGCCCTCCTCGGCCGAGTAGTAGTTTCACACCCATGGCCAGCTCCGACTCGCAAGCCTTCCGAACCATCACCTACGAGATCGCCGCCCCGGGTGTGGCGCGGATCATGCTCGACCGCCCGGAGGTGGCAAACGCTCAGGACAAGCGGCTGCTGTACGAGTTGAATTCGGCATTCGACCTCGCAGTGGCCGACGACGAGGTGAAGGTCATCATCCTGGGGGCGAACGGCAAACACTTCTCCTCCGGCCACGATCTCCGGGACGGCTCGGGGTTCGACGAGTTCGAGACCGTCGGGCCGGTCGGAGGCTTCACAAAACCGGGAGACGAGGGGATGATGGCCCGGGAGGAGGAGATCTATCTCGGCTTCTGCAACCGTTGGCGGGTGCTGCCGAAGCCGACCATCGCCCAGGTCCACGGCAAGGTGATCGCCGGTGGCCTCATGCTGATGTGGCCCTGCGACCTGGTGGTGGCGTCCGAGGACGCCCAATTCTCCGACCCGGTGGTGGCGTTCGGGGTCAACGGGATCGAGTACTTCGCCCACGCCTTCGAGCTCGGGCCACGGCGGGCCAAGGAGTTGCTTTTCACCGGGGAGGCGATGGGGGCGGCCGAGGCCAGGGCTGTGGGCATGGTCAACCGGGTGGTACCACGGGAGGATCTGGAGGCCGAGACGCTGGCTCTGGCCGAGCGCATCGCTTCACGGCCCAGCATGGGATTGAAGTTGGCCAAGATGTCGGTCAACCAGTCGGTGGACGCCATGGGGTTCCCGGTGGCCATCCAGTCGGCCTTCGGTCTGCAACACGTCGGTCACGCCCACAACCAGTGGGTCCACGGGATGCCGGTCGACCCATCGGGAGCCGAGGTGATCCGCAACGACGCCAGGAGCAGCTAGCCCGCAGCTAGCCCGGTTCGGTGTCCGGTTCCCTGCTCCACAACACGTCGAAGTCGACCGCAATGTCCAGTACCTGGAGCGCCCGGCCGATCCCCACGCAATACCCGGCCACCATGGTGAGCTCCAACAGTTCGGTTTCGGAGAAGTGTTCAGACACCCGGGCCCAGAACTCGTCGTCGATGGTGGTGTTGTCGATGGCGAACCGCTCTCCGAACTCGATGGCGAGCTTCTCCCGTTCGGAGAACTCGTCGACCTCGTCGTACCGGTTGACCGAGTTGTACAGCCCGTCATCCATGCCCTGCTGCATCGCCGATGCAGCCCGAGTGTTCAGTCAAACATGGCACTGGTTGAGTTGGGCGATCCGCATCCGCATCGCCTCCCGCTCCCGGACCGGCAGGCTGCTCTTCTCGTAGACCGCCTTGGTCATGGCCTGGAGGCCCTCGCCGAAGTGGGGCGCCACCTTCCAGATCCGTGACGCTTCCAGTCCTTCGCCTTCCGGTACGTCGATCCTGGCCATGGTTGCCTCCTGGGAGCCGGTTGCCAGAATCTAGCATCGGCGACCGGCGCCCCGCCTGCCGGCCCCGGGAGCTGCTCCGGCGAGACCCTGAGCGGATCGGCCGCCGGCCCCGGTGGTCGGCGACACAATGGGGGCGGCACCCGGCGGCCCGATTACTCTCGACGGCACAGACGCACCACCGCGGTGACGGCCGATGCTGGAAAGGACCCCCGGACGATGGATGAGCCGAACCCGAGCGAGCATCCGGAGGAGAACTACGAGGACGTCACCGTCTTCGACCTCGATCGGGAGGTGGAGGAGCGGCTGCTGCTCGCCCACAACGAGTGCACCTTCATCTGGGCCAACGCCGAGGGTTGGCCCGTCGGCGTGATCATGTCCTACGTGTGGCGTCGCGGTCGATTCTGGCTCACCGCGTCGAGTCAGCGGGCCCGGATCAAGGCGGTCAGACGCGATCCGCGGGTCTGTATCGTTGTGACCAGCACCGGCTCGCCGCTGCCCCGGAACAAGGCCATCACCTGGAAGGGAACCTGCACCGTCCACGACGACGATGAGACCAAGGCCTGGTTCTATCCCGAGCTGGCGGCGGCGCTGCAGCCGGGCGACGGGCCAAAGGCCGAGGCGGGCCGGGAGGCTTTCGTCGCCTTCCTCGACTCGCCCCGCCGTGTCATCCTCGAAGTCGAACCGACCCAACGCATCGGCTACGACGGCGCCAAGATGGGACGCGCCACGGCCGAGTGGATGGCCCGTCAGGCGGACGGGTAGTGGCGCCCGCCACCGGCCGAGTGGATGGCCCGTCAGGTCGAGGGCGGGTAGGCGGCCGGCTCGGTGCGCCTTGGCCCTAGGGCTGGAACACCACCTCGGCCGTAGCGAAGAGGGCGTCGGTGTCCTGTTCTGTCTCGGCCGCCACGAGCCGGTCGACCCAGCCGTGGAATCGCTGACCACCTGCCTCGTTTCGCCCGAACAGGAACGACGATTTTGCCCCGGTCTTGACCGAGCGCTGGATCCGGTTGCCGGTGTAATAGTCCTCGTCCCGAACCACCCCGAGCAGGAACTCCCGCTGGGCGTCGATCATCGGCTGCAGAGACGGCGGCGGGTCGAAGGCGGCCAGGAAGTGCTGCACGGTGACGGAGGTGTCGGGGTCGGTGCCGGGGTACAGCGTCGACACCATGTACATCCGGCCACCGGCGCCGCCGTCGTCTGCAACCTTGAATCCTGCGATCGAGGCATGGGGAAAGATCGTCCACACCCCCGAGGTCAGCGCCCCGAGCGGCCAGTCGTCCTCGGGGATCCCGTCGAGGGCCAGGATGTGCTGGTCCGGGCTGGTGACCCGTTGGTGAGGACCCCAGGCGTCGTAGATCGCCTTGTTGCAGGCATCGGCTCCGAAGGTGTTCCGGTGGAGGATCGGCAGATGGTAGAAGTCGAGATAGCCGTCGTAGGCGACCTTCCAGTTCGGTCCCCCAACCGCTTGGCTCCCCACATAGGTGCAGCGATCGAAGCCGAGGTGCGCCAGCATCTCGTCGTAGCCGCAGAGGAACGAATCGAGCAACCGGTCGAAGTCGAGCCCGTGCCCCGGTGACAGACCACCGAAGATGATCCCGGCCCGCTCGGCGACCGGGAGGGCGGTGAGACCATGGCACGACGGATCGAGGTCGCCGAACTCGTCACGATCGAGGATCCCCACCAGCCGCCCCTCGCCGTCGTAGCTCCAGGCATGGTACGGGCAGGTGAAGCGGCGAGCCGTCCCCGCGCCTTCCTCCACGACGATGGCGCCACGGTGGCTGCACATGTTGACGAACGATCGGATGCTGCCGTCACCGGCCCGGGTCAGCAGCAGCGGCACGCCGGCCACGTCCATTGCCTTGTAGCTGTTCGGCTCCGCCAGTTCGCAGCTGAAGCCAAGCACCAGCGGGAGCCGTTTGAATACCCGGTCCATCTCCACCCGCCATCGGTCGGGGTCGTAGTAGTTCAGGGCCGGAACCCGGGCGATGTCGGCCGCCAGCGGAACCGTGCCGGCCTTGGCGTGGGCCAGGGCCCTCCGGGTCAGCTCGACCAGGGTCTGTCGACTCATGTGGATGTCACGGTGCCGGGTCGGCGAGCCGATGGTTCATCATCTGCGGCCCGGCCACCCATCCGCAGAGCTGCGGGTCGCACTCCCGGAGCTCGCCCCTGAGCCAGCGGCCATCGGCGGTGAAGCGGCCCTGACGGTCACCATCGGTGACCAGGATGTTGCCATCGCCGTCGCCCTCGTAGAGGGCTCTGGTGAAGGGATGGTGGATGCCGTTCATCCGGTCCCGGCGGTCGAGCTGTCGCCCGATCCGTTCCCGGCGTCGGCCGCGTTGAACGTAACGGCCGCTTCCCGCCCCCGGTCGACCCACTGGCCGAGCTTGTGGTGGAGCCATCGGACCTTGGCTTCTTGGTAGTTGCCGAGGGTGATGCCCGGCTTGCGGGTGGTCTCCAAACCCAATTGCACCTTTGCCATGTTGAACAGGTCCTGGTTGAACACCTTGCCCAGCATGCCGAGTTCGGGGGCGTCGGTGAAGGTTTCGTCCTCGGTCAGCCAGTGCACCTCGCACGGTGGCGGTTTCTCGCCCCGGTAGGGGGCCAGAAAGATGCATTCCATGATGGCCGATCGATGATCGTCGCCGTTGGGTCGGAACCGGTAGACGATGCGGTTGAACGCCCCCCAGGGGTGGAAGTTGGGGAACACGGTGTAGTCGATCGAGTCCATCAACTCGGCGTCCGACATCCGATCGACCCAGTCGTCGCCGGCGATCTTGCGCCACCGCTGCCTGGCGCCTGCCGCCGCCACCTGTCGCATGTCGGCCTCGTCGTCGAGTGCGGCGGGCGGCTCCTGATCGTGGCGGACATCCAGCATCGAGCGCATCATCTCGTCGGGGGTCGGCTCCCACTCCAGCAGCGGGCTCGGGGTGCCGCTCGGCGTGATGACCCTGGCGAAATTGTCCCAGATGTCGACCTGGGAGTTGGTGTCGCCGAGGTAGGCCATGATCTGGGGATGGGTGGCGTTGACGTGATAGGCCTCGCAGAACGCCTCCTGGGTGACCTTCCAGTTGGCGTTGATGACCTTGGCCACATGGGCCTGCTTGTAGCGCTTCTCCAGGTCCCACACCGCAAACTGGTCCACGATCTCGCCCAGGAAGTCGGCCAGCGGCTCGGCGTCGGGATCGGGGTTGATGAACACGAAGCCGGCCCACTCGTCGACCCGGGCTTCTGGAAGGGAGAACTCGGCATCGTCCACATGGGGGAAGTCCCAGCGGCCGGGGATGTCGTGCAGGTCGCCGTCGAGGGTCCAGGCGAAGCCGTGGAAGGCGCAACGGATCTCGCTGCACCGGCCGTCGTGATCCTTCAACCTGCGGCCCCGGTGGAGGCAGGCGTTCACATAGGCCTTGATGCCGGTCTCGGTCCGCATGACGATATAGGAGTCGCGGACGATCTCGTAGACGAGGTAGTCGCCGAGCTCGGGGATCTCATCGGTACGACAGGCGTACTGCCATACCTTCCGCCAGACGTGGCTGACCTCCTGGTCGTGCCATGCCCGGCTGGTGTAGCGGCCGACGTCGATGTCTTCGCTGCCCAGATATCGCGGATGCTCCAGCCGAAGGACCGCCGGGACGTCGCGACTGTCGCCGTCGAGCAGGTTTTGATAGGTGACGCCGGGGGAGCGGGCCAGTCCCGGTTCGTCGGTCATCGACATGGCCCAAAACTAATCGGAGTGTCGATTCGCTGGCCAACGACGCCGGCAACGGTCCGCCCCCTGGCGCTGTGCCGCGACGCTCAGGAGCTTCACTATCCTCCACCGGAATCGGGACCCGGTCGGTGGGCAACTTGAGGTGCCCGAGGGGCAGACCTAGATTGCGACCACAACACTATGCACCTTCATTCATCGTGGGGCAGGTGTGGAAGAGGAGCGTCGGCTGATGGATCTGGGGTTGAACGGCAAGAAGGCACTGGTCACCGGCTCCACGAAGGGCATCGGTCGAGCGGTGGTCGAGACCCTGCTGGCCGAGGGGGCGTCGGTGGCATTGTGCGCCAGGACCGCACAGGACGTGGCTGCCGCAGTGGCCGAGTTGGGTGCGACCGGCACCGTCATCGGTGGGACGGTCGACGCCGCCGACACCGATTCCCTGCTGGCCTGGGTCGAGTCCTCCGCCGAACAGCTGGGCGGTGTCGACATCTACGTCCACAACACCTCAGCCAAGCCCCAGCGCAAGCTCGACGATTGGATCAACAATTTCAACGTCGACCTCATGGCGCTGGTTGCCGGGGTCCAGGCCGCAACCGGGGCCCTGGCCGACGGTGGTGGTTCGGTGATCTCGATCGGCACCACCGCCAGCGCCGAGCACTTCGCAACCGGCGCAGGGAGCTACAGCGCCCTCAAGGCGGCGGTCACCAACTGGACGCTGGGCCAGGCCCAGGTGCTGGGGGCAAGGGGCATCCGCTGCAATGTGGTGTCGCCGGGGCCGATCATGGTCGAGGGCGGCGACTGGGACAACATCCGCCAGGGTATGGCCGAGTTCTACGAGGCGACGCAGAAGAACCATCCGGGCGGCTCGATGGGTGTGCCGCAGGACGTGGCCAACGTGGTTGCGTTCCTGGCCGGCGATGCCGCCCGCCATGTGAACGGCGTCAACATCACCGTTGACGGCGGCTTCCTGAAGCGGGTCGACTACTAGTGCCCGATTCTGCCGACCGGCAAAGCCGGGTAGACGCGGTGCTGGTGGCCGGCGGCCTCTACCACGACATCGATTTCGCCCGCCGGGAACTGCTGGCCCTGCTGGCCGAACACGACCACGTCCGGGTCGAGGTCGAGTCGACGTTCGAGCGCCGCGGTTTGCTCGACGACGCCACGGTGCTGGTCAGCTACACCTGCGACGTTCGACCGTCGGAACCGGCTCAGCAATCGGTGCGGCAGTGGGTCGAGAACGGGGGGCGGTGGATCGCCCTTCACGGCACCAATGCCGCCCTCGATCTGCCACGGCCGAAGGGGGTGGAGTCGCCCCGCTGTTTCCCTCTCTGGGCCGAGACTCTCGGCTCCCAGTTCGTGGCCCATCCGCCCATCGCCCCCTACCGGGTGGACCTCAGCGACGACAGCCACTGGCTGGTGGCCGGGGTCGAACCGTTCGAGACCGACGACGAGCTGTACCTCATGGAGCATCACGATCGGGCCGGGCTCGCCCCGCTGCTCCACACCCGGTGGCAAGGCGAGGCCACGGGCTTCGCCGAAGCGGACTGGACGTCGGGGACGGACCGGCACTTGGTGCAGTATCTTCGACCGCTCGGCGACGGTGCCGTGCTGTACAACACCCTCGGCCACTGCCGTGGCCACTGGGACATGGCACCGCTGGCCGACTACTACCCGACCATCGAGCGTTGTTCGTGGGAGAAACCGCAGTACCACGAGCTGCTCCGGCGGGCCATCCGCTGGTCGCTCGGCGCAACCCACTAGATCGACCAGGAGGCCGACCATGGACCCCACACCGGATGCTCGACCCAAGCTGTGCCGTTTGGCGCACCGACCGGATGCGCAGGGGCGGGTGAGATCGTGAACATCGGCGACGACGTGTTGAAAGACCTGCACCACCGCATGGTGCGGATCCGCCACTTCGAGGAGGCGGCCGGTCGGCTGGCCGAGGCCAACCGACTGCCGGGTTTCCTCCATCTCTACGTCGGGGAGGAGGCGGTGGCGGCCGGGGTCTGTGTCGCCCTGCGAGACGAGGACCAGATCTCGTCCACCCATCGGGGCCACGGCCACCTGGTGGCAAAAGGGGGCGATTTCAAGCGGATGATGGCCGAGCTGATGGGCAAGGCCACCGGCTACTGCAACGGCAAGGGCGGTTCGATGCACATCTCCGATCTCGACCTGAACATGCTGGGGGCCAACGGCATCGTCGGTGCCGGAGTGCCCATTGCGGTCGGTGCCGGGTTGGCCAACAAGTACAAGGGCACCGACAACGTGTCGGTGGTGTTCTTCGGCGACGGGTCGACCAACATCGGGGCCTTCCACGAGGCGGCCAACATGGCGGCGGCGCTGGAGCTGCCGGTGGTGTTCGTCTGCGAGAACAACGAGTACGGCGAGTACACCCCCCGGGAACAGACCATGGCCATCACCGACGTGGTCGACCGGGCGGCCGGCTACGGGATGCCGGGCGTGATCGCCGATGGCATGGACGCGGTTGCCATGTATGAGGCGGCCGGCGAGGCGGTGGCTCGAGCCAGGACCGGGGAGGGGCCGTCGTTCATCGAGGCCAAGACCTACCGCTTCTACAACCACCACGGGGTGCAGGTCATGGGCATGAAGTACCGGACCGACGAGGAGCTGGAGCGGTGGAAACAACGTGACCCCATCGACCTGCTGGAAGCCAGGCTCCCGGAGCTGGGCGTGCTGACCGTGGAGGAGATCGAGGCGGTCCATGCTGCGGTCGAGGCACAGATCGAAGAGGCCATCCAGTTCGCCGAGGACTCGCCGATGCCAGACGGAGCGACCCTGCTCGACGACGTCTACACCATGTCGGGAGCAGTCGAATGACCGCCGTCCAGTCCCCACCCTCGCAGGCCCCGACCAGAGAGCTGAGCTACGTCGGCGCCTTCAACGAGGCGCTGCGCCAGGTCATGGCCGAAGACGAATCGGTGTTCGTGGCCGGTGAGGACGTCGGCAAGGCCGGTGGCGTGTTCGGTCACTTCGTCGGCCTGGCCGAGGAGTTCGGGGACCGCCGATGTTTCGACACACCCATCGCCGAGCAGGCCATCGTCGGCTTGGGCACCGGGGCCGCGGTCAGTGGACTGCGGCCGGTGGTCGATCTGATGTTCATGGACTTCGTGCTGGTGGCAATGGACCAGATCGCCAACCAGGCGGCCAAGCTGAAGTACATGTTCGGTGGCAAGGCCACCCTGCCGCTGACCATCACCACCAACGCCGGGGCCGGTCTCTCCGCTGCGGCCCAGCACTCGCAGAGCCTGGAGGCGCTGCTGTGCCACATCCCCGGGCTCAAGGTGGTCATGCCGTCCACGCCGTACGACGTCAAGGGTCTGCTGGTGGCCTGTATCCGCGACGACAACCCGACCGTGTTCGTCTCCAACAAGCGAATGCTCGGCGTCAAGGGCCACGTACCGGAGGAGCTGTACGAGGTACCACTCGGCTCGGCCAAGGTGGTGCGAGAAGGCGACGGGGACGCCCCGTCGGGCCAGGTGACCGTGATCACCTACGGGCGGATGGTGCCGGAGTCCCTCAAGGCGGCTGAGACCCTGGCCGGCGAGGGCATTTCCGCCGAGGTGATCGATCTGCGTTCCGTGCAACCGTTGGACATCGAGCTCATCGTGGCATCGGCCAGAAAGACCAACCGGATCGTCGTGGTCCACGAGGCGGTGCGGTTCGGGGGCCTGGGGGCCGAGATTGCGGCCCAGATCACCGAAGAGGCGTTCGACCACCTCGACGCCCCGGTGGGAAGGATCGCCGCTCCGTTCGCCCCGGTGCCGTTCAGCCCGGCCCTGGAGGCGGACTACGTGCCGAACCCCGAACGGATCGCCCAAGGAGTCCGGGACACCCTCGGCCGCCCCGCCCCCGGGGAATGAGCGCCGATGGACCAACGGTTGGCATCATCGTCAATCCGGCGGCCGGCAAAGACATCCGCCGGTTGGTCAGCGCCGCCTCTCCGGTGTCCGACATGGCCAAGATCGGCATCGTTCGCCGGGCCGCCATCGGCGCCATCGAAGGGGGAGCGACCCGGCTGGTCCTGGCCGACGATCGCCACGCCCTGGCCCGCCGAGCGGTGCAGGGCCTCGTTCGCCGGGCCGGCCCGCGCCCCAACCACGCCAACCTCTCCGCCGGTATCGATGCCGATACCGGTGTCGGCCCCGATCTCGAGGTCGAGGTCGAGGTCGAGGTGCTGGACCTGCCGTTGCTGTCCTCGAGCCGGGACTCGCAGCGGGCTGCGGCCCGTATGGCCGAGATGGGGGTCGGGGCGGTGATCGTGCTCGGGGGCGACGGCACCCATCGCGATGTGGTGAAGGGCTGGCGCCGGGCTCCGATGGTCGCCATTTCGACCGGCACCAACAACGTGTTCCCCCGGGCCATCGAGGCCACCGTGGCCGGTCACGCCGCAGGGCTGGTGGCCGGCGGCATCGTGGCGATCGAAGCCGTGGCCGATGTGGCGGCGGTGATCGAGGTCGACATCGTGTCCGGCGATGAGCCGGCCCGGGTCGAGCTGGGGCTGGTCGATGTGGCCCTGACCACCGGGGCCTTCACCGGCAGCCGGGCGGTCTGGGAGGTGGACTCGCTCCGGGAGCTGGTGACGGCCATGGCCGAGCCCGATGCGGTCGGCCTGTCGGCCATCGCCGCCGCGGTGGCCCCAACCGACCGCCGGGAACGAACCGGGGTCCATGTCCGGTTCGACCGGCCGGGTGATTCGAAAACCGACGCCGGCCCCGCCATCTGTGTTCGCTGCGCCATCGCCCCCGGGCGATACGCCGATGTCACCGTGGCCGACCATCGCCGGTTGGGTCCCGACGACGAGGTGATCATGGCCGGGCCCGGGGTGCTGTCGTTCGATGGGGAGCGGGATGTTGTCCTCGGTCCGCGAGACACGGCCCGGGTCCGAATCGCCGGTGACGGCCCGCTGGTGATCGACGTAGCCAGGGCCATGGCCGCCCAACGCCGGTCAACGACAAGCGGAGAAGGAGTCAACGATGGCCGATGAGTTCGTGATGCCGAAGCTGGGCCTGACCATGGAGTCCGGCACCATCGTCGGCTGGTTGGTCGAAGACGGCGCCGTGGTCGAACCGGGACAGCCGGTGTTGGTGATCGAGACCGACAAGGTGGAATCGGAGGTCGAGGCCACCAGGTCCGGCCGGCTCCGCCGGGTGGGAGAGGTCGGCTTGGAGTATCCATGTGGCGCCCCCATCGGCTGGCTGCTCGAACCGGGCGAGGAGTTGCCCGTCATGACCGGCGTCGGCGCAGGTACCGCCCACGCCGCGCCGAGCGCCGTCCCGGCCCCCTCGGGCGACGCAGAACGGCCCGCCCCGGGGCCGGCAGCGGCCGTCACCGGCACCGGCGGCCGGCTCCTGGCGTCGCCAAACGCCAGGAGGGTGGCTGCGGCCCGGGGCATCGATCTGCGCACCATCAACGGCACCGGGCCCGGTGGTCGCATCACCTCCGAAGACGTCCCGGCTCGGCCGCCCGCCGTTTCCGCCGGCCTTCCAGGGCCGCAGACAGTGCCTTCCGGGCCGCATGCCGCGCCGGCGGGGTCGCATGGTCGGTTGGCCACCGCTGCGGCCCGGAACCTGGCCGACCTGTTGGGCATCGACCTCGCGGCGGTGCTGCCAACCGGCGTCGATCCCCGGGTCACACGGGAGGATGTGGCGGCCCACGTCCGAACATTGTTGGCCCACGCCGTTCCGGCCCCGAGCCCGGCCGGATCCCCGGCGCCGAGGGCGAGCGCCGATCGGTCGTCGACCCTGTCACGACCGTTGCAGGATCCGTCCTCGGTACTCCCGCTGACCGGCATGCGGGGCACCATCGCCGAACGGATGAGCGCCTCGCTGCAGACGATGGCCCAGCTCACGCTGACCATGGACGTCGACATGGACGGTGTGATCGCCGATCGGGCCGCCCGCAGGGACCGGGCCGGTCCCGACGGCCCCATCCCGGGGTTCACCGACTACGTGGTGGCGGCAACCGCGGTTGCGCTCGGCCGGCACCCGGTGGTGAACAGCCAGGTCACCGATGGCGGCGTGGCCCTGCTGCCCCGGATCAACGTCGGTCTGGCGGTGGCCATCGAAGGAGGCCTGATCGTCCCGGTCATCCACGACACCCCCTCGTTGGGGCTCGACGAGCTGGCCGTCGTGACCGCCCGGCTGGCCGACGCCGCCCGCAACGGCAAGCTGACACTGCCGGAGCTGGAGGGCGGCACGTTCTCGGTCACCACCCTCGGCATGTTCGGCGTCGACGGTTTCACGCCGATCGTCAACGCCCCCAACACCGCCATCCTCGGCGTTGGTCGGTTGCGGGACGACGTGGCCTGGACCGACGGTGGCGCCCCGATCAAGGCCCGTCGCCTGACCCTGAGCCTGACCTGGGACCATCGGGCCTTCGACGGGGCGCCGGCCGCCGAGTTCGCCCGGTCGATCAAATCGAACCTGGAGTCCTACGGTCCGGCCTGACCCGGCGACCCCGGGTCCGGTCTAGAAAACCGTGTACCCGCCGTCGACACAGACCTCCTGGCCGGTGTGGAAGGTCTGGCTCGGGTCGGCCAGGAAGGCGCCGACCTCGCGGTATTCGCTCGGGTCGGCCCACCGGCGAACCGGTGTTCGTTTCACCGTGGCGTTGCGGAACACGTCGTTTTCGTAGCCGCCGGTTGCCAAGTCGGTGATCGTCCAACCGGGAAGCAGGGAGTTGACCCTGATCCGATGACGGGCCAGCCCCACCGCCAGCGCCCGCACCAGACCGTTGAGCCCGGTCTTGGCCGTGCCGTAGGCCTCGTTGCCGGCCGCCCCGTGGATGGCCGAGGTCGACGACACGGCAACCAGGCTGCCGCCCCGGCCCTGCTCGATCAGGTGGCGGGCCCCCTCCCGCATGGTCAGGAACACGCCGTCGAGGTTGGTGGCCATCACCTCACGCCATTCGGCCAGCGGGAGGTCGACGAACGGTGTGCCGGTGCCGCCCCGCCCGGCATTGGCGAACAGGCCGTCGAGGCGGCCGAAATCGTCGACCGATCGCTGCATGGTCTCAACCACCGCGGCCTCATCGCCGACATCGCAGACATGGGCCGTCGCCTTGCCGCCGAGCGACGCCAACTGCTCGATCGCCGCGACGTTCTTGTCGGCCTTGCGGCCCCAGATCACCACCGATCCGCCGGACAGCACGATGCCCTCGGCGATGCCGAGCCCGATCCCACCGTTGCCACCGGTCACCAGGAACACCTTGCCGCTGAGGTCGATCACGAACGACTCCTTTGCCCGACCCCGGCCGGGCACTCGTCTGGGGTGGGCGGCTCGCCGATCACAGCCGACGACGTCCCGTGCCAGTGTGGTCGATCGCAGATCGACCGGCGAATGCGCCGCTCGGCGCCTGGTCGGCCGGCCGGTGGGGGGCGGGCGGTGCGGAATGGGTCGGCGCTGGTTCAGCTCGTTGACGTGTTGGCCAGCACATGCGACTCGCCGAACTGGCGGAGCCGATCGAGGCCTCCATCGCCGGCGAACACGAAGGCCGGGACCATGACCCGGCCAACGCCGAGCTCCCGGAGCTTCTCCAGCCCGGCCGCCGGATCCCGCATGTGCTGGCCGAACATGGCGTTGATCTCGACCGAGTCCGGGTCGCGGTCGATGGCCTCGCAGGCCGACCGCAGCGTTGCGATCAGCTCGCCCAGCCGTCCGGCGTCGGACTCGCCGGGGAAATAGCCGTCGGCCAGCCGAGCGGCCCGTCGCATGGCGACCGGGGTGTCGCCGCCGACCAGGATCGGGATGGCCGAACCCTGTGGCGGCTGCGGCGTGGAGGTCAGCGGCTCGAAGTCGACGAACTCGCCGTGGAACTCGACGTGGCTGCCGGACCAGATCGTCCGCAACACCTCCACGTACTCGTCGTTGCGCTTGCCCCGCCGCTCCCACGGCACGCCGAGGGCTTCGAACTCCTCCTGCAGCCAGCCGACACCGATCCCCAATTCGACCCGACCGCCGGACAGATGATCGAGGGTCGCCAGCTCCTTGGCCAGGACCAGCGGATTGCGCTGGGGCAGGATCAGGATGCAGGTGCCGAGGCGCAGCGTCGGCGCGGCGGCGGCGACGTAGGCCAGCCAGATCAGGGGGTCGGGGATCGGCGTATCGGGGGTGGCGGGGATCTTGCCGTCCGAGGTGTAGGGGTAGGCCGACTCGATGGTCGACGGCATGACCACATGTTCACCGCCCCAGACCGATTCGAAGCCGACGGCTTCGGCGATCCGGGCGATCTCGATCGCCGACCCCGGGTCGGTTCCGACACTACTGGCAAAGGCAAGTCCGAATTTCATCTCTGCATCAAACCACACCCCCGGTCCGGCGAGCAGCCTCGGGCCGCCAGGCCGGCCGGGGCAGGGTGGCACCGGACCCGGGCTAGGTTTGGCGGGCATGGATGAGAGCGAACTCCGGGCCGGGGTGGAACAGGGTGAGATCGACACGGTGGTCGTGGCCTTCACCGATCATTTCGGTCGAACGATGGGCAAACGATTCGACGCCGGCTTCTTCGTCGACGATGCCATCGGCCACGGCACCCACGGCTGCGATTACCTGCTGACCGTCGACATGGAGATGGAGCCGGTGCCCGGCTACCGCTACGCCAACTGGGAGCGGGGCTACGGCGATTTCCATCTTGTCCCCGACCTGACCACCCTGCGCCCGGCGGCCTGGGCCGACCGGACCGCCTTCGTGCTGTGCGACGTGATGGCCGGTGACGATCTGGTACCGGTGGCGCCACGATCGATCCTGCGGCGCCAGGTCGATCGGGCGGCGCAGATGGGGTTCGTTGTGAAGGCCGCCTCCGAGCTGGAATTCTTCCTCTACGACGATTCCTACCGCCAGGCCGACGATCGGGGTCACACCGGGTTGACCCCGTCCGGCTGGTACAACGAGGATTACCACCTCCTGCAGGGGGCCCGGGTCGAGCCGTACGTCGGGGCGGCCCGTCGGGCGCTGCGGGACTCCGGCATCCCGGTTGAGAACTCGAAAGGGGAGGCGGCGACCGGCCAACACGAGCTCAACGTTCGCTACGCCGAGGTGCTGACGATGGCGGACCGTCATGTCACCATGAAGCAGGCGATGAAGGAGCTGGCCGACGCCCAGGGTCGCAGCGTCACCTTCATGGCCAAGCCGGATGCGGCCGAGTCCGGCAACA
>CAMYLA010000036.1:0-13005 GCA_947259095.1 uncultured Acidimicrobiaceae bacterium | reverse complement strand
GACGCGGCGACCGACGGCAACACCTTTGCCGGGCCGGCCGACGGCGAGCGGTCCGATGTCTTCCGGTGGTTTCTCGGCGGCTGGATGGCCACCATCGGGGAGCTGTTGCCGTTCTATGCTCCCACCGTCAATTCCTACAAGCGGTACGTCGAAGCGTCGTGGGCACCGACCCGGATCGCCTGGTCGGATGACAACCGCACCGCAGGGTTCCGGGTGGTTGGTCGAGGGCCCGGGTTGCGGATCGAGTGCCGGATCCCCGGCGGCGACACCAATCCCTACCTGGCCTACGCCGCTGCGTTGGCCGGCGGGCTGGACGGGGTGGCCAACCGGATCGAGCCGCCGCCCCGCCATGACGGCGATGCGTACGCCGCCGCCGACCAACCTGGCCTGGCCCGTTCGCTGGCCGAGGCCACCGAACGGTTCGTCGGCGGCCGGTTCGCTGCGGCCGCCTTCGGCAAGGATGTGGCCGATCACTACGGTCACTTCTTCCGGACCGAGGTTGCAGCCTACGAGCGTGCGGTCACCGATTGGGAGCGTCGTCGGTACTTCGAACGGATCTGAGATCGTGGTTGGCATGCTGGAAAACAACGCAGCGGGGGTGGCCACCGTGGTGGAGCACCACCCCGGCGCCGGGCCTGATGCCCAGACCACCTTCGCCATCGTCGACGGTCTGGTTCACGGCGGCGACGGTGTCGGCCGCAGGCAGCTGACGATGGCCGGGCCGTGGATCGGCGACATCGACGGCGATGTCCCGGCAACGGCGGAAAGAATCGACGCCACCGGCCTCATCGTGACCCCGGGATTCATCGATCTTCAGATCAACGGCGGGTTCGGCTTCGATCTGGCGGAGGCACCGGAGTCGATGTGGGAACTGGCCCGGTTGCTGCCCCGCCACGGGGTGACCGGCTTCCTGCCGACCTTCATCACCTCCCCACCGCCCACCACCGCAGCAGCCATCGAGGCCATCGGCCGGCGCCCGGAGGACCACCTGGGCGCCGAACCGCTGGGGCTGCACCTCGAGGGCCCGATGCTCAACCCGGCCCGAAAGGGGGCCCATCGGGCCCGATACCTCCGGCCGCCGAGCCTCGACCTGATCGCCGGGTGGACGCCAGAACGGGGGGTGGCCCTGGTGACGATCGCCCCCGAGTTGGCGGGCGCGCCGGCGGTTATCTCGGCGTTGACGGCGCGGGGGATTGCGGTGGCGGCCGGGCACAGTGACGCCACCGAGGCCGAGGCCACGGCCGGTCTCGATGCCGGGGTCACCATGGTCACCCATCTGTTCAACGCCATGGCCCCGTTCGGCCACCGCAACCCGAACCTGGTCGGGGTGACCCTGGCCCGAGCAGGCCTGGCGGCGGGGCTGATCGTCGACGGTGTCCACGTCCATCCGACGGCGGTGGCCGCGGCCTGGAATGCCAAGGGACCGGATGGCATCGTGCTGGTCACCGATGCGGTCGGGGCCATGGGGCGGGCCCCGGGCCGACACCGGCTCGGGGGGGACGAGCTGCACGCCGATAAAAACGCGGTCCGCAACCGGGAGGGAACTCTGGCCGGCAGCCTGCTCACGATGGATCGAGCCGTTCGCAACCTGATCGAGTTCACCGGCTGCACCCTTGGCCAGGCGTTGCAGGCCGCAACGACCAACCCGGCCGGGGTGATCGGCCAGACATCGCGTGGTCGGCTCCGGACCGGGGCTCGGGCCGACATCGTCCTGTTGGACGAGAAGCTCGAGGTCCAGATCACCCTCTGTGGCGGCCGCCCGGCCTTCGTGGCCGACGGCGCCCGTCCACGGCTGCCAGCCTCGTTGGCGGGCCGGTGACGGACCCGGCCCGCCGGCCGCTCCCTTCGGCCCGATGGTGTCCCCGGCCGGGATCGGGACGGCCGGGGATTTCCTCGTGACCCGAGCTCATCGACCGACCACACTGTCGGGGTGGGGCATCGCCGGAGCAGCGTGATCAGGATTGGGCAGCTGGTTGCATCCGGGCGGACATCGGAGGTCTTCGCCTACGGCGGCGACTCCGTCGTCAAGGTGCCGAGGCCGCACGTGCCGGCACACTGGGCCCGCTTGGAGGCCCGCTTCACCGCTGCGGTCCGCCGGATCGGGGCCCCTACGCCGGAGGTCCGCGATGTCGTGCAGGTCGACGGTCGGGACTCGATCGTCTTCGAGCGCATCGTCGGCCAGTCGATGTGGGACCGGCTCCTGGCCCGCCCGGACGAGCTGGGGTCACTGGTTGGTGAGCTGGTCTCGGTACAGCGCCGGATCCACCGCCTCGGGCTTCCCGAAGAGCTCCCGGATCTCGTCGGACGCATGCGGTCCAAGATCGGCAACGCACGACTCCTCACCGACGACGATCGTCGCCAAGCCTGCGCCCTGCTCGACGGTCTCCCACGGGGTGCGGCGGTCCTCCACGGCGACCTCCATCCCGGCAACGTGCTGCTGAGCAGAACCGGGCCGATCGTCATCGACTGGTTCGACGTGGCCATCGGCCACCCCATGGCCGACGTCGTACGATCGTCGATCCTGATCCGTCCCGCCAACGGTCGAGCGGAGTTCGTCCACCTGGCGGGTGCCACCGGCGACCTCCTCACCACGTTGTACCACGCCTACCGCCGCCAGTTCTCCGATCTGCTCGAAGGCGATGGCGACACGCAGGCGACTTGGCTGGCGGTTGTTGCCGCCAGCCGGCTGTCGGAAGGAGCCGAAGCCGACACCTCGGGGCTGTTGGAGCTGTTGCGAGAACGGACCTCGCCGAACTCACCCGGCCTCGCCGGTGACGACGGTCCGTAGCGCCTGGAAGATCCCGGGGGCGGCGGTGATGGTGAAATCGAGCCGGTTGTCGTCGGCCGGCTCCGTGGCCGCAATACTCACCGACACGACCGGCAGGTCGCACAGGAAGTTCACCGTGCCATCGATGGGCCCGACCTGCGACCTGGGCCGCCACTTGCTCGTTTGGGTTCTGGTCGGGTGATCGGTGGATTCGATCGGAGGCCGGCGCCTACTCAGGCCGACGGCCAAACACCGACAAGCGGAACCTCTGGCTTGGGCCCGGGCCCCGCCCGAAGGTGGATTGACCGGCTGTCTGCTGGCCCGTGCGTTTCGCTGTGAGTGCCCGCAGACCGACGTCTACCGCCCCGGGGTCGGGCCGGAGCGTTCGCCCACCGGGGAGACCGGGCCGACCATCCGCTCGGCAACCACTGGGCCGCGTTCCGCAGCGCTCTCGAGGAACGCGACGGTGGTCGATGATGAACGAGCGACGGCCGGGGCGGGCCACCGGCTCGGGATGCCGTCTCGGAACATCCACCTGCAACCGGCTCAGGCGACGACCACGGTCTTGGCGTTGACGAACGACCGAATACCGAGGTGGCTCAGCTCCCGCCCGTACCCGGAGTTGCCGATGCCTCCGAACGGAAGTCGGGGGTCGGACGCGACGTTGGTGTTGACGAAGCAGGACCCGGCGGCCAAACGATGGGCCGCCACCTCGCGGCCGAAGGACTCGTCGGAGGTGAACACCGCAGCGCCGAGGCCGAACTCCGACTGGTTGGCCAGCTCGATGGCGTGTTCCGCGTTGTCGGCCCGCATCACCGCCGCTGCCGGCCCGAAGACCTCCTCGTCGGCGGCCGGCATGCCCGGCGTCACCCCGGCGAGAATGGTCGGGTTGTAGAACGCCCCCGGTCCCTCGGGCACCGCGCCACCGGTCACCAGTTCGGCGCCTGCGGCCAGGGTGTCGAGCACCTGTTGGTGGCAGTCCTGGCGCAGGTCGAGCCTGGCCATCGGTCCGATCTCGGTGGCCTCGTCGTGAGGATCGCCGACCACCTTCGATTCGAACTCTGCTCGGAATGCGTCCAGGAACTCGTCGTGGACCGGGCTCTCGACGATGAACCGTTTCCCGGCGATACAGCTCTGGCCGCCGTTGATCAGTCGGGCGGTGGCGCAGGTCTTTGCCGCCTGACCGATGTCGGCATCGGCCAAGACCAGGTAGGGGTCGCTGCCGCCGAGTTGTGGGGCTGGCGGAGGTCAGCATTGCGCTCCTGTGCATGGTTTTGGTTTGGGGGGGAAGGTCGTCGCCCCGGCTCGGTGCCGGGGCGGGTACTCAGGCTGTATCGCCGGGAGACCGATTGGACGATCGACCGGGCGTGTTGTCGCTCCCGTTCGACGACCGGATGCTGCCACCGGGGGTCACGGTGGCATCGTTCTGGAGGGCGGCCTTGAAACTGGGAGTGGCCTGGAGGGCCACGATGTCGGCCGGCATCTCGATTCCGGCTTCGTCGAGCGCACCCTTGACCGCCTTGATGGCCCGGTCCAACACAAGTACCGACTCGTGCTGTTGGGGGCCGCACCAGAACCGGGCCTCGATGTTCACGGTGGAAACGCTGAGCTCGTTGACCAGCGCTTCGGGGGCCGGCTCGGCCGCGACGCCTTCGACCGTGTTCAGCGAGTCGGCAATGACTCGGCAGGCCTCTTCGGCCTCGTTCTCGTAGGCGACACCGGCCACGAAGGCGATCCGCCGGTCGTCATAGTGGGTCTGGATACGGATGGCGTTCTTGTACACGTCCCGGTTCGGTATCACGATCAGTTGCCCGTCGAACGTCTTGATCCGGGTCTCCCGGATGGTGATCGCCTCGACGGCTCCTGCGTGGCCCTCGACCTCGATCTGGTCGCCCGATCGGAACGGCTGACGAAACAGGAGCAGCACGCCGGCCAAGGTGTTCTCGAGGATGTCCTGGAAGGCGAAACCGATGGCAACGGAGAAGAAGCCGAGCCCGGCCAGCAGGTCGACCGGCTTGACCGACGGGAAGGCGGTGGCAGTGGCCGCCAGACCGAAGAAGAACAGCACCAGCCAGCCGCCGAGCTTGCTCATCACGTTGGCGAAGCTGGTGGTGTGGTTCGGTTCGAGAGCCCGACGGAGCACGGCTCGCGCCAGCCGGGAGACGCCCCAGCCGACGACGATGATGGCAATCGCCACCCCGAGGCGGGGCACGGTGTCGAGAAAGTCCTGCCACAGGTTCGTGGCGGATTCCGTTACCTCGCCGATCGGATCGTCCGTCGTGTCGACTGGGGTGGTGGTCGTGGTCATATTTGGTCAGCTGCTCCTCTTACGGGTGATCGACCCGGCGGCGATCGGTGGGGCCCCATGGGGTTGGATGCCTGCCGGGATCGCAGGGCGGTGATCAGCTCAGGTCGATCGAGCCGGACCGGCCGAGCTCCTCGGTCGGGGCGCCGGCGGCAGCCTTGGCCATCAAGAAGTCGAGGACCCGGCTCGATGGCGCGTCCCAGTACTCGGCGGTGCCGACCCCGATGTCTGCAATGAGCTCTCGGAGTTCAATGATCGCTTGTGAGCTAACCACTGTGCTGCCATACCCGCCACCGCTCGAATCAAACGGGGTGGGCCTGGCCGGTGTCAATCGGCGCCGGCTCCCAGCGATCAGCCCGGATCGGGGCTGCCGCCGTCGGACGGCACCTGCTGATTGGCCGCCGCCACCGCCGGACCGAGGGACCGCAGGGTGGCTGCGATCTCGGCCACGGCCGTTCGACTCGGTTGCAGAACCTGGTCGCCGGAGCGCCACACCGCCGACGGGATCCCGGCCAGTCTCTTCGCAATCTCGGTCGATGCGGCCTCGATGCGCTCCAACGGCCCGGCCAGTGCGGGATCGGGATCGGTATCGGTCTGTTCGTCGGCCGCCGGCGGACCGGCGTCGGCCGAGGTGTCGATCGGATAGCCGACCGAGCGCAGTCTCTCCACCAGCGCCTCGCCCCGATCGGCCATGGCGTTGAGCCGTTGGGTCAGCTCGTCGACCGGTGCCCGCCGGTCCAGCGGGGACAGGTAGTCGACGGCCCGCCGGTGCAATCCACCGAAGAAGGCCCGAATCTCGGGCGGGTTCAAGTGCTCGATACTCAAGCCGGCGCCGAAGGCATCGGCGCTGTCCTCCTTGTGGGAATCATTGGCAGACGAGGGCGTTTTGTCTCCGCTCATGGGATCCTGTCTACCCGCCGGGACGACGTTGCGAAACGCCAACCGAGCGCCGGGTCGGTGGTACCGAGGTCGGTTTGGCATCGCCGGTGGCGGGTACAGCGCGACGAGCGCCGGTTCCAATGTTGTATGCCGTGGCGATCGAGGCGCTCCAGCTTGGCGATGACGGCGGGCTGGTTCTGCCCAGGACATCGACCGGCTGAAGTCGGCCCCGCCCGTCGACGCCGCCCGCTATGCCGACTACGACGACGACCACACGTTGAACACCGTACGGGACCACTACCTGCGCAGCTGAACGGCCGCTCCCCTCGGTCGCCGTCGGCGACGTAGAATTCACCAAAGGGCAACGATGCCCGCAGGGTGATGGCACCGACGAAACGGGAGAGCGTTGACAGAGAACACACTCGGCGTCGAAGGTGCCTCGAGCGTCACGGACGGGTCCGAACCGATCCGGGTATCGATGACCCTGCCCGGCTCGGCCTCGCTTGGGGCGTTCCAGGCCGGCGCCGTTGCCGCACTGTCGGTTGCCCTGACCACCCTCCGTTCCCAGGGGCGATCCATCACCGTCGACGCCCTCGGCGGCTCGTCGGCCGGGTCCATCGTTGCCCTGCTCGCCTCGCATTGCCTGCTGACCGGCAAGGACACCCCGGCCATGCTCCGCCGAGCCTGGGTCGACGACGTCGATGTCGGGCTGCTGCGGACCGGCGGCGATGCCCCCTTGGGCTTCGATGATCTCGATGAGGCGCTGCGGTCCCTGTTGCAGGACACCGAGCGGCATCCGGTCGATGTCCACGAACCGCTGGCGCAGCCGCTGCTCCTGCAGGTCGGCCTGACCTCCCTGCTCGGGCTGACCACCGCCACCGAAGGGCGCACCGCCGAGGTCTCCACGCTGACCTATGCCGACTGGGCCGAGTTCGAGCTCCATCCCGGCCACGGGGTCGATGCGCTGATCATGCCCGACCGTGCATCGGCCGTCGATGCCGTTCTGGCATCGGCCGCCCACCCCGGGGCGTTCGCCCCTCGCCTGCTCGATCGCAGCAGCCGCCGCCGAGCCTACGAGGCCAAGGGGATCACCAACTTTCCCGAGTCCGGACTGCTCTGGTACACCGACGGAGGGCTGGTCGAGTCGATGCCGGTCAGCCGGATCCTGGCCGCAGCGAGGCGCCAGAGTGGCGACGCTCCCGGCCACCGGGTGCACCTGGTCATCGACCCGAGATCGTCCGGAGCATCCGGCAACGAGGAATGGTCGGACGCCGGCGACCCAAAATCGTGGCTCGACGGTCTGCGGCGTTCGCTGTCGATCCTGCCGACCCAGGCCCTCCACGACGACCTACGCCATGTCGGTCACACCAACCGGCGCCTGGCCGAACTCGACGATCTGATCAACGACCTCGAACAGCGGGGCGTCGTCTCCGGCCGTGACGAACTGGAGGCCGTTCGCGAGTCGGTGGCCTCGCTGGCCGGGATCGATGCCGCCCATCGGGTGGAAATCGAGATGATCTCGCCGCTGCTTCTGGCCGACGACGAGACCGGCGCCGCCGACCTGCTGGCCGGCGACTTCATCGGCGCCTTCGGGGGCTTCCTGCAGAAGCGGCTTCGTCGTAGCGACTACCGGCTGGGGTGGGAGTGTGTTCGGGCCTGGCTGCCCGATGGTCTCGAGCGGGCCAACACCTCGGCCTCGCTGATCGACACAACCGTCGATGCCGTGGACGGCGCCGAAGGACGACCGCCGTCGACCGAACTGCTCGACGGCGACGGCGACGACCACCTGGGAACCGTCGATCGACTGAAGATGACCATGCTGGCGATGGCGGCCGGCCGGACCCTGGTGACCGAGGCCATTCCCACCCCCGCCGTGGTCAGGCGGCTGCGAAGAAAGCCCTGATCAGCTCGCCTCGGCTCATGGATTGGCCGTGAGCTGCTCCACCGGGGCGAAGTCGTCCCGCAACACCCGGCCGTTGCCGGTGTAGGCGTCGATGTCGTCGACGAAGCGGCCGTGTTCGGGGTCGACGTCGATGGTCGGCAGGGGCTCGTCGGAGGCGATGAGGATCTGGTTCGTCGGCCCGTCCTCGACCTTCTGCAAGGTCGGGATCACGGCCGCCCGATGGTCGAAGTGCTGGGCCAGGGTGGCCAGTTCGGCTTCGACGAAACGATTGTCTGCGCCGTCGATCACGTTCATCACGTAGATGCCGCCGGGGCGCAGGACCCGGTCCAGCTCGTCGATGAACTCGGTCGTGGTCAGGTGCCACGGCACCGCCAGCCCGCCGAACGCATCGCCGACGATCATGTCGTAGCCGTCGGTTTCCAGTTCGGTCACCGCCAGCCGGGCGTCGCCGGTGACCACCTGGAGGTCGGGCCCGGTGACGAGGCCGAGCTGGTCCTCCGCCACCTCGACCAGCAGCGGGTCGATCTCGAGCACCAGGTTGGTCGAGCCCGGCCGGGTGGCGTTGATGTAGCCCGGCACCGAGAATGCACCGCCCCCGAGGTGGAGGGCGTCGACCGGCCCGTCGTCCATGGCGTCGATCGTGTCGCCGATGATGTTGATGTAGCGGAACTCGAGGTGGGTCGGGTCGTCGAGGTCGACGGCCCCGTGGCGCAGGGTGTCGAGCACGAGGAAGCGGAGCGAGGGGTCATCGGCGTCGTCCACCACCCGGCCGCAGGCGTAGGCCGACTCGAACTCGCACGGGTTGGTGGCGGCCAGCGCCAGCCCGGCGGACAACACGGCCACCCCGACGGCGCCGATCGACGGCAGCCGGCGATCATCACTGGTCAAGGAGAACACCAGCCCCCAGATGACCAACCCAAGGCCGACACCGAGAATGACCGGCCGGGTCGGAGCGGCAGCCACCAGCACGAACCCGGTGAAGAACGTGCCGAACAGTGCGCCGGCGGTTCCCGCCGCCGAGAGCCCCCCGATCACCTCACCGGTTTCGTCGAGGCTGCGCAACCGCAGCTTGGCCACCATGGGGCTGATGGCGGTCAGCACCATGGCCGGGGCGAAGAAGCCGAACAGGGCCAGGATCACGATGGCCGGGATGTCCCGGCCGACACCCGGTCCGAGGAAGGAGACGATGGGGATGGAGAGCCAGGACAAGACCCCGCCAAGCATCAGCGCCGGACCGATGAGCCGGTTGGGGTCGTTGCGGTCGGCCAGGCGACCTCCGGCCGCTGCGCCGAGTGCGATCCCGGCCAGGATGGTGCCGATGATCCCGGTGAACGTCTCCAACGAGACCCCGATGTAGGGCGCCATCAGCCGGCCGGCCAGGATCTCCAGCACCAACACCGCGGCCGAGGTGGCGAACACCAGGGTTCTTGCGTAGAGCCTGGTCACCGATCCGACCGACCGGACCGGTGACCGTCGCTGCCGAGCAGGGCGTCGTGGGCCTCGTTCGCCCCCTCCTCATCGATCAGGGTCTTCTCGTCCGGCAGGTGTTCCAGCACCTCGGAGATAAAGGTGACCATCGCCTCGGGATTCTCGACCTCACGGCCACGATCCCGAGACTTGGCGAACCGGTGGTTGAGGAACTCATAGACCAGCTGGGCGCCGTCGAGCCTGCTGCGATACCGATCCGGGATCGCCTCCATCACCGGCTCGTACCGCTCCGACAGCCAGCGGTAGGCCTTGATGGCTTCCGGCAGTGGCTTGCCCGCTTCCCGCTCCAGGTACACGCCGTAGGCGTCGAGTGCGGCGAGCAGCGTTCTGGCCTGGTTTTCCTGCACCTCCAGCCCGGTCAGTCGACGGAGCCGGAGGTGGGCATGGCCCTCCTCGACCACCATCGGTCGGATCCGCAGACGGGAGCCGTCGGCCGATTGCACCACCGCCAGGTCCTCCACATCGAAGCCCATGGCGTTGAGCCGCTCGATCCGCTGGCTTATCCGGTCCCGGTTCGAGGCGTCCACCTCCTCCTCCGCGGTCAGCTCGGCCCACAACCAGTCGTAGCGGGCCTGGAGGTCGTCGATCACGTCGATCGGGTCGATGGTCGGTTCGAGGAAGCCGCCCTCGATGGCGTCGAGCAGCCCCCCGGCGATGTTCTCCCTGGCGAGGTCGAGGTCGTAGAGCCGACGTTGGTCCGACATGGTGGCGTGCCACTCCGCGGTTTCGGCGTCGACCAGGTAGGCCATCATGGCCCCGGCGTCCCGTCGGAACAAGACGTTGGCCAGGGAGATGTCACCCCAGAAGAAGCCCTCGAGATGGAGTCGTGCCAGCAGCACCACCGCGGAATCGAGCAGCCGCTCCCGCAGTTCGGCGGTGGAGGTGGTGCGGAACAGATACTGGTAGGGCAGGGCGAAGTCGAGGAACCTCGTGATCAGCATCGCCCCCAGCGGTTCGCCTTCGTCGGTCCGGCGCCCGGTGACCACCCCCACGGCCCGCACCGCCGGGAGCCTCTCGTCCTCCAGTCGGCGGAGCATCGAGTACTCCTGTTCGGCCGGGCGCTGCTCGGTCTCCTTCAGGGCGTAGACCCGCCCGTCGTACTGGACCATCCGGACCACGTGGCGGCTGAGCCCTCGTCGAACCCGGATCTGCCGCTCGGTCACATCGTCCCACTGGGCCAGCGGCACGTTCCACGGCAGGTCGAGGAAATCGGGATGCCCCTGGCGAATGATGCTGGTCAATCCAGATTCCACCGGCCCAGCGTATTGCCGGCGCGGCGGTCCCGGTCCCGATTCGCCTGCGGCGCCCCGGGAACGCCGGTCAGGCCTGGAGCTCGGTCTCGGCTCCGAGCATGCCGGCAACCGCATTGACGAAGGCGCCGACGACCTCCTCGACCACACGACGGCTCAGCAGCGTCTGCTCGATCCAGCCCCGAAACCCCGGCGGCGTGACGAACCGCCCCATCACCGACACTGCGGTCGTGGCCTGCGAACCGGACTGGATCACGGCGTGGAACACCAGCTCGGCCTCGATGTTCGGGAGGATGCGTTTTCCGGTCGCCGATCGCCAGTTGAGTCTCATGGCCGCCGTTTCCGGCCCCCGGCGCTCCAGAGGCGAGACTTCGATGGTCACCTGTTCCTGGGGGTCGAAGCACGGGATCATGTTGTCGAGATGGAGGATCAGGTGATCGGCGTGGGACCCTGCCTCATCGGTGGCCCGGGTCACGATCGATTGACCCAGGCGCTCAAAATCCTCGCAGATGGCGCTCAGGCTGCGATTGATGTGGGCGGTGTGTCGAACCTGACGTTCCATGTTACCGAGCCCTTTGGTCGAGTTTTTGGCCAGTGGCGAGTCCGGAGCGGCTGTCGACATTGGCACCGAAGAGGTGCCGGTCGCCGTGACTCCAGTACGGCACAAGAAGGTTCGTCTCGTCAAAGGGAAGGTGTTCCGGCCCGACTTCGGCCTCGAAATCCCGGTGCGGTACGGTGAGCCGATGCCAAAAGAGGTTCCACCGTGGTTGCAGTCGGCCCGAGATGCCTGGACCAATCGAGGCGATCGGCGGCCGGCTTTCGCCATCGAGCCGGCCCCCGACCAGGAGTCGGTGTGGGACTACCCGCGGCCACCGGCGATCGTCGAGGACCGCCGGCTCATCGAGATCGAGGACGACCAGGGCCCGATCGCCAGCACCACCACCTCGATCCGGGTGCTGGAGACCTCCCATCCGCCATCGTTCTACCTGCCGCCGGAGGCGATCGTTCCCGGTCGGCTGGTGCTGACCACCGGCTCGTCGCACTGTGAGTGGAAGGGCCGGGCCGAATACCTGGCGCTGGCCGACGGTGCCGGAACGGTCGGCTGGCGGTACCCGGCGCCCTATCCCGAGTTCGCCTCCTACGCCAATTGGACGTCGTTCTACCCCGACCGGGTCCGTTGCCGGGTCGATGGGAAGCCGGTTCGGGCCCAGGCCGGTGGGTTCTACGGCGGCTGGATCACCGACGACGTTGTCGGCCCGTTCAAGGGCGATCCCGGTACCTCGGGCTGGTGATCTTTCCCATCGGCTGAGCGCTCCCGGTGGCGCGGCCGTGATCGCTCGACGGCCGGGTCGGCCTCAAGCGTGGCGTGGAGCGGGTCGATGTTCCACTGGTGACCTCACCGTATCGAAGCCCGGTGGACCCGGGAGATCGAAGCCCGGTGGACCCGGGAGATCGAAGCCCGGTGGAGCCGGGAGATCGAAGCCCGGTGGAGCCGGGAGATCGAACCGTACCGACCCTGGTGGGGCTGGCGATGGCCACCGCCGTGCTGATGGCCGTCGTCATCGCGCTGATGGCAACCGCCGACGGGGACTCGACGGCCATCACCGGCGGATCGACCGGCAACCCCACATCCCCAGACCGGTCCGATGACCGGTCCGATCCGGTCGGCGACGCAACGATCGACAGCACCGGGATGCCGGGCGCAACCGAAACCTCGGTCACCGTCGGGCCTCGGGGGTCGGCCGACGGATCGAACCGGACCTCATCGGCGCCGCCCACATCGTCGGCCGACGGCGATGGCGGCGAGCGGAGCTCGACCACGGCCATCTCGGCCGGCACCGGTGACCCGCTGCAGGGGCTGGTCCGCCAGGTCCTTGGTCCGCTGCCCCAGGGGGGCGGCCAACTGGTCAGAATGGTGGCCCCGGACGAGAAAGGTGCGTGCCCGCTCGGCACCCTGGTGGTGGAACGCGACGGGCGGGTCAGCCACACCTACCCCGGTTCGTACGGTCCGTTGACCCTTGACCCGGGACCGTACGCCCAGGCGGCACTGCTCGAGCGGTGCGAGGAGTCGATCGGTCGGCTGTTCTTCGCCTCCACCGCCGTGACGGCCCCGGGCCAGGCGCCCCAATGGCAGGGATACCCGGTGCCGGATGGTGTGGTTCGCCTCGATCGACCGGGATGGCTGGGGCTGACCGGCTTCTTCGCCGCCGATGCGGTGTTCGCCGACGGTGGTGTCAGTTGGGTCGAGACGGTCGTCTTCGATGCGTTCGATGGCTCGATGTGGCAGTGGTCGGACAAGCTCGGCCACCGGGACAACCACGAGTTGCTGGGGATCGATTTCGTCGTGCCCAACGGCTGGAACCACGCCCCGATCGACGAGACCAGCTCGACCGTGTCCTCCGTGTCCTCCGTG
>CAMYLA010000035.1:104590-127601 GCA_947259095.1 uncultured Acidimicrobiaceae bacterium | reverse complement strand
ACCGACTGAGCACACCTGAGCCGCCGGTGCCCGCTCGGCACCGCCCGAGCCGCCCGGTCTGACCCGACCCGGACCGGCCCGGCCCGCGCCGCCCGGATCGCCCGACCTGACCCACCGATGGCCGCCGGCCGTCGTTTCGGCTAAAACCGGCACCCATGAGCGAGGTCTTCCAGGGTGTCATCAATCGTGAGGTCGACGATTCCGAGCCGTGGTGGCCAGAACCGACCCTGCCCCCGGCCGGCAGTCCCAACGTCGTCGTGATCCTGCTCGACGACACAGGCTTCAGCCACCTCGGCTGTTTCGGCTCGGTGATCGACACCCCCAACTTCGATCGCCTGGCGGCCTCGGGTCTGCGCTACACCAACTTCCACACCACGGCCCTGTGCTCGCCGACCAGAGCCTGCCTGTTGACCGGCCGCAATCACCATTCGGTCGGCATGCGGGCGGTCTCAAACTTCGACACCGGGTTCCCAAACATGCGGGGCAGGATCAGCCCCACTGCGGCCACCCTGGCCGAGCTCCTGGAACCGGCGGGCTATGCCACCATGGCCGTCGGCAAGTGGCACCTGGCCCCGATGCGGGAGGCATCGGCCGCCGGCCCGTTCACCGACTGGCCGGTCCAGCGGGGGTTCAACCGGTTCTACGGTTTCCTCAACGGTGAGACCGATCAGTTCCACCCCGAGCTGTGCGCCGACAATCACTACATCGAGCCACCGGCCACCCCGGACGACGGCTACCACCTGTCGGAGGATCTGGTCGACCAGGCCATCGACATGGTCCGTAACCAGAAGTCGCTGGTTCCGGAACGGCCGCTGTTCCTGTATCTGGCGTTCGGGGCGACCCACGCCCCCCACCAAGCCCCGGACGACTACCTTGCGAAGTACCGGGGGTACTTCGACGAGGGCTGGGACGTGTGGCGCCAACGGGTCTACGAGCGCCAGCTGGAGCTGGGGGTCATCCCGCCCGGCACCGCGCTGGCTCCCCGCAACCCGGGAGTGAAGCCGTGGGACGAGCTCAGCGCCGACGAGCAGGCACTGGCCTGCCGGCTCCAGGAGGCGTTCGCCGCCTTCCTCGATCACACCGACGCCCAGGTCGGTCGGCTGCTCGACGCCCTCGAACGCCAGGGCGAGCTCGACAACACCCTGATCTTCGCCCTCAGCGACAACGGCGCATCCCAGGAGGGCAACCCGACCGGGGTGATCGACGAGTTCAAGTACTTCAACAACATCGAAGAGGATGTCCAGGCCGCGGTGGCCAGGCTCGACGACATCGGTACCAGGCGGAGCTTCTCCAACTACCCGTGGGGTTGGGCCCAGGTCGGCAACACGCCGAGCAAACGATACAAGCAGAACACCCACGGGGGCGGCATCCGGGATCCGCTGATCGTTTCCTGGCCGGCCGGTATCGACCGAGGGTGCGCCGGGCAGATCCGGGCGCAGTTCCATCACGTCACCGACATCACCCCGACCGTGCTGGAGATCCTCGACCTCGAGCTCCCGGCGTCGGTCAAAGGTGTCGAGCAGCAGCCGATCGAGGGTACCAGCCTGGCCTACACCTTTGCCCCGGCCGCCGCCGATCCCGTTGCGGTGCCCACCCGGAAGCAGTCGCAGTATTTCGAGATGTTCGGCCACCGGGCCATCTGGTCGAACGGCTGGAAGGCGGTGACCTTCCACGAGGCGGGCCGTTCACTCGATGACGACGTGTGGGAGCTCTATCATCTCGACGAGGACTTCTCCGAGACCAACGATCTGGCCCTGCGCCATCCCGAGAAACTGGCCGAGCTCGTCGAGCTGTTCTGGGCCGAGGCCGAGCGATATGGCGTGTTACCGATCCACGCCGGCACGATCCATGGCCTGTTCGCAGGTCATCCTGTTCCCGGCACGCCCCGGGCCAGGGAGCGTTTCGTCTACCACCCACCGATGCAGCGGGTGCCGATGGACACCGCCCCACCGCTGGGCGCCCGATCCTGGCGGCTGCGGGCGGCCGTGGACCGTGCCTCGACCGACCAGGGCGGGGTGATCATGGCCGCCGGCACGGTCAACAACGGCCTCGTGGTGTACCTCAAGGACAACCGGCTCGTCTACAACCACAACTACTTCACCGACCACACCGCCATCCGATCGGTCGAGCTGCCGGCCGGAGAGATCACGCTCGGCGTCGACCTGGAACGGGTCAGCAGGGGTCCGGCCCGGGTCCGGCTGCTGGTCGACGAGGTGGTGGTCGGCGAGGGCACCGTGCCGGAACTGTCGGTGATGATCTCGTCCATCGGTATGGACCTGGGCCACAACGACACCGGGCTGTGCGACGACTACGACCCGCCGTTCGCGTTCGAGGGTGAGCTCCGCCATGTCGAGGTGGCCACCGAACGGGCCCTGCGGCCCGACGACGAACTCGCAGCCGAGATCCGGACCGTCCTCGGCACCCAGTAGGTGCAAGTGGGGCTCCCCGAACGCCGCCGGGCCGGCGTGGTGTGAGCAGTCGGCTCTGTCTCTCGGCCCCACCGGTGGTTCTTCTGGGAAGCTCGGCGACCTCTGAAAAAGCCTCAGCGCAGCCCGGTCGGTCCGCTCACCCGACCGAGTGGGCACGAAGCCCATGAGCGCGGCCTGCTCACCGGGGCCGCACTGCTCGGTGCGTTGGTGCTGGTCGTCTGGACCAGACCGACGGGGCTGGTCGTCCTGTTGATCGTGGCTGTCACGCTGCTGGTGATGGGGGCGATACGGGTGCTGGCCGAGATCGCCCGTCGGGCCGCACGATCATCGGCGTCGAAGGTCGACGGGGACGGACCACCTCCGTCAGATCCCCCGAGCCCACCGATCGAGGACGGTGCAGCCGAGGACGACGAGCGCGCCCGCAGCGCTGTGTCCTGACCCCCGTCCGGCAAACCCGGGAGCAACCTGCTCCGGGCAGCGCCGGTCCGGTCAGGTCAGGGGGTGCCGAGCAGGGCCGCCTCCACCAGCGGCGCCGCCAGCACCGCCCGTTGCCGGAGCTCGACGTCGTCGAGGCTGGTGATCGGGTGATCGACCGCCACGTGGCGGTAGTCCTCGAAGCCGTGGAGCTTGGCGATGGCGTTGGCGGTCGGGACGAACGGTTTCGTGATGATGGGAACGGCCGGCACGCCCAGCTTCTCGAAGATGATGGCGTCGAACACACTGCCCGACGAGCAGCTGCCTCAATCCCCGACGGCCGAGATGGCGGCCATCGCCTCCTCCGCGGCCGGCTTGGCCTCGTCGGGGTTGCCCCCGTAGCCGGGACTGGGCGGGCCGAGGTGGATCAACTCGGCGATCGACCACCGTTGCCTGAGCTCGTCCACCACCAGTTCCATGAGCTCGCGGCCATGGGTTTTGCCGTTGTGGACCAGGGCGATCACCGCACCGTCGAGCGTGTCCAGCCGAGGTGCCGGCCCGTCACCGACCACCGACTGCGGCGGCCGGGGATCGAGCAGGAGCAGGCGATCGGTCATCGTGCGATCTCACGGGTCACGAAGTCAACACTACGACCTCGGCTCCAGGAGGGAAAGAACATCGAGTGCCCGCCTGCCGTGCCGCCGCCGACCAGCACCATGATGTCGTCGGCAGACCAGCCACGGTGGACCATGATGCGATCGTCCCCCGGTTCGACCTCGGTCGGCCCGGCCGGACGCCATCGGCCACCCCAATCGGGTTCCGACCCGGGGTCGTGCTCGATCTTGCCGGTCCGCTTGAGGGTTGCCAGATCCCGGACCGCATGGTCGAAGAGGAACCGCTGGACCCGGTTGCGGTCCCAGCGGGCCAGCTTGGCCGCGTGCTCGGGGGCCATGACCACCACCGAGCGGCCGGGGCTGAAGCTGCCCAATGCGGCCATGGCATCGGCGAAGGTGGCCAGGAGTTGCTCGGGCTCGGCCGCTCCGTGATTCACGATGTTGTGGCCCGATTCGGCGGCGAAGACGGTCACCGTCGACTGGTCGGGGCGGTAGCCCAGCGACTGGTGGATCGGCTCCCACGGCGACCGTTCGACGTTCTCGGTGAAGCAGAGGCCGAACTTGCCGGGCCATCCCTGGGTCGACTTGTCGAGTTCGCCCGGCAGGGCGCTGAGGCAGTGCATCTGGATCAGCCGAATCGTTCGCCCGATGGTGGCATTGGCCCGGACACCGGGGCCGAACAGGTTCTCCCTGCCGTTGACCCCGATCTCGGCCGCCACCGGTCCGCTGACCACGATCATGATCGTGGCGCCACCGGTGCTGGTGGTCGGACCGTGGAGGAAGAACCGGTCGTCGCCGATCGCCGACAGCACCGCCCCGATCACCGGGAAGTACGCCGGGCCGGCCCCGGCCATGACCGCACACACCGCAGCCTGATAGGCCGAGACGTCGCAGTCCCGGGTGGTCTCGTGCAGCAGCGTGTCCTCGGCCGCCCAGCTCCCGCCATCGAGCATGGCCGCCACCAGGTCCTCGGTCGGCGGGACCACCGGCAGGCCGTCGGTGAGGCCGGCCAGGTACATCGCCTCCACCGCCTCGGTCCGTTCGACGGTGAATCCCTCTCTGGCTCCCGGGTGGGAGGCTGCAAGCTGCCCCATGGACCGAACCTACCGCAACCGGTGATCGGCCTGCCCGGCCGAAGCCCGACCGGTGGTGTGCCCGGCGGTGTGCGACGTTCAGCCGGCTCGGATCATCGCCGGCACCGGATCATCGGATCTCGGCCCGGCTCCGGGCCCCGGGCCGGCCGATGATGAGCACCCCACTGACCAGGAACAGACCGGCCGCAGCCCCGATGGCAACCGAAAGATCGAACAGCACGGTGATCAAGCCAAGCAGCAAGCCCCCGGCGATCTGACCGGCGGACGTGGCCTGCCCGAGGAAACTCTGGACCGTGGCTCGGACGTCACCGTCGGTCATACGGTTGATCCACACCGAACCGGCAACCGGCAGCACCGACCAGGCCAGGCCACGGCTCAGAAACACCCCGAACGCGCCGACGGCGGCCACCGGCGCAACCGCAACCAACACCGCCCCGACCGCCGCAACCAGCGCCATCGCCGCGTAGAGCCGGCGGGGCCCGTCGGTCTGGCCCATCACGGGCTCGACCCGACGCAGCAGCACCGCCCCTCCCAGCAGCCCGGTGATGCCGAGCAGGGTGAAGAACAGCACCGGCGAGAGCCCGAGCGGCAGCCCCAGATCGATGAGCCTGGCCTCGGTCAGCCGGTCCATTGCCTCGGCCCCCAGGTTGAAGACCAGGGTGATCATCAGGAGCCGTACCACCGCTCGATCGGTTCGGACCAGGGCCAGCCCGGTTCGCAACACGTGGGCCGAGTGGGCGAGTCGTTCTCCTCGGGCGGGGCTGAAGCCGCGCTCTGTGAACCTCAGGCCGTGCTCTGTGAACCTCGTGGCGATCCAGATCGCAAGCCCCAGGAGGAGCATGCCGGCGCTCATCATCGCCCCGGCCGCGGTCGTCAGCCACCCGAGCAGCCCGAAGCCCACCAGCCCGGCCGCCCCGCCGCGCTGCTGCCAGCGGGCCTTGCGGGTGATGGCCTGGTCGACAGCGGGCTGGTCGACTCCCCGGTGGCCAAGCTCGTCGGCCAGCCAGGCGATGTCGGCGCCGCTGGTGAAGGTCCAGCCGACCCCCCACACCACGTTGACCACCACCAGGCCACCGAAGGACGTTGTCGTCCCGGCGACGATGAAGGCGATGGCCATGACCACCATCGAGATCACCATCGACCACTTCCGGCTGATGGTGTCGGCCACCACCCCGGTCGGCACCTCGGACACCAGCACGGTCACTTCCAGCGCCGTGCCCAACAGCAGCAGTTGAGCGGCCGACAGCTCGGCCACGATCACCAGGTACACGCTGGTGACCACCCAGAATCCCTGGAGCGCGGCCCCCAGCAGCGCCGCCCACCAGACCATGGCCGTCTCCGGCGCCATGGGTCGGGCGCCGGGCAACCGATTCATCGGCCGACCGTACCGCACCGGTCGTCCCCCATCGACCACCCGCACCGGTCGAGACCGGTGGAAGGCCCCAGGGATGCTTGGGGGCTTTGCCGGACGCCCCGACCCGGGCCGTGGTGCACAATGGGAGCATCAGGACCGGGAGCGGCATCGCGGCCGAGCCGGCAGAAAACGGAGTGGGCATGAAATCCGAATTGTCGTTGTCCGAGCTTCGAGACGAGGTGGTCGATCTCGAGTCGGCCCACGGGGCCCGGCTGGCAACCCTGGAGCGCCGGGTCGTCGAGCTGACCGACGCAGTGGCAGGCCTCGAGGCCTCGATGGCCTCATCGCCGGCCGGGGCGGTCCCGGGTGGGGCCGAGGGCACCACTGCGGCCGTCGCCCCGCCACCGGTGATTTCGGTACCGCCGCCCCCGCCTCCGCCGCCCCCGCCGCCACCCTGGCCGGCGCAATCGGGCGATGCCAGGCTGCCGGCCCCACCGCCACCGCCGCCGCCGCCGGCCCCGGCCCCGGTTCCGCCCGGCCGCCGGTTCGAGTTCGGGGTCGAGGCTGCGCTGCGCTGGGTCGGCATCGGGCTGGTGGTGCTGGCCGCGGTGTTTCTGGTCAGCACTGCGATCGACCGTGGCTGGATCGGCCCCGAGCTCCAGTTGCTGGGGGCGACGTTGATCGGTTTCGGGCTGCTGGCCGCAGCATTCCGATTGGTCGACCAGCGACCGAGCTGGGCTTTGGCCTTCGGCCATGGCGGGGCGGCGGTGGTCATCGTCTGCGCCGGCGCGGCCTACGGCTGGCTGGATCTCTGGGGGCCGCTGGTCGGCCTCGGCCTGGTGACCGTGGCTGCCGCCATCGCCGTCTCGGCCGCCTGGAAGCTGGGGTTCGAGTCGATGGCCATCACCGCCTCGGGAGCGATGTTGGTCGTCCCGGCGGTGGCCAGGATCCTCGCCGACGCTCCGCTGTCGGTCACCGGCATCTGGTTGGCGTTGTTCGCCATCGTGGCCACCGCCGTCGGGCTGACCCGATCCTGGCTGCTCTACCGCATCGTGTCGGGGTGGGCCGCCGCAGCTTGGATCCTCGGATTGGCGGCCATGCTCTTCGACGATGACAACCCCGACTATGCGCTCCGGGGGGCCCTGCTGGTGGCGGTCGTCGCCGCCGTGCTGTGGCTCGCCCCGACGCTGTCGACAACCGGTCCCTTGGCGGGCCGGCCACGCCCCGACGGTGACCGCTGGGCCGGGACCCGGCTGGCGATCGACAACCGGTCGGTGGTACTGGTACCGCTCTGGGCCTGGAGCTCGGTGGTCCTGTTCGCCGGCTGGGAACCCGACGGTACCGGGGGCCCGTTCGGGGTCGGCCTGGCCCTGGCGTTCCTCGTGGCGCTGGGGCTGGCCGGCCCGATGGCCGGCCGCCTTTCACGGCACCTGGAGGTCTCGCACCTGCTCGGCGCCGGGTTGCTGCTCAGCGTGTCGTTCGTGGCCTGGCTCGGCGGGCCGATCCTGCTCCTCGCCCTGGCCGGCCAGGCGGTGGCAACCCTGATCATCGGCCGGCGCCTCGACGACGATCTGCTGCGCCTCAACGGCTACGGGCTCGCCGCCATCGTCTGGCTCATGCTGGTCAGCGACCTGGCCGGCATCCTCGACAGCTCCAGCCTCTCGCTCGGCCAAGCCGCGGCCAACGGCCTGGTGGTGGCCGCACTGTGGGTGGTGGCGGTGCTGGCCGCCGTCGAAACCGGCCCCGAACCCGGGGTGCCTGCCGCCTCGTCAGCCCCATCGCCCGCCGCCTCGTCGGCCCCATCGTCTGGCGGGTCTGGTGGTGGCGCAGTGGCCGAGGCGGTCTACGCCGCCGCCTGGGTGGCAACCATGGCCTACGTGGCGTCGCTGGTGGCGCCGGTGGTCAGCGGCCAGGGTTGGCTGGCGGTGGGGGCGGTGCTGTCGGCGGCCACGATGGTGGCCGCCTCCCGTCTCGGCTCGGTGGTGCTGGCGGTCGGGGTGGTCCTCTCGGTCACCACGGTGGCGGGAGCGGCAGCCAATCTGGTCGTCACCGCCACCGACGGCAACGACCTGGGCGGCCATCTCGCCAACCTGGTGGTGGTGGCCTTCCTGGCCGCCGCCACCGGCTGGACCTGGATCGTCGATCGGCGGATGGTTGTGGCCCGGGGGTTGCTGGTGGTGGCCTGGGTCATGGCCCTGGGTTGGGCCGGGGCCCTGTTCCTGGCCGAGTTCGAGGGCTCCCAGAGCCAGGTCGCCATCTCGGTGGTCTGGGCCGCTGCTGCGCTGGTGGCCATCGTGGCCGCCATCCGGACCGACGAATCGGTCGTGCGGATCATCGGACTGGTCACGCTCGGCGTGGTCCTGGTCAAGCTGCTGACGGTGGATCTGGCCGAGGTCGAGACCCTGTGGCGGGTCGGGCTGTTCCTGGTCATCGGTCTCGGGTTGCTGCGGGTGGGCTACGTGCTGCCGAGGCTGGCCGAGCGGTACGGGCCGCCGGCCACCGTCCCACCGGCCACCGTCCCACCGGTTGCCAACGAGACGCAGCCCGGTCGCTGAGCGGCCCGGCCGGTCGGAGGTCGACTGCCGCCGTCGACACTGGGTAGCTTGTCTCCATGAGTCGCTACGGAATGTCCGTCCCGCTGGCCGGTGCCAGGTTGTCAGAACACCAAGAGCTGTTCCGGGAGCTGGTCGACCTCGGCTACACCGACGTCTGGTCATCGGAGGCCGATGGCGCCGACGGCTTCACGCCGCTGGCCCTGGCTGCGGCCTGGGCGCCGGAACTGCGGTTGGGCGTCGCCATCATCCCCGCCTTCACCAGGGGACCGGCGCTGCTGGTCCAGAGTGCGGCGGCGCTGGCCGACGCCGCTCCTGGCCGTTTCGTGATGGGCATCGGCTCGTCGTCGAACGTCATCGTCGAGCGGTGGAACGGGATCCCGTTCGACGAGCCCTATGCACGGACCCGAGACGTGGTGCGGTTCATGAAGGCGGCACTGACCGGGGAGAAGGTCACCGAGACCTACCCGACCTTCGAGGTCAAGGGGTTCCGGTGTGGCATCGTCCCCGAGCAGCAGCCGCCGATTCTGGTGGCGGCGCTGCGTGAGGGCATGCTGAAGATGGCAGGCCGGGAGGCCGACGGTGCCATCATCAATTGGCTCTCGGCCGACGATGTGAAGAAGGTGGCCCCGATCGTCCACGCCGCCGGCGCACCGGATGGCGGCGACAAGGAGATCGTGGCCAGGATCTTCGTCTGTCCCAGCACCGACAGCGACAAGGTGCGGGAGCAGGCCCGCTACGCCATTGCCGCCTACCTCAACGTGCCGGTCTACGCCGCGTTCCACCAGTGGATCGGCCGGGGCG
Source organism: uncultured Acidimicrobiaceae bacterium (assembly GCA_947259095.1). Lineage (GTDB taxonomy): Bacteria > Actinomycetota > Acidimicrobiia > Acidimicrobiales > SZUA-35 > JAHELU01. Next base: position 118,340 of record CAMYLA010000035.1, on the reverse strand, counting down.
ACAAGCTCCGAGGGATGTGGGACGCCTGGCAGGCCGGCGATCGCAAGGCGGCGCTGGCCGCCATCCCCGACGACGTCGTCGACGAGATCATCGTCCACGGCTCACCGGCCGAGTGCCGGGAACACATCCAGCGCTACGTCGACGCCGGGGTGACCACCCCGGCGCTGTCGATCATGGGATTCGCCGGGGTCGACCCCCGCCAGGCGATCAAGGATCTGGCCCCCGGCTGATCGGCGGCTGGCCAGATGCCTGGCTCAACCCCCGGTTTCGGTGCTAGAAACGTGTAACACAATCGCCAAAAAGGGGAATTCGCCATGAAAACTCGAGGTGCCGTTCTGAAAGAGGGAGTGGGCCAATGGGAAGTGGTCGACATCGAGTTCGAGGACCCGCGGCAGGGCGAGTTGCTGATCAAGATGGTGGCGTCTGGAATGTGTCACAGCGATGACCACGCCGCCACCGGTGATCTTCCGGCACCCTTCCCGTTCATCGGTGGCCACGAGGGTGCAGGCATCGTCGAGCAGGTCGGCCCAAACACACCGGGCTGGGAGGAGGGCGATCATGTGGTGATGTCGTTCCTCCCCGGGTGCGGCAAGTGCCGGTGGTGCGCCTCCGGCCAACAGAACCTGTGCGATCTCGGGGAGTTCCTCCTGGCCGGCACCAGGCCGGACGGCAGCTTCAGGGCCACGGTCGACGGCGTGGGTGCGGCTCAGATGTGCCTCATCTCGACGTTCTGCGAGTACACGGTCGTCGACGTGTCCTCGGCGGTCAAGGTCAGCAAGGACCTTCCGCTTGACAAGGCCTGCCTCGTCGGTTGCGGCGTCGGCACCGGTTGGGGCTCGGCGGTCAATTCGGCCGAGGTCAAGCCGGGCCAGACCGTCATCATCATGGGTTGTGGCGGCGTCGGCATGAACGCGGTCCAGGGGGCGGCCCACGCCGGCGCCAGCAACGTGATCGCCGTTGATCCGGTCAGCTTCAAGACCGAGGTGGCCCAGACCCTCGGTGCCACCCATGCCTTCGACAACATGGCAGACGCAACCGAGTTCGCCCAGTCGGTCACCAACGGCCAGGGCGCCGATTCGGTGATCGTGACGGTCGGGGTGCTCGAGACGCCCCATGTGGCCGAGGCGTTCGCCGCCACCCGCAAGGCCGGCACCGTGGTCGTCACCGGCCTTGGCAATGCCGAGACCAGCTTCGTCGAGGTTCCGGCCTTCGAGCTCACGCTGTTCCAGAAGCGCATCCAGGGTTCGCTCTTCGGTGAGTCGAGCCCCAGTCGCGACATCCCCTGGATGCTCGACATGTACCAGAACGGCCAGCTCAAGCTGGACGAACTGGTCACCAACACCTACAGCCTGGACGAGATCAACCAGGGCTATGCCGACATGAAGGCCGGCAAGAACGTCCGGGGCGTCATCGTCTACTGATCCCAGCCGTTCCGGGGTCGGTCCGGAACGTGGCAGGTCGGCGGGAACCGACCCTTGCCGACCGAGGTTGCACTCCTTCGAGGAGCAAGCTCGGTCGGCAAGTGGTCGTTTTGGCGCCGGTTCCGCCGGCCCGGCCCCGTTCGCCGGCCGCCGTGGCCACCATCGGGCGGTTCGAACGCCAGCGGCGATGTGGGCTGGCGATGGGCCCGAGGGGCCGTGCTACGGTGCGGCGGTGCAAGGTTTGCTCGACGGCTACCGTCCAACGAGAGGCTTCGACGAGGCATTCCATGCCGATGCGTCGCCCCGGGCGTGTTATCGCCGGGTGGTCGAACGGTTCTCCGGGCTCTCGGTCGACGACGCCCTCCGGATCGAGGCCGCGGTGGCGGCGGAGTTCAAGCGCCAGGGCATCACCTTCACCGTGTACGACGATGATCAGGGCACCGAGCGGACCTGGCCGATGGACCTGTTCCCCCGCATCATCGAGGCGGTCGAGTGGCTCGAACTGGAACGGGGCCTGGCCCAACGGTTGATCGCCCTGAACCGGTTCCTGGAGGACCTCTACATCGGTGAGCAGGCTGCCCTCGAGGATGGCGTGGTGCCCAGATGGGTGGTCACCTCCTCGCAGGGATTCGAGCGCCACGCCTTTGGAATCAACGTGCCGTTCGGGGCCCGTTGCATGATCGCCGGCATCGACCTGGTCCGGGATGCCGACGGCGGGTTTGCGGTGCTGGAGGACAACCTCCGCAACCCCAGCGGTATCAGCTACGTGATGGAGAACCGGGCCGCCATGGCCAAGGCGTTCCCTGCGCTGTTCGACAACCACACCGTCCGGCCGGTCGACCAGTACGGCCAGTTGCTGCGGTCCACCCTCGAGGAGGTTGCACCGGCATCGGCCGGTGACGACCCCACCATCGTGATCCTGACCCCCGGTGTCTACAACAGCGCCTATTTCGAACACGCCTTCCTGGCAAGGGCCATGGGTGTCGAGCTGGTCGAGGGCCGCGATCTGGTGGTCGACGATCAGGTGGTCTACAGCCGCACCGTCGGGGCGCTGTCGCCGGTCGACGTCATCTACCGGCGGATCGACGACGACTTCCTCGATCCGGTCTCGTTCCGCCCCGATTCGACGCTGGGGGTCCCCGGATTGCTGTCGGCGGCCAGGGCCGGAACCGTGACGCTGTGCAACGCCATCGGCAACGGTGTGGCCGACGACAAGGCGGTGTATCCCTACGTCCCGGATCTCATCCGCTTCTACCTCGGCGAGGAACCGTTGCTGGCCAACGTCCCCACCTACGTGATGTGGGAAGACGACCAGCGGGAGGCCTGCCTCGATCGTCTCGATGAGTTGGTCATCAAGCCGGTTGCCGAGTCGGGTGGCTACGGGATCATCATCGGCCCCCACGCATCTGACGAGGAACTGGCTGCGGCCAGGACCACCATCGAAGCCGACCGTCGGAACTGGATCGTCCAGGAGCTGGTGCAGCTGTCCAGCCTGCCGGCCCTGGCCGCCGACGGTCTGCGGCCCCGGCACCTGGACCTGCGGCCCTTCGTGCTCACGGGGGAACGGACCAGGGTCTTTCCCGGGGGCCTGACCAGGGTTGCCATGCGGGAGGGCTCGCTCATCGTCAACTCCTCCCAGGGTGGGGGCTCCAAGGACACCTGGGTCCTGGCCGAACCCGAAACGGAGACCGAGGTCGATCCCGTGACCCAGGCCGATGTCAACGCCGACGTCTACGTCGACGGCAGGCCCGGCGCCGCCGATCAGACCGATCCCGATCCCGATCCTGGCGACCGGCCGGTCATGAACGGCGGCCCCGAGGAGGATGCCCCGGGGGAGGTCGGCTCGTGATCCTGGCCCGCCACGCCGAGGCGATGTTCTGGGCCGGACGGCTCCTGGAGCGGGCCGAGCACACCACCCGAGTGCTCGACGTTGTCAGTCGCGACTCGATGCACTTTCGGGCATCGCCGGCCCAGCCGGAGTGGCGCCTCATCCTGGAGGCGGTGGGCCTCCACAACCGATTCGCCGACTCGGAACGGCCGGCGACCCAGCACGAGGTGGTGGACTTCCTGTTCTTCGATCGCAGCAACGGCGGCTCGGTGGCGGCATCGGTGGCGCAGCTGCGGGACAACATCCGCACCGTCCGGGATCGGGTACCGGTGGAGCTGTGGGAGGAAACCAACCGCTTGCACCTTTCCCTCGAAGTGGTCGACGACCCAGCGACCGAGGAGACGTTCGAGCCGTACTCGATGGTTCGCCGGCGCTGTCATGCCATCAGTGGGGTGATCGCCGAGGCCATGCCCCGCGACGAGGGGTTCACGTTCCTGGTCGTCGGTCGGATGATCGAACGGGCCATCATGACCTGCCGGACCATCCGCTGCCTGGTGCTTCGCAACGGCCACAACCTCGACGAGGGCTCCATCCTGCGAACCGTGAGCTCACTCCAGGCCTTTCGCCGCAGCCATCGCACGGGTGGCGATCCGATCGCCCTCGCCACCTTCTTGTTGCGGGCCGATCATGTGCCCCGAACGGTGCTGTCGTGCCTGCGGCGGGCCGACGACCGGCTGCAACGGCTCGGTCAATCGGCTTCGGGGCTGGGGCCGGCCACCCTGGTCTGCGGTCGAGCCAGGGCCAGGTTGGAGTACGGCGACATCGCCAACGAGCTACGGATCGATCCGAACCGCCTGCTGTTCGAGATCGAGAGCGAGGTCAACAGCCTTGCGTCGGCCATCGCCGACTTCGCCTTCGACCCGGCCCAGCTGCCGGCAATGCGGGCCCAGTTCGTCAGACCGGGATCCCACCAGTAATGCGTCTCGACATCCGCTACCGAATGCTGTTCGACTACGAGTCGCCGGTCCGCGAAGCCCACAACGAGCTGCGGGTCAGGCCCCGGGACCTACCGGAACAGCGGCTGTTGGCCCACCGCCTCACGTCCGTCCCGGCGTCCAGGGTTCTGTCATACACCGACTACTGGGGGACCACGATCGACCACCTCGGGGTGGTGTACGAACACGACGAGCTGGAGATCGTCGCCGAGGCCGCGGTCGAAACCAGAACCAGGGAGGAACCGGAGTCCTGTGACCGGTCGCTGCTGGCCGATCAGGCGTTCCGCCTGGCCCACTTCGAACTGCTGCAGCCCTCCCCCCATGTGCAGTGGAACGACGAGATCGCCGACATCGCCCTGGACGTGGTCGGCTCCGCCGGCGATGCGGTCTCGGCGGTTCAGGCCACCGTGACCGCGACCAGGGAACTGCTGACCTACGAACGGAACTCCACCACGATCGGCATCGAGCTGACCGAGCTGGTGGCGGGGGGCCGAGGGGTCTGCCAGGACTATGCCCATCTCAACATCGGGTTGCTCCGGGCGGCCGGCATCCCGGCCCGCTACGTTTCCGGCTACCTGTTCGCGGTCGACGAGACCAACATCGACGACGAGGCCCACATCGCCTCGGTGCAGACCCACGCCTGGGTGGAGGCCGGCCTGCCCGGCGACCAGTGGATGCCCATCGATCCAACCAATGACCAGCCGGTCGGTGAGCGTCATGTCGTCATCGGCTTCGGTCGGGACTACGACGACGTCGCCCCGGTTCGGGGGGTGTACGCCGGCGAGGGGGTCCCGGCCGTCGATGCGACAGTGGAGATGCGGCGGATGGAACCGGTCGAACGGACCATGACCCACCGGCCCCGGCGACCGGCGAAACCGATTCCCTACATCGCCGGGCCCGACCCGGCACGGGCCCAGGACCAGGAACAGCAACAGCAACAGCAACAGCAACAGCAACAGCAACAGCAACAGCAACAGCAACAGTAGAACCGGCCACCTCGCCCCGGCGATCACCGGGTGGTACCGCGATGGTGGCGGTCAGCTCCGCTCGATCGGCAACCACACCAGGAGCAGATCGTCGACGCTGATATCCGACTTCTCCAGCGGGATCTCGACCTGCTCGACCTGCTCGGCCTTGGCCGACCACTCGTCGTCTATCTCGATGACGGCATCCTGGAGGTCCAGCTCCAGCTCTTCGAGCCGATCGATCTTTTCCGCGGCCCGGTTCTGGGCCGACTCCAGCCGGGCTCTGACCGCCGCCTGTTGGCGGCTGCCAGACGACATCCGCCTGGCCGCCGACGCCAGGCCGCTGGTCCTGCGCCTGCCGCCGAGCAGACCACCGAGGACCGAGGAACCGATGTCGATCAGCTGCTGTTGCTTTCGGCCCTGGGCCTGGACTTCCAACTCGGCCACCTTGTCCTCGGCCTTGGCCAGAGCCGCCTCCACCGAGTCCCGCTTCTTTTCGAGCTTGGCCCGGATCTTCTCGGTGGCGGCGTCGGCGCCGTCCTCGGCCGAAGCCCGGCAGCGAGCACTGAACTGCTCGGCGGTCTCACCGGGGCGCGACCACAGCTTCAGGGCCCGGTTGCGCTCCAAGGTCACGGTCTCGTCGAACGACAGCTTCGTCTTCAGCTCGGCCCCGGCTCGCCGCACCGCCGAGGCGCTGATGTCGAACCGGGGCAGCACGTAGACCGGATCGGGCGGTGCTTCGGTGGTGAAGTCCCGATCGTCGAAGTCCACCGGCCTGGCATTGTCGACGTCGATCGAGTCGCCCTGCAACGGGATGATGGCCTCCCATTCCTCACTGTGGCGAAGGTCGGCTCTTGTCTCGTCGAACAGCAGCCTGACCCTGGCCGCCAGCGCGGGCTGGAGACGATCCCCGCCGGGGGTTGCGTCGAGGTCGGTCAACCAGGGCGCGGCCGATCGGGCGTAGCGGACAGGCAGCGAGTCGGGAACGGTGGGGGCGACCGCCGACTCGTCGTCGGCCAGCTCGGGGCCCGGGGCCGGCTCGGAGCCGGGGGCCGGGCCCCCAGCAGCAGCCACGGCCCGGTCCGGTGTGTCGGTACCGGTGTCACCGGCGGAGGCGGTTGCCACGGTGGCCGCCATCAGGGCCGCCGCCTTGCTTGCCATCAGGCTTGCGATCTGTTTCCTGGTCAGCGGTCCGGCCAGGTAGCTCATGGCCCACCGGGTGGTCAGCAGCGGCAGCTTCGACGATCTGGTGGTCCTGAGCATGAACTGGCGTTTGCCAAGACCGCCGATGGTCTCGGTGACCCCGCCGATGTCGACCCCGCCGTCGGCCGATCGCAGCCCGTCTATCAGCCGGTTCTTGTCCTGCTCGGTCTGGAGCCTGCCGATCATCCACGTGCCGGCGTTGCCGATCGCCTTGTAGTCGAGGTCGACGGGGTTCTGCGTCGACAGGACCAGCCCGACCCCGAACGCCCTGGCCTGCTTGAGCAGGGTCAGGATCGGCTTCTTCGGGGGTGGGTTGCCGTTCGGCGGCGCCAGGCCCATCACCTCGTCGAGGTAGACCAGAACCCTGAGTTCGCCGGTGCCGGCCTGGGTTCGCATCCACGAGATCAGTTTTGACAGGACCAGGGTGACGGCGAAGTGGCGCTCGGTTTCGTCGAGGTGGCTCAGCGACAGGATGGCGGCCCTGGCCCGACCGTGGCCATCCCAGAGCATGGTTTCGATGTCGAGGGGCGCACCCTCGGCCCAGGCGGCGAAGCTGGGCGACGCCAGCAGCCCGTTGAGCTTCATCACCAGGGCCTGGCGGTCCTTGGCGGGAAAGAACGTGTCGAGATCGAGCACACCGAGCTTGCGCATCGGTGGATCGAGCAGCTGGCCGAGCAGGGTCGGCAGATCCAGGTCCCCGCCGGCGTCCCAGGCCCGGGTTATCAGATTGGCCAGCAGGATGTGTTCCCGACCCGACAGCGGATCGCTTTCGATGCCGACCAGGCCGAGCAGCCCGCTCACGGTGCTGTCGACCTCGTCCTGGCGAGCCGCCGGGTCGTCGGTGGTGGGAGCGGTCAGCCGGCCGAGTACGTCCAACGGCACGCCGGCACGGCTGCCGGGGGTGTAGATCACCGGGTTGGCCGCAGCCTGCAACTGGCCGACGTCGGTCGAGCCCAGGCCCCAGGAATCGAGCCCGCCCCGCCATCGCTCAGCGGCACCCACCGCCAGCTCACCGACCGTGGTCTTTTCCACCCTGGCCGTGCCTTCGTCCATCCAGGGTTCGAAATCTGCCGGTTCCAGCTCCGGAAAGGTCAGACACAGGTTGCCGAGATCACCCTTGGGGTCGATGGCCAGGACCGGTATCCCGGCCAACAGCGCCTCCTCCAGGAGCACGACCCCGAGACCGGTCTTTCCGGAGCCGGTCATGCCGACGATGACGCCGTGGGTGGTGAAGTCGGCACTGTCGAGCAGCACCGGTCGACCGGTTCGGTCGCCGGAGCCGGCCTCGATCTCTTCGCCGACGTAGAGGCTGCCTGGAGGTCGTTCCATACGGCCTCGAAGCCTAGTGCCCCGGCCGTCGCCTGGCTCGCTCGGTCGGCCAGGGGGTGGCGAACCGGCGACCCGACCCCTGCCAGGCGTCACCGGCGGGCCCGGTTCCGGACCCGGGAAGTGATCGCGATCGCACCAATCGGCGTCAAACCGGGGCACAATACCTACTCAAGCTATAACTAGGGAGTTGCAGCAATGGGAATCATGGACACATTGAAGGGCATGTTCGGCGGGAAATCGGACGCCGTCACCGACAAGGTGCACGGTGGAATCGATGCCGCCGCAGACAAAGCCGACCAGGCCACCGGTGGCAAGGCCACCGGCCAGATCGATTCGGCTGCCGACAAGGCCAAGGACGTCGCAGGCGACGCAATCGACGGCGCCGCCGAGTAGTCGGCAACGGCCGAGCCCCACCCTCGCGGTCCGGGCATCGGCCACACCGGCGCAGCGCCGCTGGCGGGCATCGCCCGAGAAACACGATGATGCTGATGAATTCCGAGCCCCCGGTACGGGGGCTCGGAATCGTTTTCACCCCGGTCCTCGTTTTGGTCGAAGACGTCGGTCGTGGTTGTCTGTTGCTGTGGAATCGAAACAACTGGAGACGCTGCTGGTCGACGTGGCGCAGAACGGTGTCGTCACCGTCACCATGAATCGACCGGAGAAGAAGAACGCGGCAAACGCCACGATGTGGGATGAGCTCCGCACGACCTGGGACGAGATCGCCCTGGACCCGACGGTGCGGTGCGTTGTCATGACCGGCGCCGGCGATGGATTCTGCAGCGGTGCCGACCTCGGTGGTGGCGGAGACCGACAGATGCATCAGCTGCAGTCGATGAACATGATCCACCGCACCGTCCAGGCCCTCTACTCGATCATGGTGCCGGTCGTGGCCAAGGTGAACGGGGTGGCGGCCGGGGCCGGCATGAACATGGCATTGGCCTGCGATCTGATCGTGGCCAGCGACCGGGCCCGGTTCAGCGAGATCTTCGCCAAGCGCGGCCTGACCGTCGACTTCGGCGGAACCTGGATCCTGCCCCGGCTGATCGGGCTCCACCGGGCGAAGGAGTTGGCGTTCTTCGCCGATGTGCTCTCGGCCGAGCAGGCCGCCGAGTTCGGGTTTGTCAACAAGGTCGTGGCCCATGATGAGCTCGATGCCGCAGTGATCGAGTGGACCGATCGCCTGGCCGCAGGGCCGCCGCTGGCCTTGGCCATGACCAAGCGGCTGCTGACGCTCAACGCCTCGGCCGACTTTGCCGCCGCTCTGGAGGCCGAGGGGATGGCCCAGACGGTGAACTTCGCCACCGAGGACACCAGGGAGGCGGTGAAGGCCTTCATCGACAAGCGCGAGCCCAGATTCGAAGGCCGCTGACCGACCCCGACGGCTGGGCTCGACGGCACCGATCGGCTGGTGGGCCGGGGCGGTAAGGCATCGTTCACGAGAATGTGAACCGGCGGGTTTGCTCCGGTGCTGTATGGTGGCGACATGTACATCGGCGGCTGGAATGTTCGGTCGTCGAACCAGGTTCTCACTAGACGACTGCGGTACCGTCAGGAATCGCTACAGCCGAGGAGCAAGCATTGTGACTGAGCTGGAAGAACTCGAAGTAACCAAACTGCCCGCCATCGAGGAGACCTCGATCGAAGAAGCATTGGCCTTGATCGACAAGGGTCTTGGCGGGCTGACCGAGCGTCAGCTGGTTTCGGCTTCCGAGGTCGCCGATCTCCTGCTCGACGTTCGTTCGCTGCTGAGCGAGACCGCCGCCGCCAGCTGAACAACAACCGGCCGGTGGCCTTGTCGCAGCTGCACCCCGTGCGCCAGGAGCCGACCACAGCCCGAGGTAGGTCATAGCCACGCCCGGGCCGACGGTGGCCTTGATCGGTCCCGGAGCAATCGGAGGTGCCATCGTCGGCGCGCTCGTCGAGGTCGGTCATGAGCCGATCGCCTGCGCCAGAACCGGCTTCACCGACGTGATCGTCGACCACCCCGGCGGGCGCATCGTCTCGTCGGTCGATTGCCGGACCGCCCCGTCGGCGGTGTCGCCGGTCTCCCGGCCGGGACAACCGTGGTCGCTGCCGTCATCTGGAGCCCGGCCAAGCGGTCGGCGCCGGGCCGGATCGAGGTCACCGGCCGATCGAATCTGGTGGTGCCGGAGGGCGAAGGCTCGTCGCTGCTGGACCAAGCGCTGCGCGGCTCGTTCTTCGGGGTCCGCGCAATGCGGTGATCGGCCGGCTGGCCGACAAGCACGGACTCGACGCCCCGCTCAACCGATGGCTGACCGCCATCATCAGGGCCGGCGAGCCCGTTGATCCTGCTGCGGTCCGGCCGGCCTGAGCGGCGTCTACCGCAAGGGCCAGAGACGACGGACCGCAAGACCCATGGTGGTCCCGATGATCGCTCCGCCCACCACGTCGGAACCGTGGTGCATACGATTGTGGACCCGGCTGGCCGAGACCACGGCGGCCAGACCCCACCACAGCGGCTTGAGCCGGGGCACCGCTTCGCCAAGCAACACCGCGGTCAAGGTGGCCGAACTGGCGTGACCACTGGGAAAGCTTCGTGTCTTCGGCCGGCGGACGTCGAAGGTCGGGTCGTCGAGCAGCGGTGGTCGTTCCCGAGGAACCAGATTCTTCAGCACACCGTTGACGATGGCCGACTCGACGCCCAGCGAGACCGCCAACCGGATGGCGGCCGGGCGTCGATCCGGGCTGACCAGCGCCATCGTCAGCCCGATGGTATGCCAGGCCCGCGAGTAGTCGGCCGCCTCGCTGGCGACGTAGAAGATTTGATCAGCGGTTCGATTTCCCCGCATCGGCGCGAACCACTGGTCGACCACATCGTCGAACCGCCGCACAACCTGTCGCAGACCATCGCTGTCTACCAAGCTCCGTAGTGTACGGGCGCGGCGGGGCTTCGGCCTGCGGCGGCCAGCGCCTACAGTGCTGGCGTGACCGACCAGTTGTCAGATGCCGGGGTTCGTGCCGCCAATGCGCAGTTCTACGAGGCGCTCGAGGCCGGGGACCTGGAGCTCATGGACGACATCTGGGCCAAGTCGGCCGATGCGGTCTGCGCCCATCCCGGCCGGGCGCCGTTGCGGGGCTGGGAGGAGATCAGGGCCTCGTGGCAGGCCATCATCTCCGGTGGCGGCAATCCACAGATCATCATCACCGAGGAGGAGGTCACCATGCGGGGCACGGTGGCCTGGGTCACCGCCATCGAGAACATGATCTCCGGCGGTCACACCGGCGCCGCAGCGGCGCTCAACGTCTTCGAACACGATGGGCGGCGCTGGTGGCTCGTCGTCCATCACGCCGCCCCGGTGCTGGGCTGAGGCCGGAGCGACCTCGCGCCGGTCACCGTTTCCGGCCCTCGTCGGACCGGGTCGTTCGGACCTCCGGTGAGCACGGTGGGCGCGGTGGCTTTGTGCCCCCGATGGGTCGGCTCTAGTTTGGTCCTGTCGAACAGTCGACCTGAAGATCGAATCTCCGAAGGGGGCCAGCATGTCCGATGCCGTGTTGTACGAGGTGCGGGGCAACGTCGCACTGATCACGCTCAATCGCCCGGAGCGGCTCAACGCCTGGAACGGCGACCTGGCCCGGGGCTACTTCGATTCACTCGACAGGGCGGCCGCCGATCCGGCGGTGGGTGCGATCGTGGTCACCGGTGCCGGTCGTGGCTTCTGCTCCGGTGCCGACATGGATGTCCTGCAGGGCATCGAGGGCGGTGGTGGTGGCGGCGGCGAACCCGATCGGCGGGACGCCCGGTACGCCATGTCGATACCGAAGCCGATCGTCGCCGCGGTGAACGGGGCCTGTGCCGGCCTCGGTTTTGTCCACGCCGTGGCCTGCGACATCCGCTTCGCAGCCGAGGGGGCCAAGTTCACCTCCGCCTTCAGCCGACGCGGCCTGATCGCCGAGCACGGCATCTCGTGGTCCCTTCCCCGCCTGGTCGGCCAGGGAAACGCCCTCGATCTGTTGATGTCGGGTCGGGTCATCCTGGCCGAAGAGGCCGCGGAGATGGGGCTGGTCAACAAGGTGTTCCCTCCCGACACGCTGGTCGACGAGGCCATCGCCTACGCCGCCGACATGGCGGCCAATGCGGCCCCACTGTCGATGGCGGTGATCAAACAGCAGGTCTACCACCATCCACTCCTGCCCCTCGACGAGGCCATGGCGGCATCGAACGAGCTGATGAAGGCATCGCTCGCCAGGTCCGACTTCAAGGAGGGTGTTTCCAGCTTCCTCGAGAAGCGCCCGCCCAACTTCCAGTCGGTGACCGAGGCTCCAGAGAGCTGAGCCCGGCGGGTCGTCAGGCCGGGAGGCCGAGACAGACCTGGCACTGGTCGTCCCAAGCCACCGCGTCGGCGGCCCGGCGGTCGTCGTCGCTCTGGTATCTCGGCTCGTCCGATCGACCGGTCCGGCTGTCGCCCGCCGGCTTGCCGGCCTGTCCTTTGTCCTGTCGCTTCCGGCTCCACGACAGCGGGTCGGCTTTCCAATCGTCGTCGCGCCACCGGTACGCCAGGTCGACGATGGTCCCCGGCTCGGTGATCGACACCCCGGCCGAAAGCCCGTCGATCAGGATTCGACGTTGGCCCTCGGGGTCACCGGGGCCGCCCGTGGTGTGGCCGAGGGGCACGTCGAGAAAGGCCGAGCGGGGCGGGTTGGCGGCCGCGGTGATCGTTCTGGCCGAGGTGAAGCCCAAGGTCGGGAAACCGGCTGCTTCGAGATGTCGTGCGATCAGACCGACCGACTGGTGGCAGACCGGTCAGACCGGGACGAGCAGCACCAGGTCCGGTTCCTGGGCTCGGCACCGTTCCAGGAGGAGCGGCAGGGTCTCCGATTCCACCCGGCGGGTCGAGTAGATGCCGCCCATGAAGCCGTAGCTCTCGGCGGTGAGGCCGCCGATGACCCCTTCACCGGTGAGCTCCCGGAGCCGGTCGAGGGGGAAAACACAGTTCGGGTCGTTGCGGGCGTCGGCCTGGTCGTATGCGAAGTGGGCGGTCCGCAACGCCGAGCTGTCAACGTCGGTGTCGATCACTCGGATCGACGTGTCGTCCTTGGTGTGAAAGGCGATCTGGCCGCTTCGGTAGACGCCGCCGGAGCCGATCAACAGTATCCGGCACTCCGACAGCGGCTTGGACAGCGAGGCGAACGGGGGTTGCTCCGGCCGCTCGGCCCAGCGGTAGGAGTCGTAGCCGAGCGAGTCGTAGAGTCGTCTGGTCTCGCCGATGTAATCGGCCGGTGGGAGATCCGATCGGCCGGGGAGCACGTCGTCCATCAACAGACGCTAGACCAGGTGGGACAACGACGGCATCTTCTTCGACCGGCACCGGACCGTGGACTACCGTCATGGCGATGGATTCCGGGAACGTATCGATCGCCACCACGCTGAGCCGGAGCCTCGGTGTCGAGTACCCGATCTTCGGTTTCGCCCACGACATCCCGACGGTGGCGGCCATCACAAACGCCGGTGGGCTCGGGGTCTACGGGGCGACGAGGCGTTTCCCCAACGAGATCCGCGACGAACTGGCCGAGCTGCGGGAGCTGGTGGGAGACAAGCCCTTCGGGGTCGACCTGGTGCTTCCGGACGGCATGCCAGAGCACAACAGTCGGGCCGAGATCGAGCGGCACATCCCAGACGAGCATCGCCGGTTCGTGGCCGGCCTGGCCGACAAGTATCGGGTGCCCGAGCCCAGCGGCCCCGGTATGCGGACAAGGTTCATCCGGTCGGCCGAGATCGAGGTCGAGCAACTGGAAGCGGTCATGGCGTCCGATGTCGATCTGTTCGCCTGCGGCATCGGTGCCCCGAGGGCGGCGGTGGAGCGGGCCAAGGAACTGGGCAAGACCACCGCAGCGCTGATCGGGAGCCCCCGTCACGTTCGCCGTGCGGTCGACTCCGGGGTCGACATCATCGTCGCCCAGGGGGCCGAGGCCGGGGCCCACACCGGACCGATCGGGACCTTCACGCTGGTTCCCCAGATCGTCGATGCGGTCGGCGACATCCCGGTGCTG
>CAMYLA010000035.1:0-104585 GCA_947259095.1 uncultured Acidimicrobiaceae bacterium | reverse complement strand
TCGCCGCCGCCCTGGCCATGGGTGCATCGGGGGTCTGGATGGGCACCACCTGGTTGACCACCACCGAGCACGCCGCCCACCTCCACCCGAAGCTGGTTCCGAAGCTGTTGGCCGCCACCTCGGCCGACACCGTGATCACCCGCAGTGAGAGCGGCAAGACCTTCCGTCAGATCCGCTCGGCCTGGAGCGATGAGTGGGAGCAGGCGGAGGCCCCCGAACCGTTGAAGATGCCGTACCAGGACGTGCTGGTCGGCGATCTGCTGGGGGCGATCGACGAGCACGGGGTCGAGGAGCTGCTCCACTCCGGCGCCGGGCAGGGCATCGGCTACGCCACCGAGGTCCGGCCCGTCGCCGAGGTGATGGCCGAACTGGTCGACGAGGCCACGGCCGCCATCGCCGGCCTCGGCTGAACCCGCAACCACGGACTGGGCCGGCCCGAGCCGGCCCGGTCACCGTCACGGACCGGTCGAGGGTCCGGCCCTCGACCGTCCCCAGCGAGTACTCTCGTCTTCGATCCGGATCCCCGGGCCGGCGACACGGCGATCCGGGTTGGCGGTGGCCGGATCGGACTCGACGGTCCTGGAGACTTGCGGTGCCACGACATGCACCCAGCGGAGGCGGAATGAACGAAACACTGGCTCAGCAGATCGAGCCGGAACGAGTGAGCGGCGACGAACTCGAGCAGAGCCAGCAACCCATGCTGCGCATGATCCGGGAGCTGATCGGTGTCACGCCGAGCTGCGATCCCATCCTCGACATCTGGCCGCCCGGGTTCCGCACCTTCAACGTCCTGGTGCCCAGTCTGCTGAACCTGCCCGGGGCGATGTTGGGGCAGGGCCCTGCCAAGGAGCTGGTCGGTATCGCTCTGTACACGTCGAGCCGGGCCTCCGGCTGCCCCTATTGCACCGCCCACCATTGCTCGTTCGCCATCCGCCGCGGGGCCAATCCCCAGGCGATGCTCGGCCGAGGAGTCGGGGTCGAAGCGGCGGTGGCCGATCTGGCCGAGGCCATGGCGATGGTGCCGCCGATGGTGAGCGAAGCCCATGTCCGAGCCGTCGAGCAACACCTGTCGGCCGAGGAGCTGGAGTGGATCGTATTGGCGGTCGGGCTGGGAGGCTTCCTCAACAAGTTCATGGACAACATGGGCATCGAGTTGGAGGCCAGGACCATCGCAGATGTCCAGGCCCTGCTTCGTCCAACCGGTTGGAAGCCGGGCAAGCACGTCCGCTCCCCCTACGGGGTCGAGCCCTCGGTGCACTCGGCGGCGTCGGCCGCCCATCGGCTGGCGCTACCGCCGCTGCCGCCCGAGCCGACCTGGGCCGCCACCGACACCTCGGGTGACATCCCGCTCGACGGCTTCGGTTCCTACCTCCGGGTGCTCCGTCAGGCGCCGAGCGCGGTCAGATCGGAGAAGAGCTGGACCAAGGGCGTGTCCGGCCGGATCGGGCCGGCGCTGTTGATGCTCGAGGAGCAGGTCGGCTACGGCTTCCCGGTCCTGGCCATGCTTCGCAGCCAGAAGGCGGTCAAGGCGCTGGCCACCGCCATCCGGGACAACCTCGACCCCGACACCACCCGGGTCGGGATCGAGGCCAAGCTCCTGGCCGGTCTGGTCTATGCCGGCCATGTCCAGGCCCACGTGTTGGCGGACGAGCTGATCTACCTGATCGACCGCCTGGTGCCCGACGCCGATCCCCGCCTGGTCGTCGCCACCCGCCGTTTCGCCGCCGCGCCGACCGCGGTGTCGGAGTTCCCCCAGGGTCTGACCACCGAGCAGGCCGCGGCGCTGCTGCTGGCCAAGGCCGCGGCCCCCAGCCCATCGCAGGTCAGCGAGATCACCGTGGCCACCGTCGGCCCCCACTTGCAGGCCGATGAAATCGTCGAGCTGATGGTGTGGCTCGGCCTGTTGCAGACCCTGGCCAGGCTGTACGCCTTCTTCGACGCCGCGATGCCTGCGGTGGACGCCGACCCGGGCACGAGTGGGCTGGGCCGCACGGCCGTCGCGGGCGGCTGATCCCCGGCGCCGACCCCGCCGCGGTCCGCCGGCCGGACCCGCACTAGCCTTGGTCCATGATGAAGTATTGGGCTGTGCAGGCAAGGTTCGGTGACGGCCTTGCGGCGCGGCCGGCGGGCCCCCGACCATGACCGGGGCCATCACCAAACTGCTGGTGGCCAACCGTGGTGAGATCGCCATCCGGGTGTTCCGGGCCGCCTACGAGCTCGGTATCGAAACCGTTGCCGTCTACACCTGGGAGGACCGCCGGTCGTTGCATCGGATGAAGGCCGACGAGGCCTACCAGCTCGGCGAGCCGGGCCATCCGCTCAAGCCATACCTCGAGGTCGACACCGTGATCCGGGCCGCCATCGACGCAGGAGCCGACGGGCTCCATCCCGGCTACGGCTTCATGTCGGAGAATCCCGATCTGGCGGCGGCCTGTGAGGCCAACGGCATCACCTTCGTCGGTCCGCCCTCGGAGGTGCTGCGTCTGTGCGGCAACAAGATGTCGGCCCGCAACGCGGCGCTGGCCGCCGCAGTGCCGGTGCTGGCCCAGTCCGGCGAGGTCCACGCCGATGATGCCATGGAGGCGGCGGAGGAGATCGGTTTCCCCCTGTTCGTGAAGGCTGCGTCCGGCGGCGGCGGACGGGGGCTTCGCCGAATCGCCGACCCGGATCTGCTGTCGGACGCAGTGGATGCGGCCCGCCGGGAGGCTGCGTCGGCGTTCGGCGATCCGACGGTGTTTCTCGAATCGGCGGTGACCGATCCCCGCCACATCGAGGTCCAGCTCCTCGGCGACGGCAACGAGATCGTCCACCTCTACGAACGGGACTGCTCGGTGCAGCGCCGGCACCAGAAGGTGGTGGAGATCGCCCCCGCACCGGCCCTGGACCCGGACCTCCGGGACGCCATCTGCGATGCTGCGGTGGCCTTCGGTCGCCACATCGGCTACGTGAATGCGGGGACGGTCGAGTTCCTGGTCGACCGCAACGGTTCGTTCGTGTTCATCGAGATGAACCCTCGGATCCAGGTCGAGCACACGGTCACCGAGGAGACCACCGACATCGACATCGTCCGGTCCCAGCTGCAGATCGCCTCCGGTCGCAGCCTCGACGAGCTCGGCCTCCATCAGGAGGCCATCGGCCAGCGGGGCGCCGCTCTGCAGTGCCGCATCACGACCGAGGATCCGGGCAACGGCTTCCGGCCGGACACCGGCCGGATCCTGGCCTACCGAGATCCCGGCGGGGCCGGTGTCCGACTCGACGGTGGTGGCGGCTACCAGGGGGCCGAGGTCACCCCGTACTTCGACTCGATGCTCACCAAGCTGACCTGCCGGGGGGCGACGTTCGACGTGGCCCTGGCCCGGGCAAAACGATCCCTGGCGGAGTTCAGGGTTCGCGGCCCGGTGACCAATATCGGGTTCCTCCAGGCACTGCTCGATCATCCCGATTTTGTCGCCGGCGGGATCACCACCTCGTTCATAGACGAACGCCCCGAATTGCTCGAAGGGGTCACCAGCTCCGACCGGGCGACCAGGTTGCTGCGATGGATCGGCGAGGCCACGGTCAACCGTCCCCACGGTCGGGCCCCGGCCACCACCGACCCGATGCTCAAGCTCCCGGCCCTCCCGGAGCAGCAGCCGGCGCCCGGCAGCCGACAACTGCTCGATGAGCTCGGCCCGGCCGGCTTCGCCCGCTGGATGCGGGATCGGCCCTCGTTGCTGGTGACCGACACGACCCTGCGGGATGCCCATCAGTCCGTCCTGGCCACCAGGCTCCGCACCATCGACCTCGTCACCGGGGCCCGCCACATCGCAGCCAGTTGTCCGCAGCTGTTGAGCTTGGAGTGCTGGGGAGGGGCGACCTACGACGTGGCCCTGCGATTCCTCAACGAGGACCCGTGGGAGCGGTTGGAGCGGCTCCGTGACGCGGTGCCGAACCTCTGCCTGCAGATGCTGCTGCGGGGACGCAACACCGTCGGCTACACCGCCTACCCCGACGAGGTTGCTCGCCGCTTCGTCGCCGAGGCCCGCCGCACCGGCATCGACATCTTCCGGGTGTTCGACGCCCTGAACAGCGTCTCGCAGATGCGGCCGGCCATCGATGCCGCCATCGACGCCGGGGCGCTGGTTGAGGGCACGATCTGCTACTCGGGCGACCTGGCCGACCCGGCGGAGAACCTCTACACCCTCGACTACTACCTGGCGATCGCCGACCAGCTGGTCGAGGCCGGGTCCCATGTGCTGTGCGTCAAGGACATGGCCGGTCTGCTGCGGGCCCCGGCCGCCGTCACCCTGGTCTCGGCCCTCCGAGAACGGTTCGACGTCCCGGTTCACCTTCACACCCACGACACCGCCGGGGGTCAGCTGGCGACCTACCTGGCGGCGGCCGGTGCCGGCGTCGATGCGGTGGACGGGGCGGCGGCCCCACTGTCGGGAATGACGTCGCAGCCGTCGCTCCCGGCCATCGTCGGCGCCTTTGCCAACGCCGAGGGAGACACCGGGCTCGAGCTGGATGCCATCACCGAGCTGGAGCCGTACTGGGAGGCGGTGCGCCGGCTGTACCGGCCGTTCGAAGCCGGCCTGTCGAGCCCGACCGGCAGTGTCTACAGACACGAGATCCCCGGGGGTCAGCTCTCCAACCTGCGCCAGCAGGCCATCGCCGTCGGGCTGGGGGAGAAGTTCGACGAGATCGAGCGGCACTATGCGGCCGCCGATCGACTGCTGGGGCGGATCGTGAAGGTGACACCGACCTCGAAGGTGGTAGGGGATCTGGCCCTCCAGCTGGCGGCCACCGGCACCACCGTCGAGGACCTGGAGCGAGATCCGGCCGCCGCCGATCTCCCGGACAGCGTGATCGGCTTTCTTCACGGCGAGCTCGGCGAACCGGCCGCCGGCTTCCCCGAGCCGTTTCGTAGCGCGGCCCTGGACCTCCGACGATGGTGAGGAGGTGCGTTCGACGCTGTCGCGGCTCCTGTTGCCGGGCCCGGCCGCCGGGTTCGCCCGGTCCCGCGAGGGCTACGGCGATCTGTCGGTGCTCCCCACCCGATTGTTCCTCTACGGTGTGGAGCCCGGCGATCCCGAGGTGACCGTGGAGCTCGAGCGTGGCGTGCAGCTGCTCATCGGTCTCGATGCGATCGGCGAGCCCGATGACAAGGGTCTCCGGCGGGTGGTCTTTCGCCTCAACGGCCAGCTCCGGCCCCTCGACATTGTCGACCGGTCGGTCGTCGTCGATGACGTCGGTGCCGAGCGGGCCGATCCGTCGAATCCCGGCCACATCCCGGCCCCGTTCACCGGGGTGGTCACGGTGCAGGTCGAGGTCGGAGACGCCGTTGCCGCCAACCAGCCGGTGGCGGTGATCGAGGCCATGAAGATGGAGTCGGTCATCTCGGCCCCGATCGGCGGGGCGGTGGAGCGACTGGGCGGTCCCGTTGTCGGCTCGGTCGAACCGGGCGACCTGGTGCTGGTCATCAAGCCGGCTTGACGGACCATTCGAGCGAGCCGACGATCGGAGTGGGGAGACTGTCCAATCGTCGGCTTCGCTGACGGAGATGACTCTCCACCTGGCTCATTGTCCCTGTGGCAGTAGCCCTAGAAACCACCTGGCCACGAATGTGTATACCTTGCAGCGAGGCGGCCACCGCCTATGCCGTTGGCGGCCACTACCCCGCACGTCTGGTTATAGCGCGGCCCACAGGCGGTTGTCAGATTCTCCTCCGGTTTACTCCGGCCGGCATCGGATCGACGGCCGAGCACCGGCCGATTGCCGGCCGATCATCGGGCAGGCGCCGGCCCGTCGTCGCCTCATCGGTCGGCGAATGCTCCCGGTGAGCTGAACAGCCCGCGACGCCACCGCCGCGGGGTGGCCAGCGAGGCCCTTGGATAGTCCTCGAACAGCCACCGGGCGAAGTTGCTTCTCGTCCATGGCGTGGCCCCGACGATGGAGACCGCGGCATCGACCCCCCGCCTGGTCGACAGCAGTCCCGACAGCCCCGCGGCCAGGCGGTGGTCCCGCATCATGCCCTGGCGGAGGTGGCGCTGGTAACACGACCTGACCTCGACCGGGTCGAGGGCAACGGCGGCGTCGGCGTTTCCGTTGCCGTTGGTGGCCGATGTTCCGGTGGCGATGGCGGCGGCGGCGCAACGACCGGTCTCCAGGGCCTGGCCGATGCCCTCCCCGGTCATCGGATCGCCGGCGGCCAGGGCGTCGCCGACGAACAGCACCCGGCCATCGGCGATGGGGAGCTTGCCCAGCCTGGTCGGGATCGGCCATGCCCGGTGGGGGGCTTCCGGCTCCGCACCGGCCCCCAGCGCCTCGACCACGTGGGGCCGGGCCAGCAGCCGGGGCCAGAGCTCCTTCATCGACTGCACCGATTGGCCCGGCCGCCGGAGAATGCCGAATCCGACATTGGCCGAGTTCGTGTCGACCGGGAACGACCAGGCGTAGCCGGGCAACAGGTCGGGTTCGAACCAGACCAGGAGATGACGGTTGGCCGGCCCGGTCACATTGGCGAAGTACTGGCGGAATGCGTGCCAGTCACCCCGGTAGCCCCCGGTGTCGATGCCCAGCAGCTTCCTCGTCGGCGACCACATGCCGTCGGCGGCGATCACGTAGCGGGCCTCGATCGTCAGCGGGCCGTCGGGGCCCCTGACCTTGGCGAGGACCCGGGACCGGTTCTGATCCAGGCCGACCAGCTCGTGGCCCTCGTTGACCGAGGCCCCGGCGTCTCGTGCGAGATCGAGCAGTGCGGCGTCGAATTGGCGGCGCCGGGCAACCGCGGCGAAGACACCGCCGCCGCCGTCGTCGGTGGCGGGGAGCGGGAACAGCCGCTGACGGCCCGAAGGTGTCCTGACCGACACGTCTGTCACCGCCCGCCAGCTGGGGACGGTGGCCGGGTCGAAGCCCAGCTGGTCGAGGTGGCGCAGGGCGCCGGTGGTCAGCCCATCGCCGCAGCACTTGTCCCGGGGAAAGCGACCCTTGTCGACGACGATGACGTCGAGTCCACGGCCGGCGGCCTCGATGGCCGCCGATGCGCCGCCGGGCCCGCCGCCGATGATTGCGATGTCAGCCTGGAGATCAGCCACCGCCGCCAGGGTAGAGGCCGTTGCGCCCGTGAGCCGGATCGGGCGTCAGCCCGGCGGGGGCAGGACCTCGGGGTCGTCCCCCGGATCGGGTTCGGGTTCCGGCTCCGGCTCCGGCTGGGGATCGGGTTCGGGTTCGGGTTCCGGCGGAGGAGGGGCCTGGGTCGTCGGTGGGGTCTCCTCGGCGGGCGGCGCCGGTTCGTCTTCCTCTTCTGGGTCTGTGGAGTCGCCGTTGCAATCGAGGCCCTCGCCGGGGCGGTAGGTGGCGAAGACCTGATCCTCGGTCACCGACCCGTCCGGCCCGGTGATCCGCCGCGGGGTGATGTCGATACGGCACTGGCGGTTCGACGACCGTTTGAGTGGCAACGCCTCGACATCGAGATGCTCCGTTGAGTAGAAGCTCACGGTGATCGAGGTCGGCGTGTAGTTGTTCCACACCAGGATGCCGTAGTCGGTGTTGTTGCGGATCTTCAGGTCTGGTTTGGTCCACGAGATGGTGGCCTCGCGGCCTCGTGGGTAGCGGGAGATGTAGATCGAATGCGACTGGTATTCCAGGAACTCGACGCCGGCGAAGAACGAAGCGTTGAAGAAGGTGGTGGCGTACTGGCTGATGCCGCCACCGACCTGTTGTTCGAAGTTGCCGCGGGAGATGGCGCCGTCGGCCACGAACCCCTTCTCCCTGGTCCGCTGACCGACGAAACCGTTGAGCGAGAACTCCTCGCCCGGCCGGATGATCGCACCCTGCGTGAGATCGGCGAACCGTTGGATGTTGGTGACCCGGTTCTGGCAGCATGCGTGCTCGGTCGTGAAGCTGCTGACCTCTTCGATGATGCCGAGCGACTCGAGTTCGGCCACGCCTTCATCGCGGTCGGTGACGATCGGCTCCAGGGTCGCCGACCGCAGCGCCAGGGCCTCGCCGTCCTCGTCGCTCGATGCATCTTCTCCGGCCGCGGCGGGAAGGTCGCTCTCGATCGCTGCTTGCAGCAGCTCCCCTGAACCGGCGGCGCAACACACCACCGACTCCGAAGCCGGAATGATGATCGGTTCACCGTCGACGATGCTGAACCGCGCCTGCTGGTCTTCGGAGCCGAGGGAGGGAAACAGCGGCTTGAGGTCCTGCAGCGCCCGTTCCTCGACCACGACCCACCGGGCCTCACCAGCTTCGACGACGAGATCGATCCAGGACTTCTGGACCGCGGCCGGCACGTCGGCTTCGTCGTCGAGAACCTGGACCGCGATCGGCTGCTCGGTCTGGCGGTTGATCTCATCGGCGAGTTCGGTTACCGCCGAGGTCTCGAGCAGGGGCTGGGTCACCTGGGCCGCCAACTCCAGCCGGTACGGCTCGCCGGCGTCGATGACGGCCGGGAGCTTGGCCACGATGTCCCGGGAGTCGACGGCTTCGCCCGGCGACCCCGGCGAGACGGTCATCGTCTCGCCCTGCAGTTCCAGCGTCGGTTCGACCGGCTGTTCCAGCGCCGGTGCGATCAGCGAGGTGGTGGCTTCGGATGCGACGTCCTCATCCACCGAATACGACGCCTCGATGTTGTAGTCGCTGAACAGGTTGCCGACCCAGGCCACCGGCCGGACGAGGATGAACCCGTCCCGGCGGGCCTGCAAGGCCTCGTCGACCATGCGTTCGGCGTCGAGCTGAGCGCCGAGGCTGACCGGATCGCTGGCCACGCTGGTCTCGCCGATCGCCACCTCGATCGGCCGGGCCGCCAACTGATCGGTGAGCCCGACGACGGTGGCGTTGAGCTGGTCGCTGTCCGATCCGCCGACATCGACGCCGGCGACGTAGACGCCCCGCATCGCTTCGTCCTGGTGGGCGGCGACATCGACGGCCCACGCCACCGTGACCAGCAGGTAGATGCCGACCACCGACGCCAGCACCAGCGCCAGCACGGGCAGCCCACGTTTTCGGCCCGATGGGGTGACGCTGCCGGCCGCCGGCGCCGCGGTGCCCAACGGGGTGGCGGCGAACGGGTCGGGTGAGGCCGGCACGGCGTCGGTGGTCGGGAGTTCGCCGGTGGTGTTCGGCCCGGTGGCGTCGTGCCCGGTCTGGTCGGCATCGGTGCCGACGGGTTCGGGCGGTTCGGTGCCGCCGTCGCCGAGATCGTGCGGTCCGGGGCTGCCGCCGTCGCTGTGGCTCAGATCGGTTGCTGCGGTGGCCGCCGTCGGTGCGCCGATCTCGACCGCTGCGGTTGCGATGGTGTCATCGGCGGTGTCATCGGCGGTGGTGTCGTCAGCAGCGGTGCCGTCGGCACCGTCGGTGCTCTCGACACGATCGAGGGCGGGGGCCTCCTCGTCGAGATATTGCTCCGCCGCCGCCAGCGGCTCGGCCATGATGTCGGTCATGTTCTCGGTATCGGTGGCCGCCGCCGCAGACCCGTCGTCGGTGGCGATCCTGGCGGTGCCGGATGCAGCGATCGAGGCGCCGACCGGCGTCGAGGGTTCGGTCTCCAACTCGGCCAACCACTGATCGACCGACAGCGGGTCCTCCTCGGATCCGTCCATCGGGTCGGCCCCGGCGGCGCCCGACTCCTCGGGCCGAGCCGATCGGTCCGGTTCGCCGCTCCCGTTGGCCGAGTCGGCCGGTTCATCGGCACTGTCCTGCCGTGGGGTGGGGAACGTCGGTTTCGTCGGCTCGGAGGGTTGGCCGGCCTCGGAGTCGACGATGGCGAAGCCGTCGTTCGTGGCTTCACCATCCCGGCCAGAGGCCGGGACGTCTTCATTTCCGGATTTGGATGGCTCCATGCCCTCGCCGTTCTCGCTGTGCCGGTTCATTCTTTCACGTGATGATCGGTGCATGAGGTCATACCGGCTTTTGGCCGACTCACAATCTACCAGCGGGCCCGATCCACCTCGGTCGACTCCGTTCTTTTTCGCCTTGACGGCAAGGTGTGACATGATCGGTGGCTGTGGCGGTGGCGGTCCAGAACCGGCGCCGCCAACGGCAGGTCATCTGCAGTCGAGTCGTCGATCGCCACGCCCCCTGGGCAGTGGCATTGTCGCCCCCGGGCCGACCAATCCACACCCAACAACACGGCGGTCGACCGGCCCAACGGAGAATCCAGTGAGAAGAGGTAGTGATGAGTGGACTGTGTGAGGGAAGAGTAGCGATCGTGACCGGTGCCGGCCGAGGCATCGGCCGAGAGCACGCACTGATGCTGGCCAGTCACGGGGCCAAGGTTGTGGTCAACGACCTGGGCGGCGAGGTCGACGGAACCGGTGGCACGATGTCACCGGCCCAGGAGGTGGTCGAGGAGATCAAGGGCATGGGCGCCGAGGCTGTTGCCAACGGCGACGACGTGTCGGACTGGGAGGGGGCCCAGCGCATGGTGAACTCGGCCGTCGAGACGTTCGGTGGGCTCGATGTCGTTGTCAACAACGCCGGCATCCTCCGGGACCGGATGCTGAGCAACATGACCGAAGCCGAATGGGATGCGGTGATCAAGGTCCACCTCAAGGGCACCTTCGCCCCGGCCCGTTGGGCCGCCGCCTATTGGCGGGAGCGGGCCAAGGCCGGCGAGACCAACGACGGCCGGATCATCAACACCAGCTCGGTCTCCGGCATCTACGGCAATCCGGGGCAGACCAACTACGGTGCGGCCAAGGCCGGCATCGCCGCCTTCACCATCATCGCCGCCCAGGAGATGCACCGGTACGGGGTGACGGTCAATGCCATCGCCCCCGGGGCACTGACCCGGATGACCGAGAACCTCGGCATGGGTGAAATGGACGAGGAGGGCAAAGCCGCCATGGATCCCCGGTGGATCGCCCCGATCTGCACCTGGCTGGCCAGCAAGGAGTCATCCATGGTCACCGGTCGGGTCTTCGAGGCCAGCGGCCGGGTACTCGGTGTCGCCAACATGTGGCATCGAGGGCCGACGGTGGAGGAGGCAGCCTCACTCGTGAGTGTGAGGCAACGACGAGGACGTCGCGAGGGGCGTCAAGCCCCGACGAATTGGCAACATGATTAGCCTGACAGGACACAAGGTGGCGTCTGGCGACGCCCGTCAAATCCGAGTTCGACCCTGGGGTCGAACTCGCAGAGAGGAAAAAACACATGCCTGTCAACCCAGAAGCAGTTGGCGCCAGAGGCGAGCCTCGCCGAGCCTCATGGGACGCAGACGCCTGCCTGCTCTACGCCCTCGGTATCGGCGCCGGTGTGGCCGACCCCGTCGGTGAGGAGCTCGAATTCACCACCGAGAACACAAAGGGCGTCGACCAGAAGGTCTTCCCGACCTTCGTCGTCGTTGCCGGATTCAACGGTCGGGGTGGCCGGTCGGCCATGAGTCAGGCCGGCACCTGGGACAACCGGATGCTGGTCCACGGCGAGCAGGGCATCAAGCTCCATCGCCCGATCCCCACCAGCGGCGAAGTCGACATGGTCGACGAGATCACCGGCATCTACGACAAGGGCAAGGGGGCGGTGATCGCCACCAAGACGGTGGCCACCCTGGTCGACGACGGCGAACCGCTGTACGAAACCACCGCATCGGTGTTCATCGTTGGCGAGGGCGGATTCGGTGGCGACAGGGGCCCGACCGAGAAGGCGAACGTGGCGCCGGACAGGTCGCCGGATCACGAGGTCACCTACCAGACCCGCCCGGATCAGGCGTTGCTGTACCGGCTCTGCGGCGACCGCAACCCGCTGCACTCCGACAAGCAGTTCTCCGATGCCGGTGGTTTCCCAAAACCGATCCTCCACGGCTTGTGCACCTACGGGTTCACCGGGCGGGCCCTGCTCCACACCCTGTGCGACTCCGATCCCGACCGGTTCAAGGCCATGGAAGGCCGCTTCACCTCGCCGGTCATGCCCGGTGAGGCCCTCACCATCAAGGTCTGGAACGACGGCGACGGCGACGGCGAGGGTCACAAGGCGATCTTCCAGACCACCGGCGACGACGGTCGGGTGGTCTTCGACAACGGCGGCGTGAGCTACAGCTGACCGGGTGCAGGCGGCCGGGATCGGCCGCCGGCGCTCAGAACAGCTTCTGCTGGGGTCGTTCGATGCCCCGCAGGTCGTCATAGTCGACCTCAACCCAGTGGATGGCCCGATCGGCGGCCAGCGTCTTGGCCTGCAACTTGATCTCCTGGGCCACGAACATACCCCGGACCGGTGACAGGTCCGGTTGGCGGTTCAGGAAGTCGAGATATCGGGTCAGCTGCTCGACCCCGTCGATCTCGCCCCGGCGCTTGATCTCGACCGCCACGACATGGCCGTCGGCATCGCGGCACAACAGGTCGACCGGCCCGATCTCGGTCGGGTATTCCCGCCTGACCAGCCGCATCCCGGACTCCAGCCGTTCCGGATCGACGGCCAGCAACTCCTGGAGGTGGGCCTCCACCCCATCCTTCTGCAGACCCGGATCCTCTCCGAACTCGTGGCTGACGTCGCTGTGGACCTGGTGGAGGGTGATGGTCAGCGCCTCACCTTTCGGATTGGTGACCACCCACTCCTCGGAACTCTCGATCAGCAGGTTCGGGGCGGTCATCCAGTTCATCGGCTTGTAGGCCCCACCATCGGAGTGGATGGCGACGCAGCCATCGGCCTTGACCATGATGAGGCGGGTGGCCCGGGGGAGATGAGCGGTGAGGCGACCGTCGTAGTCGACGGTGCAGTCGGCAATCAGGAGACGCACCCTGTTTGTGTAGCAGCTCGACGACCGGGCCGCCGACATCGAGCAGGACGTCGGCGGCGATCGGGATGCTCAGCCGAGGTCGCGACCGCTCAGCCGTTTCTGGATCAGGGCCCGGCGTTCCCTGAGCTCGGCGTAGGACAGCGAGTTTGTTTTGGACGGATCGACCCCGAACCCGGCTTTGACCCCGTCCAGATCGAGATCCCATGACTCCTGGGCCATGCCGAGCTGGGCTGCGATGGTGGTGCCGTGGGCGGTGGCGAAGTGGGTTGCCACGTCGGTGACCGCGGCGAACATGTCCAGCTCCGGAGCCAGGCTGGCGATGGCGCCGTCGATGAAGATCAGGTTCTTGATGTACAGCATCAGGGACTTCGGCATCCGGGCCCCATACCCGAGCAGGGCCTTGATCACCTGCTGGATCTCCTTCACCAGCTCCTCGGGAGCCATGCTTGTGGGATCCAGCGGGGGGCCGTCGAGCCTGAGGTCGGCGATCACCGCATCGATGTCGGTGTCGTGGGGCAGGGCGCCAAGATCGCGCAGGGCCGCCACCTGGCCACGGACATCGTTGGTGGTGGCGGTCATCATCATTCGGAGGAAGGCGGTCCGTTCCTCCTCGCTGAGGCGACCGGTGATGCCGAAGTCCATCAGCGCAGTCCGACCATCTTCCATCACGAACAGGTTTCCGCCATGGAGATCGCCGTGGAACACCCCGTGGAGGAACGCCCCTTCCAGGAAGCCGATCATCCCGGTCCGGATCACCGCATGGGTGTCGACCCCGGCCTGCTTCATCCCCTCCACATCGTTGAAGTTGAAGCCGCTCAGTCGCTCCATGACCAGCACCCGCTTGGTCACGTGGTCGGGGTGGGGTCGGGGAACAACAAAACCCTGCTGGTCCAGTTTCACGAACACCTCGGCGACGTCGAGCATGTTGGCCGCCTCCAGCCGGAAGTCCAATTCCTCGACGATGGTCTCGGCGAACAGCTCGACCAGCGCCGGCGGGTTGGCCAGGGCCGCCACCGGGATCCGACCGACCAGGAACGGGGCGATCCAACTCAGCACCCGCAGATCCTTGCGGACCAGGGCGTCGATCCCCGGCCGCTGGACCTTGACGACGACCTCCTCGCCGCTGTGGAGCACGGCGGCGTGGACCTGGGCGATCGAGGCCGCGGCCAGCGGTGTTCGATCGAATGAGGCGAAGACCTCGTCCATCGGCCGACCCAATTCGGTTTCGACCACCTCGACCACCTGGTCGAAATCGACGGCCGGCACCTGATCCCGGCACTTCTTGCACTCCTCGACCAGCTCGGCCGGGAACACCCCTTCGCCGGCGCTGATGATCTGGGCCAGCTTGATGTAGGTCGGGCCAAGACGTTCGGCGGCCAGCCTCATCCGTCTGGCCAGCCCGGCCCGGGATGCCGGTGTTCCCCGCTCCCGCAGGTACCACAGCCCCAGGGCCCGACCAAGCACTGCGAGGACGGTCAGGGCCCGCCGTGCCGGTGGGATCCGGGGTGGCCTGGTGAGGTATGGCAGCTGCCGGGCCTGCTGGCGACGGAGGATCTTCACCACCCGGTACCAGGACAGCTCGTTGGTGGCCAGGCTCCACGGCGGGTCGTCGGAGAACGATCCGAGATGGAGGTCGTCGGGGGTCGGGCGGACATCGTCGACATCGATCGGGCCGGCGACGGTCCGGTCAGAAGGTTGCTGGTCCAGGGTTTTGTGGTCCATAGGTCCCTCCAGTGTTGCCCAGTGGCGGAGGCGGCGAGGGGTCGGGCGTTCAAAACCCGTCGATGCGGTGTCTAGAACTCGGGCGGCCGCTTGGCCCGGAGCGCCTCGACGCCCTTGCGGTAGTCGGCATGGCCCATCATGTCGCCCAGCAGTTCCAGCGACTGCTCGACCGAGGCACCGACCCCACGATGCTGATCGAGATAGACCTGTTGGCGGGAGGCGGTCAGCGATCCCGGCGACACCGTCGTGGCCAGCATGTCGGCATAGGCCAGGGTCCGGTCAAGCAACTCCTCGGCCGGGTGGAGCTGGTTTATCAGGCCCAGCTCCATCGCCTCGTCGGTCAGGAAAACCCGGGAGGTGAGCAGGAGTTCCATGGCCCGGGTCAGGCCGATGTGGCGGGGCAGCATCCAGGACAGCCCGAACTCCGGGGGGAGATTGAGCTTGCCGTGGGCCGTTGTCAGCTTTGCGGCGGGTCTGGCGAACCGCAGGTCGGCGTAGCAGGCCAGCGCCAGACCGACGCCGGCCGCCGGGCCGTTGATGGCGGCGATCACCGGCTTGCTCAGCCCGAAGTGGTAGCTGAACTGGTGGTCGAACTCGGGATGGAGGCCGAAGCCGGCCGGCGTGGTCCCGGCTCCGTCGGCCGCTACAGCGTCCTTGGTGCCACCGTCGTTTGTGGCAGTGTCCTTGGTGCCACCGTCGTTTGTGGCAGTGTCCTTGGTGGCCGCGTGGTGTGTGGCACCGTCGCCACCGGCCTGTCGATCGCCCGCTGCGGCGAGGCCGTCGTCGTAGCCGCCCCGCTCGGCGTGACCCTCCAGCGCATCGCTGTCGCCCCCGACACAGAAGGCGGCCCCGGCCCCGGTCACCACCAGCACCCGGACGTCGGGGTCGGCTTCGGCCATGGCGACACAGTGCTTGTACTCGGCGTGCATCCGGCCGGTCCAGGCGTTGGCCCGATGGGGTCGGCTGAGCGTGATCACTGCGGTCCGCTCGACGATCCGGTACTCGGTCGCTCGAAGATCCATGGGCCGATGGTAGGTGGTGCCGGCCCGGGGGCCGAACCGGCAGAGCTCCGAGGTGGCCGGGCCGGGCCGGCGACGGTTGCAGCGCTCAGCGCTCAGCGGTCAGTGGTCAGTGGTCAGTGGTTGAGGATGGCCAGGCAGCGCTCGGCCCACTCCCGGCGGCAGATCAGCAGATCGGGCAGGTAGGGGTCGGCGTTGTTGTAGACCAGCGGGCTCCCGTCGAGTCGGGAGCAGTGCAGACCGGCCGCCTCGGCCACCGCCACCGGGGCGCAGGAATCCCATTCGAACTGGCCCCCGGAGTGGGCGTAGATGTCGGCCGTGCCCCGGACCACGGCCATGGCCTTGGCGCCGGCCGACCCCATCTCGATGTACTCGGCATCGAGTTCCCCGGCCAGCCGTTGGGCCGCAGGCGGTCGCCTGGTCCGGCTGACGATGACCCGGGGCTTCGCACCATCTTCGACCTCGGGGAGCACGGGAGCCGGATCGGTCCCCAGCGTCAGCTCCTCGGCCGGGAGCGACACCGCGCCGGCCACCGGCGAGCCGTCGACGACGAGCGCGATGTGGACCGCCCAGTCGACCCGGGGGTACTCGCCGAACTCCCGGGTGCCGTCGAGGGGATCGACGATCCAGGTCCGTTCGGCCGCCAACCGCTGCTGGAGCGCCGGACCGACCTGCTCCACACCCTCCTCAGACAGCACAGCATCGTCAGGCCGCTCTGCGTTCAGGGTCTCCATGATGAAGCGATGGGCCGCGAGATCACCGGCGTCCTTGATCGCCGCAGGCGCTGCGCCCTGCTCGATCAGCTGCTCCCGCAGCTGGACCAGGACCTGGCCGGTCTCACCGGCAAGGCGAGCGGCGAGGGCATGGTCATCGGCGGTGGCTTTCACCAGAGCCACCATAGTTGGTGGACCCCGGGCCGGTGAGTTTACGCTTTCACCGCTTCGCCGTGGGGTGAATCGGCGTCGCCATAACACTCCAGGTGGTACTGCTCGACCCGCTGCCACACACCGTTCTCGTAGACGTTGCAGATGACCTGCTGGTCGCGATGGCGAGCCCGGAACTTCACCCGCTCGAGGCAATAAGGGCACTCGACGGCGCTACCGGCCTCGATCAGTTTGATCACCGCCCGGCTCTCCCAGACCTGGTCGGCCGATTGTTTGGTCGACCGTCCTTCGCTCTTGGTGGTTGACGATTTCGGGTTGACCGCGCGTGTTGCAGCCGGGGACCTGGAAGCCATCCTGATCTATCGGCGGCCACGTCGACGGGTTGAGTCGCGACATGGGCCCGATGCCGTTCGGCAGCCGGATCAGCGGGTCAGCGGCTTGTAGGTCATCCGGTGGGGAACCGCCTCGTCGCCCAGCTCCTGCATCCTGAACGCCTCGTACTCGGAGAAGTTGCCTTCGAACCACCTCACCTGGGAGTCGCCCTCGAATGACAGGATGTGGGTGGCGATGCGATCCAGGAACCAGCGATCGTGGCTGATGACGACGGCGCAACCGGGGAACCGGTCCAGGCCGTCCTCGAGCGCCCGGAGGGTGTCAACGTCGAGATCGTTTGTCGGCTCGTCGAGCAGCAGCACGTTGCCGCCTCGCTTGAGGACCCGGGCAAGATGGACCCGGTTTCGCTCGCCGCCGGACAGCAGCGAGACGTCCTTCTGCTGATCGGAGCCCCTGAAGTTGAACGAGGCGACATAGGCCCGTCCGTTGATTTCCCGGCCCCCGACCTCCAGGGTGTCGTGGCCCTCGGTGATGGCCTCGTAGACCGTGTTGGCGTGGTCGAGTACGTCCCGGGATTGGTCGACGAATGCCAGATCAACGGTGGACCCGACCGTGATGGTGCCATCGTCGGGTTGCTCGCCGTCCCCGTCGCCGGTGGCGGCGGCGATCAGCATGTTGAACAGCGTGGTCTTGCCTGCCCCGTTGCCGCCGATCACACCGACGATCCCGGCCGGCGGGAGCGAGAACGTGAGGTCCTCGATCAGCAGCTTGTCGCCGAAGCCCTTCGCCAGCTTGGTCACCTCGATGACCTGATCCCCGAGGCGGGGGCCGGGCGGGATGTGGATCTGGACCTTTTCGTCGGCCGGGTTGTACGACTCGGCTTCGGCCCGCAGCGATTCGTAGGCCGACAGGCGGGCACGGCCCTTGGCCTGCCGGGCCTTCGGGGCCATCCGGACCCATTCCAGCTCCCTGGCCAGGGTCCGCTGCTTGGCGTCCTGCTCCTTCTTCTCCTGTCCCATGCGGCTCGACTTCTGCTCCAGCCAACTGGAATAGTTGCCCTCGAACGGAATGCCGCGGCCCCGATCGAGTTCGAGGATCCACCGGGCCACGTTGTCGAGGAAGTAGCGGTCGTGGGTGATGGCGACGACGGTGCCCTGGTAGTCGGAGAGGTGGCGCTCCAACCAGGCGACAGACTCCGCATCGAGGTGGTTGGTCGGCTCGTCCAGCAGGAGCAGATCCGGCTTCGACAGCAGCAGCCGGCACAGCGCCACCCGACGACGTTCGCCGCCGGAGAGATGCTCGACACCGGAGTCCTTGGCCGGCAATCGCAGGGCCTCCATGGCGATGTCGATGGTTCGCTGCAGATCCCAGGCCCCGGCGGCTTCGATCTGATCCTCGAGCTTGGCCTGTGCCGTCCCAAGCTTCTCGTAGTCGGCATCGGGATCGGCCCACTGGCCGAGCACCGACTCGTACTCCGACAGCAGCCCCACCACCTCGCCGGCGCCGTCCATCACGTTGGCCTGCACCGTCTTGGCCGGGTCGAGCTTTGGTTCCTGCTCCAGGTAACCAACGCTGTAGCCGGGGGTCAGGCGAGCCTCGCCGGTGTAGCCGTCATCGATGCCGGCCATGATCTTCAGCAGCGACGATTTGCCAGCGCCGTTGGAACCGAGCACGCCGATCTTGGCCCCGGGGTAGAACGACAACGAGATGTTTTCCAACACCTGGCGATCCGGCGGGTGGAACCGACCGACCTTGTGCATGGTGTAGATGAACTGAGCCGACATGGGGGAGAGGCTAGCGGCGGTCGGGCGTCGCCCACCGCCGGTCGATCGGGTCCGAGGCTGTGGGCCTGCTGCGTTTCCAAAACCGAGAAGGGGACCCGGTGCAACCGGGTCCCCTTCGCGGTTCCGTGGATCGATCCGACCAAACGGTGCGGACCGACGTCGTCGTTAGCGCTTGGCGGTGCTCTTCTTCGCGGCCCCGGTGGTCTTCTTGGTGGCCTTCTTCGTGGTGGCCTTCTTGGCGGTGCTCTTGGTGGCCGTCTTCTTGGCCGGGGTCTTCTTGGTGGCCTTCTTCGTGGTGGCCTTCTTGGCGGTGGCCTTGGTGGCCGTCTTCTTGGCCGGGGTCTTCTTCGTGGCCTTCTTCGTCGGGGTACGCCGGGCCGCAGCCTTGGTCGCCCTCGCTGATGTGGTGGCCTCCGCCGCCTTCTTCTTGGTCGCTTTCTTGGCCGCCGGCCGCTTCTGCGACTTCTTTGCGGATTTGGTTGTAGCCACGGTGGTTTTGCTCCTTGTGAGATTCGCCTCTCGGGCTGTTTCGTCGGCGACGGAAGCCTGCAGTTGAGAGGTTGACCTTGCCTTCGTACCGCGAGAATCTCCCGCGGCTGGTTTTTCTTGCTTCGTGCCGCCATCGCTGACGGTGCGCACCAACACCACATTGATGCCACGACGGTCGGAGTCTATTGACTCGACACGCACGATCACCGTCTGACCCAACGAAACCACATCGCGGGCCTTCGACGGCGGTGGATCGCCCATTGCACTCGAAGGGAGATAGCACTGGGCAGAGGATGCAAACAGGTAGCACCCATGAGAGGAGAACCGATCGACGACGCCGCTCACGTCGTCACCGATGGAATGCTGCGTCACGAAGAGCATAAAATCCCTGGCGCTGTTGAGCTCCTGGACGTTCTTCTGCGACTTCGACTTGCCGCCGCCGTCGGACTCGTTCTTTTTCTTCTTCGATCGGGAACCGGTGCCCGACGTGGTGTCGGCTTCCGGCGCCGCTTCGTCGGCTTCTGGCGGTTCGCTCTTGGATCTCGAGCGACGTTGGGACTTGCGCCGATCGCTGTCTTTGTCCGCCGCCCCGGACCGGCGGTTCCCGCTGCCGGGCGGTGGCGTTGCCGCGGTGGGCGTCGGGGGCGGCCCCTGGGCCGACCGCTTCTGTGACTCACGCGATGCCTTGCGGCCCTTGGTCGATCGACCGGATCGACCGGATCGACTCGACCGGCCGGAGGAGGAGGAGGACGACTTGCCGTCCTTGGCGTCCCTGGTTGCCCTGCGGCTGGCCGGGCCGCGAACCGGAACTCGGGGCACGAACACCCAGCCGATGCCCTCCACCGGCTTGCCGCCGATCAGTCGGCCCTCGTCGAACAACCACTGATGCTCGCCGTGGAACTCCTGGAACGAATCGTTGGACAGCACCGCGGCGTCGGCCTTCTCCGCCACCTGGAGGATGAAGGCATCACCGCGGCCGACTGCACCGGCAGGAGGCATGATGATCTCGCCCGCGTTGTTGGCGTCCTCGAACATCTTGCGCTCGGATGCATCGATGCGGTGGGCGAACGTGGCGTCGACGATGACCGTGATCTGACGACCCGGCTCCTCAGCCTGGACAGCACGAACTGCTTCGTCGAGTTGAGCAAGACTCGGAAGTGTTCGACTCTCTGTCGCGATGTTTGACCCGTCGACCACTAGGTGTCGACTCGTGCTTGCCATGACATGCATAGTCAATCACTAAAGGAACCGGATTCCGTCGATACCCGAAATTTTCGGCTCGTTGACACAGGCTCGGGCGCTGTTTCGCAGACCGGTTCTCGGTCCCTTAGGATCGCGCCGTGACGACTCAGAAGATACGTGCCGTGCTGTTCGACTTCGGCGGCGTTGTGCTCACCAGCCCGTTCGACGCCTTCGCCGAGTACGAGCGCGCCGAAGGCTTTCCGGTCGGGTTGATCCGCGACATCAACTCGACGAACTCCGATGACAATGCATGGGCCCGGTTCGAGCGGAACGATGTCGATACCGACGGCTTCGTCGAGTTGTTCGAAGCCGAGGCCCTGGCCCGCGGCCATCGGGCCAGCGGTCGCAAGGTGTTGGAATTGATCGCCGGCGATGTCCGACCGGAGATGGTGGAGGCCATCCGCCGGATCAAATCGGCCGGCCTCATCACCGCCTGCCTGACCAATAACTTCCGCAGGTCACCGAACCGCTCCGATGCCGGCGCGGCGTCGGCTGGGGCATCGGGGCTCGACGGTTCCAAGGGCGATGGAACGGTGTCGCCGCGGGAGGCGCAGGTGGCGGAGGTGATGGCGCTGTTCGATCACGTCGCCGAGTCGTCGGTGATCGGTGTCCGCAAGCCGGAGCAGGCGTTCTACCTCCGGGCCCTGGACATGGTGGGAACCGCCCCCGACGAAGCGGTGTTCCTCGACGACCTCGGGATCAACCTCAAGCCGGCGAGAGCGATGGGGATGACCACGATCAAGGTGCTCGACGCCGACCAAGCCCTCACCGACCTCGAACAGGTGCTGGACATGCCGCTGCGATCCTGACCCGCCGGTTCGGCGGTCGGGCCGGTCAGAGACCGCCGAACGCCCGCTGCAGCAACTCCTGCTGCTCCTGGCGGTGGATGGCGACCGAACCGGTGGCCGGGCTGCCCGATTCGGGTCGGCTGACCCGACGGACCCGGTGGGTCTCGCCGTGGGCCTCGTAGAGACGACCCTTGACGGTGTTCCACGCCCCCATGTTCTCCGGTTCCTCCTGCAGCCACACCACCTCGTCGGCGTTGGCGTAGCGGTCCAGTACGTGGGCCACTGCGGCGAAGGGCCAGGGGTAGAGCTGCTCGATCCGAACGATTGCCGCCAGGTCGGTCGCCATCTCGTTGCGGTGTTCGATGGCTTCGATGGCCACCTTGCCGGAAGCGAAGATCACCCGCTTCACCGCCGATGGGTTGGCCACGTTGTCGTCGAGGACCTCCTCGAACGAGCCGTGGGTCAGCTGTTGCACCGGTGAACGGGACCATTTGGCCCGAAGGCCGGACTTGGGGGTGAACACCACCAGTGGTTTGGAGTCCCGCCGCACCACCTGCCGGCGCAGCATGTGGAAGAACTGGGCTGCGGTGGTCACGTTTGCCACCTGGATGTTGTCCTCGGCGCACAGCAGCAGGAACCGCTCCAGCCTGCCGGAGGAATGCTCCGGGCCCTGGCCTTCGTAGCCGTGGGGCAACAGCATCACCAGGCTGACCGACTGGTTCCACTTGTCCCCGGCCGCCACCAGGAACTGATCGATGATGATCTGGGCGCCGTTGATGAAATCACCGAACTGGGCCTCCCACATCACCAGGGCCCTGGGGTTGGCCACCGCATAGCCGTACTCGAAGCCGAGCCCGGCGTATTCCGACAGCGTTGAGTCGTAGATCCAGAAGCGGGTGTCTTCGGCTCCGACCTCTTGCAGCGGGGTGTACTCGGATCCGTCGGTGTAGTCGTGGAGGGTGGCGTGGCGATGGGCGAACGTGCCTCGCCTGCTGTCCTGGCCTGCCAGTCGGATCGATGTGCCGTCGTGCAACAGCGACCCGATGGCGAACGCCTCTCCCAACGCCCAATCGACATCGCCGCCGGCCCACATCTCGTTCCGAGCGTCGAACTGGCGGGCCAGTTTCGGGTGGATGGTGAACCCTTCTGGCACGGTGTTCATCGTGGCGTACACGTCGTCGAGGATGCGCCTGGGAACGCCGGTGTCTATGTGGGGGAGGACGCCGACCGACGGTGGCGGCGGAGCGGCCCTGATGTCCGGTGGCGGGGCGTGGCCTCGCGTGGTGTCCAGCGCCTCCTGCAGCACGGCCTGGAAGTACTCCAAGGCCTGTTCCGCCTCCTCGACGGTGATGTCGCCCCGGTCGATCAAGGCCTGGGTGTACATCGTCCTGGCCGATGGCAACTCCGAGATCCTGCGGTACATCGTCGGCTGGGTGTAGCTCGGGTCATCGCCCTCGTTGTGGCCGTGGCGCCGGTACCCGATCATGTCGATCACCACGTCCTTGTTGAACTCCTGGCGGTAGTCGAAGGCCAACCGGGCCACCCGGACGCAGGCCTCGGGGTCATCGGAGTTGACGTGGAAGATCGGCGCCTGGACCGTCTTGGCCACATCGGTCGAGTATTCCGACGAACGGGACTGGTGAGGGGCGGTGGTGTAGCCGAGCTGGTTGTTGATGACCAGATGGATGGTGCCGCCGACCTTGTAGCCGTGGACCTGTGACAGGTTCAGCGTCTCGGCCACCACACCCTGACCGGCGAACGCGGCGTCGCCGTGGATCAGTACCGGCAGGATCGGATAGTTGCCGGCGGTGCTCTGGTCCATGTAGGCCCGGGCCATGCCGACCACCACCGGGTCCACCGCTTCGAGGTGGGACGGGTTGGCGGCCAGCTCGATGTCGATGGTGTTGTTCCGCTGGCTGACGTGCTGGCCGACCTGGCCCAGATGATATTTCACGTCGCCCGAGCCCTGGACCGCGTTCTCGTCGACCGCCCCTTCGAACTCGGTGAACAGGTCCGTGTAGTACTTGCCCATGATGTTGACCAGCACGTTGAGCCGGCCCCGGTGGGCCATGCCGAGAATGGCACGTTCCATGCTGGCGTCCGCCGCGGCCGACAGGACCGCATCGAGGATGGGGATTGCACTCTCGGTGCCCTCGAGGCCAAAACGTTTCTGGCCGACGTAGCGGGCGGCCAGAAACTTCTCGAGCGCCTCGGCTGCGCTCAGCCGTTCCAGGATGTGCTGCTGGGTGGTGCGATCGAGCAGTGGCTGATCA
This sequence comes from uncultured Acidimicrobiaceae bacterium, assembly GCA_947259095.1. Taxonomy (GTDB): domain Bacteria; phylum Actinomycetota; class Acidimicrobiia; order Acidimicrobiales; family SZUA-35; genus JAHELU01. Next base: position 81,333 of record CAMYLA010000035.1, on the reverse strand, counting down.
CCCTCCACCTGCTCCTGGATCCATCGCTTCTCGATCGGATCGGCGATGTGCATGTACTCGACGCCGATCGTCCTGCAGTAGGCGTCGCGCAGCACGCCGAGGATGTCGCCCAGCTTCATCATCTGGACATCGCCGCCGACCGAGGCGTAGATGCCGGCCCGACTGCCGGTCAGGAACTCTCGGTCGAGATCCCAGATGGTCAGGCCGTAGGTGGCCGGATCGAGTTCGGTGTGCATGGCCGCCGCCCGGTCGGCCAGGGGGTCGGTGTTGGCGATGAGATGACCTCGCACCCGATACTGGTTGATGAGGGTGTTGACCGCCATCTGCTTCGCCACCGCTCCGGTGACGCTGTCCTCGTAATCGGAGGTGCCGTGGTCGATGCGCCACTTCACCGCCTCGTACGGCACGGCCATGTCGCCGAAGAGCTGATCGTAGAAGTCGTCCTCGCCGAGGAGCAGCTCGTGGACCCGCTTCAGGAACAGCCCCGACTCGGCGCCCTGGATGATCCGATGATCGTAGGTGGAGGTGATGGCGATGATCTTCGACAGGCCGAGTTGGGCCAGCATCTTGGGGTCTGCCGCCTCGTATTCGGCCGGATAGCCGATCCGGCCGACACCGATGATGGCACCCTGGCCAGGCATCAGCCGGGGCACCGACTGCACGGTGCCGATGGTGCCGGGGTTGGTCAGGCTGATCGTGGCCCCCATCAGATCGTCGACGCCGATCTTGCCGTCGCGGACCTTGCGGATGAGTCCCTCATAGGCATCGACGAACTGGGCGAAGTTCATCGTCTCGGTCTGCTTGATGACCGGGACGATGAGCGTCCGTGATCCGTCTGCCTTCTCCTGGTCGACGGCGATCCCCACGTTGATGTGGGGATTGCGGACCAGAAACGGCTTGTCGTTCTCGTCGGTCCGGTAGCTGTTGTTGAGGTTCGGCACCTTCTCGGCGATGGCCCGAACGACGGCGTAGCCGATGAGATGGGTGAAGCTGACCTTGCCTCCCCTGACCCGGCGGAGGTGGTTGTTGAGGACCTTGCGGTTGACCTCGAGCAGCTTGGCCGGCACTTCCCTGAAGCTGGTGGCGGTGGGAACGTCGAGGCTGGCCTCCATGTTGGCCGCGATCCGGGCCGCCACCCCGCGGATCGCTTCGTCGTGGTGCTCCGGGGCCGGCTCGTCGGTCGGCACCTCGGCGCCGTTGGCCCGGTCACCGTTGCTCCGATCGTCGCCCGGACCTTCCACCGCGTTGGCCGGCGCCGGACCGGGTTGGGTTCGTTCCGGTGCCGACTGCTGGGGCACGGCGCCGTTGGTGCTGTCGACGGCCGCGTCGGCGTCGGTGGCGGGGGCCGGCGTCAGCGCCGGCGGTGGGCCCGGGGCGGGGGCGTGGGCCGGTGATGGCTCTGCCAGGCCGGTCCCTGCCGGGAGCTCGCTGCCCGGTGCAGGCTGGTCCGGGCCGGTCGGAGATTGGGCGGCCTGGGTCGGCACGGAGCCGATCGGTGGCAGCGCGGGCCGGGCGGTGGGGGAGGGCTCCGTGGTGGCCCGATGGGTGGGCGCCGGTGGGGTGGCCGCCGGTGGCAGGCTCGAGGGCGGGGTCTGGCCGGGCTCCGCGCCGGCCGGTCCGCCTTCTCCGAAGACCTCCCGCCATTCCTCCGGGACCGATCGAGGGTTGCCGAGGTACTGCTGATACATCTCGTCGACCAGCCACGAGTTCGGTCCGGCTGCGGACGAGTTGTCGCCCTCGGCGTCGTTCTCGTCACCGATTCCGTTGGTGGTCACGTCCTGCTCCTCTGTCGAGCGGTTCCGGCCTCTGCCGTGCGTCGATCCTACTCTCTGGGCCGGGCAGGTGAGGAATGACCCTTGGTGGGCGCTTGGAACGAGCATTGGCCTGCCAGGAAGGGTTATGGTCCATGGGTGCTCGTGGCGACGTGGAATGTGAACTCGCTGAATGCCCGGATGCCCAGGGTCGAGCAGTGGTTGGCCGAGGTTCGCCCCGACGTGCTGTGCCTGCAGGAGACCAAGCTTGCCGACGAGGCGTTCCCCACCGATCTGTTCGCCGCCGAGGGCTACGACGTGGTACACCACGGGCAGGGTCAGTGGAACGGCGTGGCCATCGCCTCCCGGATCGGTCTCGAGGAGCCGATCCTCGGTTTCGCCCACGGCATCGAGCCCGACGAGGACGCCCGGCTGGTGTCGGCCCGATGCGGCTCGACCCGGGTCCACAGCGTGTACGTGCCGAACGGTCGTGAGGTCGGGCACGAGCACTACCACTACAAGCTGAACTGGCTCGGCCGGCTGCGGGAGCACCTGGAACGAACGGTGGAGCCGACCGAGGACGTGGTGGTGGCCGGGGACTGGAACATCGCCCCCGAAGATCGGGATGTGTGGGATCGGGCCGCGTTCGAGGGCCTGACCCACGTGACCCCCGAGGAACGGGCCGCCTTGGACAGGATCAAACAGTGGGGTCTGGTCGACACCTTCCGGGTCCGCTATCCCGAGGATGGTCTCTACTCCTACTACGACTACCAGGCCGGCCGCTTCCACAAGCGCCAGGGCATGAGAATCGATTACATCCTCTCCTCCCAGCCGCTGGCCCAGCGATCGAGGATCGATCTGGTCGACCGAAACGCCAGAAAAGGCAAGAAGCCCAGCGACCACGCTCCCGTTCTGGCCGGCTTCGGCCAGTCGTAGACCATGTTGACGAGCCTGGACCACCACCAGCTGCTGGTGTTCTGGGTTCAGCTGTTGGTGTTGTACGCCGCAGCCCGGATTCTGGGTGAGGTGGCGCGGCGGATCAACCTGCCATCGGTGGTCGGCCAACTCTGCGCCGGCCTCCTCCTCGGTCCCAGCGTGTTCGGTGTGGTCTGGCCGGGCGGATTCGACTGGTTCCTGCCAGGTCAGCCCTACGCCGAACAGCAATCGGCGATGCTGCTCTCGGTCAGCTGGTTCAGTGCGGCGTTCCTGTTGGTTGTGGCCGGCTTCGAAACCGACCTCGACCTGATCCGCCGGCTCGGCCGGGCTGCGGCCCTGGTCACCGTCGGCAGCCTGGCGGTGCCGTTCGCAGGCGGGGTCGTCGCCGGCTGGCTCATGCCGGACTCGTTCTACGGCCAGATCGACGGCACAAGCCCCAGCCGGCTGGTCTTCACCCTGTTCATCGCGGTCAGCGTCGCCGTCTCGGCCTTGGCGGTGGTGGCCAAGATCCTTGGCGACCTCGGGCTGATGCGGCGCGATGTCGGCCAGATCACCATTGCGGTTGGCATGGCAAACGATGTGATCGGGTGGATCATCCTCGGCGTCATCGCCGGTCTGGCGGCCTCCGGTGAGCTGTCGGCCATCGATATCGGCTTCACCATCATCGGGCTCGGGCTGTTCCTGGTCGGGGCGCTGACCTTCGGGCAACGTGGGGTCGACATGGCGCTGCGGTACGTCCGCCGGGACGGCCGCAACCTGCAGGGTGCGCTCACGGTGACACTGGCCACCATGTTGGTGTTCGGCGTGATCACCCAGGGCCTCGGTGTCGAGGCGGTGCTCGGCAGTTTCGTGGCCGGGGTGATCCTGGCCAAGTCCCGATATCAGCAGATCGAATCGCAGCACCTGATCGAGGACCTCACCGCGGTTCTGTTCGCCCCCCTGTTCTTCGCCACGGCCGGGCTGCGGCTCGACCTCTCATTGTTGCAGGGCTCGGCGTTGGCCTGGGCGCTGGTGCTGTTGTTCGTTGCGGTCGTGTTCAAGTTCTTCGGCTCGTGGGCCGGCGCCCGGTGGGCCGGGCTCACCTCCCGTGAGGGTTTTGTGCTCGGCGCCGGCTTGAACGCCAGAGGGGCCCTGGAGATCATCATCGCCACGGTCGGGCTGTCGCTCGGGGTGTTCAACCAGACCAGCTTCACCATCATCGTGATGATTCCGCTGGTCACCTCATTGCTGGCCTCGATCGGTCTCCGGGTCTTCAGCAAGGACCTCGAGGGTTCGGTGGCCGAGCGGGAACGGCTGGCCAGGGAGGAGGCGCTGTCGCGGAACCTGCTCATCCGCAACAGCAGGATCCTGCTGCCATCGGCATCCGACACCAACAGCATCGTGGCAGCCCAGATCGTGCACTTCGCCTGGCCCGAGGAGCTGGCGGCCACGGTCATGGCCGTCAGCAAGAACGGCGGCGGGCCCGATATGACCGTGCTGGAGAACGTGTTGTACGGCCGGGAGCTGGACGTGGCCACGCTCGATCACGTCGACGTCGTCGACGAAGCAAAGCAGATCGTCGCCCAATCGAAGCTCGGGTACGGGGTCATTGCGGTCGGGGCGGTGGCCGAGCCGGGCCGAGGGACCTTCGTGTCGCCGCTGGTCGACGAGCTGTTGAAGACCAGCGACCTTCCGGTCGTCATCGTCCGTACCGCCAGGAACCTGCCCGGAGCGTTGCCCGGCATCTTCGCCCAGGCGCTGGTACCGGTGGTGGCCAGCCCGTCGTCACGGGCCGCCCAGGAGCTGGCGGCCAACCTGTCCGGCCGACTCGGCACCCGGCTGACCCTGAGCCATGTGGTGTATCAGCCTCCCGATGACCGACCCGACATCGGTCGGCGACTGCTCGATCGAATCCGAAGTGGGGGCACCGCGGTCGAGGTCGGGGCCGAACCGACCATGGTGGCCGGCAATGAGCGGGCCGAGCTCGATGTGGCCGAGCGGGTCCTGGCCCAAGCCCACGCCCACGCACTGGAGGTCAGCGCCAACGCCGACACCGAGATCCGGTTCGCCAACCGACCGGCGGTGGAGATCGTCAGCCAGGCGGTGGAGATCGACGCCGACCTGATCGTGCTCGGCGCCCGGCTGCGGCGCCTCGACGACGGCAGGCCGAGCCTCGGCCCCAACGTGGAGTATGTCCTGGAACACGCATCGCAGACGGTGGTTGCGGTGGTGACCCCGGACGGCCGTCCGGACTGACCGGCCCGGAGGGCGATGCCCCACCCGGGCGTTGACCGGCCGCCGGTCGGGCCGATGGGCCGCCGGCCCTCAGGAATCCATGGCCGCCGGCCGGACGGCCAGGACGGCCAGCAGCTCGTCGCCGTAGCGCTGCAGCTTGGTTGGCCGCATCCCGGGCATGGTTGCCAGCTGGGCCCGGGTGTCGGGACGTTGCTCGGCGATCACCCGCAGGATCTGATCGTTGAGGATCACATGGTGGGGAACACCCGCCGCCCTGGCCTTGCGGGCCCGCCACTCCCGCAGCTCGGCGAGGACATCGACCGCCGGGGCCGGGACCGTTTCGGCGTCGGCGGTTGGGATGCGGCTCCTGGTGCGTTCGATCTGGGCTCGCCAATCCACGCCGGTGGCACGGCCGGGCCCGATGGCCGCAATGGCCGCGGCCAGGGCATCGAGCATCGGCGCCGGCTTGCGCTTGCCGGACCGGGTGCCGAACGTCCGCTCCATGGCCCAGCTGAGATGGATCTCGGTCTGGGCTCTGGTCAACGCCACATACAGCAGCCGGCGCTCTTCCTGACGTTGGGCTTCGGTCTTGGCGTAGGCGATCGGAACGAAGCCGTCCTCGAGGCCTGCCACGTGCACGACCGGCCACTCCAGGCCCTTCGCCCCGTGGAAGGTCACGAGATCAACCGCATCGGTACGACTGTCGACATCGCCCCGCTGCATGGTGTCGACCCAGGCCAGCAGGCCCGGTCCGTTTGGTTGGGGGTCGATCGTGATGTACTCGTGGATCACCCGGCTCAGCGCAGCCAGATTGTTGTACCGGTCGACGCTGATCTTGGTCTGTTCGGCGGCCAGGGCGGCGAGGCGCTCGTCGAGCTCCTCCAGGCTGGCGATGAGGTCTATCCCGTCGCGCCCGATGGCCTTGAGCTCGGCCTTGACCTCGGGAGCGCCCAGCGGGCCGGGCCCACTCCGGAGCCGGCAGGGGATCCGCCGCTCGGTCAGCGCCTGCTCGATCACAACCAGCTGGGCGTTGGTCCGAACCAGGACGGCCTGATCGGACCACCCATCGCCAAAACCCTTGGCCTGGTGGATGGCCTCCGCGATGCCGTCGGCCTCGGCCCGGTCGGAGCCGTAGGAGGTGAGGGTGGGGGCCGGTCCACCCGGCCGGTGGGCCCGAAGCTTGGACGCCGCCACCGAACCGAGGGTGGCGCCGGCCAGACCGAGAACCTGGGGGGTCGACCGGTAGTTGTCGTTCAGTTCGATCACCGTGGAGCCGTCGGCGTCTGCCATCCGCTGCAGCAGGTGGGGGTCGGCCCCGTTCCAGCCGTAGATGGCCTGGTTCGGATCGCCGACGAGGAACAGGTCGTTGCGGTCGCCGAGCCACTCCTGGAGCAGGGCGTACTGCAGTGGGTTGACATCCTGGAATTCGTCGACGTAGAAGTGTCGGTGCCGCCACCGGACCGCGGCGGCATAGTCGGCATCGGCCCGCAGGTCGCGAATGGCCAGCAGCAGCAGATCGTCGAAGTCGACCAGCCGCTTCCTGCGTTTTTCCTGTTGGTAGCGAACCATGACCGCCGCCAAGTCCTCGGACGGCAGGGGCGGTGTCCGGCCGGCCCGCAGCGCCGCCTCGTGATACCGGTCCGGTTCGATCATCCTGGCCCGGGCCCAGTCGATCTCGGCCACGATGTCGGTGATCTCGACCCCCTTGCGGTTGGGGCTCAGCTGGGCCACGAATCGGACCTTACGATCGAGCAGCGTCGGCGGGATGGTGCGGCGCTCGTTCCACCGTTGCCGGAGTTGGGTGAGCGCGATGCCGTGGAAGGTGCCGGCCGGTACCCGGTCGCGGAGCCCGAGGCGGTACTGGCGCTCCCGCAGCTCGGCCGCCGCCTTCCTGGTGAAGGTGAGGGTGAGGACCCGGTTGGGGTCCGTCTCGCCACGGAGGATCCGCCAGGCGATCCTTCGGGTCAGGACCCTCGTCTTGCCGGAGCCGGCCCCGGCCAGCACCACCAGCGGCCCGCCGGGTTCGGTGACCGCCCTGATCTGCGACTGGTTGAGACCGTCCAGGAGGTGATCGGGGCCGCTTCCACCCGGGCCGGACCATTGCCGGTCTCGATCGACCGGCTCATCCTCGAACAGCTGATCGGTCTGTTTTTCGGCGTCCCCCGCTTCCACCAGACCGACCTTAGCCGCCGGGTCTGACATCCCGGTGCCGACGAGGCCGGGGCCCGCCGGAGGCTGATCGTCGATCATGGCGAGCCGGCCGTCGTCAGCAGTTACCATCGACATGTGGCATTCCGCGAAGACCAGGCCTACTCCGATGAGGAGGTCGTACTCGATCTCAAGCCCCACTGGTGGTTCTTCGCGACCCAGGCCCTGGCCCTGTTCTGGGCGCTGGTGCTCGGGATGGTGGCTGCGGTCTGGATCCAGCAACCGGTGGTCACCATCATCGCCCTCGGCCTGATCGTGGTGATCCTGATCTGGTTCATCGCCCGCTACATCGTATGGGGCACCACCAGCTTCGTGGTCACCACCGATCGGCTGATCAACCGGTCCGGCGTGTTCAGCCGCCAGGGCACCGAGATCCCGCTGGAACGGGTCAACACCGTGTTCTTCAGCCAATCGTTCTTCGAGCGGCTCATCGGTTCCGGCGATCTCGAGATCGAGTCGGCCGGCGAGCAGGGATCGCAGAAGTTCTCCGACATCCGCAGGCCGCTCAACGTGCAGAACGAGATCTATCGGCAGATGGAGAGCAACGAAAATCGGAAGTACGACAGGGTCGGTCGCAACCTCGGCGGTGGCCTGTCGATACCGGAGCAGATCGAAAAGCTCGACGAATTGCGACGCAAGGCCATCATCAGCGATGCCGAGTTCGAGCAGAAGAAGAACGAGCTGCTCGATCGGATGTAGTGGAACGGGCCCGGCCGGCCGGTTGGAGCGGATCTTGGCCCTGCGGTCCGGGGCCCGGTTGGAACCAATAGCCTTTCGCCATGGGTTCCACGACAGCAGCTCAGTATTCGCTCAACCTCCGGGTCCGGCTCGACAACGTGCCGGGGGTGCTCGGCAGCCTGGCCTCGGCCATCGGAGACGCCGGCGGCAACATCTTCGCCATCGAGGGCTTCGTGGCAAAGGGGCCGGTGCTGGAGCGCAACATCGTTGTCAACTGTGCGGGCGTCGAGCACCAGAACGAGGTGCTGGCCATCGCCGATGCGGTCGACGGTGTCACGGTGCTGGAGCACCACGACCGGACCTTCCGTATGCACGAGGGCGGCAAGATCGAGGTGCTGCCGCTGTTTCCCGTCGGCGACGAGGACGACCTCTCCATGGCCTACACCCCCGGCGTGGCCCGGGTGTGCAAGGCCATCGCCGCAGACGAGGGGCTGGCCGACGAATACACGATCCGCAAGAACACCGTGGCCATCGTGAGCGACGGCACCGCAGTGCTGGGTCTTGGCGACATCGGGCCGAAGGCCGCCATGCCGGTGATGGAGGGCAAGGCCCTCCTGTTCAAGGAGTTCGGTGATGTCGATGCCTTTCCCATCTGCCTCGACGTGGCCACCGCAGACGAGCTGATCGAGACGGTGGTCCGGCTGGCCCCGACCTTCGGCGGTATCAATCTGGAGGACATCGCCGCCCCAGGGGCGTTCGAGGTCGAGACGAGGCTCAAAGATCGGCTCGACATCCCGGTCTTCCACGACGACCAGCACGGCACTGCTGTCGTGGCCCTGGCTGGGCTGGAAAACGCCCTCAAGCTCGTCGACAAGAAGATGGAGGACATCACGGTGGTGGTCACCGGCCTCGGGGCGGCAGGCATCGCCGTCGGCAAGATCCTGCTCGGAGCCGGGGCCGGCCGGATCATCGGCCTGGACCGGGCCGGTGCGGTCTACGAGGGCCGCGAAAACCTCAACGAGGCCAAGCGGTGGTTCGCCGAGAACACCAACCAGGATCGGCTGGCCGGTTCGGTGTCCGATGTGATCGGCGGGGCCGACGTTTTCCTCGGTCTCAGCGGCCCCGGCCTGCTCGGCGTCGACGATGTGCGCTCCATGGCCGCCGATCCGATCGTGTTCGCCATGGCAAACCCGGACCCGGAAATCCTGCCCGAGCAGGTTGAGGGGTTGGTGGCGGTGATGGCCACCGGGCGCAGTGACTACCCGAACCAGATCAACAACGTTCTGGCCTTTCCCGGGATCTTCCGAGGGGCGCTCGACGCCCGAGCCAGCGACATCACCGAGGGTATGAAGCTGGCCGCGGCCATGGCCATCGCCGAGTCGGTCCCTGCCGACCGCTTGTCGACCGACTTCGTTGTCCCATCGGTGTTCGACAAGGCGGTGCCCCAGCGGGTGGCCGCCGCGGTCCGTCAGGCCGCCATCGACGACGGGGTGTCGCGCCGGTAACCGCCGGCCATCCTCTGTTCGCCGAGGCTCAGGTGTTGGTTGCCTCGGCGATCGCCGAGGCTCAGGTGTTGGTTGCCTCGGTGATCGCCGAGGCAATGGCCAGGGTCCGGCGGGCGTTGTCGACGTGGAGGTTCTCGATCATCCGGCCGTCGACGGTGACCACGCCCCGGCCTTCGGCCTCCGCCTCGGTGAAGGCACCGATGATCCGCTCGGCCTGTTCGATCTCTTCGTGGTCTGGGGCCCAGGTGTCGTTGGCGATCTCCACCTGGCCGGGATGGATCAACGTCTTGCCGTCAAACCCCAGTTGGGCGCCCTGTGCACACTCGACGGCGAAGCCGTCGATGTCCTTGATGTCGTTGTAGACACCGTCGAGGATGACCTTGCCGGCCTCCCTGGCCGCCAGCAACGCGGTTGCCAGGTGGGGGAGCAGTGCCTGGCGGTCACCACCGCCGTCGGCGCCGGGACGGACCCGCAGTTCCTTGGCCAGATCGTTTGTCCCCATCACCAGCACCTCGACCCGGGGGTGGGCGGCCAGGCTGCGGGCATCGAAGATGGCGGTCGGCGTCTCGATCATGGCCCAGATCCGGACCTCTTCGGGCGCCCCGGCCCGGTCCAGGCTTTCCGAGACCGCATCGAGCGTGGCCACCGTGTCGACCTTGGGAATGACCACCGCGCTTGGTCGGACCTCGGCCACCGCCACCAGGTCATCGGCACCCCACGGGGTGTCGAGCCCGTTGCATCGGATGGTGATCTCCCGACTCCCATAGGCGCCGGAGGCCGCAGCGGCTGCGGCCTTGTTTCGGGCGACGTCCTTGGCGTCTGGGGCCACGGCGTCCTCGAGGTCGAAGATCAGCGCATCGGCCGGGATGGCCTTGGCCTTCTCCAACGCCCGCTCGTTGGCCGCCGGCATGTAGAGCACACTGCGGCGCGGCCGCAGTGTGTCGTTCTGACGGCGTGGGTCGTCCTGGCGGGGTGACCGTGGGCTGTTGGCGGAGCTGGTCATTGGTTTGTTCCGACCTCCATCAGAATCCGTAGCGTTCGGCCAGTTCAGGATCGCGGGCGGCCAGGTTCCTGGCCAGCTCGACCACCACCTGGCACTGCTTGACCGAGGCGTCGTCCTCCATCTTGCCGTCGAGCATGATGGCCCCGGTGCCGTCGCCCATGGCGTCGATGACCCGCTGGGCGTGGGCCACCTCGGCCGGGTCGGGGCTGAAGACCCGCTTGGCGATGTCGATCTGGATCGGATGGAGGCTCCACGCCCCGACACAGCCGAGCAGGTAGGCGTTGCGGAACTGGTCCTCGCAGGCCACCGTGTCCTTGATGTCGCCGAAGGGGCCGTAGAACGGCAGGATGCCGTTGCTGACACAGGCGTCGACCATACGGGCGGTGGTGTAGTGCCACAGGTCCTGCTGGAAGGTTTGGCGGGGGCCGTGGATGTCGTCGGGGTCCTCGGGGTCGACCCTGACCAGGTACCCGGGATGGCCGCCGCCGACCCTGGTGGTCTTCATCCTTCGGTTGGCCGCCAGATCGGCCGGGCCCAACGACAGACCCTGCATCCGGGGTGAGGCGGCGCAGATCGCCTCCAGGTTGGCCACGCCCCGCGCCGTCTCCAACAGTGCGTGGACCAGGATCGGGCGACCCAAGCCGGCCTTGGCCTCCAGCTGGGCCAGGAGCCGATCCACGTAATGGATGTCCTCCGGCCCCTCGACCTTGGGGATCATGACCACATCGAGCTTGTCGCCGATCTCGATCACCGCCTGCTGGACGTCGTCGAGGAACCACGGCGAGTCGAGCGAGTTGAGCCTTGTCCAGAACTGGGTGTCGCCCATGTCGACCGTCTTGCCGACCTGGATCAGCCCGGCACGGGCCGCCTCCTTGTCGGCGGCAGGCACGCCGTCCTCCAGGTTGCCGAGGATGATGTCGACCGTTGGCACGATCTCGGGCAGCTTGGCCACCATCTTCGGCACCGACGGCGGGAAGAAGTGGATCATCCGGCTCGGCCGGAACGGGATCTCGGTGATCGGCGCCGGCGCGCCGACGGCCAGGGGTTTGAAGAAGTCTTTTGGGCTACGCACGACTGCAAACAGTACCGGCGTGGCCCGGTCCAAGCCCAGCTGGTGGGCCCATGGTCGCTGCCCTACGTTTGTGGCATGTCCCAGGAACCAGTAAAGGAACCAACCGACCAGCTGCTCTACGACGTCGAGGATCACATCGCCACGCTGACCTTCAACCGGCCCGATCGGATGAACACGATCACCGTCACCATGCTGAACCGGCTGTCGGAGCTGCTGCTGGCGGCCGATGCCGATCCCGAGGTCCGGGTCATCGTCCTCACCGGCAACGGCCGGGCCTGGTGCGCCGGCCTGGACATCGCCGCCGCCTCGTCTGGCGACGGCATCGGCGGCGACAGTGGGGCCACCATGAGCGGCGAGTTCGACCTCCGCTCCGCACCACCGGTGGTGTTGAACAAGATCGACACCCCGACCATCGCCGCGCTGAACGGTGGGGCGGCCGGCTACGGGATGGACCTGGCTCTCGGTTGCGACATCCGCCTGGCATCGGACAAGGCCAAGCTGTCCGCCGCCTACACCGCCCGAGGCCTGGTTCCCGAGAGCGGTGGCACCTGGCTGCTGCCGAGGATCGTCGGTTGGTCGACCGCAGCCGAGCTGCTGTTCACCGCCAGGACGCTGACCGCGGCCGAAGCGCTGGAGGCCGGCCTGGTCAGCGAGGTCGTGCCGGCCGACGCCCTGATGGACCGGGCACGGGCGGTTGCGGCCGAAGTCGCGGCCAACGCCCCGCTGGCGGTTCGGGCCGCCAAGCGCATGATGCGTCACGCCATGACCGAGAACCTCGAAGATCACGTGCAGCGTCAATATTTGGCGCTGTTGCCGTTGTTCGGGACCAAGGATTTCCGGGAGGCCCTGGCGGCCTACATGGAAAAGCGTCCGGCCAACTTCGAAGGGCAGTAACCGGCGTTCAACCGGCGTTTGCTTCGCAACCTCGGACCATCCCGGTCAGCCGAGGGCGGCGATGAATTCGAGCAGGAGCTCGTTGACCGCCTCCGGCTGTTCCTGCTGGGTCCAGTGGCCGCAGTTGTCGAGGATCTCCGATCGGGTCAGCTTTGGCAGGGTCTGGTCGAAGCGGTCGATCGCCCCCTGGCCAAGCCGGGTCGGCCCGTCGGCATCGCCGCCGATGAACAACGCCGGCACCACGATCGGGGCATGGCGCCACGGGGCGAGCTCGGTCCAGTCACGCTCGATGTTGCGGTAGCGATTGAAGCCACCGGTGAGCCCGCTGCGTTCGAACTCGCCCAGGTAGAAGGCGAAGTCGTCGTCGCTGAGCCAGGCCATCTGTCCCGGCTTTGGCTGCTGCAATCGTTCCCGCAGCTCGTGGCCCCTGGGGACCAGCCCCATCGTCGGGGCGGCGTGATCCGCCTCGCCCGATGCCGTGAAATAGAAGCCCCGGAGCCAGCCGGCCAGGTCCTTTTCGACCTCGGCCTCGACCAGCCCCGGCTCCTGGAAATAGTCGATGTAGAACAGCTCGTCGCCGGCCATGGCCCGGAACGAATCGAGCGGTCGGACATCGCCCCGGCCGCTGTAAGGAACCGAAAGTCCGGCAACGCCCCGGACCCGATCGGGGCGGAGCAAGGCGGTGTTCCAGGCGACGGGGGCGCCCCAGTCGTGGCCGACCACCACGGCATCGCCGGCACCGAGCTCGTCGATCACCGCAACCACATCGCCGACCAGTGCGGTCATGGCGTAGGACTCGATCTCGGGCGGTGCGGCCGAGCGCCCGTAGCCCCGGACATCGATGGCCATGGCCCGGTGGCCGGCATCGCCCAGGGCAACCAGCTGATGACGCCACGAATACCAGCTCTCGGGGAATCCGTGGATCATGATCACCGGGGTGCCGTCCGGCGGCCCGTGCTCGACAACGTGGATGCGGTGGCCGGAAGACATGATCGATCGATGGGCGAAGTTTTCCATGGCGGTCAAGCTAGCAGGATGCCGAAAAACACACGGCGTTCTTCGGCACCCTGCCAGCCCAGCGGTTGGTGGGTGTGCCTTCCGGTCGACGTCGTATGGTGATGCGATGGCCAACGTCGAGGTGAACGGGGTAACGATCGAATACGCCGAGTGGGGTTCGGGGCCACCGCTGCTGCTGGTGATGGGGCTTGGCGGGCAGCTCACCGACTGGCCTGCCGAGTTCGTTGACGGCCTGGCTCGGCGGTTTCGGGTCGTGGCATTCGACAACCGGGACATCGGCCTGAGTTCGGAAACCACCGGGCCGATCATGTCGAGATGGGCCCTCATCCGCTCCCTGTTCAGCCGCCGCAAGCCGGAATCCGGCTATCGGCTGAACGACATGGCCGACGATGCGGTCGGTCTGCTCGACGCCCTCAAGATCGACAGCGCCCACCTGCTCGGCGTCTCGATGGGCGCGATGATCGCTCAGACGATGGCCATCCACCATCGGCAGCGGGTCAAAAGCCTGGTCTCGGTCATGTCCAACACCGGGGACCGGCGGAAGGGCCGGGCGTCGGCTCGGCTGCTGTTCAAACTGGCCCGGCGGCCCAAGATCACCAGGGACAACGCCCTGGACGAGTTCGTGACGGTGGCCAAGATGATCTCCAGCCCCGGCCTCGATGAGGACGAGCTCCGCAGGCTGGCCAAGGCGAGCATCGAACGCAGCTTCCGTCCCGAGGGCACGGCCCGGCAGTTGACGGCCATCAATGCCAGTTCCGACCGAACAGACGAGCTCGGCACCGTCACCGCGCCGACGCTGGTGGTCCACGGTCTGCTCGACGAGTTGGTGCTCCCCAGCGGGGGCATCGCAACCGCCGAGTCGGTGCCGGGCTCGCGCCTGTTGATGTTCCCCGAGATGGCCCACGATCTGCCCCGGAGCCGCTGGTCGGAGCTCGTGGACGCGGTCGTGACCAACGCCGCCAGGGCCGCCGTTCCGGACTAGTGGTCTGTCGCAAAACGATCACCCGGTGTCGGCGACAGGCCACCGGGGTCTCGTCGCCGACCGCCGGTGCACCGGCGCGGTCCGCTCCGTAGGATGGCAGCGGCCGAAAGGGGTCACGATGAGCGACGAGATCGATCAGCTTCTCGAAGGTACGGGCGACGATGGCGGCGATCTGGGTGACCTCACCGGCCCGGGAGCCGAGGGCGCCGCGGGCACCGAGGGGGTCGCCGTCACCGAATCGGGCGGTCCACGTCGTCGACTGGTCGGCCTGTTGGCCCTGGTCATCGGGATCGTCGGGGCGTTGTTGGCCGTTGTCGTGGCCGCGGTTTCGATCCGGGCCGGCTTCACCGCCTCGGACACCGTCGAGGTCGCCATGCAGCCGGTGGTGGTGTCGTTCAATCGGCTGGACGACCGGATCGATCAGACCGATGATCTGGTGAGCGCCAGCGCGATCGACCCCGATCGTCTCGGTGAACTGGCGGCACGGGTCGACGGCATGGTCGACGTCTCGACCGGCGCCTACCAGAGCTTCGAGGCCATCGACGATCATCCGCTCTACCAGTTGTTGCCGGCCGAGCTGTCGACCTACGGCGAGGCCCTGGCCGGTTTCGAGGAATCGGCAGTCGTCATCGACGATGCGATGGGGGAGTCGACCACCATCTCGCCTGCGGCCACCAAGCGGATCTCCGACGAGCTCGACTCGATGCAGGGCCGGGTGTCGGAGGTCCGGGTACTGCAGGCCGATGCCGCCACGTCGTTGCGGCGGTGGGTCCGTTTCGGCGCCTTGATGGGGTTCCTCGGCTCGCTCTGGGTGTTGTGGGCCCAGATCTCGCTGGCCCGTCGGGGCTGGCGGGGGTTCCGGGCCCGACCGCTGTAACCGGCATCCGGGGGCCGTGACCGCTGATCGGGCTCTCTTGGAGCCGCTCTTTACGTGGCGGCTCTCTTGGAGCCGCTCTTTACACTGTAAGAGGCGGTGGGTAGCATGATCGGAACCCGAACGGAGGCCCCTGTGACTTTCACCGCTGAGCAAGAAGAACTGTTGGCCGTCACCAACACCGACGTCGATGCCACCATCCGCACCGTCGAGAACAACGCAGACACCATCTTCACCTGGGACTACGAAAAAGGCGCCAGGGCCGGCCTCAACAAGCTCTACGAGAAGGCCAAGGGGGCGCAGTGGGACGGGGAGCAGGACCTCGACTGGTCGATCGAGGTCGATCAGGAGGAGATGGTCCGGCTCAACGGCATCCCCAACCGGGAGACACTGCTGGAACTGGGGGTCGACATCAGCGGGACCTCCTTCGAGCGCTGGGGTGAGAAGGAGTGGCTGGAGCTGGAGCTCGAGACCTCGGTCTGGGCGCTGAGCCAGTTCATGCACGGCGAGCAGGGGGCCCTGGTCTGCACCGCCAAGATCGTGGAGACCGTGCCCTGGATCGACGCCAAGTACTATGCGGCCACCCAGGTCATGGACGAGGCCCGCCACGTCGAGGTGTTCTCCAAGTACCTCGACACCAAGACCGACGGCTGGTACCCGGTCAACACCCACCTTCAGGCCCTGCTCGACGACATCATCAACGACCATCGCTGGGACATGACCTATCTCGGCATGCAGGTCATGGTGGAGGGCCTGGCCCTGGCCGCCTTCGGCAACATGATGAACCAGACCCACGACCCACTGCTGAAGAAGCTGCTGCGGTACGTGATGAGTGACGAGGCCCGCCATGTGGCCTTCGGCGTGCTCAGCCTCCAGGAGTACTATGCCGAGCTGAGCGAGGCCGAGCTGTTCGAGCGCCAGGAGTTCGCATACGACGCCGCCATCCGGATGCGTGACCGGTTCCAGCGTCAGGAGATCTGGGATCGGTTCGGGATCGACGTGAAAGAGGCGATCCGGACCTTCTCGGCCCAGGACCCGAACGAGGACCCGTTCCAGCAGCTGCTGTTCGCCAAGATCGTTCCCAACTGCAAGAAGCTGGGCCTGCTCGACGCAAACGATGGCTGGCTACGGAAGCGGTTCGAGGAGATGCACGTCATCCAGTTCGAGGATTTTGTCGACACCGAAGCCGAATACGTGCTGTTGGACGCGGTTTCGGCCGACCGGGAAGCCGCAGCCTGACCCCAGGCCTGCCGCCGACCGTCGGAGCGGTCACACACTCCACTCGAAGAGCTTGCCGACCAGATCGTCGTGCAGTTCCACTGCGGTGGCCAGCGAGAGCAGCGCCAGCCCGGCACCACCGACCACGGCCCAGATCGGTTCGAGTTTGACCAGGATCCGGTCCGGGACCAGATGGTGCAGGGCCCCCAGGGCGATCAGCGGCGACAGGACGCCCACCAGATAGACGGCCTGGAGAGCCAAGCCGGAAAGCCCCCGCTCCGGCAGCTCGTTGAGCAGCAGGCCGTACTCGTCACCGACGCAGGGCCGCCACAGCTCGGCGGCCGCACCACCGGCCAGCAGTCCGGCGGGGATGGCGGCAACGTCGAGACGACTGATCAGCGGGGTCAGCAGCAGAATGGTGGCCACCATCAACGCCACCGCAATGAAGAATGGTGAGAACCCGCCGCCGCGATCGGAGAAGCGCAGCCACGACAGGGCGAGCACGCCAACGCCGAACGAGGTGAAGGCAGGGATGGCCGCCGCCCTGGCGGTCAGGCCGACCGCGGCGCCGGGAAGCAGCAGGATCAGCGAGCAGGGCAGCAGCGCCGACTCGAATCCCTCGGCCAGCAGTCGCAAGATCGACATCGATCAGATCGTAGAACCCGGCGGTGGGCAATACCGGCCAGGGCCCGGCCGTCCCGACCGGGGATCCGGGGCCATCGGCTCAGGCGCCGTTCTCGATCAGGTGGGCCACCGTCTCGGCCAGCTCGTCGTACTTGCCCTCGCCGATGTGGTCGAAGCGGACCTGCCCGTTTTGATCGAGCACGTAGGTGCGAGGCCAGAACCGGCGATTCTCCTGCCAGGCTCGGAAGTTCGTCTTCTCGGTGTCGAGGGCGATCGGCCAGGTCACACCCAGGTCGGCGGCGGCGCCGACGATGTTGTCGATGTCGGCCTCGTGAGAGAACTCTGGAGCATGGACACCGATGATCTCCAGCCCCCGGTCGTGCCAGTCGGCGTAGATCTGCTGGAGGTTTGGCAGTGTTGCCTTGCAGTTGCGGCACCCGAAGGTCCAGAACTGGACGATCCTGACCTGGCCGTCGAACGAGGCGAGTCCGGTGGCGTCGGTCTGCAGCCAGCCGTCGAGGTCCACCAGCTCCGGCTTCTCGCCCAGCAGGGGTGGAGCTTCACCGACCTCGGCGCTCGTCGGAGGAACCGTCGCCGTCCCCACTGCGGCCTGCTCACCACCACTGATCACGTTCGGCTCCTGCTCCGCCGCGGCGTCAACCTCGTCAACCGGATCGGCCGCGGCTACTGCCCGCTCGTCGGGGGAGTCGGACAGGAATCGGCCGGCAAGCAACCCGGCCACGACGGCGAGGACGATGACGGCGGCTGCGAATTGGCTGCGCTGCATGATGCTCCTCGACCGACAGGTGGTCATCGACCGACACGTCTCCGTCGACCGGCATCGCCACCGACGGTGGGCTGCGACGCTGCCACCAATGGTAAGTCAACGAACGTCCCCCGGTACCGCCACAGTCCTTAACTATCGGGAAACGAAACCCCGGCGAAGCAACGGCGGCGGTCGAAGCGGCCGGCGGGTCAGCGCCGGTCGAACCGGTCGGTCCGCAGCGCCTGCTCCAGCGCCACCGCCGCCTCCACCGGTTGCCATCGACGGTAGCCGGCCGGCCACAACGAGCCGGTTGCGGCGTCTTCCAGGTGGCGGAGGAAGGCGGGGCCGGGGCCACCGGCGAGCCATTCCCGGCTCGGTCCGGCCTTGCCGAAGGAGGTCACATTGAGGACCCCGAACGTGTCGTCGTGGGCCGAGTTGAACCATAGGTCGGCAATTCCCGGTTCCGGCGTCTTGTAGTACGAGGTGAGTTGGGTCTCGATCAGGGGCCGCAGCACGTCGGTGGCCGCACCGTTGGCCACGATCCACCGGGCCACCATCGCCGCGGCGTCGACCACCGCATCCTGGTAGAGCTCGATTGCGGCCCGGCTCTCGTCGGTCAGCGATTCCTCGTCGAGCACCGGTACGCCGGCTTCGGAGCCGATCGAGCGGTAGTCCACCACCGACGGTGCGGCCGGGGTCCATGGCCGCTCGACCGCAGCCGGCGGCTCCATGAACGAGATGTCGTCGCCGAGGTTGCCGTCCGGCCCGATGGCGAACTTGTAGCAGTCGGGTCGCTGCGGGTTGAGGAACGGGAACAGGGCCAGGTACCAGCCGACGAACCTGGTGTCCGGCAGGAGGCGGGCCAGGTTGTCCTGCACCGTGCCCCGCCAGCCGACGTCGACCATCAGCATCTCGTCGAGATCGAGGTCGGTCCGGCGCTCGAGGTAGGCCAGCAGGCCGTGCCGGCGCTCGGTGTTGAGGGTCTGGAGGGTGTCGGTGACCTTTGGGTCCTCGAGGAAGGTGCGTATCCTGCCGTCGAGGTGGATGCCGTCGATGACCTCGTCGAGTTCCAGGTCGCACCGCTGCAGGGCCGGCCGGAACTCGTCGGCCTCGGCCCCGAGTGACACCAGCAGGCCACGGGGGGTCTGCCGGGAGTACATCCGCCACAGGTCGAGCAGGCTGCTCGGTGAGATCTCCTGCAGCGACGGTCCGAACGTCGACCGCCTCGACACCGCCAGATGAACTCCGGCCGGTGCTCCCTGGGGCTCGAGGATGGGTGCGATCTCGTCGTGGATCCTGGACAGGAACAGCCCCTCCCGACTCAGGTAGTGCACCCGGTCCAGGTTCCGGGCCGTTGCATCCTCGATGGCCGCGGCCACCAGCGCCACCGGCAGCACGGCGGTGCGCCAGGCCGCCCGGATGATGCGGTTGTCCGGCCGGGGGCTGAGGCCGTTCTGGCGGCAGCGGAGCTGGGCCGCGGCGTCGAGATCGGCTCGCAGCTCGGCCGCAACGTCGGCCATCGTCGCCTCAGTGAGTTGGCCGGGACCGACGAAGCGCCGATCGCCGTGGACGAGGTGGACCGCGATGCCGCCGGTCTCGGTTTGCATGGCCACGTCGGCGTGGGGGTTGTCTCCGACGTGGACGTGGCGCCCGGCTTCGACGCCGAACCGGTCGCGGACCCATGCCAGCAGCTCCCCGCCCCGATGTTTCGACAGGCCGATGTCGGCAGAGGAGATGACCTCGAGGAGATAACTGCTCAGGCCGTGATAGGCCAGCAGATCCCGGAGGTCGTCGCCCGAGAGGTAGAAGTCGGACACCACGGCCACCCGGGCCGAGTCGCCCCGGGCCAGGAGCTTCTCGATGACCACCACGGTGTCACCGATCGGCGTCGTCGACGCCATCTCGTCCTCCAGCTCCAGCCGTCGGAGGTGGTCGGCCAGCGCTGCGGCGTCGTAGCCGGTGCCGTCCGGGTCAACGGGGTCGAGGCCTTCGGCCGCGACCTGGGCCAGGAGCCTGGCCAGCACGTCGCCGAGCAGGTACTCCCCGTTGGAGGGTCCGGCGATGGCGGCCTCGATCTCGACCCGGCGCCGCATGAGGTCCCAGGTCGACGGGCTCTGGCCCGGGCTCAGGCCCAGCGCCAACCGCATCCTGCGGGCGGTTGCCAGCTTGGACGCATCCGCCGGTCGGGACCTGGTGAGGATCGAATCCCAGAGGTCGAAGGTGAACAGGTCGGCGTCGAGGTCGACGATCATCGAGTAGGGCACCGAACGGCTGCTGCCGTCGTGGTGGGCGACGACGTCGACCAGCAGGTTGTCGTTCCCGGCCTGGAGCAACGGCGCGTTCAGCACCCGCTGCTCGTGCTCCGGGGAGACGAACAGGCCGAGCTGGATGCCGTTGTCGAGGTAGTGCCGCAGCGGGTCGTCCTCGTCGGTCAGGCGCTGCTCGTTGCGGTTGCGGTAGAAGTCGGTCGAGAACAGCCTCGACGGGTCACGGTCCTCCCGCCGGCCGGACTCGGTCCAGTGGATCAGCGGGTCGATGCCTGCCGCCGCCACATCGTCGTGCTGCTCCAGGTAGGTGCCGGCGTTGAACAGCGGGCACGGTTCGCGGCCTTCCTTCCAGCCGTGGTCACGCCAGTGGGTCCACGGGTCGACCCCGGCCCTGCCCACATCGGGATAGCGGGCCAGGTACCAGTCGCCGTCGAACAGTGCAGGCCGCGTCGGACCGGCCTCGATCTCGGTGTCCGGCTCGATCCCGGTGCCGGGCTCGATGTCGACGACATCGGTTTCGTCCCGGCCCCGGATTCGGCGGAGGACCTGACGGGGCGGGCGGGAGGCCCACCGTACCGGTCGCAGCACCCGGCGGTAGAGGTCGAGGCCTGCGGCCACCGCATCCCGATCGACGGTCAGGGCGGCGATGTGGTGGTGGAGGTACTCGATCTCGGCCAAGGCCTCGGCCCGATCGGCTTCGGCCAGCTGGAGGCGGTGCGCGCTGTCGGCGGCGGCCCGGGCCAGGTCGACCTCGAGTTTCGAGCGCCGTTCGTTGGCCTCGGCCAACGAACGGTCCAGTCGCTCCATCTCGGTCCGGGCCGCGGCCAGCGCATCGTCGCGGGCTGCGACAAGCTGCTCGACGTCGGCCAGCTCGTGGCGACACTGCTCCACCGTGGCCCCTGTTGCGGCCAGCGCGTCGTCCCGTTGCACGATCATGGCCTGTGCGGTGATCAGGGCCTGGTCCCGCTCGGCAACCAGACGGTCGGTCATGACCAGCGCCTCGTCCCGGTCGACGACGAGCCTCTCGGTTGCCGCCAGCGCCTCATCCCTGGCGTCGATCATGGCGGTCAGGTCGATGACCTGGCGGGATCGTAGATCGTGCCCGGCCCGGTGCTCGTAGTACGGCCGCCAGGGGCTGCGGCCCAGATCGAGCAGCGCCTCCCGGCCCTCGGTGCCGTTGGGGAGCAGTACCCCGAGCCCGAGGCTGTGGAGGAACGCAAAGCTCGGCCCGGTCTCGCGGACCTCCTGCCAGTAGCGGGCCGACCCGAGACCAGACGAGGGTGCCACGTCGTGGAACAGCACGATGCCGTTCGGGGCGACCTTGTCCTTCCAGGTCTCGTAGTCGTGGCAGACGGCCTCGTAGGTGTGGAGCCCGTCGATGTGCAGGATGTCGACCGATCCATCGGGAACCACCGCCAGGGCGTCGTCGAAGGTCGATCGCTGGACCCTGGTCCGCAGACCGGCGAAGCGCCGTTCGAGGACCGTGGTGAAGGTGTGGTACACCGACTCGTCGTAGTGGCCGGTGTGTTCGTCGCCCTCCCAGGTGTCGATGGCCATGAGGTCGCAGTCGCTGCGATCGGCCTGGACGGCCTGGCAGAACGCAAAGAACGAACAGCCGTAGTGGCTGCCCAGTTCGACGATCCGTTCCGGCTTGGCCCACCGCACCAGGTCGTAGCCGAACCATCGATGGCCGGCCCACAGGGCGACCGCATAGTCGGGACGATCGATGTCGCTGTAGAACTCGACGTCGTAGGGAGTCCATGGTCGTTCGGTCATCGCAGCAGCCTCGCTCCTTGCTCACTGGCCTCGACAATCTCGGCTTTCTCGGCTTCCGGCTGCGGATGGCGGGCCAGCAGCCGTAGCGATCGGTGGAACGACCTCGAGCTCTCAACCCAACTCGGCCACCGGGCCGCGGTCTGCAGCGCTGCGGCCGAGAGCCGGCCGGTCAGCTCCCGATCGGTGGCCAGCCGGTCCAGCGCCGCGACCACCGAGTCGTAGTCGCCGGTCGGTGTCACCAGCCCGTTCTCCTCGTTGACGAGATAGTCCTCGTGGCCGGTCACGTCCCAGGCGATGGCGGTGCCACCGCAGTGCATCATCTCCAGCGGCGGGCCGAACATCCCCTCGACCCGGCTGAGCTTCACCAGCACGTCGCAGCTCCGGTACACCCCGGGGGTCACGTCGACGGGGACCCGGCTGAAGATGCGGTCGACACCGGGATAGTCGTCTATCGAGCTCGAGGTCAGCAACCACAGCTCTTCGGCCTTGGAGTCCCTGACCGCTTCGATCGTCTCCGGGACCTGCTTCATCCGCACTTCGATCGGCCCCTCGACCAGGACTCGGAGCCGCCGCTCGTTTCGAGGCTCGAAGACCGGACCGACCGGGGTGAACCGCCGCTTGTCGATGCCGTTCGGGGTCAGCAGCGCCGGTCGACCGTGCTCCAGGGCCAGATAGGCCTGGATCCACGGTGAGATGGTGATCACGCTCAGCGGCATGTCGTAGGTTGCGCCGGCCAGGGCGGCGAACCTCGGCTGGTCGAAGGCGTAGAAGCGGGCCTCCACCGATTGCACGAAGTACAGGTATCGCCTGGCTCGCACCCGGTGCAGTTCGTATGCGGTGCGCCACCAGGTGGCGATCACCAGATCAAATTGGTGGTCGCCGATCTCTTCCAGGGTGGCGATCGGCAGTTCCCGCAACGCCTGGTGCCAGTCGGTGGTCTCGGCGGTGGGTGCGAAGAGGGGAACGATGACCACCCGTTCACCCCGCTGGTGGGCTTGCAGCGCATGCTGCAGGATCACGTAGGTGCCGCCGCTGATGTCGAGCGAGCCGACGAGGAAACAGATGTCGAGCGGCGCCGCCGGCTCCGGCCTGGCCGCCATGTCGATCGGGGGGCGGAATGTTCCGTAGTGGCCGTGGCCCCAGGGATCGTCGGACTCGGTCTGCACCAGGTTCTTCCTTTCGATTCAGGGCTCCAGGAACCCCAAACCAGGCACGCTATCGCCTTGCCGTTTTGCGATCTGGGATGAGCAGCAGCGACAAGCAGCGACAGGAGGAGGCCGGGGTGGGCCGCCGGTCGAACTAGAACCCTCGCCGCTGATCGATCTACGGTGAGGGCATGGGACCGTTAGAGGGAATAACCATCATCGAGCTGGCCGGTATCGGCCCCGGACCGTTCTGCGCCATGATGCTGGCCGACATGGGAGCCGACGTCATCCGGGTCGATCGGGCCGGCGCGGTGCGGGGCGGTGACCCCGAGGACCCGCCAAAGGACAGCCTGACCAGGAATCGCCGCTCGATCGGGATCGACCTCAAGAACCCCGACGGTGTCGAGACGGTCCTGAAGATGGTGGAGAGGGCCGACGGCCTGATCGAGGGTTTCCGTCCCGGCGTGACCGAGCGCATGGGGCTGGGCCCCGAGGACTGTTTGGCCAGAAACCCCAAGCTGGTGTACGGCAGGATGACCGGTTGGGGTCAGGAAGGGCCGTATGCCCTGGCCGCCGGTCACGACATCAACTACATCGCCCTGGCCGGTGCCCTGGAGCCGATCGGTCGCCGGGGTGGCCCGCCCCATCCACCGCTCAACCTGGTCGGCGACTTCGGCGGCGGTGGTATGTACCTGGCCTTCGGCATGGTCTGCGGGATCCTCGAGGCCCAGCGCAGCGGTCAGGGCCAAGTGGTGGACACCGCCATGGTCGACGGTGCGGCGTCGCTGATGAACATGTTCTGGTCGATGAAGGCGGCGGGGGTGTGGAGCGACGAGCGGGGTACCAACATGCTCGACACCGGCGCCCCGTTCTACGACGTCTACGAGTGCAGCGACGGGCTCTACATCTCGATCGGTTCGATCGAGCCCCAGTTCTACGCCGAGCTGATGGAGCTGTCCGGTCTTGGCCAGGATCCGGAGATGGCCCCCCAGAACGATCGCAAGGCCTGGCCGGCCAACAAGCAGCGGGTCGCCGACCTATTCAAGACCAAGACCAGGGACGAGTGGTGCCGGATCATGGAACACTCCGATGTGTGCTTCGCCCCGGTGCTGACCATGGACGAGGCCACCCGGCACCCCCACAACGTCGAGCGGGGCACCTTCCTCGAGTACGGGCGAGATCCTGTCGGGTCTCGGGTTCGATGCGGAGGACATCGCCAAGCTGCACCAGACCAACGCCATCGCCTGACCCGAGCCTCCATGGATCGGACCCCGGTTCGGGTTCGACGAGCCAGCGCGACCGGCCGGGAGCCGGTGGTCCGCCGCCTGGCGGTCTGGGTGGGCCAGACTTGAGCCGTCCTACAGGCGTCGGTGTTTCGGCCGACGGGGTCGACCATGAGGTCGTGCCGAACAATGCCCGTTGGATTCCTTCGCTCAATGATGAACCAGGTCCGCCCGCTGGCGTTTGCATCGATGCTCGCCATACTGTTGACGTCGATCGTGTCCTGGCAGCCGGTCGGCGCATCGACGCCGGCGGATCAGACGAACTTCGACACCATCGCAGAGCTCGATGAGCTGACCGGTGAGCACGCAACGGCGTTCCGTCTCTACCAGGCCTTCTTCCAGCGCCAACCCGACGCCGAGGGGGCGCTCTACTGGATCGGCGAGATCGATGGCTGTGCCGGGCTCGACACCATCGCCGACTCGTTCGCCGACAGTGAGGAGTTCGGGCGGCGCTACGGCACCACCGACGATCGGGCCTTCGTCGAGTTGATCTATCGCAATGTGCTCGACCGGCCGGCCGACCCCGAGGGTCTGGCCTACTGGACCGGCCTGCTGACCCGGCGGGAGCTGACCCGGGGCGGGGTGATGTTGTATGTGTCGTTGTCGCCGGAGTTCGTCGGCCGCCATCGGTACCCGTCGGACGGCGTTGCGGCCAGGAGCTGTCGACGGCCCGACGGCCGATCGACGGAGCGACAGGTCGATCTGGCCGAACGTGAGCCACTGGCCACGGTGGCCGGCCTGACCATCGTTGCCCCATCGGCCCTGATCGAGCGAGCGGGGTTCCACCAGTCGAGCCATCCCGGCGCCCTGGCCATGGCCGCGGCCCTGCCGGCCCCGGTTCGGTTGACCACGATGGCCTCCCGGGGCCGGGGCACCCATGCCAGGGGCGCGGTCGACATCGTGGCCGAGCCCGGCACCGCCATCACCGCACCGGTGAGCGGGACGGTGGCCAGGGCCGGGAACTACACTCTGTACTGCCGCTACAGCGACGGCTACGTTGTGATCAACCCCGACGGTCGACCGGACCTGGAGGTCAAGCTCCTCCACATCCAGAATGTCGCAGTCCGCAAGGGTCAGCGGGTCGAAGTCGGTGACCGGCTGGCATCGGGTCCGACGACCTTCCCCTTCCGGTCCCAGATCGACAAGCTCACCGCGGAGCCGTCATGGCCCCACGTCCACATCGAGGTTGTCGACCCCAGCGTCCCCCGCAAACCCTCCTCGGGTGGCTGCTAGTGGACCACCAGCCAAACGCTCAGAGCCTGCGGAACAGTGTCCTCGCTTCCAGCTGGGTTGCCGACTGGGCCAGGTCGGCCATGAACCGGGTGTCTGCCCTGGTGGCCGCCACCACCCCGGCCGCCGTGTCCAGTGAGTCGACGAAGGCCGACCCGATCAGCTGTCCGCTGATCTCGCCACCGGCCAGCACCGTCATGATTCGAAGCCCATTGGCTCCTGCCCCCAGCGCCAGCTCCCCAGCGTGTTCCATGCCTTCTGGCAAGGTGGCGAACGAAAAGCGGGTGGTGTTCACGTAGGCCCCCTGGCAGTCGCCGGCCTCGTGTATGACCTCGCTGACGATCCTGTTGACCCACTGGTACCGTTCGGCGAGATCGGCCAGACTGCCGCCCGGCGCCATATTGGCTGCCATGGCGACTTGGGACGCCGCCATCTCGTCAAGCGAATCCCAGTTCGTCACCACACCGTGGATGCCGACCATGGGGCCGGTCATGCATTCCCAGGCCGTCACCTCGTTGGCACCGGTGGCCATGATCGCCCCCTTGGCGTGTTCATGGAAATCTCCTGCCACCCTCGTCGGGTCGGTCACCGTCATCAGCGTTGCGCTCTCGTATGTCATCGTTGTTCCCTCCGTGGTTCGCAGCGCCGCCGTGGAGCCGCTCCCAGCTCCAGTCTCGCGCTGTGGTCAACGGGCCCGCTGAGGAACGGAGGATTATCTTGTTGCCGGTCGGCCGGTCTCCTTGTGCCGGTCTGCTTGTGCCGGTCTGCTTTTGCCGGCTGAGGTGGCTCAGCGGCAGGCGGCGGGGACGTTGGAGTCCCAGAACTTGAATTGGAAGTAGCCGCAGCGCCACTGGTCGAACTCGACACCGAAGAATTCGGTGAAGAAGGTGACCGCGGCCCAGAAGGCGTCTGCCACCGGCTCGACCTGCCAGATCATCAGGATGGCCACCAGCGCCCCGTAGCGGGCCACCGGCCGCATCAGCTGCTGGGTCGACGGCGAGAGCGTGGGCTCGATTGCGGCGTAGCCGTCGAACCCGGGGATCGGCAACATGTTGAGCACGAACACCGCGATCTGCAGGAAGCCGAAGAACCCCACCGCCGATGCCAGGTACGGCTGGGTGGTACCGTCGATCACGTCGAAGCCGATGATGGCCAGCGCCACGCAGCCCAGTACCAGGTTTGTGAACGGCCCGGCCAGGGCCACCACCGATGCCCGCCGGTCGCTGAGCACGCTCCGGTTCAACAGCACCGCCCCGCCGGGGAGGCCGATGCCGCCCATCAGAATGAAGAGCAGCGGCAAACCGAACGAGAGCAACGGGTGGGTGTAGCGGCGGGGGTCGAGGGTCAGGTAGCCACGCTGGGAGACCGAATGGTCGCCGCCCCGCCAGGCCAGGAAGGCGTGGGCGAACTCATGGAAGATGATCGAGAGTGTCCAGGCCCCGGCCACGAAGACGAACACCGCTACCCGGGGCAGGCCGAGGCCGGCGGTGGTGGCCCAGCCCGCCACCGCGGTGACCACCAGGATGGCGAAGAAGATGGGGCTGGGACGGACCCCCGGTTGGGCACCCCGCCCGTACTCCTGCTGTGATAACACCAGCCCATCCTAGTCACCGGGCCCTTTTCCCCGGGGGTCGACCGCCCCCACCCTTAGGCTTGATCCGATGTCGACCCTGGTCTGTTTCCACGCCCACCCCGATGACGAGGCCCTCAGCACCGGGGGTCTGATGGCCAAGGCCGCAGCGGCCGGGCACCGGGTGGTCCTGGTCACCGCCACCAAGGGTGAGCAGGGAGAACCCCAACCCGGGGTGCTGGCGGCCGGGGAACAACTCTGGGAACGCCGGATGATCGAACTGGCCGAGTCGTGCCAGATCCTGGGGGCCGGAGCGCCCCGGTTCCTGGAGTACGAGGACTCCGGCATGATGGACGATCCGGCCAATGAGAACCCTCGCTGCTTCTGGCAGGCCGATGTGGAGGAGGCGGCGCAGCGCCTGGCCGACATCCTGACCGAGGTCGAGGCCGATGTGCTGACGGTCTACGACGACCACGGGCTGTACGGCCACCCCGACCACATCCAGGTCCACCGGGTCGGACTCCGTGCCGCCGAGCTGGCCTCGGTCGACCATGTCTACGAGGCCACCGTGAATCGGGATCGGGCGCTGGCCTCGATGTCGGAGATGTCGGCCGAGATGGAAGCCGACGGCGTCGACGGGCCATCGGTCGACGACTTCGATGGATTCGGGGTGGCCGAGGCCGACCTGGCCTACTCGGTGGACATCTCCGATCACCTCGAGACCAAACGGGCGGCGATGGCGGTCCACCGGAGCCAGATCTCCGATCAGAGCTTCTTCCTCTACCTGCCCCCCGACCGTTTCGCCAAGGTGTTCGCCAACGAGTGGTACGCGGTCCCGGGCAGGACCGGTACCGGCGGACCGACCGAGGTCGACTTCCTGCCGGGCCTGTGATCGTGTGAACGCAGCCGAGGACCCGTCCCGGCCGAGCCCGACCGGCGAGTCAGGACAGCTCTTCGGCGTTGAAACCCTCGAGGTCGCCGACACCCCGGAACACATGGGACCGGCCGTCGGACCGGACCAGGATGGCCGGCCCGGTGAACCGCCCCTCCGGTCCGACCATGTCGAGATCGTATGGCTCCTTGCGCAACGGCCAGTTCTCGGACGAGCGGTGGACCAGCTCCCAGTCGAGATCCCTGGTCTGTTCCTTGGCCGCAACGATCAGATCACCCCCGGTGGAAGGCACCGAGAGTCCAGACGTCCACAGCGACTCGATGTAGTACCGGCGATGGCGCACCCCGTAACCATGGCACAGTTCCTATGCTCAAACCCCATGGAACGACCGGGCCACCGTCGATGAGCCTGCACGATCTGCACGTCACGTTGGGATGGGCGGTGGTGGTGGCCAATGCCGCCGCCGGGACGTGGGCTCTGGCTGCTCACTGGGTCACCGGGTTGCGGAACCGAGCGCTGTGGATCGGCGTGGCCATCGCCCAGGTCCTCATCGCCATCCAGGTCATCCTCGGCGTCATCAACATGCAGGTCAACGACATCGAGGTCAACGGTGTCCACCTGTTTTACGGCTTCATCGCCCTGTTCACCGTCGGCATCATCTACAGCTACCGCCAGCAGTTGGAGCAGTGGCAGTTCCTGCTCTACGGCCTCGGCGGCCTGTTCCTCATGGGCCTGGCCCTTCGCTCGATGTTCATCCCCGCCGTCTGAGAGCGAGCCACACGCCACGCCGGGCCCGCCCCGAGTGGGACGA
Source organism: uncultured Acidimicrobiaceae bacterium (assembly GCA_947259095.1). Classification (GTDB taxonomy): domain Bacteria; phylum Actinomycetota; class Acidimicrobiia; order Acidimicrobiales; family SZUA-35; genus JAHELU01. The sequence goes on along the minus strand of CAMYLA010000035.1, from coordinate 52,617 downwards.
GGATTGTCAGTCGGCCTACCATTGCGTTCGAAAGCCCTGCTCATCCGGGGGGAGGGGAGTGCCATGGCAGACTCCGAGGCCGGCAATCGACTGGCCTGGAAGGAGAAGATCGACGCCAGCCCGTGGGTCGACAACGACGGCTGGTTGGCCGGGGGGTCGGGGGAAGGCGGGTCGAAGGACGAGTCGATCGAGTTCCTGGAGGCCGAGCCGTCGGCCTACCGGCTGAGCGAATCGCCTCGTCCCGATGCACCTTCGATCCTGTCATCGATGCCGGCCCGGGTGGTCGCCCTCGCCGGGGTGGCGATCGTACTCCTGGCACTGGCCCTGATGTCCCGCCCCGGTGACCAGGATCCCTTCGATCAGCTGCCTGCGAACCAGCAACAGGAGATCCTGCAACGTCAGAACCGTCAGAACGTGGTGCCCGATCCCCCGGCCGACGAACCGCTTCGCAGCAGCGACACCACCCTGCCACAGCCGGTGCCGACCCCGCGGGCCGCCACTACACCGTCCGATGACGCTGCGGCCGCCGACGAACCGCTGATCCTGGGCCCGATCCCCGAGTTGCGGGCCGATCTGTCCCCCGACATGCCGGACCTGCTGTTGGCTTACGGCCCTGCCGATTCGCTGGTCCAGATCCGCCGCTCCGATGCCCAGCCGACCGAGATCGAGGTCCCGGCCGGCCGTCGTCCCGGCGCCATGGTGTACTCGCTGTCGGACGATCGGCCTCTGATCCTGTCCGATTCCACACTGTCGGCAGTCGTGCCCGACGGCGAGATCGAGTCGGCCGGTGTCGAGGCCGATGACCTGCTCCCCAGCGACGACGGGGTGGTACTGGTGGCCGATGGGCAACCGACCCGGCAGGTGACGCTCTCCAGCAGGCTCGAACGCGAGGACGTTGAGGAATCGCTGGCGCTCGGTTACGACGTGGACGTGCTCGGCGGGTGGCTGGACCGTCCGTTGGTCTCCAAGGCCGGTGCGGTCTGGCTGCTCAACGACGATGGTACGGCCGAGTTGGTTTCCGAGGGTGTGGTGGCCGGCTATGACGGTCGCAACCTGGCCATGGTTCGTTGCGGTCGGCCCGATGACTGCCGGATCGCCGTCGGCCCCCCGGACGAGCCGGACCGACGGTCGGTGCCGGTACCCGAGCAGCTCGCCGACCGCCCCATCGAGTCGTGGGCCCTCGGTGCGTCGGTGTCAGCCGATGGCACCCGGCTGGCGGTGATCGACAGGCGGGGGGTTGCGCTCCCCCGGTGGATCGATCTCGACACCGGCGTGGCGGCCGCACGCTCGGAGAGCGTCAACGAGGACTCCCCGGTGGCGTGGTCACCCGATGGGCGGTGGTTGGCCTATGCCTTCGGTGACGACATCATCGCCTGGGACACCGAGGAGGACCGCTCCTGGCGGGTTTTCATCGATCGCCCGATCAGCCACATGGTGTGGATCGAGGACCCGGCCGGGGGCTGACAGGACAGTTGTGGCGCCACGACCTTGACCAGCGGCTGGAGCGGAACGGACGAGTTTCTCATGGCACTCATGGCACTCATGGCAACGCCTCGTGGTTCGGTTTCCCGTCGCGGTCTGTTCGGTCCGTCGGTGCCGCCGCAGTCTCGGCCGCTTCGACGAAGCTGTCAAGGCTGTCGTCCCACAGGCCGTCGATCCAGGCTCGAAGATCGGCAATGCCGCTTCGATCTGCGGCGTAGACCCGTTTCGCCCCGACGGGGGTGGCCGACACCAATCCGGCCCGGACGAGGACCCGCAGGTGCTGGCTCACCGCCGGCTGCGAAACCGGCAGTTCGGCCGCCACCGCACCGACCGACGACGGGTGGGCCCGGATGATGTCGTAGACCGCCCGGCGGGTCGGGTTGGCCAGGGCCGTGAGCTGGCGCTCGGCCCTGTTCGAGAGCGCAATCTCGTTCCTCATAAGACAAGTGTTATCATAAGTCCACACTTCTGATAAGTCCAGACTTATGGAAAGGCGAGCCTCCGGCGCTAGGATTGCCGTCGAGCGAGTGGAGGCAAACGGGCTCCACTGGCCGACAGGAGTGAACGTGTCCAAATCCAAACGGTATCTGAGGCGCAAGGCCGCAGCCCGGCTGCCTGCGCCGGCGCTGGATCTGGTCGGCAGGGCGATACTCCAGGGGGTCGACAGGGCCGTTGCCGATCGATGGGATCGAGCGGTCCGGGTGGCGGCCGAGGCAAAAGGGGACACGGCGGAAAAACGGGTCCGGGCCATCAACCGACGGTTCCGGCGGGAGCTCAGCACCATGGGAGCGGCCACCGGTGCGGTCGCCGCCACCCCAGGCCTCGGTACCAGCGCCGCCGCCGCCACCCTGGTTGCCGACCTCACCTGGTTTGCGGTCCGGTCCGCCGATCTGGTGATGACCATCGGTGCGGCGAACGGGAGGACCGATGCCACCGTTGAGGAGCGACGGGCCTGGGTGTTGTCGGTCCTGGCCTTCGGTGAGGCGGCGGCCGAGGAATTCTCCTCGCTACTGATCGAGGTCGACGCCCGTGCCGTCGTCGGTGGGGAGCGAATCAGCGGTCGGCTGGCCGGGATCGCCGGCGGCGACGTTGCCACCCTCGATGCGCTGCGTCGGCTCAACGCCCGGTTGGCGGCACATGTGGTGACGAAGTTCGGTTCTCGGCGAAGCCTGTTGGCCGTTGGCAAGCTCCTCCCGTTCGGTGTCGGTGCCATGGTCGGTGGCTCGGCCAACTATGCCCTCATCAGGGTGGTCGGCTTCCACGCCCAGCGGTTCTTCGCCTACTCCGGTGCCCTCCTGCCTCCACCACCGCCCACGCCCGGGCTCCCGGTCGACTCCCTGGTTGAGCAGCCAGCACCGGCCCTGCCGCCGGTGTCGCCGCCCCCACCCGCTCCCGGGAGCAAACGGCTCCCGAACCCGCCGGTCAAGCTCTCCGAGGCCGACCGGGCAAACTCGATCCCGACCGACTCACAGCCGCAGTAGCGCCCGGCAGCATCGCCCCCGGGACGACCGCTAGGACACCGGTCGGGACGACCGCTAGGACACCGGTCGTGACGACCGCTAGGACACCGGTCGGGACGACCGCTCGGACACCGGTCGGGACGACCGCTAGGACACCGGTCGGGACGACCGCTAGGACACCGGTCGGGACGACCGCTAGGACATAGCGTCGGTGATACCCAGTTCGGCGAACGACTTCGCCTCGTAGTTGGCCCGGAACATGTCCCGGAGCTTCTCCGCCGCCGCATCGTAGGCCGCACCGTCATCCCAGGTGTTGCGGGGGTTGAGCACCTCGCCCGGCACCCCGGGGCAGCTCCGGGGCATGGCCAGGTTGAGGATGGGGTGGATCTCGGTCTCGACGTCGTCGAGCGCACCGGCCAGCGCTGCGTCGAGCAGCGCCCGGGTGTGTTTGATCGACATTCTCGAACCGACACCGTACGGTCCACCAGACCAGCCGGTGTTCAGCAGCACGCAACGGGTCTTGTGGTCCTTCATCTTGCGGGCCAACAGCCTGGCGTACACCGACGGCTTGTGACTCATGAACGGCGAGCCGAAGCACGAGGAGAACGTGGCCTGGGGTTCGGTCACCCCGACCTCGGTACCGGCCAATTTCGAGGTGAACCCGGTGACGAAGTGGTACATCACTTCGTCGTCGTTGAGGATCGACAGCGGTGGCAACACGCCGAAGGCATCGGCGGTCAACAGCACGATCGTCTTCGGGTGGGGTCCGGAGGCGCCGCTGGCGACGTTCGGATTGCAGTCCAGCGGGTAGGCGAACCTGGTGTTCTCGGTGATCGACTGGTCGGTGAGATCGAATTCCTGGGGATCGGTGTCGGCCAGATCCTTGCCAGGCAGGGGGGGCACATTCTCGATCAGGGTGCCCTTCATCGACAGTGCGGCGGCGATGACCGGCTCCGCCTCCTTGTTCAGATCGATGAGTTTGGCGTAGCAGCCGTTCTCGAAGTTGGAGATGCCGGCGTCGGTCCAAACGTGTTCGTCGTCGCCGATCAGTTCTCGCTCGGGGTCGGCAGACAGGGTCGTCTTGCCGGTGCCGGACAGCCCGAAGAGGATGGCGGTATCGCCGTCGGAGCCGACGTTGGCCGAGCAGTGCATCGACAGCTGGCCCTTGGACGGCAGCACGAAGTTCATGATCGTGAACATCGTCTTCTTGTTGACGCCGCAGTAGTCGGCCCGACCGAGCACCAGCCCGACCCGATTCTCGATGTCGATGATGACCCCCCGCTCGGTGAGCGTGCCGTCGCGCTCGGGGTCGCAGCGGAACGACGGGACGTTGATCAGCGTCCATCCCGAGGTCGTCCGGTCGACGTCGTCCCGGACGTTCTTGGGGAACATGATGTTGCAGAAGTAGGCGTGGGTGGCGTGCTCGCCGATGAATCGGTAGGGCTCGGCGAATTCGGTGTCCCAACCGCAGAACACGTCTGTGGTGTAGAGGGTGGCCTGACGCTGGTTGAGATGATCGATGACCCGTGGCAGCAGCGCATCGAATGCATCGGGATCGAACTGCTGGAAGTCCGGCTTCCACCACACCTCGTCGATCACGCTGGGACGGGCGACGGCGAAGGTGTCCTTGGTCGGTCGCCCGGTACAGGTGGGATCGGTGTAGTAGATCAGCGGGCCGTCGATGCCCAGTTTGGTTGCGAAGGCCTTCTGGTCGTCGCCGTTGCCGTCGGGATCGACCCAGCCCCGATCGTTGGCAATCGCCTCGCCGAACAGTTCGTCCTGAGACAGTTCGGCCTTGAGGGTGACGCTGGTCAGCCCGAATTGCTGTTCGAGTTCACTTGCGAGGCTCACGTGGCCTCCTCCGTCTGTTGAGAGCTGGTTTGGGGGAGATTGTCGGGAGCCGCGTTGCTCGGGATCTGGGTTACTTCTCGGACTCGACCCATTCCGGGGTGCCCATGTCCACCTCGGAGCCGAGGCGTAGGGCCGTCGCCTTCGACTGGCCGTCGAGATCGAAGACCACCCGCTGGCCCGGACGGAGCATCCGGAACACCGAACCGTCGAGGGCGGTGGGAGCAAGCTCGTATTCGGACATGTCGGCGGTATCGGTGACGACGAGACCGTCACGGGTTACCGGATCATATGACTTGACGACACCCTGCAACGTGTTCACTCCATCTGGAAGGATCTGGTGGCCGAAGCGCAAGCCCATTTGCAGGACATATTGCACAGCGGGACCCCATGCTGATATCCGATTGAGGTAGACAGTAAACGGTCGTCCACGTCTGCGGAAAGTTGGCTGGGGGAGTATCACCATAGGTAATGCAGCGCATCGATGCCAGGAATGAAGGTCGACCGCCACCTTGGTGCCATCGGCCGAGCTTCGGCACTGGTGCGCCGAGCGGCCGGCGGGGGAGAGTGCAGGTGCCGGGAGCTATCGTAGGCTGCCGGTCACCGAGCTCAAGGGGGTCGGCGACAAGAAGGCGAAGGGTCTGGCCAAGACCGAGATCCACACCCTGCTCGACCTCCTCACCCATTACCCCCGCAAGTACCTCGATCGGACCAAGGAAGCGCGGATCGCCGAGCTGATCGAGGGCGAGGAGGCAAGCGTGCTGGTTCGGGTCGACCACACCACCAGCCGCAGGGTCAGGGGCGGCAAGGTGATGGTCAACTCGACGGTGAGCGACGACAGCGGCACCCTCAAGATCACCTTCTTCAACCAGGCGTGGCGGGAACGGCAGCTGACGGCGGGCCGCCAGGCCATGATCTACGGCAAGGTCGACCTCTATCGAGGCCAGCGGCAGATGACCAACCCGGTCGTCGACCTCGTCGGCGACAAGACCGGTCGGATCATCCCCGTCTACCCCCAGTCGGAGAAGGCCGGGCTCCACACCTGGGAGGTGGCGGAATGGGTGGCCGAGATCCTCCGCCGCACCGTGGCGCCGAAAGGCCGGGGTCTGCTCGATCCGCTGCCGCCGTACCTGCTCGACGAAAACGACTTCATCACCAGGGAGGCGGCGTTCCAGGGCATCCACCAGCCGGAGACCATGGCCCACGTGGTGGAGGCCCGCCGCCGGCTGGTGTTCGACGAGCTGTTCCGGCTCCAGCTGGCGTTGGTGCTGCGCAAACGGGCCATCGAGCGAACAGAGGTCGGGCTGGCTCACGTCATCGATGGGCCGTTGCTCGCCGGTCTGACCGACACATTGCCGTTCGGGCTGACCGGCGCCCAACGCCGGGCCATCGACGAGATCACCGCCGACCTGGCCCGTCCGGTGCCCATGCACCGGCTGTTGCAGGGCGACGTCGGCTCCGGCAAGACGCTGGTGGCGGTGGCCACGATGCTGGCCGCGGTCGACGGAGGGCATCAGGCGGCGCTGATGGCCCCCACCGAGGTCCTGGCCGAGCAGCACTACAGCGGGATCCGGCTGCTGCTCGACGGGCTGACCGTTGGCGACGAGCACTCGCTGTTCGCCGACCGTCCGCTGCGGGTGGAGCTGTTGACCAACCGGCTGGGGACCGCCGACCGCAAACGGGTCCTCAGCCAGCTGCTGACCGGCGAGGTCGACATCGCCATCGGCACCCACGCCCTGATCCAGGACAAGGTCCTGTTCGGTTCACTCGGCGCAGTGGTGATCGACGAGCAGCATCGCTTCGGTGTCGAGCAGCGGGCCGCCCTCCGGGACCGGAGCTACGGCGATGCCGTTCCAGACGTCCTGGTCATGACCGCCACACCGATCCCTCGCACCGCGGCGATGACGGTCTACGGCGATCTCGACGTCTCGGTCCTCGACGAGCTGCCGCCCGGCCGGACCCCCATTGAGACCAGGTGGGTGCCGGCGCCGGGCAACCTCGATCAACCCCCCGGGTCGACCCCGGTCGACGCCGAGGCGGGGACGACCAGACCGGAGATCCGGTTCGAGCCGGACGAGATCCAGGCCATGCTCGACCAGATGTGGGACGAGATCCGGGACCAGATCGCCGAGGGGCGACAGGCCTACATCGTCTGCCCGCTGATCGACGAGTCCGAGAAGCTGGAGGTTGCGTCTGCCGAGGCCACGTTCGAACGGTTGTCGGAGATCGAGCTCGACGGCTACCGGCTGGGCCTGCTGCACGGGCGCCTGACCCCGGCCGAGAAGGACCAGACGATGGAGCTGTTCCGCTCCGGCCACCTCGACGTCCTGGTGGCGACGACGGTGATCGAGGTCGGGGTCGACGTGGCAAACGCCACGGTGATGGTGATCCTCGATGCCGGCCGGTTCGGCATCGCCCAGCTGCATCAGTTGCGGGGTCGGGTCGGTCGAGGTGAGCACGGATCCACCTGTTGGCTGGTTGGCGAAGCATCGACCGAGGACGGCGAAGCCAGGCTGGAGGCCCTGGTCCAATCGACCGACGGGTTCGAGCTGGCCGAGGTCGATCTCGACCTGCGAGGGGAGGGGACCATCCTCGGGGAGCGGCAGAAGGGCCGGAACGACCTCAAGCTGGCATCGCTGCGACGGGACCGGGCGACGGTTGAGTCCGCCCGGCGGGCGGCCATCGAGGTGGTCGATGCCGACCCCGGGTTGGAGAGCCATCCGGCCCTGGCCGGCGAGCTGGCGCTGTTCCTCGAAACCGAGGATGCCGAGTTCCTGCTCAAGGGCTGATCGGCGCGACGTGGTGGGAGGCCCCCACCCTGGTGCCGCCGAGGCTATGGGCCGGTGATTCGGTTGTGCAGCGCCTGCAGCTCGGTCTCGTCTCCGCCGCGGAGGGGGAACGGGAACGGGATGTCGCCGGCCACCCGGGGCAGGACGTGGATGTGGAAGTGGAACACGGTCTGCCATGCCGCAACGCCGGTGGCGTGGAGGAGGTTGACCCCGTCACAGTCGATCTTGTCGGTCAGCAGCCCGGCCACCAACTTGGCCGAACGGGTCACGGCGGTGAGGTCGTCGACCGGGATCTCGTGCAGGTCGACCGAGTGCCGTTTCGGGATCACCAACGAATGGCCGACGGTGATGGGGTTGACGTCGAGGAAGGCCAACGTCGTCTCGTCCTCGTGGATCCGTCTTGACGGCGCATCCCCGGCCACGATGGCACAGAAGATGCAATCCTGGTGGTGCGGGGGCTCGGCCATCCGATCAGCCGGTCCACGGCATGTCGTGGTCGCCACCGATCACGATGTCCCATCGGTCGAGGCAGTCCCGGCATCGGTAGGGGATCACGGTGCCATCCTCGACGTCGCCGTCCTCGGGGTGCCAGCCGAGCGGGAAGCAGCTCCCGCCGCAGTCGACACAGGTGATTTCCAGGTCCGGTGTTGGCACCGGCTCACGATACCTTCATTGTCGATCGGGGATTGTCGATCGGGGATCGTCGATCGGCTCGATTGCCGATCGATCGATTGGGCCCCGATAGGTTGACCGTGATGCAGCAGGCGATCGAACCACCGGTCATCGGGCACGGCGTTGCAGCCGCCAACGGTCCGGCACTTTCATGAGGGTGATCTCGGGAACCGCAAGGGGGCGACGGATCCAGGCCCCTCCAGGTCGGGGGACGAGGCCGATCACCGATCGGGCCAAGGAGGGCATCTTCAACATGGTGCAGTCCCTTGGCGGCGTTGAGGATGCGGTGGTGGTCGATCTGTTCGCCGGTAGCGGCTCGTTCGGTATCGAATGCCTCAGCCGGGGCGCCGAACGGGTGGTGTTCGTCGAACGCAACCGGTCGGCGGTGGCCACCCTGGAGGCCAACCTCGCCGACCTGGGGTTCGAAGGTCGGGCCACGGTGATCGCCGCACCGGTCGCCACCGCCCTGGCCGGCCTGCCGGGGGCCGACATTGCCTTCTGTGACCCGCCGTACGCCGACGATCCCTGGGCCGAGGTGCTCGACGGACTTCGGGCTGGCCTGCTGGTCGGCCACGCCGAGACGCCCATCGAGCTGACAGAACGGTGGGTCGAGCTCCGGCGCCGCAGCTACGGCAAGGCCCAGATCGTGATCGCCGAGCCTGCGCCGGCCCGCAGCGGCGGGCCCGAGCCTGCGGTCGACGGCTGAGACACCGCCGGCGCGGCGCTCGGGGCCGTCGTCGACGGGGCCGTGGCCGACCCGATCGGAGCCGACCGCCGGGAACCCCGTGCCCGGGCCTTCGGTCCCGATTTGCCGGGTGGCCGAATGTCGTCGAAAACACCGGTGTTTGGGCGCCGCCGACTAGCTTTGTGATGGGGAGGGTCCGCGGCCCGACAGCCGGTCCGCTCCCGGTGGCAATATGGACCGGCAGGCGAACCTGCCTCCAAGACAGACCCTCGACAACAGATCATCCAAGATCGACAAGGTGAGCGAGAGAACCATGGCCGTGGCGCTGTACCCGGGATCCTTCGATCCCATCCACAACGGGCATCTGTCGGTGATCGAGATCGCAGCTCCGCTGTTCGATCAGCTGATCGTTGCCGTCGGTCACAATCCGGCAAAACCTTCCGGCATGCTCACCGGACCGGAGCGGGCCGACATGATCACCACCTCGGTGGCGCATTTGCCGAACGTGCGGGTCGAGCTGTTCACCGGTCTGGTCACCGTGGCCGCCAACGACCACGGCGCCGACTGTCTGGTCAAGGGCATACGGAGCGCGTCCGACCTCGATGCCGAGATGTTGCAGGCCAACATGAACGCCGAGAGCGGCAATGGCATCCCGACCGTCTTCATCCCCGGGATAGGGCCCCACGCCCTGGTTTCCTCCCGCTACATACGGGAGATCGCCGCCCGGGGCGGCAATGTTGCCTCGGTGGTGCCGGAGGTGGTGGCCAAAAGGTTGGCGGACGGCGGTGGCTGACGCCGGTGATGGCCGGATTCGGGCGAGAATTGCAGGAAGCTAGGAGGTCAACGTATGGGTGACGACTACAGGGACGACCGCTACCGGGACGACGACGACGATGGCTACGACGTCGAGGACCGGCGGGCCGGGGCTCGCGCCCAGGGACTGCCAAACCCCTATGCGGTGCCCGAGGTCGAGGATCTGTTGGAGGAGGCGATCGAGACCCTGGCCGAGGCCCGGCCGCTGCCGATGTCGACCACGGTCAAGGTCAATCGTGATGAGCTGCTCCACCTTCTCGAGCAGGCGCAGGAGAAGCTGCCGGAAGAACTGCGGGCCGCCCGCTGGCTGCTGAAGGAGCGCGATGACTTCGTGGCCAAGGCCCGCCAGGAACACCAGGACCTGATCGATGAGGGCCGGGCCCAGGTCGGCCGGATGGTCGAGCGGCAACAGATCGTCAAGGCGGCCGAGCACCGGGCCCGCCAGATCGTGGCCGAGGCCAAGGAGGAGGCCAACACCCTCAAACGCCAGGTCGAGGACTATTGCGACCAACGGCTTGCCAGCTTCGAAATGATCCTGAACCGCACGGCGGCAACGGTGCAGAAGGGCCGCGAGCGGCTCATGGGGTCTGCCAAGTCCACGACGGAAGAAATCCTCGGGACCACAGGTTCCAAACGTAACGAGGCCATCGATCTGACCGGGATGACCGGCAACGGGTCGGCGGCCGCCGATGCTGACCACGACTATCTGGTCGACGAGGAGTTCTAGTTGAGCGAAGAACACGCCCTGGATCACCGGGGCGGGAACGAGGACCAACCAGAAAGCGAGAACCGGCCCGTCGCCGGGCCCACTGGCGCGTCCGCCGGCCAGGACAGCCCGGCCCGGCTGCTGGTCAACGTCGGCGACCTTCGACGCCGCCTCGGGCAGCGACGGAGCGAGGACATCGAAGTTCGCCTGGCCCATCAGAGTGTCGTCGCCTCCCGAACCACCCACGAACCGGTCCAGGGTGTGGTGGTGGTGGAATCGATCGAGCGCGGTGTTTCGGTCATCGGTTCGGTGCACTTCAGCTGGGAGGGCGACTGCAGGCGATGCCTCGAGATCACCACCGATCGCCTGCAGGTCGACATCGGCGAGATCTTCCAGGTCGATGCCCCTGAGGATTCCGAGCTGATCGACTTCGACGGCGATCAGATCGATCTCGTGCCGGTCGTTCGCGATGCGGTGCTGTTGTCACTGCCCCTTGCGCCCCTCTGCGGCGATGACTGCGCCGGGCCCGACCCCGATCGGTATCCGGCGATCACCGTGGCCGAGATCGAGCGACGCAGGGCCGAGGAAGCGACGGGCCCCGATCCCCGCTGGGCTGCTCTCGATCAGCTCGACCTCGACCAGGACTGACGCCGCCGGGCCGGGCCGGGTGGGAACCGGCCGTGGAGTCGGTAGGGTTTCCCGCTGGTCCATCACAACGGCGGACCTCTGACGAGCCCGAGTTTCAGGTAGAAAATGGCTGTTCCAAAGAAGAAGAAGTCAAAGTCGAAGACCCGCAGTCGTCGGGCGTCGGCCTGGAAGCTCTCGGCCCCATCCCGCAGCAACTGCGACCGATGTGGCGCAACCAAACTGCCCCACCGGGTTTGTGGCTCCTGTGGTTGGTACAAGGGCCGTCAAGCCATTGAGGTCGCCTGACCGACCCGGTTCATCGAGGCCTGCTGGCCGACCCGGTAGATCGAGGCCTGCTGGCCGACCCGGTTCATCGAGGCCTGCTGGCCGACCCGGTTCATCGAGGCCTGCTGGCCGACCCGGTTCATCGAGGCCTGCTGGCCGACCCGGTAGATCGAGGCCTGCTGGCCGACCCGGTAGATCGAGGCCCGCTGGCCGAGTTGTGATGCCGTGGCGAGTCATGACATGAGTGGTGACCGACTGCCCGTTGCCGTCGATGCCATGGGCGGTGACAACGCCCCCGGGACCCTGATCGAGGCTGCGCATCTCGCGGCCGAGGCCTTTGGGGTACCGGTTCTGTTGGTCGGCGACCCCGAGCGCCTCGGCGACACCGGCCCGCTGGAGGTGGCGCCGGCTTCGCAGGTGGTGGAGATGGGGGCCGATCCAGCTCGGGCGGTGCGCCGGCTGAAGGACTCTTCGATCGTGCGGGCGGCCGAAGCGGTGCGTGACGGCCGGGCGTCGTCGCTGCTGAGTGCCGGCAACACCGGTGCGGCCATGGCTGCCTCGTTGCTCCGTCTCGGCCGCATCAAAGGTGTGGCCCGACCGGCGATCGCCGTTCCCTTTCCCGTCGTGGGCTCCACCCCCAGCACCCTGCTCGACTGTGGGGCGAACGCCGACTGCCAGCCGGAGTGGTTTGTCCAGTTCGCCAGATTGGGGACCGCCTATGCCCGCCACCGGTTTGCGCTCGAGCGACCCCGGGTCGCAACGCTGACCACCGGGGAGGAGGCCGGGAAGGGCAATGCCCTGGTCAAGGCGGCCTGCGAACTCCTCGAGCAGCCGGAATGGGCGGCGGATTGCGGCGCCGACTATGTCGGCAACGTGGAGGGTGGGGACCTGCTGGCCGGCGTGGCCGACGTGATCGTCTGCGACGGATTCACCGGCAACGTTGCGCTCAAGTCGCTTGAGGGCGGCTTCGATCTGCTCAGGGCCGCCGTCGGCGACGCACTGGTGTCGACCGCCGAGGCGGCGGCGATCTCCGGGATGGTGCACGAGCTCATCGATCCCGTGTTCGACTTCTTCGATTCCGGGCAAACCGGCGCCGCAATGTTGCTCGGAACCCGCGGGGTGACCATGATCTCCCACGGATCGTCATCGGCTATCACTTTGGCTAATGCCATCAGAACTGCAGATGAACTGGCGGGCGAAGGGATCGTACAGAACCTGCGCAACTCGGTCGGAAACCCCACTGAATAGGGGGCTCCGGGGCTGTCAAGGGGCTATCGACCCGAAGTAGTGACGAAATTTGGTAGACTCCCCGAGACGTTGGGCATTCCCGTGGCTTCTTCAGCGACCCTGAGGTTTTCAGAAGAAGTCACGGCAGACAGGTGCCTGCGTTCTTGGAGCCGTGCCCGACGACAAGGGGTGCGTCAAAGGAGTTCAGAAAAGAATGCCGGCCGAAACCCATATGGAGCAGTCCCCGATGACACGCCTCGAAGTGTTCGAACTGATTCGGGATCGCTTGTCGGACATCCTGGAGATCGAACCGGACCAGATCCGGGAGGGCGACTCGTTCGCCGACGATCTCGACGCCGATTCGCTGGCCTTGATCGAGCTCGTCGAGGCCTTGGAGGAGGAGCTGGCCGAGCGCACGGTCGGCTTCCGCATCGAAGACGAGGATCTCCAAGATCTGAAGAGTGTCCGCGATGCCGTGGATTATGTGTACGAAAAGGCTGGAGCCGGATCCTGAAGAGCGGTGGTGAGCTGGAGGAGTTCTGCAAACGGTTCGGTCACCGGTTCGGTGACGAATTGTTGCTGACGCTTGCACTGACCCATAGAAGCTTCTGTGCCGAGAACCCTGCAACCGCATCGAACGAGAGGCTGGAGTTCCTCGGTGATTCCGTACTCGGGCTCGTGGTGACCGACTACATCTACACCTCCTACACCGACCTCCCGGAAGGGCAACTGGCCAAGCTCCGCGCATCGGTCGTCAACACCGCAACCCTGGCCGACCTGGGCACCTCCCTCGACGTCGGCCCGTTGCTCCGGCTCGGGAAGGGCGAGGACCAGTCCGGTGGCCGGGAGAAGGAATCGATCCTGGCCGATGCGGTCGAGGCCTTGTTCGGTGCGGTCTACGTCGACGCTGGCTGGCCCGCCGCCCGCCAGGTGATCCTGGACCTGACCCTCGGGGCGATCGTCGACGCCGCCGAGCAGCCGGGGCGAAAAGACTACAAGACACAATTACAAGAACTCACGGCCCGGATGTCACTCGGCACGCCGGTCTACGAGATAAGCGGTTCGGGACCTGATCACGACAAGCGCTTCAGCGCCATCACCATTGTCGACGGCGTTGCTCGAGGCCACGGAGCCGGTACGTCCAAAAAGCGCGCGGAGCAAGTGGCCGCCCGCTCAGCCTATGCAGCGGTTCTCACCCTGCTGGGGAAGGGAGAATTTCGCGATGAGCATTCTTGAGCTCCCCGAGATCGAGACGCTTCGACGCGATCTCGAACGGGAGACCGCAACTCGCAAGGTCAAGAGCGCCGAGGCGCTTGTCTTGAAGTCGCTCCCCGGCATCAAGCAGAAGAAGGACTTCGGCGAGCACCTGGTGGGGGCCAAGGTGGTCAACGCCGAGCGGCGGGGGCTGCACCTGCTCGTCCATCTTGACAATGAGTACACCATGGTCATCCGGCTGGGCGAGAACGGCCGGCTGGAGCGGGTGGCGACGAGGGAGAAGCACGCAGACGACATCGTTGCCGTCATCACCTTCACCCAGGGTGGCGATCTGCGGATGGCAGACAAGAAGGGATCGAGCTCGCTCAGGGTGGTGCACGCCGACGACCTGGCCGATGCTCTGCCGTCGGCCGAGGAGACGGGCCTCGACCTGCTGGAGCAGCCACTGTCGTGGGTGGATTTTGGTCGGATGGTGAAGGCACGCAAGACCCCGCTGAAGCTGTTGCTCACCGATCCCGAGGTGTTCGTCGGCATCGGTGACATCTACTCGAACGAGATCCTGTTCGACGCAGGCCTCCGCCACGATCGGGTCAGCGCCGAGCTCTCCACCCAGGAGATCCGCCGGCTCTACCGCTCGGTCGTCGGCATCATGCACGACGCCATCAAGTACCGGGGCACCTCCCTCGAAGACCGGCCCTTCGTCGACCTGACCGGCACCCCCGGCGAGTTCGCCGACCACCTGGCGGTCTACGGCAAGGCCGGCAAGCTGAGCCCCCGCTCCAGGGAACCCATCCAGAAGACCAGCTTCAAGCACCAGGTCGTGTTCTACTGCAACACCCAGGTCTGAGTGTGCCCTTCGGGTACCCCGCAAAGGTCGTCCTGCTCATCGGCTGGACCTTGACCCTCCCGCTCCGGCGGGGTGCCGGGCACTAGGCTGGAGCCGGTCTTCGACGGGCTGGATTGCGAGCAGCGGGTGTTTCTCAAAGCGTTGAACATCAAGGGGTTCAAGTCGTTCGCCGACCCGGCGGCGTTGGCCTTGGAGCCCGGCATCACCGTGGTGGTGGGGCCGAACGGCAGCGGCAAGTCGAACGTGGTGGACGCCATGGCGTGGGTCCTCGGTGCCCAGGCTCCCACCGCGGTCCGCTCCCAGAAGATGGAAGACGTGATCTTCGCCGGCACCGCGGCCAAGAAGGCGCTGGGCCGGGCCGAGGTGTCGCTCACCATCGACAACACCGACGGCGAGCTGCCGATCGAGTTCAGCGAGGTCACCCTGACCCGGACCCTGTTCCGGACCGGTGAATCGGAGTACGCCATCAACGGCGTCTCCTGCCGGCTGCTCGACATCCAGGAGTTGCTCTCCGATTCCGGCGTCGGCCGCCAACAGCACATCATCGTGTCCCAGGGCCGGATCGACGGTGTCCTCAACGCCAGACCGGAGGAGCGGCGGGCGATCATCGAGGAGGCGGCCGGGGTGCTGAAGTTCCGCAAGCGTCGGGAACGGGCCGAGCGCCGGCTGGCCTCGACCGGCGAGAACCTCAACCGCCTCCAGGACCTGGTCCGTGAGGTCAAACGCCAGATCCGGCCTCTGGAGCGCCAGGCCGACGCCGCTCGGCGTCATGGTGCCGTTGTCGAGGAGCTGGCGGTGCTGAAAACCCACCTGGCCGGCCGCGAGCTGAGCGCCCTGTCCGGCCAATTGGAGACCGGGCGGCGGCTGCAACTCGAGTACGACGAGCGGGAGTCGGAACTGGCAACGCAACTGGCCGGCTTGGACGCGGTGATCATGCAGGGCGAGGCCGACCTGTCGGCGCTCGGGGCATCCGATGTGGCCGAGATCCTCAGTCGGGCAAAGAGCATGGGAGAACGGATCCGGGGCCAGCTCAACGTGGTCGGCGAGCGGCGGACCAGGCTCGACGGCGAGCTGCAGGCCGCAGTCGACAACGGGCTGGTGGCCAACCTGGAAGCGGAGTCGGCCAGGATCACCGGCGAGCTGGTCATGGCCTCGTCCGAGCTCGACGCCCTGCGGCCCGAGTTCGCCGAGCTCGAAGACTCCGAAGCCGAACTGGTCAACGAGCAGCTGAGCTTCGACAGCGAATGGGGCGACTCGATCGCCCCCAGCCCGACCAGGGCGGCCGAGATCCGAGCCGGCATCGAAGCCCTCGGTGTGACGACCGAACGCAACGAGCAGGAGCTGAACCGCCTCGGCGATCAGATCACCTCGATCGACGATCGGGCCACGCGGGCCACCGAGGCCCGGGACCGGGCGGCCGAGCAGTTGGCCCGCCTCGATGGCCTCCTGCCGGAGTTGGAACAGGCGCTGGAGCAGGCCGGTCTGGAGTCGGATCGGGCCGATGCCGCTCTCAGCTCGGTGTTGGAGGACCAGCGCCGGATCGATTCCGAGGCCAGTAAATGGCAGGCCAGGGCCGAAGCGCTGGCCCAAGCCCTCGACGATGCCCGGACCAAGGCCGGCGCCGAGGCCCTCCGGTCGAGCGACGGCGTGCTCGGCACCCTGCTCGACCTGGTCGACATCGACGACGGCATGGAAGCGGCGGTCGAGGCGGCGATCGGCGATGCCCTGCTGGCGGTGGTGGTCGACGACGATGCCAATGCCCGTTCGGCGTTGCTGACCCTGGAAGACCGGGACCTCACCGGTGCGGTGTTGGCCCTCGGCCTCCCGACGGCCGCTCCGGCGTTGTCGGTTGCGATCGGCACTGGCGACCCGGTCGGTGCCTCGCCGGTTCGCCGGCACGTGCGGCCGCTCCGGCCCGATGTCGGGCCTCTGCTCGATGCCCTGGTTGGCGATGCGGTCGTGCTGCCCGGATCATGGCGGGACTCACTGGCCACCATCGTCGACAATCCGGCCCGGGTGTTCGTCACCACCGACGGCGACCGCTTCAGCCAGCGGGGCTGGCGGCTCCGACAGGGGGCTGCCGGTGCCACCGGCGCGGCGCTGGAGGAGGCGACGGCTCGCCAATCGCAGACCGCGGGCGAGGTTGCCGTGGTGGCCGAACGGGTTCGCCACGCCCGCAATCGTGGTGCGCTCGGCACCAAGGCCAGGCGGACCGGCGAACAGGAGCTGCAGCGCTGTCGAAGTGAGCTGGAGCGGGCCAACCTGACCAGGGATCGAGCGGTGGCCGAACTGGCCGGACTCGACACCGACCGGGAACAATTGGTCGAGCAGCGAACCGCCATCTTCAATCGTAAACAGGCCGACGCCGCCGAACTGAAGCAGCTGCTGGCCGAGCTGCCGGCGGTGGAGAACGAGGAGGCCCGGCAGCGGAGCAGGGCCGAAGCCCTCACCCGTTCCCGCAGCACCCTGGAGGAGCGGACCCGCGAGGTCTCGAGCAAGCGGACCGAGCTCGAGGTTCGCATCGCCGCCATCGAAGAACGTCGGGAACTGCTCCGGGCCCGCCAGGGCGAGACCGAGATCCGCCTGGAACGTCTGGTGGCCGAACGGGAGCAGGCCAGGGTTCGGCGGGTCCGGATCGAGAAGTCGCTGGCGGTGGTCCAGGACCTGGCGGCCCGGCTGGTCGGCCACCGCACCACGCTCGACGGCTGGACCGAACTGCTGGAGGCGGAGCAGCAGGCCCAGTCCGAGGCCGCTCGCCGGGTCTCGGCCGAGTTGTCGACGAGACGAGGGGAGCGGGTGGCGGCTGAGAAGGAGCTGGTCGCCCTCCGGGAGCGTCGCAACCGGCTCGAGCTGTCGGAGACCGAGTACCGGGTCAAGCTGGAAGCACTGACCGAAGCGGTCCGCCGCGAGCTCGACACCGAACCGGCGGTGGCCATGGACACCGCCTGCCCGGAGCTGCCGGCTGGCACCACGCCGGAGTCCAGGGTCCGGGAGCTGGAGCGGGAGCTGAAGATCATGGGGGCCATCAACCCGTTGGCTCTGGAGGAATTCGAGGAGCTGAAGGCCCGCCACGAGTTCCTGGAAGGCCAGCTCAGCGACATCAAGACCGCACGCCGCGACCTCCACAAGCTGATCCGGTCCATCGACGACGAGATCGTCGGCGTGTTCAGTGCCGCCTATGCCGACGTCGCCAGCAACTTCACCCTGCTGTTCCAGACGCTGTTTCCCGGCGGCAAGGGTGAGGTGAAGATGATCGGCGCCGACGACATCCTCAACTGCGGTATCGAGATCGAGGCCAAGCCCTCGGGCAAGAACGTCAAGAAGCTGTCGTTGCTGTCGGGCGGTGAGCGGTCGCTGGTCGCCCTGGCCTTCTTGTTCGCCGTGTTCCGCAGCCGGCCGTCGCCGTTCTATGTGATGGACGAGGTGGAAGCAGCGCTGGACGACATGAACCTGTCGCGGTTCCTGGCCTTGGTCGAGGAGTTCCGTTCCGAGGCCCAGCTGATCATCGTCAGCCACCAGAAACGAACCATGGAAGCGGCCGACATCCTCTACGGGGTGAGCATGAAGCCGGGCGGTTCATCAAAGGTGGTGACCGAGAAGGTAGCGGCCCGCAAGCCCGGCGCCGATCTGGTCATCGACCTCCGCGACGCCCCCGCCGTCGACAACGGCTCGTCTGCCTCACACTCAGGGCAGGCGTTGGAACCAGAGCAGGCTGAGGCCTGAGGTCAACACCAGCAGTGCCAGCCCGCCGGCCACGAACCAGTCGGTGATCTCCCGGTTCACGTCCTCGTAGCCGATGGCCGAGCCGATGTCCTGGTACACGTCTTCGAGCTCCTGCAGCGAGGAGGCGGTGAAGAACGCCCCGTCGGTTTGATCGGCGATGGCTCGGAGGTTGTCCTCGCGAACCGGAACCCGGATCGGCTCCGACTCGACGGACTCGGTCCTCGGGTCGTCGTAGATGATGGTGCCGCCCTCGGTGCCGAAGGCGATGGTCGATACCGGGATCTGGGCCTCCCGAGCCGCCTCGATGGCCGCCGAATCCGGTCGGCCGACCGTGGTCTCCCCGTCGGAGAGCAGCACGATCCGGGCCGGCGGCAGCTCGCCGGTCTCGTCCGGTGGGGCGCCGAGGAGGGCGTCGAGCGAGGTGAAGATCGCCTCACCGATGGCCGTCGATTCGGCCAGCCGCAGGTTGTTGATGGCGTTGCGGGCCGGCAGGCGATCCCTGGTCGGGGTGACCAACACCGAAGCCGTGCCTGCGAACGACACCACCCCGACGTTGAGCGTCGGCGGCAACTCGTCGATGAACCGGTTGGCCGCTTCCTGTGCCGCCTGCAGCCGATCGGGGTCCACGTCCTCGGCCTGCATCGACAGCGAGACGTCGATGGCCACGATCACCGTTGCCCGTTCCCGGGGAACCCGGACCTGGCGGGCCGGTTGGGCCACCGCCACCACCAGGGTGGCCAGCGCCAGCATGAACACGACCGGGGGAAGGTGTCGGCGCAGTCCCGGCCTGGTGGGGGCCACCGAGTCGAACAGCTCGCTCGAACTGAACCGCAGCGCATAGGTTCGGCGCCGTCGTTGCATCACCACGTAGAGCACGGCGATGACCGCCACCGCCACGAGCAGCCAGAGCCGGCCAGGAGAGAGCAGCGTCATCGGGCGCCGCCGCCTCGGGTGGAACCGGCCTGAAGTCGGCTGCTCCGGCCGGTGACGAAGCCGACCATATCGTCGAGCCATTCGCGATCGGTCGAGAGCTCGAGGTGGTCGACATGTGCCCGGCGAAGACCTTCCTCCAGCGCGGTCTGCCGTTTGGCTGCGGCTTGGGCGAAGGCTTGGCGAACCGAGGCCTTGTTGGTCTGCAGTTCCCGCTCCTGGCCGGTGGCCGGATCGCGGACCAGCACCAGCCCGACGTTCGGCAGCTCGTACTCCCGGGGATCGGTGATCTGGATCGCCAGCACGTCGTGGCGACGGGCGGCGACGGTGATCGCCTCCTGCCAGCCCGGTGCGACCATGAAGTCCGAGATGACGGCGATGAGGCCCCGGCGCCTGGCGAGATGGGAGAGCCTGGCCAGCCCCTGACCGAGCTCGGTGACACCGCTGTTGTCGCCCCGGGGGCTGTCTGCGATCTGATGGAGCATCCGGAGGAGGTGTTTTCGCGATCCCCTGGCCGGCACTATCTCCGGTTCGCCCCGGCCGGCCAGCACCGCTCCGATCTGGTTGCCGTCCCGGCTGGTGAGGAACCCGACCGCGGCGGCTGCGGCCAGGACCAGGTCTCGTTTCTCGCAGCGGGCGGTGCCGAAATCGAGACGGGAGGAGCGGTCGACCAGAAGCCAGGTTTGCAGCTCCCGTTCGGCGATCGTCTGACGGATGTGGGCCTCCGACAATCGGGCCGTCACATTCCAGTCGATGCGGCGGACGTCGTCACCCGGTGCGTATCGCCTGGTCTCGCCAAGTTCGGTGCCGTGGCCTGGTACCAGCCCCCGATGGTCGCCGTGGAGCAGCCCGTCGAGGCGACGGGTGACGTCGAGTTCCAGCCGCCGCAACACCTCCCGGGTGGAGCCGTCGGCGACCTGCAACGGTCGATCGGTCACGGGGTCGGTGGCTCGGCCGGGCCGGTGGCCGGCGGGCCATCGCCGGCCGGCGACTCGGTTCCGGCCAGGGCGGCCGGCGAGGCCGGGGTCGGCCCGTTCGGGGACACCGCAGTCGAGGTGCCGAGCAGGGAACCGGCCCCGCTCGGCGCCGGCGGCTGCATGGCCGGGGCGTTTGCAGCGCGACCGTTCGCCGCAGCCCGCTCGATCTCCACGGGGCTGATGCTGGCGGCAGGGACGACGGCCAGGACACGGTTCAGCACATCATCGGCCCCGAGGCCCTTGGCCAGCGCCTCGTAGCTCAACATGATGCGATGGCGCAGCACGTCGCGGGCGACGTCGAAGGTGTCCTGGGGGACCACGTAGGAGCGCCCGCGCAGGACCGCCAGGGCCCGGGAGGCCGACACCAGACCGAGGGTGGCCCTGGGACTGACCCCGAAGTCGATCAGCGGTTCCAGTTCGGGCATGCCCCGCAGGCCCGGTTCTCTGGTGGCCATCACCAGATCGACTGCGTACTGGGCCACCGAGGTGTCGACGAAGACCTGATCGGTGGTCTGTTGCAGGCGCTGGAGGTCGACGACGGTCATCACCTCGGACGCTTCCGGTGTCGACACCCCGACCCGGCGGACGATCTCCAGCTCCTCGGTCGGGGAGGGGTAGCCGACGGTGACCTTCATCAGGAACCGGTCGCGTTGGGCCTCGGGCAGGGTGTACACGCCCTCGGACTCGATGGGATTCTGGGTGGCGAGCACCAGGAACGGCTTCGGCAGGGGCTGGGTGATGCCGCCGATCGACACCTGCCGTTCGGCCATGACCTCCAGCAACGCCGACTGGAC
This sequence comes from uncultured Acidimicrobiaceae bacterium, assembly GCA_947259095.1. Taxonomy (GTDB): domain Bacteria; phylum Actinomycetota; class Acidimicrobiia; order Acidimicrobiales; family SZUA-35; genus JAHELU01. Next base: position 31,537 of record CAMYLA010000035.1, on the reverse strand, counting down.
CTTGGCCGGGGCCCGGTTGATCTCGTCGGTCAACAACAGGTTGGCGAAGACCGGGCCCCACTCGATGTCGAACCGTTCGTCGCTGGCCCGCCAGATCCTGGTTCCGACCAGATCGGATGGCAGCAGGTCGGGGGTGAACTGCAACCGGACGAAGCTGCCTCCGATGGCTTTGGCCAGGGTGGAGACGGCCAGCGTTTTGGCCAGCCCCGGCAGACCCTCGAGCAGGATGTGGCCTCTGGCCAGCAAGGCCACCAGGAGTCGCTCGACCATGTGATCCTGCCCGACGATGACCTTCTTGATCTCGAAGAGCACCCGCTCGAGCTCGACCGCGGCCTCGGTGTTGTCGTCCATGACCCTCCATTGTGGCCAGCCATGGCGAAAAGGGGTGCAAAAGCGCAAGATCGCTCCCGATGGTGGTCTCGGAACGGGCCTAACCTTGAACGGTGCGCATTCTGGTTGTTGACGATGAGCCCGACCTTGCCGATGCGATCGCCGGGTCGCTTCGCCGTGAGGGCTATGCGGTCGACGTGTCCAACACCGGCCAGGAGGCCCTGGAGCGGCTGTCGATCAACCCCTACGACCTGGTGCTGCTCGATCTGACCCTGCCCGATCTCGACGGGCTCGACATCTGCCGGACGATCCGAACCGATCCGCTGTTCGACCCCACGACACGAATCCTGATGGTCACCGCCCGTGATTCGATCGAGGAGCGAGTCCGAGGCCTCGACGACGGCGCAGACGATTACCTGGTCAAGCCGTTTGCTTTACAGGAGCTTTCGGCTCGGGTTCGTACCTTGTTGAGAAGGGAAACGACTGGTGGCGATGCTGTGTTGCTCGCTGGAGAGCTCGCCCTAGACACGGCCCGCCAGCTCGTTTCCTGGAAAGAACGACCGATCGAGCTGACCACCAAGGAATTCTCGCTCTTGCGCTACTTCATGACTCACGAGGGCGACGTGCTCAGCCAGGAGCGGCTGCTCGAGCACGTGTGGGACGAGATGCTCGACCCGTTCACCAACACCGCCCGGGTCACGGTGGGTACCCTGCGGCGAAAGCTCCTGGCCGCAACCGGCCACACGCTGATCGAAACCGTCATCGGGGCCGGCTACCGGTTCATCCCACCGCCGTCGGCCAACGACCATGATGATCCCGGGGGCGCCGGCGGGCCACCGTCGAGTGCCCCGGAGAGGTGAGGTTGGTCCGATGGTGGTGCGACCCCCGATCATCCAGTCGATCCGGTTCCGACTCTCGCTGACCTATGCGTTGGCCGTGTTCGTGGGAGGCACGGTGCTGATCGGCGGCCTCTACATGTGGCAGGTCCGCCAGCTCGACGAACCGGAGCTGTTCCGAGGCAGGGTCGAGATGGTGGATCCCGACACCGGACGGCCGGTCGACACCCTGCTGTTCTTCGACGGCCGGCAGGAGGCGCTGCAGATCTTCGAGTACAACGCCTACCTGCGGGCCCTCGACGAGTTGAAGAAGGCATCGCTGACCGGGTTGGCGGTGCTGTTCGTCGTGGCGTTCGCCGCGGGCTGGTTCCTGGCCGGATCGGCGCTGCGGCCGGTCCACCGGATGACGATGGTCGCCCGCGACATCACCGCAACCGACCTCTCCCGCCGGATAGGTCTGCCCGGCCCCGACGATGAGATGAAGGGCCTTGCCGACACCTTCGACGCCATGCTGGACCGGCTGCAGGGCGCCTTCGAGGACCAGCGGCGGTTCGTCCAGGATGCATCTCACGAGTTGCGTAACCCTCTGGCCGTTGCCAGGACCAACCTGGAGCTGGCGCTCTCGGACCCCGATGCAACCGCCGGCGACATCAGGGCCTCGGCCGAGGTTGCGATGCGGTCGACCGAGCGAATGGCGGTCCTGGTCGACGATCTGCTCGCTCAGGCTCGCAGCGGTATGCCGGAAGTGGCCATGGCCGAGGTCGACCTGGTGGCGATGGCCGGCGATGTGGTCGACGAGTTCTCGGCCGCGGCCCGCCAGCGGCACCTCGCTCTCGAACTTGTGGCCGTCCCCGCCCCGTTGGTGGTCAAAGGAGACGGACCGGCCCTGCGTCGTGCCTTGAGCAACCTGGTGGCCAACGCCATCAAGCTGGCTCCGGCCGGCTCGACCGTGACCGTGTCGGCGGCAAGTGGTGACCACTGTGCGCTGGTCTCGGTGATCGACGAGGGTCCCGGTATCAGCAGCGCCGACCAGGGCAACGTGTTCAAAAGGTTCTGGCGGGGCGATCCGTCCGGTGGCGGCACCGGGCTGGGGTTGAGCATCGTCAAGCAGATCGTCGAGCGTCACGGCGGGACGGCCGCGGTGGAGTCCACGCTGGGTGCCGGCTCAACCTTCAGTCTCAAGTTGCCGATCGTTGAGGAGCGGCCGAGTACGTTGTCGGCCGCCACAACGCCGACAGCGTGAGGATCCAGGCTGCTCCGGCGACCGATCTTGTCGCCCGCTTGGGCGTCCCGGCCCCGGTGTTCGGTAGTGTTTGTTCGAGGACTGGAGGCTTTCGGCGATGACGGACAGTACGGGTAACACCGAACGGCAGGGTCCGGCGCCCGAAGATCGGTCGGCCGACCAGACCAGTCGATTCGAGGTGGCCTCGCCCGACAGCACCGACCGCATGCCGCTGCCGCCGTCGGTGTCGGGGTCTCCAGCATCGCCACCGCCCACCGGATCCTCCTCGTTCGTTCCCGGTGCGGCGAATCCCGCACCACCGGCGACGGAACCGTCATCGTGGCCATCACCCGGCCCGCTCCCCGGCGGCGATTCGAATCCGTCTGCCCCTCGACCGCCGGCCTCGAGTCCACCGTTGGCCGGTCCCGCGCCGGCCGGCCCTGCTGTCGGTCCGGCGCCACCGCCTGTCGGTTCGGCGCCACCGCCTGTCGGCTCCCTGATGGGCGGCCCACCGGCCGAGGCCGGACAAGCCGCTGATGCCCTCCCGCCCTCGGTTCGCTCAACCGGCTGGTCGCCGCTCGGTGCGGCCCCGGTCTCGCCCCCTGTCCGAACCGGTCCTCCGGCCGGCCAGGCCCACTATCTCCCGCCGGTTGCGCCCCCCGGTGTCGGGGCCGGCGAGGTCGCCGTCACCGCAGCCAAACCGTCCGCCGCCCGTTGGGGTTGGCGGGCAATGGTGTCGTTCGTGGCCGGCGGGCTGATCGCCGCCACCGGATTCGGGGCCGCACAGTTGAGCAACACCTCGGAAACGACAACCGCAGCGCCGACGCAGGTGTCGGCCAGCGCAACCACCGTGCCCGCAGACTCGGCCGGAGCTGCAACGGCGCCCCTGGCCCCGCCCGATGTCGACGAGCCGGCTGCGTTCGTGGCCAAGACCCTTGGACCGTCGGTGTGGCGGGCAGGGTGGTCGGCACCGACGTGAACACCGATGTGGCCGTCGTCTCGGTCGCCACCGACGAGGACCTGCCGATCGCTCCGCTGGCCACCGGTGAGAAAGCCCTGGTCGGTCAGGTGGCCATCGCCATCGGCTCCCCGTTCGACCTCCAGCAATCGGTCACCGCAGGGATCGTGTCGGCCGTCGACCGGCCGATCCAGAACAACGAACAGAGCGTCGTGGCCATGATCCAGACCGACGCACCCATCAATCCCGGCAACTCCGGTGGTGCCCTCGCCGATCGGCGGGGCCGGGTGATCGGGATCAACACCTCGATCCAGACCGACGGTCTCAGCGCGGCCAACGTCGGCGTCGGCTTCGCCATCCCCATCGACACCGCCCTGCGGATAGCCGAGCTTCTGGTGGCCGGCGATCCGATCGAGCCCGGCTTCCTCGGTGTTCGTGGCGAAGAGCCACCCGGTGGCGAGGCCGGGGTGCGGCTGACCGAGGTGACAAACGGTTCGGCGGCCGAGAGCGCGGGACTGCTGGTCGGCGACCGGGTGCTCAGCCTCGACGGCGCCCCGGTCACCGAGTTCCCCGAGCTGGCCGGTCTGGTGCTGGCCAACCAGGCCGGCGACACCGTCTCGCTCCAGGTCATCCGCGACGGTGAACTGGTCGAGCTCGACGTGACGCTCGGCCTGCGGGGCGGCAACTAGCCCCCAACCAGCCCAAGTTCGTCCTCCGGCTCGTTGCCGGCTGCGGGGCGACCCACCACAGCCCAGTAGAATCAGCTCGATGTTCGAAACTGTTGTGATCGTGCTGGTTGTTGCCGTCGTGTTGTTGACCGTCGGCCTCTCGTTCGTTGCCGTTCGCCGCCGAGGCCGCGATGCCGAGCTCGACGCCGGGGCCTCGGTGCTGGAGCAGGGTGAACCCGGCCTCGACCTCCGACGAGGCGGCACCGACACCTTGGAACGGGTCGATGCCGAGCCGGACTTGCTGGACCAGCCACCGATCGAGGTCCTGGAGCCACCGGTCGTCGACGAGGCCGAGCCCACCGCTCCGGCGGTCATCGAGAAACCGTCGTTCTTCGAGCGGCTCGGCAAGGCCCGGAGCGCGTTCACCGGCTACCTCGGTGATCTGGTCGGCCTCAGTCGGGTCGACGGTGAGGCGTGGGAGGAGCTGGAGGAGGCGCTGATCCGGGCCGACATCGGCGTCACCACGTCGATGTCGTTGATCGAGGACGTCCAGCAGCGGGCCAAGGAGAACAAGGTCGAGGACGGCAAGCACGTCCTCGGGCTGCTCAAGGAGCGCATGCACGAGGAGCTGGCCGACAAGGATCGGTCGCTGCGGCTCGATGACGGTGAGACCAACGTCTGGTTGATCGTCGGGGTGAACGGTGTCGGCAAGACCACCACGATCGGCAAGCTCGGCAAGCGACTGACCGACGAGGGCCATCGGCCGCTGATGGCCGCCGGCGACACCTTCCGGGCCGCGGCGGCCGAACAGCTCACCACCTGGGCCGAGCGCTCGGGCTCGGAGATCGTCAGGGGCAGCGAGGGCGGCGACCCCTCATCGGTGATCTTCGACGGCGTGGCCGCCGCCGCGGCCCGAGGCTGCGACGTTGTGCTGGCCGACACCGCAGGGCGGCTGCACAACAAGTCCAACCTCATGGAAGAGCTGTCCAAGGTTCGGCGGGTGGCGGCAAAGGACCCCGGGCATGTCACCGAGGTGCTGCTGGTGCTCGACGCAACCACCGGCCAGAACGGCATGTCCCAGGCCAAGGTCTTCACCGAGGCGGTCGATGTGACCGGCGTCGTGCTGACCAAGCTCGACGGTTCGGCCAAGGGTGGCATCGTCTTCGCCATCGAATCCGAGCTGGGTCTTCCGGTCAAGCTGGTCGGGCTCGGCGAGGGCGTCGACGACCTGGTCGACTTCGAGCCGAGCGAATTCGTGGACGCCCTGTTCGAATAGCCACCCATTTCGAATGGGACGTGGTGGTTTCAGCGCCCCATGACGTCGCGGTACCGCAGGCTCCGGGTGACCGGATGGTCTTCGAACTCGGACCGTAGAGGATACGCTTGACGGTCCGATGTTTGAATCGCTGACCGACAAGTTCGAATCAATCTTCAGTCGCCTCGGCCGCAAAGGCGTTCTCTCCGAGGCCGACGTCGAAGAGGTGCTGCGGGAGATCCGTGTCGCCTTGCTCGAGGCTGATGTCAACCTCTCGGTTGTCAAGAACCTCCGCAACCGGATCAGGGAGCGAGCGGTCGGCGAAGAGGTCCACTCGGCGCTCAACCCGGCCCAGCAGGTGGTCAAGATCGTCAACGAGGAGCTGACGGCCAGCCTCGGTGGCGAAACGATCAAGATCAGCTACGCCTCCAGGCCACCCACGGTGGTGATGATGGCCGGCCTCCAGGGGTCGGGCAAGACCACCAGCTCGGCCAAGTTGGCTCGATGGTTCAAGAGCCAGGGCCGCAATCCGCTGCTCGTCGGCGCCGACCTGCAACGTCCGGCCGCGGTGGAGCAGTTGCAGACCCTTGGCGGTCAGATCTCGGTCCCGGTCTACAGCGATCCGTCCGATCCGGTCTCGGTGGCGATCAACGCCGTCGAGGAGGCCCGGTCGACCGGCCGTGATGTGGTCATCATCGACACCGCGGGCCGGCTGGCGATCGACGAGGCACTGATGGAGGAGGTCCGGAGGATCTCCGAGGTGACCTCACCGGACTACACCTTCCTGGTGGTCGACGCCATGACCGGCCAGGACGCGGTCAACGTGGCCGAGGCGTTCCACGAGAAGCTGGAACTCGACGGCGTCATCCTCACCAAACTCGACGGCGATGCCCGGGGTGGCGCCGCACTGTCGGTCAAGGAGGTGGTCGGCCGGCCGATCGCCTTCGCCGCCACCGGCGAGAAGCTCGAAGACTTCGATCTGTTCCACCCCGATCGTATGGCCAGCCGGATCCTGGGGATGGGCGACATGCTCACCCTGATCGAGAAGGCCGAGCAGACCTTCGAGCAGGACGAGGCCGAGGAGGCTGCGGCACGGCTGCTGGACGGGCAGTTCACCCTCGACGACTTCCTGGAGCAGATGCAGCAGCTCAAGAAGATGGGCCCGCTGACCAACCTGGTCGGCATGCTGCCGGGGCTGCCGAAGGAGGTCCGCGACGTCGAGATCGACGATCGGGAGGTCGGGCGGATCGAGGCCATCATCAAATCGATGACGTTGGACGAGCGCAACAACCCCGACATGATCGACACGTCCCGAAAGGCCAGGATCGCCAGCGGATCCGGTACCAATCCCACCCAGGTCGCCGGTCTGATCTCGCAGTTCAGCGAGATGCGCAAGATGATGAAGCGTTTCGGTGGCATGGGAACGAAGAAGGCCAAGAAGAACCGGCGCAAGGACAACAAGAAGTCGAAGCGGTCAAAGAAGGGGTCCGCCCGGCAGGGCGGGGGGCGGGTCACCGCCAAGGGCGGCAAGGCGCCGGCCAAGGGCGGCGGCCGCACCACGCCCAAGGGCGAGAAGTCCACAAAGGCCCCGCTGATGCTGCCCGGACTCGATCGCCTCGACGATCTCGATCTCGAACGGATGGCGGAAGAACTCGACGGTTTCGACGCTCGTTGACCGACCCGCAGTCGGGTGGTTCCCTGCGCTCGAAGTGCCTGTTAGGCCACGGAGCGGGGTAACCTCGTAAGTTGCTTGACCGCCGGCCCTTCCTGCGCCGGCCCCTATTCGACACACCGAGAACCAGAGAAGAGAACACACGTGGCCGTTCGACTGCGCCTAATGCGGATGGGCAAGAAGAAGCAACCGACCTACCGAGTCGTCGCAGCCGATGCGCGCTCGCCCCGAGACGGTCGGTTCATCGAGATCGTTGGAATCTACAACCCCCGCTCCGAGCCGTCGGAGATCAAGATCGACAATGCCAAGGCCGTGCACTGGCTGCGAGAGGGTGCGCAACCCTCCGAGCGGGTCAAGAAGCTGCTCACCGTCTCCGGCGCCTGGCAGGCGTTCGAGAACGGCACCACCGTGGCCGAACTCGAAGCGCAGGCCATGGCTGCGGCCGATGCCGCCGCAGCCAGCGAACCAGCCACCGTCGGAGCCGAAGCGTGACCGGCCGGTCGGCAACGGTTCTCCGCTCCGGGCTCTGCCCGTCGGCGGGACGTCAGCCGGGTCTTGTCCTGGACCCAGAGGGGATCGAACGATGAGCGAATCACCAGCCCCCAGCGCGGAGGCCGTCCTGTTGATGGTCTGCCGCTCGGTGGTCAGCGAACCCGATGACGTGTCGATCGAAGCCAGCGCCGACGGTGATCGGGTCCGGCTCGACGTCTCGGTCAACGCCGACGACATGGGTCGGGTCATCGGTCGTCGTGGGCGGGTCGCCTCCGCCATCCGCACCGTGGTCGGCGCCGCCGCAGCGAAAGACGGCGTGGTGACCGAGGTTGAGTTCGTCGAATAGAGCCGACGGCTCGAGAGATCCGGCTTCCCAGGTGGGAGGCGACCAGCCCGGCTTGGGGCCCGATGCTCCCGTCGGGCTGCTCGAGGTGGGCCGGATCGACAAGGTCCACGGGCTCCGGGGAGAAGTGCTGGTCGGCCTGTCGACCAACATGGTGGCGGCCAGGACCGCCGTCGGTGCCCGGCTGTGGGCCCAGGACCGGTGGCTGTTGGTGCGCTCCGCCCGGGCCCACAAGAACAAGTGGTTGATGACCTTCGATGGCGTCGACGGCCGGGAGGCCGCCGAGCTGCTTCGAGGCCGTACCCTGACCGCCGAACCGCTTGCCCCTGATTCGCTGGCCACCGGAACCGCGGACGGCCCTGCCTCCGAGGTCGTCGCCTTCGTCCACGAGCTGATCGGCAAGCGGCTGGTCGACCAGCACGGGGTGGACCACGGAGAAGTGATCTCGGTCATCGACAACCCGGCCTCGGACCTGTTGGAGTTGGGAGACGGGCGCCTGGTGCCCCTCAGCTTCCACCGTGGCCATGACGGCGAGACGATCGCAGTCGACGTTCCGCCGGGCCTGCTCGACGACCAGGTTGACGGGTAGCGAGGTTCGGTCGGCCATGAGGATCGATGTCCTCACGATCCTGCCCGACGTGGTGGAGAGCTTCGCCTCGGCCAGCCTCCTCGGCAAGGCCAGGAGGTCGGGAGTGCTCGACATCCGAGTGCACGACATCCGCGACGCCGCAACCGATGTCCATCGATCTGTTGACGACGCCCCGTTCGGGGGCGGCGCCGGCATGGTGCTCAAGCCGGAGCCGATCTTCGACACCGTCGACCGGGTCGACCCACCCCGGCCACTCATCTATCTGTCGCCCGCCGGGCCGGTATTCTGTCAGGCCGACGCCCACCGACTGGCCGGCGGCGGGGGGTTCTCGTTGCTGTGCGGCCGATTCGAGGGGATCGACGAGCGGGTTCGTGCACACCTGGTCGACGAGGAGCTCTCCATCGGCGACTACGTGCTCGCCGGGGGAGAGGTGGCCGCCGCAGTGGTCCTGGAAGCCGTCGGTCGACTGGTGCCGGGGGTGCTGGGGAACCTCGAATCCGTTGCGGACGAGTCGTTCAGTGACGGGCTGCTTGAGTACCCCCACTACACTCGGCCGGCCGAGTATCGGGGTTGGGTCATCCCCGAGGTCCTCCGGTCGGGAAACCATGCCCGGATCGAGCGGTGGCGTCTGGCGCAGTCTCTGGCCAGAACCGCCCGGATCCGGCCAGACCTGATGGAGGTCCGCGGCGGGCTTGGCGAAGATGACCACCGGCTGCTCGACGAGTTCGGCCTCGAGGTCGATCCTTAGACATGACGGCGAGGCCGTTGGGACATGACGGCGAGGCCGTTGGGACATGACGGCGAGGCCGTAGGGACATGGCGGAGCCGTGGTTGCACGGCCCGGGCATGGGGAGGTCGGAGTCCTCACCGCCGCCGATAGGCTAGGCGGGTCCAGTCGGGCTCCTACTGCGGTGCTGTCAGCACCGAAAACGAGCCTCCATGCCACTGCGGTGGCCGCTTCGATCGTTTGACCAACCTAGGAATCGACCAATGAACCTCACCGAAATCGTTGAGCACGCACAGCTTCGAGATGATGTGCCGGATTTCGCCCCCGGCGACAACGTCAAAGTGCATGTGAAGGTCATCGAGGGCAGCCGCGAGCGGGTGCAGGTCTTCCAAGGCGTGGTGATCGCTCGCAAGGGTGAGGGACTGCGAGAGACCTTCACGGTGCGCAAGGTGAGCTTTGGGGTCGGGGTGGAGCGCATCTTCCCCATCCATTCCCCGATTCTGGAGAAGATCGAGCGGGTCAGCAGAGGCGACGTCCGCCGGGCCAAGCTGTACTACCTGCGGGATCGGGTCGGCAAGGCGGCCAAGATCAAAGAGAAGCGCGACAACTGATCCCATGGATCGGCAGTTCCTCGGCGGGACGAGCGCTCATATCGAGGTCAGTGGCCGGCGATGAGCGCCGAGGATCTCGAACGCTACGAAGCAGAGTGTGAGCTGGCGCTGTTTCGCGAGTACCGGGATGTGATCGGCATGTTCCGCTATGTGGTGGAGACCGATAGGCGCTCCTACCTGGCCAACAAGGTGGCACGGCTCGGCCAGGGAGACGATGACGTCGTCGAGTATGAACTGATCGACGCCTGGGTCTGGGACATGTACCGGCAATCGAGGTTCCTGGCAAAGGTCACGATCGCCACCGCCAAGGGTGTCACGATCGAGGAACTGCCGGAGCGGGAACTCTAGATCGCCCGTCGGTCCCCGGATCCGGGAACCAACACCTCGGCCGGCGGTCGCTGTCACAGCCGCTCACTACCGTCGTCCCCGTGACCATCATCGACACCCCGACAACCCATCGACAGACCGAGCCGCACCCCACTGCAGATACATCCCCCCGGGCCGGCTCAACCGCTCGGGCCGGTTCGAGCCCGGGACGAGCAGCGGCTCCGGCCGGCCCGTCGAGCGGCCATACCGGGCGATTCGGTCGCTTCGGCGAACAGTGCGCCGCCCAGTGGTATCGCCAGAACGGGTACGAGATCCTGAGCCGGAACTGGCGTTGCCGCCGGGGCGAGCTGGATCTGATCGTCGCCAGAGGCTCGGTCGTCGCATTCGTCGAGGTCAAGGCCCGATCGAGCCGGCGGTTCGGGTCGGGTGCCGAAGCTGTCGATTGGCGCAAGCAGTCCCGGATCCGGTCGCTGGCATCTCATTGGTTGGGCGAGCACCACGGCTGGTTCGGCGATGTCCGCTTCGATGTCGTCGACGTGGATTCTCGTGGCCACCTCGAGGTCTTCCAAGACTGCTTCTGACTCTTCGAGGCTGGGTACCCGCCCTCGAAGAGTCTCATCGGTCGATCGCCCTTCGGAGATGGCGGGCGCCCGGCAAGCCGTCGTGGCCAACATCGGTCTCGCCGGGATGGTTCCGCCCGGCACGGCGTCGTCGGGCTTGAACCAGCCCAACCACGAGGGCTGAACGGCCCGCTGCGGTCGGGGGGAGCTGGGATGGCGGTCGATGGCCCCGGCCGCGGATGCTCGGCCCTGCCGACACCGGCTCCGGGTCAAGCTCGGGCGTCGGTGTCGAGAGGCCAACCGCTCGTCGCCGCCACGAGGAGCCCGGATCGAGCTTGGCGGTCCAGGCTGGCGGTCGCCGGCTCGAACCGGTCCCGGTCGGACCCGGGCGTTGCCTGTCGAAAGTTGTGCGACCGAGGAGACGATGTCACCGACCGATCATCAGCGGCGGTTGGCCCGACCCACCCAGCAACCTCGGTGCCAGTGCCGCCGCAGGTCGGGATCACCGGCCGGGATGGCCACCAGGTGACCCATGCCAGGAGGGATCTCACGGTTACAGCCCGGGCAGAGGTAGGTCTTTGTGGCCTCGTAGGGCTGCACGAAGCGCGTTTCGGTGTCCGGGGTGTCCGACGGATCGGGCATCCGGCGAACCGGCTTGCGTTTCCTGGCCGGCTTTGCCCGCTTCGACCTGCGGGTCAACCGAGCGCCGCCCAGGCCAGGAGACAGATGACCACGATCGCAGCGGCCGCGACGAACCAGTAATCGAACGGCGTCGACCTATGCTTTCGATTCGGATCGAAACCCATGGGAGCAGTATGGCCAGAAATCGGTGGATGTGGGCCCCCGTCGTCGCGACCAGGGGTCTGCTGCCGACCATCTTGGCGCTGGTTCTGGCAGCCGCCTGGTTGGCTGCCTGCAGCGGCGGGCCGCCGGAGGTCGCCGTCGACGACCCGGAGCTGGTGAGCGGTCGCAACGTCTACGCCAGGAACTGCGCATCGTGCCATGGCTCCGACGGCGGAGGGGGCGTCGGCACCAAACTGAGCGACGGAGTGGTTGTGGCCGCCTACCCCGACATCAAGGACCAGATCGATCTGATAGCCAACGGCCAGGGCAGGATGCCGGCCTACGCGGGTCGACTGAGCGGCGAGGAAATGCAAGCGGTGGCCCGCTACACCCGCGAGGTCCTCTGAGCGACGTTCGGCCGCTCGACGGCCACCGGCAGGTCTCGGCCTCCGGCTGCGACCCGGGCCGAACGGTCATCGCCATCATCTGATACCGGAGCGAGCCCCGGTCCGTCCGTCGGTACGACGGTCGGTGTCACAGCCCACCACTAGATTCGGTCACAGCGATCGGCTTGGTCGATGTTGGTGGCCCCGGCCTCCCCTACAACTTGAGAGTTTGGGGAATACACAATGCTCGCCACCGTCGCGTCGTCGGTCGTGCAAGGGGTCGATGGCCATCCGGTCACCGTGGAGGTCCATGTCAGCAACGGCCTACCCGGATACACACTCGTGGGGTTACCCGATGCATCGTGTCGGGAATCGCGGGATCGGGTCCGAGCCGCCGTCCTGTCGAGCGGCCTCACCTGGCCTTCCCGTCGGGTCACGATCAACCTGGCGCCAACCGGCCTGCGAAAGCAGGGTGCAGCCCTCGATCTACCAATCGCCCTGGGAATCCTGGCTGCCTCGGATCAGATCCAACCGGAGGCGCTGCAACGATTCGGTGCCGTCGGCGAGCTCGGCCTCGACGGTTCGCTCCGGCCTGTCGCCGCGCTGGTGTCGCTCGCCGATGCGATCGAGGCGCCGGAGGTCCTCATCCCCACCGACGGGGCCGAGCAGGCGGCCGTCGTCCGTCCCGGTGCCGTTCGAGCGGTCGACAACCTCGGCGAGCTCGTCGCCGGGCTGAACGGGCTCCGGCCCCTGCCCGCCATCGTCAGCTCCGTGGCCGGCCAGGCCGTTGGCCCCGAAAAACAGGCCGGTGATCTGGCCGAGGTCCGCGGCCAGCCGCTTGCCCGCTGGGCGCTCGAAGTGGCGGCGGCCGGCGGCCACCACCTCTTGATGATCGGCCCGCCGGGGGCCGGAAAAACCATGTTGGCCGGCCGAATGGCCGGCCTGTTGCCGCCTTTGGATCGAGAGCAGGCCTTGGCCACCACCCGGGTGCACTCGGCGGCCGGGTTGCAGATTCCCGCTGGTGGTCTGGTTCGGCACCCGCCGTTCCGAGCCCCCCACCACGGCGCCTCGATGGTCGCCATGGTCGGTGGTGGAACCGCGGCCATGAGGCCGGGCGAGATCAGCGCCGCTCACAACGGGGTGTTGTTCCTGGACGAACTCGGCGAGTTCTCGGTCCAGATACTGGACTCGCTCCGCCAGCCCTTGGAGGAGGGTGTGGTCCGCATCAGCAGAGCCGCTCGCGCGGTGGCACTCCCGGCCCGATTCCAGCTGGTGGCGGCCATGAATCCCTGCCCATGCGGCGAGGGTGGGAGCCAGGGCATGTGCCGCTGCAGCGAGTCGGCCCGGGCCCGCTATGCCCGCCGGCTCTCGGGTCCGCTGCTCGATCGGTTCGATCTTCGGGTGGAAGTCCGGCCGCCGGCTCCGAGGATCCTGCTCGGCGGCGACGAGGAGGAATCCACCGCAACCGTTGCGGCCCGGGTGGCCGCGGCCCGAGCCCGAGCGGTCGCCAGAGGTGTTCGAGCCAATGCCGAGCTGCCGGCCGGTCTGCTCGACGAGGTGGCGCCGCTCACCTCCGAGGCGGTCGACGAGTTGAGGGGCTGGCTCGAGCGCGGCGCCTTGACCGGCCGGGGCCTGCGTCGGGTCCGCACCGTGGCCAGAACGATCGCCGACCTCCAAGGCCTGGGGACCTGCATCGACGCCTCCACGGTGCAGGCAGCGCTGGCGTTGCGGTCCACACCTCTCTCCGTGCTGGGGATGGTGGCATGACCCCCGACGTTCGAGCGAGGCTGTCACTGATGAGCCTGCCACAGGTCGGCCCGGCCCGGGCTCGCTGGCTCCTGGGCGACGCCGAGGCGCCCGGGGTGGTCGATGCGCTGTGGCGGGGGCGACTGCCGGTCGATCTCGGTCCTCCACCCCCCGGCGTCGATTGGACGATGGTTGAGCGCTGGTCAACGGCCCTGCGGCGGCTCGATGTCGACGACATCATCGAACGGCACCGTTCGCTGCAGATCTCAATGCTGTCACCCCTCGATCCCGACTGGCCATTGGCCGAGGATCCCGATCCGCCGGTGCTGCTGTTCCACCGCGGCGACCTCCAACTCCTCCATCTGCCGGTCGCCTTGGCCGTGGTGGGAACCCGCCGATGCACGTCGGTCGGCCGCACCGTTGCCTACGAGATGGGGCATGGGCTGGCCGTCTCCGGCGTCGCGGTGGTCAGCGGTCTCGCACTCGGGATCGATGGTGCCGCCCACCGTGGAGCGCTCGACCACCGTGGCCCGGTCATTGGTGTCGTTGGCACGGGACTGGACGTGGTGTATCCGGGGGCCAACCGGGGCCTGTGGGACGACGTCGCCGATCGTGGCCTGTTGCTCAGCGAGGCGCCGGCCGGTGCACGCCCGGAGCGGTGGCGGTTCCCAGCCAGAAACCGGTTGATCGCCGGGCTGAGCGAGGGCCTCGTCATCGTCGAGTCACACGATCGAGGCGGCGCACTGTTGACCGTCGACGAAGCGGTTGATCGGGGCCGCCCGGTGTTCGCCATCCCCGGCTCGGTTCTCAGCCCGGCTTCGGATGGAACCAACGAGCTCCTGGTCGAGGGTGCCATACCGGTTCGCAACGCTGTGGACGTTCTCGGTCATCTGGGCCTGGCGTCATTGCAGGCAACCGAGCACAAGGTCGAGCCGCCCGCATTGTCGGATCTGGCGACGATGATCATGGCCGAGACAGCAACCGGTCCGGTTCACCTCGATCGACTCCTGCTGGCGTCCGGTTCGAAAGCCGCCGAGGTCCTGGCCGAGGCCCAGGCGTTGGTCGCAGCCGGTTTGCTGGCCCTTGACGGATCGACGGTTTCTCGACCGTAGGGGCCACGCTCAGCGGTTGCGCCGCTACCCTCGACGGCCGTGACTGCCGCCGCCGCCCGTGCCCGCTATTTGGAGATCCTCGGTTTCCGCCACCGCGATGATCGTCAAGATGATCGCCGCTCGGCCGACAGGACGTCGGTAGGTCAGCTCCCCACCACCCCGCAAGCTCCCCGAGGGGGTGAAGACGGGAGTGGTTCAGGCCGTGTCGGTCGGGTGTCGAAACGCCGCCAAGGCAGCGAATCGGAGCGTTCTCCTCACTTTATGTGGCATAGCACCGACGGAGAGTGGGAACGGGTGCGGCCGGGGAAGTCGGCGAAGCCTGTGACTTCATCCGACCATCCACAGACCTTGGCGGGCACAGTGGCAATAGAAACAACAACTGAACTCGACGGCGCATGGGCCCGGTTCAAACGCACAGGCGCCCAGCAGGAACGCGATGAACTCATCGTCTACTACGCGCCGCTTGTGAAATACGTGGCCAGCAGGATTGCGGCCGGCCTCCCTCAGACCGTGGATCAATCCGATCTCGTCAGCTATGGCATGTTCGGCCTGATCGACGCCATCACCAAGTTCGATCCGGAGCGAGGCTTCAAGTTCGAGACCTACGCCATCTCTCGTATCAAAGGCGCCGTCTTGGACGAGCTGCGAGCGATCGACTGGGTACCCCGATCGGTCAGGTCAAAGGCGAAATCGGTGGAGCGGGCGATGAGCAAGCTCGAGTCCAAGCTCCATCGGGCGCCGACCGACGACGAGATCGCAGACGAGTTGGACATCAGTTCCGACCAGCTCAGCGGGATCTACAAGCAGATCAGTTCGCTCGGCATGGTCGCCCTCGATGAGATGCTCTCGTTCAACGGCAGCGAGAGCCTGACCTTCGGCGACACGCTCGCCGATCGCCGTGAGGGCCCCGTCACCACCTACGAGCGAGTGGAGATGCGCCAGTTGCTGGCCGACGCCATCAACAAGATGAACGAACGGGAGAAGATCGTCCTCACCCTCTACTACTACGAGAACCTGACCTTGGCCGAGATCGGCAAGGTTCTCGGGGTCACCGAGAGCAGGGTCTGCCAAATCCACACCAAAGCGGTGCTGCAACTGCGATCCCGGCTGTCGACCGTTGACCGGGAACTGGTCTGATCCTCACCCCTGAGGCGGTCCGGCCGGGTGCCGACGGCCACCGTCACCGCCAACGCCGACACGATCGCCGAGGCGGCTGAACCATATGGTGCGCTGAGCCGTCGCCGCAGGTGTCGGCCTCCCACCGGCACCCGGTCGGCGCCAGCCACCGCTAACATCGGCCCGGGTCGCATCGCCGCCTCCCAGCGCCGTTCTCTTCCCACTCGGAGCCACCGGGCCCCGCCCACCGATCCCCTCCGAGAGGATCCACCGATGATCGGACCCTTGGCCGGCCCAGCGCCGGCTCGCTGCGCTCATTTCGGCCTGCTCGCCATGGCCGTCCTGTTGGCCTTGCCCGCCCCGGCCCTTCGCGATCGCCCGGCAACACCACCTGTCCGACCGTGCGCCGCCGACCCGAGCCCGTCGGCGGACTCACAACGATGGCGGCATCCGGTCGATGCCCCGATCGTCGACGGTTTCCGACCGCCGTCGGACCCGTACGGTCCCGGCAATCGTGGCCTGGAGTACGGCACCGCCCCCGGCGCTCGGGTGACGGCCGTCGCCGGCGGGACCGTCACCTTCGCCGGATCGGTCGGCCGGTCGAAGTTCGTTGTCGTCCAGCACCCCGATGGCATCCGATCGACCTACGGCTATCTGCTCGATATCGACACCGAACCTGGTCGGCCGGTCGTCGCCGGTCAACCGATCGCCTCGGCCAGGGCCGGCTTTCACCTCACCGCCAGGCGAGGCGGCACCTATCTCGATCCGCTGCTCTTCCTGGCAGCCGAGTGCTTCGTCGTGCGCTTGGTGCCGATTCCGCCCGGCACGATCGAGTAGACGGCAAGCGGCCCCGGCGACCGGAGACCGTGACCGGCGGCCGTGACCGGCGGCCGGGGGCCGTGACCCACGAGCGGAGGGGGTGATCGCCGATCGCCCACGCTTGGTGAGTCCGGCGTTGGGTGCACGGGTGGTCTCAGCCCTGGTTCGGCTCGGTCAACCACTTCGGTTCGTACGCCGGCTCGTAGGTCCGCAACGCCGTCAACAGCCCGGCCGGCGTGTCGCAGTTCAAGAGCAGCCGGCGGTTCTTCTCTTTCAGCACCCGATCGTCGATGCAGCGCTGGAGAAAAGAGAGCAGATGGTCCCAGAAGCCGTCGATGTTCAACAGCCCGACCGGTTTGTCGTGGATCCCCAGCTGAGCCCAGGTGAGAACCTCGGCCAACTCCTCCAGCGTGCCGAAGCCACCGGGAAGGGCCACGAACCCATCTGATCGCTCGACCATCTCGGCCTTGCGGGCATGCATCGACGCCACCTCGACCAGCCGGGTGATGTCTCGGTGGGCCACCTCCCTCGGCATCAGCGGTATCGGGATGATGCCCGTGACCCGGCCCCCTGCTGCCATCACGGTGTCCGCCATGATGCCCATCAGTCCCACGGCACCGCCGCCGTAGACCAATTCGATGTCCTCGGCGGCCAGCATCGTCGCCAGCTCGACGGCACCCTCGATGATCGCCGGGTTGTTGCCGGTCGAGGACGCACAGTACACGCAGACGGATCGGATGGGCCTCGGCGCCGGGTCGCCGGTCGATTTCGGCCGGTCCGGGGAAGCGGTCATGGGTCAAGATTGTAGGCGCCGGATCATCGTCGGCCCCGTGGCCCCGCTCGCCGTTCTCGATGAGCGGTGCCCTCGGCCAGGTCGGGGCTCTGTCGAGGTTGAGGCGCAGGCTTCGTTGGGGCCGTACCCCGCGGGCAGGCAGGACCGGACCGGCCTCGTGCTGCTCCCGGCTGCACCGGACCGGCCCCGGGTTGCGCCCTGCGCCGTCGTGGCGCCCAACGGATTCATGCGGTACCGGAGCCGGGATCGCAGGGCTGGGCGATACAATATGACGTGGTCCAGTGCGGCCTGGGTCGTCCCTCAATTCGAGCCCTGCCAACGGAGACAGCGGCGAACGAACCGCACGTCGACCATCGCAACACCAGCAAGCAAGCTACCAAACCAATCAACCAGTAACGGCCGGCTCGAAACCACGGTCTCCGCCCGAGCGGAGCGGAGTCGGTCGCAACAACCGGAGGACAAACGTGACTGCAGTCGTCACCATGAAGCAAATGCTCGAAGCCGGAGTGCATTTTGGGCACCAGACCAGGCGCTGGAACCCGAAGATGAAGCGGTTCATCCACGGAGACCGCAACGGCGTGTACATCATCGACCTGGAGGAGACCCTCCGGCGTATCGAGGCCGCCTACACCTTCGTCCGGGACACGGTGGCCGACGGCGGCACCGTGCTCTTCGTGGGCACCAAGAAGCAGGCCCAGGAGCCGATCCGGCGCCATGCACAATCGGTTGGGATGCCTTTCGTCGACCAGCGCTGGCTCGGCGGCATGCTCACCAACTACCAGACCATCTCCAAGCGGGTCGGCAAGATGCTCGAATACGAGCGCATGCGTGACACCGGTGAGTTCGACGAGATGCCGAAGAAGGAAGCGCTTCGATACGGGCGTGAGCTGGTAAAGCTCGACCGCAACATCGGCGGTATCAAAACGATGGCCAAGATGCCGAGCGTGGTGTTCGTGCTCGACACCCTCATCGAACACATTGCGGTCACCGAGGCTCGCAAGCTCGGCATCCCGATCGTGGCCGTGGTCGACACCAACTGCGACCCCGACCTCATCACCTACCCGATCCCCGGCAACGACGACGCCATCCGTTCCGCCGAATTGATGACCAGGGTCATCGCTGAGGCGGTGGCCGAGGGCAAGATCATCCACGCCCGCAAGACCGGCGTGCCCGATTCGGCCCCCGAGCAGCGCAGCGCCGAAGAGGAGGCGACCATCGCCGCCCAGCAGGCCGCAGCCAGGGAGCAGGCCGCCGCCGATGCTGCCGCCCGCGAGGCGCGCATCGCCGCGGCCCAGGCCGAGCCGGCCACCGCGGCCGAATCTCTCGAACCTGCCGCCACCCCGGCCACCCCGGCCGAACCGGCCGCTGCCCAAGACGAGCCTGCCGGCGCGGTTGCAGGCCAAGACGAGCCTGCCGGCGCGGCTGCTGGCCAAGACGAGCCTGCCGGCGCGGCCGAATCCGCCCAGCCCATTGCCGGGGAGACCGCCGAAGCAACGCCGGCCGCCCCAGCCCTAGCCCCAGCCCCGGCGGCCGCGGACACACCCCAGGACACCCCGACGGCCGCCACCACCGACATAGCCTCGCCGCCGGAGAACGACGCCCCGGTTCAGCAGGCGGCGGACGAGGCATCGGCCGGCGAGGCTCCGGCCGAACCGACCGAGCAGGCCTGAGCGAGGGGGCTGCACCCGTCCCGTTCAGCGAGACGGCCCCAGAACTGCACCGACCAGCTCAAACCTCGAGCCACGACGCCGCCTGAGGAGCCACACCGGGAGCTTGGGCCACAGCCGACACGACAAGATCAAACCAGGAACGAAAGAGAACGAAGAACATGGCTATCACCGCGAAAGACGTGCAGGACCTGCGCAAGTCAACCGGTGCCGGAATGATGGATGCCAAGAAGGCGCTGACAGAGGCCGACGGGGACTTCGAGGCTGCGGTTCAGATCCTTCGGGAAAAAGGCCTGGCCAAGGCTGCGACCCGGCTCGATCGCGACAACAGCGAGGGCCTGATCGCCGTCGCCCAGGATGACACCGGGGCCGCACTGGTCCACCTCAAGTCCGAAACCGACTTCGCCGCCAAGTCCGACGACTTCGCCAAGCTGGCCCAGGAACTGGCCGATCTGGTGTTGGCCAAGGGGCCGGAAGCGGTTGCCGAGCGAACCGATGCGATCGAAGACCTGAAGCTCACCGTCAAGGAGAACATCGACTTCGGCCCGGTCGCCCGCTACGAGGCCGGTCCAGATTCGTTGATCGATGCCTACGTGCACGGCGCCGGTCGCACCGGCGTGCTGATCGAAGCCGAGGGGGTCAGCGCCGAGGTCCTGCACGAGATCGCAATGCACATCGCCTTCGCCAAGCCGACCTATCTCGACCGTGATCAGGTCCCGGCCGAGGACGTGGAGCGGGAGCGGGCCGCACTGCTGGAGATCACGAAGAACGAAGGCAAGCCGGAAGCGGCCTGGCCCAAGATCGTGGATGGCCGGCTCAACTCCTGGTTCGGGGAGCGGGTGCTGCTCGAGCAGGGCCTGTTCGGCGACAAGGAAACGGTGTCGGCCAAGATCGGCGACGGCACCATCACCCGGTTCAGCCTGGCCCAGATCGGCTGAGTCCGGCCCCACGAGCCACCGGTTCTCGATCTTGGCCGACCGCCGTCAAAGCACGGCGACCGCGCTCGGTCGGCCAGGGGGCTGGCGGCTTCGAGGTCGAACCCGGACTACGCTCGACAACACCAGACGAGGGCGCTGCGGCGCTGGAGGTTTCACTTGGCCGAAGACACTGCACCGAGGTGGCGTCGAATCCTGTTGAAGCTCTCCGGTGAGGCGTTCGCCGGGGACAAGGGCTTCGGCATCGACGGCAAGGTACTGGAGCGGATCAGCGACGACATCATCGACGCCAGGGACAACCTCGGGGTCGAGGTTGCGGTGGTTGTCGGTGGCGGCAACTTCTGGCGTGGCCTGACCGGCGCCGAAGGTGGCCTCGAGCGAGCCCAGGCCGACTACATGGGCATGCTGGCCACGGTGATGAACGCCCTCGCCCTCCAGGACGTCCTCGAACAGAAGGACGTGCCGACCAGGCTCCAGTCGGCGATCCGCATGCCACAGGTGGCCGAGGAGTACATCCGCCGCAAAGCGATCCGCCATCTGGAGAAGGGGCGGGTGGTGATCTTCGCCGCCGGCACCGGCAACCCGTTCTTCACCACCGACACCACCGCCGCGCTGCGGGCGGTCGAAGTCGATGCCGAGGTGCTCCTGAAGGGAACTCACGGTGGGGTCGACGGGATCTACACCGCCGACCCTCGGACCAATCCCGAAGCGACCAAGATCGAGGAGCTGACCTACCTCGACGTGCTCAACAAGAACCTCCGGGTCATGGATCCGACCGCCATCACCCACGCCAAGGAGAACGATCTGCCGATCGTGGTGTTCGACCTCATGGCCGAGGGAAATCTCCGGGGTCTGCTGTGCGGCGAGGCAATAGGTACGATGGTGACATGAGCGAACTGGCCGATTTGGTGCTCGACGATGCGAAGGATCGAATGGACAAGGCGATCGCCCACTCCCGCTCCGACTTCGCCTCGGTTCGCAGTGGTCGTGCCGCTCCACAGCTCGTTGAGAAGCTGAACGTCAAGGCCTACGGGGTCGATGTGCGGCTGCTCGAGGTGGCCTCCATCTCGGTCCCGGAAGCCCGGCAGCTGATCGTCACCCCCCACGATCCGGCCAATCTGGAAGCGGTGGAGCGTGCCATCCGTACCTCAGATCTTGGGATCTCCCCGAGCAATGATGGTCGCTCGCTACGATTGAACTTCCCCCCGCTGACCGAGGAGCGACGCAAGGAACTGGTCCGTCTGGTCAAGAAAATGGCCGAAGATGGGCGGGTTGCCATCAGGAACATCCGCCGGGACGCCCGCAAGGAACTCGAAGGTGCGGAGAAGGACAACGACCTCAGCGCCGACGAACTGAGCAGGGCCGAAAAGGACCTGGATAAGCTAACGCACTCGAGCGAGGCTACGGTTGATGATGCCCTCGCCTCGAAAGAAGACGAACTCCTAGAGGTGTAGTACCCCAAAGAACGTGGGCGTTGCCACGCAACCTGCACGCCCGCTCACAACTCGCCGGCGATTCCGTCGGGTCCGCAACGCCTGGCCCTCAGGCGGTCGGATGCGGCCGATGGTAGTGATACAGGGCGGTTCAGGTACGGGAAAGGAACGATGTGTATGGCCGACAAGAACGAGCAAGGAGAACCGGGTACCGAGGCGGCCGAACCCAAGACGAGCATCTTCGACCTGTTCGAGCCCCCGCCCGAGCGCGATCCGAACAACTCGTTCGGCAAGATTCCGGTGATCAAGGAGAGCGACGTCGATCTCACCGGTGGTGCATCGGCGGCCGAAGTGAAAGCCGCAGCCGATGCCGAAGCCGCAGGGCTGCAGCACTGGACGGCGCCACCGACCGGTCAGGTCCCGGCGGTGCTCACCTCCGAGAAGGAGCAGAGCGGCCTCTGGGCCGATGTGAAAGGCCCGAGCTGGCACGGTGACGACCCGTCATGGGCCGGCCCGGACCTGGCCGATGTGTTCGCCGACACCGATTCGATCAACCTCGATGCCTCCCTCGAGGACTACGACGACGATGAAGACGAAGATGATTACGGCGAGTCCGAGCTTGGCGCAGTTGCGACCCGGCGTCCGACGCGTCCCGGCTTGGCGCCGGTCGCCGGCTTCGATGACGATACCCAGGTTCCGCCGCCCCCCCAGCCACCGCCACCCCGGCGCGAGGATCGCCCTCCCCAACCCCCGCCGATCGAGGCCCGCCCCCAGCGACCGATCCAGCCTCAACCACAGGCTCGGGTGGCCCCCCGGCGCCAGCCGCCACCGCCGGCCCCCGCAGCCGCCGACCAACGCACCCCTGACCAGCCGAACGGCGCCCAGATCCCACCTCGCCGGTCGATCTTCGACGAGCCCAGCCTCCCGGGGCCGGCCCCCGAGGCCGTCCGACCGGTCCCAGCCGAGGCCCTTCCCGTCGAACCGGTCACCGAGCAGCGCCGAGCCGTTCCGCCGCCACCACCCCTGCCTGGCAACGGTCACGCCGAACGCGGTCCCGTCGGTACGGGCCAGCATCGGGCCCTGGCACCGCATCTCGATCCGAGAGCGCCCGGGCGGCCCGACCCCGCACCCGACGAGCAGGGCCCGGGCCGGCAGGCCCTCGATCATCCTCCGGCACCGCCGGAGCGAACCGTTTCCCCTCCGCCGCCGACCGGCCTGCTCGGGCCCGACGTCGGTGTGGACCGCACCGGCGGCGAGCCCAACATCGACGACATCGAGTTCGTCGACAACGGCCACGACGAATACGAAGAATACGAAGAATACGAAGAATACGAAGAGTATGAGGACGACGAATACGACGAGGACGCGGCCGATCAGGCCATCGGTCTGAAACCGGTCGGTGGCCGCAACATCCCGAAGGCCATCGGGGTCGGCCTGGCGCTGGCCGGCGTGGTGCTTGCCGCAATGTGGCTTGGCCCGTACCCGACCTTGCTGATCGTCGTCGTCCTGGCCCTGCTCGCGGTGCTGGAGCTCTACAACGCTATGCGCCTGGCCGGCCTCCGCCCGGCCACGCTGCTTGGCATCGTCGGCACGGTGGCCGCTCCCGCCGCCGCCTACTACCGGGGCGACGCCGCGTTCCCCCTCATCGTGGCCCTGGCGGTGGTGTTCGGGACGCTGTGGTACCTGGTCGGTGCTGACACCGAGCGGCCGGTACTCAACCTGAGCCTGACCCTTCTCGGGGTGTTCTGGGTTGGCGGCCTGGCCGCCTTCGCCGCCCTGATGCTCCGCCTCGACGGTGGCATCCAGCTGCTGCTGGCCACGATCATCATCACCGTCGTATCCGACACGATGGCCTATGTCGGCGGGCGGGCCTACGGATCGAGACCTTTCCACCACGCCAGCCCCAACAAGACCTGGGAAGGCACCATCACCGGGTTCGCCGGGGCGGTGTTCGCGGGCTTCGCCATCGGGGTCACCGACATGGGCACCATCTGGGACGGCAACCTCGTTGCGGCCATCGTGCTCGGTGCCGTCGTCGGCTGCCTGGCACCGATGGGAGACCTGGCCGAATCGGTGGTCAAACGAGATCTCGGAGTCAAGGACATGGGCACGCTGCTGCCCGGCCATGGCGGCGTGCTCGACCGGATGGACGCACTGTTGTTCGCCCTCCCCGGGGCGTACTATCTGGCGCTGATCTACGGCATCATCTGATGAGCGGCCCGTCGGCCCCGGAGTCCGGCTGTTGACCACGACCGTCGCCGTCGTCGGATCAACCGGTTCCATCGGCACCCAGACGCTCGATGTCGTGTCCAGCCGCCCTGACGAGTACCGGGTGGTGGCGCTGGCCACCGGCTCCCGGCTGGACGAGTTGGCCGCCCAAGCCGAGCGGTTCCGGCCAGACGTCGTTGCCCTTGCCGACGAGTCGGGTATCGCTGAGCTGCGGGACCGCTTGGCGCCGGGGATCGAGGTGTTGGCCGGGCCGTCGGCCCTGGCCGACATCGCCACCGTGGCCGACGTGACGGTCAACGGCGTCGTCGGCTTCGCCGGTCTGCCGGTCACCTTGGCCTGCCTGGAGGCCGGCCGGCGACTGGCCCTTGCCAACAAGGAGTCGCTGATCGCCGCCGGGCCCGTGGTCCAGAAGGTCCGTTGCACCCCCGGCGCCGAACTGCTGCCGGTCGACAGTGAGCATGCCGCCATCCACCAGTGCCTGCGGGCGAGCGGTACCGATCGTGCGGTCGACCGGCTGCAGCTGACCGCATCCGGAGGGCCGTTCCGGGGGCGCTCGGCCGCGGAGTTGGCCGCCGTCACCGTCGACGATGCGCTGGCGCATCCCACCTGGTCGATGGGCCCGAAGATCACCATCGATTCGTCGACCCTGATGAACAAGGGCCTCGAGGTGATCGAGGCCAACGAATTGTTCGGCACACCGGCCGGGGATGCCGGCCACGGCATCGACATCGACGACATCGAGGTCGTGGTCCACCCCCAGTCGATCGTGCACTCGATGGTGACCTACACCGACGGTTCGACCATCGCCCAGCTGTCCAACCCCGACATGCGCCTGCCGATCGCCTACGCCCTGGCCTACCCCGAACGGTTCCCGATCGGCTACGGACGTATCGACTGGTCGACGCTGGGGCGATTGGACTTCGAACCACCCGATCGGGCGGCGTTTCCCTGCCTCGACCTGGCATTCGAGGCCGGACGGACCGGCGGCACTGCGCCGGCGTGGCTGAGTGCGGCAAACGAGGTGGCGGTGGCGGCGTTCCTCGATGGCCGAATCCCTTGGATCCGGATCGCCGAAGTGATCGCAGCGACGATGGACCACCACGACGGCGCCGCGGCCGACGACCTCCAGTCGGTGCTGGACGGGGATCGCCAGGCCCGCAAGTATGCTGAAGACGTGCTGGGCCGATCGCCCGGCCACCGATGATCGAGAATCGGTGATCGCCCTCCGCAGGTCGAAGCCGTCCGGTCGGGGCGATGCCACGCCGGTCGAACATCTGCCCTACATTTTCACTTAGATTTCCTTGCCCGATGAGACAGTGAGCGTCGTGACAGGTTGCAGCCGGCCACGCTGAGCGAGACGACGGATCGTCAATGACCAACACCAACGACATCAGCAGCGACAGCAATCACGGTGGTGATCGCCTCGGCGAGGCACTTCCGGCTGTTGACGCGCCTCCGGGTGTTGAGGCGTCGGCCGCCGCCGCGACCGCCGATGGCCAGCGGACCGTTCCGTTGGTGATGGCGGAGCCGAAGGATCGCGATCCGAGCGAGGCGCAGTCGAACCCGCTGGGTCTGGTGTTCATCGCCGGACTGTTCGCCATGCTCTGGTTCTGGGCCGGTCCCCGCTACTTCTTCGTGGTGGTCGGGTTGGTCGTCATGATCTTCCTCCACGAGCTCGGCCACTTCCTGACCGCTCGTTGGACGGGGATGAAGGCCACCCAGTTCTTCTTGTTCATGGGTCCCCGGATCTGGTCGTTCCAGCGGGGCGAAACCGAGTATGGCATCCGGACGTTGCCGATCGGTGCCTTCGTGAGGATCGTCGGCATGCACAACCTCGACCCGTGTGACCCCGAGGACGAGCCCCGGGCCTACAAGAACAAGAGCTATCCCCGCCGCATGCTGGTGATCACCGCCGGGTCGATGATGCACTTCATCCAGGCCATCGTGCTGTTCATGGTGGTGACGACCGCCATCGGGCTCGACAACCCCGAAGAGTGGTCGGTCGGCCAGATCTCCCAGTTGGAAACCGGGGAGACGCCGGCCGTGGTGGCCGAGCTGGAGCCGGGCGACACCATCGTGGCCGTCGACGGTGTCGCCGCCACCGACTGGCGGGAACTGCGAACCTACGTCCGGGAAAATCCCGGTGAAGAGGTCGAGCTGCAGGTGCTCGGCGTCGGTGGCGAGACGACCGTCCGAACAACCACCCTGGCGTCCCTGGAAGACGAGGAGACCGGCGAGGCGTTCGGCTTCCTCGGCGTCTCGCCCACCTTCGAGCAAACCAGAGAGAGCCCGGTCGTGGCGGTGCAGATGTTCGGTGAGACGTTCTGGGGTGCCTTGCGATCGATTCCCACCTTCCTGTCGCCATCCACCTTCACCGACCTTGGCTCGCTGATGTTCAGCGGTTCCGAGGACGTCGACCGCACCAGCGACGAGGCCAACCGGCCGATCTCGGTCGTCGGCGCGGTCCGCATCGCCGGCCAGCCCGATTTCGACATCACCTGGCCCATCAGCCTGCTGGCCGTTCTCAACATCTTCATCGGGCTCCTGAACCTGCTGCCGCTGCTGCCACTCGATGGTGGTCATGCCGCCATCGCCACCTACGAGCGGGTCCGGTCCCGCAACGGTCGCCGCTACCACGTGGATGTGGCCAAGCTCCTGCCATTGACCTATGCGGTGGTTGCGCTGCTCGGTTTCATCATGATCTCCACGGTCTACCTCGATATCGTTCGGCCCATCAGCTAGGTCGGCGGCGGTTCCGCAACATTTTGCCGAGGGCGAAACTCGAGTCTCGAACGAAGTGAGCAGACATGGAAGCAGGCGCAGTCCAGTTCCCGAGGGCCAAGACCCGCCAGATCATGGTGGGAGACGTACCGGTCGGCGGCGATGCCCCGATCACCGTGCAGTCGATGACGATCACCAAGACCGCCGACGTCGAGGGCACCCTGCAGCAGATCTACGCTCTGGCCGCGGCCGGAGCCGACATCGTTCGCTGCACCTGCAATGAGCCCGAGGCCTCGGAGGGCCTGGCCAGGATCGTCCCCCGCAGTCCCGTGCCGATCGTGGCCGACATCCATCATCAGTACCGGCGGGCGCTGGAAGCTCTCGAGGCCGGTGTCCACTGCCTCCGGCTCAATCCCGGCAACATCCGCAAGCCCGAGCACATCAAGGCGGTGGCCAAGGAGGCCAAGGACCGGGGGGTGCCGATCCGGATCGGCGTCAACGGCGGCAGCCTCCATCCCGACCTCTACAAGAAGTACGGCGACACCGTGACGCCCGAGGCCATGGTCGAGTCGGCGTTGCAGGAGATCGCCTATTTCGAGGAGGTCGACTTCGACCTGATCAAGATCTCGGTCAAGGCATCGAACGTGCCGCTGATGATCGAGGCCTACCGACAGCTCAGCGAGGTCACCGATCATCCACTCCATCTCGGGGTGACCGAAGCCGGGCCGCCACCGGCAGGCATCGTCAAGGCCACCGCCGGCATCGCAACACTGCTGGCCGAGGGCATCGGCGACACCATCCGCTACTCGCTCACCTCCGACCCGGTCGACGAAGCCCGCCTCGGCAGGGTGCTGCTGGAGTCGTTCGGGCTCCGGGAGCGCAAGAACGTCGACCTGATCGCCTGTCCCTCCTGCGGCCGAGCCGAGATCGACGTCTACAAGGTGGCCCAGGACGCCCAGGATGCCTTTGCCGATCGGCAGCTGCCTCTTCAGGTGGCGGTGATGGGGTGTGTGGTCAACGGCCCCGGCGAAGCCAGGGACGCCGACATCGGGATCGCAGCCGGCAACAAGCGAGGCCACCTGTTCATCAAGGGCGAGAATGTGGCCGTGGTCCCGGAGGACGAGATGGTCGACACGCTGGTGGAGTGGGCCGAGCTGATCACCGCCGAAGGCATGGACGCGGCGCTGGACCGGGCCAAGTCCACCAGGGCCGCGGCCCGGCGGGCGGCCGAGGAGGATCGGGCGCTGAACCTCAACGAGCGGGGTGACGACGCAAACGCCTCGGAACAGGTGGTGGAGCTGTTGCGCAAGAAGCGCAGCGACGCCTAGACCCTACGAAGCCGGTCCCGGATCGGGCGGATCGATCTCCTCGGAGTCGAGATCCAACACGTCGTCCTGGTCCCGACGATCGATGCCGGCCACGTCGGCGGTGGCATCGGCCAGGGCACCCCGGCCGTCGATCTTGGACTGGAGGTCTCCGAAGGTGGTGTCGCCGTCTGCGATCTGGTCCTGCAGTTGCTCCAGCCGTTGCTCCGGGGTGGCGGCGAGCTCGGCTTCGCGGCGATCGAGATCGCGCTCCAGCCTGGTTTTTGTTTCCCGGCCGAGCTCGCCCGCCTCCGCCGCTTCGGATCTGAACCACGATTTGACCGAATCAAGAAAACCCATGGTCCCAGCCTACGGGCGTCGCCAAACCACGCCGCCGAGCCCGCCGCCGCTCGGCGGGCGGCCGGGCGCCGGGTCCGCCGATCCGGTGCGGTCGGGACCGACCGCCGACCGATTCCGCCCAAAACCGGCTAGTATCAGGTCAAGGCGTGGGCTGCGGCCCACGCTTTTGATTTCCGCCGGGCCATGTCGCGAGCGACAGCCGGTGGTCGAGATCCACAGCAACTCCCAGGAGGTGAGCAGTGTCAAGCGAACCGGTGGACATCCGGCCCGATGCTGCTGCCCCCGCCGATGCCGACGCAGGGCCCGAACCGGTCTCGGGGCCAGAACAAGTCTCGGGACCCGACCTCGATGCCGCCGATCGGCACCGGCCACAAACCGATTCGCCGGTGGCCGACAGGGTCATGGCGCTGTTGGGTCCGGTCGTCGCCACGGCGGGAGTCGAGCTGCTCGATGTGGAATGGACCGGCGGCACCCTCCGGATCGTGCTCGATCACGAGGACGGGGTCACCACCGACAGCCTGGCCACCGTCAACCGCCTGATCTCGCCGATCCTGGACCAGCACGACCCGGTCCCCGGTCGCTACACGCTCGAGGTCTCGAGCCCCGGCGTCGAACGGCCGCTGCGCCGTGAGGAGCACTACCGGCGTGCGATCGGGGAGAAGGTCGTGGTCAAGTCCATCCCCGGGATCGATCCTCGCCGGGTCAAGGGCCTGCTGACCGCCGTCGATCCCACCGGGCTGACGATCGAGGTCGTCGAGGTCGATGGTGTGGACCTGACCGAATCGGAGACGATGCGAGTCGAGCTGGCGGACGTCGCCTCGGCCAGGACGGTGTTCGACTGGGGCCCCGGTCCCAAACCGGGTGCTGGGGCGTCGGGCGGCAAGAACCGCTCGGGTCAAGCCCACCCCAAGAAACAGAAGCAGTCCCAGCGGAAGTCCAAGAAGAAGGCCTCGGCCCGCAAGCCGGCCGGTGGCAAACCGTCGGCCGAGGGTGCGCCGAGCGGCGAGAACTCTCCAACATCACAATCGAAGACAGTAGAACAGGAACGAGGTCGGCCATGAGCAACGAAATGACCGAAGCGCTGCAGGCGCTGGCAGAGGACCGCGGGATTTCCATAGACAAGCTTTTCGGCATCATGGCCAACGCGCTCGAGTCGGCGTACAAGCGCATGCCCGATTCCTTCGAGTACGCCTGGGTCACCATCGATCCGGCCTCGTTCGACATCCGGGTCTTCGCCCAGGAACTCGATGAGGACGGTGAACCGGTCGGCGAGGAGATGGACGTCACCCCCGACTCGTTCGGTCGTATCGCCGCCCAGACCACCAAGCAGATCCTGACCCAGGGCATCCGCGAGGTTGAGCGGGAGATGAAATACGAGGAGTACGCCGGCCGGGAGGGCGACATCGTCACCGGCATCGTCCAGCAGACCGATTCCCGCTACACCCTGCTGGATCTCGGTCGGGTCGAGGCGTTGCTTCCCCAGGCGGAGCAGGTTTCGATGGGCCCCCGCTCCGAGGGTGGCAACCGGGTCAAGGCCTATATCGTCGAGGTCCGCCGCACGGCCAAGGGCCCCCAGATCGTGGTCAGCCGGACCCACCCGGGGCTGATCAAGCGGCTGTTCGAACTCGAGGTTCCCGAGATCGCCGACGGCATCGTCGAGATCAAGGCCTGCGCCCGGGAACCCGGTCACCGGACCAAGATCTCGGTCTGGTCGAACGACTCGAACGTCGACCCGGTCGGTGCCTGCGTCGGCGCCCGGGGTTCCCGGGTCCGGATGGTCGTCAATGAGCTGAACGGGGAGAAGGTCGACATCATCCCCTTCAGCGAGGATCCCTACGATTTTGTGGCCAAGGCGCTTTCGCCGGCCAAGGTCAAAGAGGTCCGGATCGATTTCGACACCGCCACCGCAGAGGTGATCGTTCCCGACTTCCAGCTGTCGCTGGCCATCGGCAAAGAAGGCCAGAACGCCCGTCTGGCCCATCGGTTGACCGGTTGGCGGATCGACATCAAGAGCGAGACGCAACTCATCGAAGAAGCGAAGTACGAGAGCGAGGAGTGGGCCGAAGGCGAGTGGATCGTCGATGCGGCCACCGGTGAGCAGATGTGGCAACCGGCGGACGGCTCCGAGGCGATCTCGGCCGACCAGTGGAACGCCTCGGTCGACGAGGAAGCCGTCACCGAAGAGGCACCCGCCGAAGGCGATGCCGCCCCCGAAGGCGAGGCCGCCCCCGAAGGCGATGTCCCCGACGCCGCAACCGATGTGGTCGAAGGGGAACCCTCGGCCGACGACGCCGAAGTGGCAGCGGTCGACGAGGATCCCGCCCCCGAGGACATGGCAGATGACGGCGCCCCGACCGACGATGGTGGAGACACCGTGGCCGAGGGGCTGTCGAACGGGGAAGAACCGGCTGTCGAATCCGACGATGCGGCATCGTCGGGCCAACAAGAGGTTCGGGAGACCGTCGACGAGCCCGGCGTCGCCCACTGATCGGGTGACCGCGGCCGTCGACGGGCCCCTCCGAACCTGTATCGGCTGTCGGACCCGCCGACCCCAAGACAATTTGATCCGGCTGCGATTGGATGATCTCGGCCGGGTCCGGGTCGGCCGTCATGGGCCGGGGCGGGGGGCCTGGTTGTGCGGCGACCACACCGGCCGCTGTTTCGATCTGGCCGTCGAGAGGAAAGCTCTGGCCAGGGCCTTTCGCCGTTCCCCGGATCCGGAATCGATTCGGGAGCTACGCCATGGTTGGCCAGACGACGATCATCGAGATGCCTTCAGTTCGTAATGGGTTCAACTGGCATGATTTGATGGGTCTCCGGCTCTCGGCCGGTAGGATAAGCCGTTGTCTCGCTACGCTGTAGCGACCTGTTTTCAGAGGTGATCTCCACAACGTGCCATCAAAAGTCCGGGTCTACGAACTCGCCAGAGAGTTGGGTCTTTCCAACAAAGAGATTATCGACCTCTGCGATGCCCTCGGCATCGGGGTGAAGAGCCATTCCTCGAGTGTCGTAGAAGCGCAGGCTGATCGCCTCCGACGCAAGGCCGAGCGCGACGGCTTGATCAAGAAGCCCGCAGACGAGCCCGCAGCCTCCGATGGTGATGCCGGCTCGGCAGCGGAGACGGTGATCTCCACCAAGAAGCCGCCACCCAAGAAGGCCCCGGCCAAGCACGAAGCCGATGACGATACGGCCGCTTCGCAGCGGCCGACCCCGGGCGCCGACTCGCCGCCATCGAGGCCTGGTGGACCGGCACGGAAGGTGGTGTCCTCGGCCGGCGCCAAGCCGTCGAGCGACGCATCGAAGCCGATCCCACCGCCACCGCCGGCCATCAAGGCCGCTGAGGCCCCGGCCCCGGCGGCCTCGAGGCCCACCCCGGCCCCGGTCCCCGAGCCCGAGGTCGCCGCCCCTGCTGCGGCTGCCGCCCCGGCCCCGCCCGGCCAGACGCAAGCACCGGCCGCCCCCGCACCGGCCCCGGCCGCCCCCACCCCGGCCCCGGCCGCCCCCACCCCGGCCCCGGCCACCCCCGCACCGGCCACCCCCGCA
>CAMYLA010000034.1 GCA_947259095.1 uncultured Acidimicrobiaceae bacterium | reverse complement strand
CCGGAGTACCGGGACAGGGCGTAGCCCCAGCGGCCGAAGTCGGCCACCTCCTGGACACTGCCGGGGTAGAAGATGGGGGTTTCGAAGTGGAGCAGGACAAATTCCGACTCGGCGGTCAGGGTCGACGACTTGGAGGCCGGATCATCGCCGGCCACCAGCAGCACCCCGCCGTTGGGATCGACGCCGGACACGTTTGCGTGGCGGATGGCGTCGCCGGACCGGTCGACGCCGGGGGCCTTGCCGTACCACATGCCGAGCACGCCGTCGTAGCGACCCTCCCAGTTGTGGTTGGCCAGCTGACTGCCCCAGACCGCGGTGGCGCCCAGGTCCTCGTTGAGACCGGGGATGAAGGTGATGTTGTTGGCGTCGAGCTCGCCCTTGTTGCCGTTCATCAGCTGGTCGATGCCGCCCAGTGGCGAGCCCCGGTACCCGCTGACCATGGCCGCATTGTTCAGCCCGTCCCGTTTGTCGGCCCGGAGCTGGTCGAGCAGCACCCGCAGCAGGGCCTGGACCCCGGACATCGCAACGTCGCCCTCGTCCCGTGCGAAACGATCCTCGAGCTTGAATTCGACCAACGACATGGGATTCCCCTTCCCCGACCCGGGACTCGCCGCCACATGGGGCGCGGGTGCGGAGGTGACTTGGTCAATTTCAGCACGGATGACCGATGGCGGCGAACTCGGCCCGCCGGAGCCCGAGCCATCGGAGCTCCGGCGGCGAGGGTGGTCTCAGATCGACATCGGGATGCCGTCGAAGCTGGTGAAGGTCATGTGGAACTCCTCCTGGAACATGAGCTTCTGCTCCTTGAGGATGCCGATGGCGATCCGTTCTCCCATCCGCAGCGACTCGGCGTAGTCGGAGTAGTAGTGCACTCCGGCCCAGTCCCGGCCGATGGAGATGTTGGCCGCCAGCTTGTTCAGCTCGCCTTCCACGGTCAGGGTCGGCGGGTCGACCACCGCCTCCAGCGCACTCTCGCCGGTGGCGTGGTCGACGATGGTGGGGACGTAGACGTTCCCGATTTCGGTATCACCATCGAAGAAGGCCTTGAGCACGGTCACACAGGCCCCGGCCACGGTGGCGTGACCGGCACCGTAGGTCGGGTGCATCGGCGAGCCCTCGGTGAAGGCCATCGGCAACAGCACGTTGGGATCGTTGCCACCGTTGTTGGCCTCGTTGTGGGCCCGAACCAAGGCCAGCAACCCGCAGTCTTCCAGTGCATCCTCCACGAGGGTGAACTGCTCGTGGGCGGTGGCCGGGATCTTGCCCGCCAGGTCGGCCGTCTTCTCGATCCGGGCCGCCAGGGCCTCGGGCCGGAGGCGGCGGTGGACGTTGAACTTCTGGAACCGTACACACTTCAGGGCCCGGGTGGCCACCTCAGTGACAAGCGACAGGATGTGTGGTCCGCCGAAGTGGGCGAACCCCTGCTGGTGATCGAGATCATCCGGTCTCGTGAAGGGGATCCCGGGGTCGAAACCGACGCCGCTGCCGAGCAGGGACAGGCAGGCGTTGAGGTAGGCCTCGTAGAGGGCGTCGTAGTGGACGTAGGTGGCAAGATCCCGGGGCGTTGCCATGAACCGGTAGTCCTCGCTGGTGCCGTCGGCCTGGTCGGCGTAGAGCTCGAGCTTGGAGACGTCTGCCGCACACTGCACCGAGTACCACTCCTCCCAGGTGGTCATGTAGTCCAGGGACGGCTTGGCGTAGCGAACCCGCTGGTCGGCCCGGAGGGCACCGTAGGCCACCAGACCATCGGCCGCCGACGAGGCGGCATCGAATCCGTTGACCCCGTCGTTGCCGATCAACAGGAACTGTGAGAGATAGGGTCCGGTCAGATCGCCGGGCGTGAGCCCCCGGAAGAGGTTGGCGGCGGTGAAGGCAACGTCGTGGGCACCGACCGTGATCGGCCGGTCGGGGTCGTGGAAGCCGACGATCCGGTTGTCGAAACCGTCGAAGCCCGAGCGGGTCCGCAGCGCATTCAACGCATCGACGACACCCTGGATCGTGGCATCGATCTGCGGCGAAGCAACCGGAACGTCCGGCAGGTCGTCGAAGAACCGGAACGGAACGTCGCGTAACAGCGCCTGGGCGTAGACCTCGGCCAGTTCGGCGGTCAGCTCCTCGCGCCCGTCACCGACCAGGCCGGGGGCCGGGGGCATGGTCACCGCCTGGGCATCCGGTCCCTCGAGGTCAAAGGCCAATCCGGCGGACTGGCTCTCCCAGGCCCGGAGGCCGATGCACTCGGTCAGTTTCACGATCTGGGGGTCGGCGGCGTTGAGGCCGTTGTCCTCCAGCCGGGTCTTGAGCCTGGCCACGCCATCGCTGCGAAGGTCGAGCATCTCGTCGCCCCCACCGGACTTCAGCGGGCAATCGGTGTGCTCCGGGCTGTCGCCCTTGGCCTTGGGGTGGCCAAGCGGGGTGTTGCGGAAATCGCGGCGGTTGCCGCTGAAGATGGCTGCGACGAACCGACGGTAGTCCCCGCCCTTCATCAGCAGGCCGGTCTCGGGGTTGTGGGGCAGTCCCTTGGTGAAGTTCATGGGGAACTTCTCGCCGAGGGCGTCCTCGTCGCCGTTGTCTTGGTGAATGGGGTGAGGCCGGGAAAACGCCAACTCGGCGGCGGCCTCGCGGCGGGCCCGAGCCGAGGTACGGCGCTGGGGATCGTTGGGGTCTTGTATCGGCACGGGTGTCTCCGTTCGTCCGGCACCACAAACCCTTTGCGGTGCGACACTCTGAGACACCGGGGCAGGCCCGTTTGATACCGCCGATGATGGAAAACAAGGTTCGGATTGAAACCGTTTGTCCGGGTCGAGACGAGGCCCCGACCGAGCTCGACTCAGCCGAACAGCCGCTCCAGGATGTCGTAGCTGCCGATGGTCAGCGTGCCGGTGAGATCGACCGAGACGGAGTTGGTGATGAACTCGTCGAGTTCCAGGTCGATGCCGACCGCACCGAGCTGGACCAGCCGGTCCCGTTCGATCCCGGTGGCCACCGAGCGGAGGTGGTCGCCGAGGAAGCCGTCCCGATTGGCGTTGGCGGTGGCGGCGTCCATCGGGGCGCCGTCGGAGACGACCACCAGTGCCCGCCGCCGCTCCGGCCGCTGCAGCAGCCGGCGGTTGGCCCACTCGATCGCCTCACCGTCCACACCCTCCCGGTAGTGGTCGGTCCGCAACATGGCGGCCATCCCGAGCCTGGCCTGGCGCCAGGAGCTTTCTGCCGACTTGTAGACGATGTGCTGCACCTCGTTGAGCCGCCCCGGGTCGGGCGGTGAACCCTGGTCCCGCCACTGCGCCATGGCCCGGCCGCCGCC
Organism: uncultured Acidimicrobiaceae bacterium; assembly: GCA_947259095.1. Lineage (GTDB taxonomy): Bacteria > Actinomycetota > Acidimicrobiia > Acidimicrobiales > SZUA-35 > JAHELU01. The sequence continues at coordinate 33,962 of CAMYLA010000034.1, read as the reverse complement.
CCAGGCGCCGGTGGTGAACCCCAGCACCTCGCTGGTTGCACCCGCCATCTCCAGGGCCCGGACCAGTGTGTCGGTCAGCACCGCAACGGTCTCGAACCGCTGCTGCTTCATCGAACCGGAGGTGTCGATCAGGAACGTGACCGCGGCATCGGCGGTGGGCCGCAGCCGCTCTCGGCGATGGACCAGCCGGTTCGTCGGATCGGCGACCAGCTGGGCCAAGCGGGAGGGATCGAGCACCCCATCCTCCTCACCACCGGTCCAGCCGTCCGGCGAGGGGCTTGGGAACAGCCGTCGCAGCCGCTGGGCCAACCGGGCCACGCTCACCGCCTGGGCCTCGATCTGGCGGTCGAGGGTGCGGCGCAGTTCCCGAACCACGGCCGGGCGGTACAGATCGACGGCCGACATCTCGGTGTCGTAGGCGGCGGTGAACACGTGGTAACCGGGCGCCGGGGTGGCTGCGGACCGGCCGGCCGTCTGCCCGGCGGCGATCTCCTCGAGCAGCTCCCAGTCGATCGGGATCAGCAGCGCATTGTCGACCACCGACCGGGGGGCATCATCGCTCGACTCCGACGCATCCTCGACAAGCTCGGCCACCAGCCGGGCGATCTCGGCCGCCGGGACCGCGAACTCCGGCTGCGATGCAATGCTGGCCGGCAGCTCCTTGATGGCATGGCCGATCAGCCTGGCCAGGTTGCCTCTGGTGACCTCGATCAGATCGTCGACCGCCTCGGTGGTCTGGACCCGGAGCAGTCTGGATCGGAGCATGTGGGTCACGGTGAACACCAGCAGACCGACGCCGGTCTCGCCGACCCGGGCGGCCCGGGCCGCATCGCTCCAGCGCTCGAACGCCGCTGCGGTGTTGGTGGTCACGCCGGGCAGGGCCGGGTCGGCCAGGGCCTCGCACCGGAACTGCTCGGCGATGTCGAACACGATGCGCTGGAGGATCGGCTGTGGGCTGAGCCGCTGGTGGAGGTCGGGATCGCTGTGGCGGACCCGGAGGCCCAGCCCGTCCATCACCCCCCGGCGTTGCTCGATGCCACCGGTCGTCGCCGGTGACCCGAGCCCGTCACCGGAGTCGGGCCCGGCATCGAGAGCCAGATAGGGCACCACCACCAACCTGGGCCGGTCGGCGACCTCCAGCCGCCGACCCCGGATCTCGGCCCGCGGCTCCCGGGCCACGGCCCGTAGCCCGGCCGAGGCCAGACGATCCAGTCGGCGGCTTGCGGTCACCGGTTGCCCCCCGGTTGCGTCGCTCGACCGGCCACGTCCCGCTACCCGAAGGCCCGCTGGTAGTACTCCTCGACGATCGGCTGCTCGGCATCGTCGCACTTGTTCAAGAACGTCAGCCGGAAGGCGAGGTCGACCTCGCCGAACGTCAGCAGGTTCTCGGCCCAGGTGATGACCGTGCGGGGCGACATCACCGTGGAGATGTCGCCGGCCGCGAACCCGGTCCGGGTCATGTCGGCCAAGGCCACCATCCTGGCAACCACGTCTGGCCCATCGGGCCTTGAGGCCATGGCCGGAACCTGACCGATCACCACCCGCTGCTCGTCCTCGGCCGACAGGTAGTGAAGCCGGGCCACCACATTCCACCGGTCGAGCTGGGCCTGGTTGAGCATCTGGGCGCCCCGATACAGCCCGCTCATGTCGCCCAGGCCAACGGTGTTGGCGGTTGCGAACAGCCGGAACCGGGGATGGGGATCGATGACCCGGTTCTGGTCGAGCAGGGTGAACCTACCCTCCTTCTCCAACACCCGCTGTATCACGAACATCACATCGGGTCGGCCGGCATCGTACTCGTCGAACACCAGGGCCACCGGCCGCTGCAGCGCCCACGGCAGGATGCCCTCGGCGAACTCGGTGACCTGCTTGTCGTCGCGAACCACGATCGCATCGCGACCGACGAGATCCATCCTGGTGAGGTGGCCGTCGAGGTTGACCCGCAGGCACGGCCACCGCAGCCTGGCCGCCACCTGCTCGATGTGGGTCGACTTGCCGGAACCGTGGGGACCCTGGACCAGCACCCGGCGGTTCTGCTCGAAACCGGCCAGGATCGCCAGCGTGGTCTCCGGATCGAAGTGGTACGCCGGATCGACGGTCGGGATGTGGTCCACCAGTTCGGTGCTGTCACCCAGGACCTGCACCTTGAGGTCGGTGGCGAATCCGAACAGCTCCGCCGCCGACATGATCGTCATTGGCTGCAGAGGCCCCTGGAAGGGGCCCGGCTACACATAGTCCTTGTACTTGTCGAGGTGGCGGACCGGCTTGGAGAGGGCGTCCTTGCGGAACGGATCGCCCAGTTCCTGGGTGCACATGATCTCGATGACCGTGGTCTTGCCGTCGTTCATCTGGGCGTCGATGGCATCGCTCAGCGCAGCACCGACGTTGTCGAGCTTGTCGACCCTGACCCCTTCGGCTCCCATCGTCCTGGCGATCTCGGCGTAGTTCTCGCCGCCGTCGAGTTCACCGGCCACGAACCGCCGACCGTAGAAGTCGACCTGGTTCTTCTTCTCCGCCCCCCACTGCCGGTTGTGGAACACCACCGCGGTGACAGGAATGTTGTGGCGAACCGCGGTCATCGTCTCCACCATCGACATGGCCCAGGCGCCGTCGCCGGCATAGGCCACCGCCGGCCGGTCGGGGGCGGCGACCTTGGCCCCCATGATGGTTGGCAGGGCGTAGCCGCAGTTACCCCAGCTCATCGGGGCGAAGAAGCTCCGGGCCTCCTCGAACCGGAGGTAGGAGTTGGCAACCGAGTTGATGTTGCCGATGTCGGTACTGACCATGACCCGGGCCGGCATGGCCTTCTCCAGTTCCCGAAGGACCTGACGGGGGTGGAGCCAATCGCCCGGCATGTCGGCCGCCTCGGCGATGGCGTCCAGGCTGAACTCGTCCTTCTCGTGGATCCAGCTGTCGAGCTCGTCCTCCCAGATCTGGCGCTCCTCGGCCGTCTTGGCCGCCCTGGCGTCCCTGGTGGCATCGCAGGCCAGCTCGCGGCCTTCGAGCCGCCCGGTGAGCGCCGTTGCCGCCGCGCCCGCGTCGCCGCAGATACCGACCGAGATCTTCTTGACCAGGCCCAGCATCTTGTGATCGGCGTCGACCTGGATGATCTTTGCGTCCTCGGGCCAGTAGACGAGGTCGTGCTGGGGCAGGGTGCCGAACGGGCCGAGCCTGGTGCCGAGCGCCAGTACCACGTCGGCCTGGCTGATGAGCTTCATGGCCGCCTTCGAGCCCTGGTAGCCGAGGGGGCCACACCACTGGGGATGGCTGGCGGGGAACGAGTCGTTGTGGAGGTAGCTGTTGACCACCGGGCAGCCGAGCCGTTCGGCCAGGGTCACGCACTCGGCGACGGTGTCGCCCATCACCACACCACCGCCGCTGATGATGACCGGGAACTCGGCGGTGGCCAGGAGGTCGGCGGCCTCGTCGAGGCTGCGCTCGCCGCCGGGGCCCCGGTCGAGCCGCATCGGCTCGGGGATGTCGACGTCGATGTCGCCGTAGAAGCGGTCGCGGGGGATGTTGATCTGGGTCGGACCCATCTCCGACATCGCCCGATCGAAGGCCCGAGCGGTGATCTCGGCCATCCGGTTTTCGTTGTTGATGTGACCCTGGTACTTGACGAACTCCTGGAACATCGGCAGCTGGTTGGCCTCCTGGAACCCGCCAAGGCCGATACCCATGGTGCCGGTCTCGGGGGTGACGATCACCACCGGGGAGTGGGCCCAGAACGCGGCGGCGATGGCGGTCACACAGTTGGAGATGCCTGGCCCGTTCTGGCCGATGACCATGCCATGGCGACCGGAGACCCGGGCGTAGCCGTCTGCCATGTGGGCCGCCCCCTGCTCATGGACGACGGGCACGAGACGGATACCGGCCGGAGCAAAGATGTCCATGGCGTCCATGAACGCCGAGCCCATGATGCCGAAGGCGTCGGTCACGCCGTTGGCCACGAGGGTCTCCACGAACGCTTCGCTGGGGGTCATACGTGTCATTGATCTACCTTCCTGGCCCATACGTCCAGATTGAGCGGACGACGTTCCGCAGCGGCGGAACTCGAACAACCCGTGGGGTTGCCCACGGCTGCCGGGCAGCCGCAGCGTCATTGCCAAGACCCTATAACTGGGCCGTGAGGGTGTCTACCCGCCCGCCGAGGCGCAACCGCAGGTTCAGCGGCGAAGGTGCGACGGACCGTGTGGGGATGGGGGAACCGACCGTCCGGGGAAAAGTGAGCCGGACATCACCGCCCGACCGATGACATCGGCCCACAGCCGATGGCCCTCGTCGTTTGGGTGGAACCGGTCGCCGGCCAACCGGCCCCGCCACGACGTGAGCGCCGCGGCGACATCGGCCACCGGCCGACCGTTGCGGTCCGCTTCGGCCCGGAGGTGGCGATTGCAGTGCTTGACGATGAGGCTGCCCCGGTCCGGCATCGTGGCGACCACGAACCCATCCGGGAGCTGTTCGGCCAGTGCGGCCAGCCGTTTCTTGGCCAATCGTAATCGGCCGGACCGGACGAGATCGTTGCTGCCGACGGTGCAGACCCCGCCGATCGGGCGCAGTGCCGGGGTCCGGTGGCGCAACGCCTCGAAGGCCGGGATCTGCGTTCCGAGCACGTCGCCGATCCTGGCCCCCGAGCGGGACAGGTTGACCACCCCGACCGGGTGGGCGATGGCACGGGCCAGCTTGGAGGCCACGACGGCGGCGTAGCCGGCCGATCGGCTCGACGCACCGACACCCTGGGCCAGTGAGTCGCCGAAGACCACCAGGACCGGGCCACCGACGACCAGGGTGGCCTCGGTGTCTCGACGCCACTGCAGCGAGTAGTCGGTGATCTGTCCCGCGGTCGACCGGACCCCGGGGAGCACGGTGCCGATGGCCCGGATCGTCAGGCCCGGTCGCTTCGGCTCCAGCGCCGCGCCGAGCAACCGGTCGGCCGACGGGTCGGTCATCGAGACCCTGACGAGCCGTCGGGGAGCCGGACCGCAACCCCGGTAGAACCGAATCGCACCGAGTTGGCCAGCAGCTCGGTGAAGGCCCGGATGTGGCGGGCAGGGGCCTGGAGGTCATTGGTGACGGCGTAGATCCTCTGCTGCAGCGGATCGGCGGCCGCCCGACGATCGCCGGACGACGACGGGGTTGGCCGGTCTTCGTTGGCGATCATCGGCGAACGGACCGGTCAGCCGTTGTACGACGGAGCAGCGGCGATGGCCGGAGCGGCCGGGCTGGCCGGCAGTCGTTCGACCACCAGGCCGAGCACCTCGGGGCCGGCCGATGCCGGGGTCGACGTGGACGAGCTGTTGGCGTCTCCGGTCGAGGCGGGGGCGCTCGGGGCCGGCGCGGCCGTCGTCGGCGATGTGGTCGGCGGTGCGGTGGTGGCCGGCACGGTCGATCCCGTCTGGCAGTCCGAATCGGCATCGTTCGACCCGGCATCGGTGGAACCGCCAACCGAGCCCTCACCACAGGTCGTGGTCGGCGGCAGCGGGACCGCGGTCGGGTTCACGCCCGGCAGCGGGACGCCGGCGGGCACGTCGGTCTCCGACGACGGGGTGCAGTCGTTACCGCTCTGGTCGCCGGACGACGAGTTGTCATCGCTGCTCGACCCGTTTCCGGTCGTGGCGTCGGCATCGTTCGAGCAATCGGGGTTGGAGACCGGGACCGAGACGGGCTCGGCCTCGTCGCAGTTCAGCGACAACTCGAAACCGAGGCTGGAGACCCAGTCGGGCCCCATTCGGAGCTGGAAGACGATCGTGTCGCCGATCAGCAGATCGACCGAGCGGTCAACCGAGGCATCCGGTTCGGCCTCGACGTCCTCGATGACCGTGACGACACCGGCGGTGGTGACCAGCAGATCGTTGCCGAGGTGGACCGAGGCCTGATTCTGCGAGATGACCTCGACGGTACAGCGCATACCGACCTGGGACGGATCAACGTCGACCTCGGCGATATCGAGCACGGAACCGGGCTCGGCGATCAGGATGCCGTCGTTGGCGATGGTGATTCTCTGAGCGGCTGAAGCCTGCGTCGCCACCACGCCGATGACCAGCAGTGCCACGAGCGTGGTGCGGGTCAATGGTCGCCAGGGGGACGAGGTTCGAAGCGATTCCGCCACTGTGGGTCCTTTCATTCCGAGGCACCGCCGGGATTTCCGGGAGGCCCTCGTTGAGGGTTGGGGTTGGTCGTCTCAGCCGATGGCTCGACCTCGATGACCGGTGGTTGGGCGAGTTGAGAGGGGCGAAGGCGGATTCGCCGGTCGTCGGGGTCGGGAGCGGGGACGGGGGCGAACCAGGGGTCGCCGTCGGCCGTCCAGGAATCGGGGCCGCGCTCCATCACCACCGCGGTGCCGATGTCGATCCTGGGATCGATCACCGGGGCGGTGTCGAACGGAGTGTCGATGGGGCCGACCGCCGGCTCGGTCAGAACCGCTGAGACCGCGTCGATGGGGCTGGTCTCGGGGGTGGCGGTGTTGCTCGATCGCACCGCGGGCACCAGGATGATGGCCCCGGCCACAACGGCGACGCCGGCGGCGGTCGCCACCGCCAACAGGCTTCGGTTCTGACGCAACCGAGCGGGGACACCGTTGCGCTGTCGGTCCAGCCTGGATCGGACCTCGGGTCGACGGAGGGCCAGCGACGCCCTGAGCAACGACAGATCGACCGACTTGAGTGGGATCCGGTCGTCGAGTGACAGGTCTCTGTCGTCGTAGACCAGGCACAGATAGCTGAGCAGGTTCTGATCGGCCTCGGGGAGCTTGCCCCCCGATCGGCGCCCGGCGCCGAGGCAGACCCAGCCTCCGTCGAGGCTGATCTCGACCGACAGGCGACTCCGGCTTTTGATCATGGCCGGGATCTCGTAGTTGGCGAGGAGCCGTTCGAGGGCCGGCGCCTCCAAGTCATGCCTTCCCGACTCCACGTCGACGATCTGATCGACCGCGAAACCGCTACGACTACTGAGGGCCTCCAGGGTCAGCCCGCTGGCCGCCCGATTGGCCGACAGCAGCTCTCCGAGGATCGACGTTTCGATGTGCCGGTCCTTTCGAATCGCTGTGGAGGTCGCCATGTGAACGTTCTCGGCGCCCGGGCCGCAGAACTTGAACCCGTTGACCCATTGCCCTAGGCCATTGCAACACAACCGGCTGCCCAAAGTCGGCCAAAAGTGCTTCACCCGGGCCACAGTCGGTCGACGGGAAAACGAGAAACCGCCGATCGTCGGCAGAACATGGGATGGAGCAACATGAAACACGGACTGTCTCGATCGACCCTGGCCCGGCCGACCGTGCCGGCCAGCATCCTGGTGGCCGAGGACGATTCCCACGATCAACTGCTGATGGTCATGGCGGCCCAGGACTGCAACGTGGATGTCGAGTTCAGCTTCGTCGAGAACGGCGAGGAACTGATGGACGAGCTGCGGAGCCGGGTCTCGACCGGCACCATGCCCCATATGGTGGTGCTCGACATGCGGATGCCGCGCATGGACGGCCACGAAGTGCTCGACGCGCTGCAGGACGAGCCGACCATCCGGCCGGGACTGATCGGCGTGTTCAGCTCGTCCTACCGCCAGCAGGACATCGATCTCAGCCTGGAAAAGGGTGCGATGTGGCACCGGGTCAAGCCGAGCAAATACGAGGAACTGGTGGACTTCGTCGCCGACATCGCAGCCCAGTGCAACCCCGGGTCCGACCTGGACTGATCAGCCTGTGGGCAGCACGACCGTCACGGTTGTGCCCGGCCCGCCCAGGTTGTCGCCGACCCGGATCGAGCCACCGTGCAGCTGGACGATCCGGCGGCAGAACGCCAGACCGAAACCGTACCCCGGGCTCTCGCTGTGGGTCTCCAACCGTTCGAAGAGGCGGAACACCCGCTCATGGTGTTCGGCATCCATCCCGACGCCGTTGTCGGAGACCGTGAGCTCGGTGTGGTAGCGGTCGGCGGTTGTCGAAACCAGCACCTCCGGATCTCGCCGAGGGCTGCGGTATTTGATCGAGTTCTGCACCAGGTTCCGGAGCAGCTCCCGAACGAGCACCCGATCGGCCCGGATCGGGCCGTCGACCACGCATCGCAGGTTCACCCCGTTGGCCTGGATGTCGGCCAGCAGATCGACCCGGATGTCGTGGACGATGGTGGCCAGGGTCTCGTCGACGGGCTCGATCGCATCGTCGCGCAGGGTCGCCAGCTGCAACAGGCGGCTGATGATCATTTCGCTGCGTTCCAGGCTGGCGTCGAGGGCCTCGGCCATGGCCGAAGCATCCTGGCCCTCCCGGGTGGCGGCGATCATACGATCGGCGAACAGCCTGGCGGTCCTGATCGGGGCCCGCAGGTCGTGGGCCACGATGCCGGCGTACTGGTCGAGCTCACTGTTGAGGGCGCTCAGATCGCAGGCGATCCGGCGGATCTCCCGATCTGCGCCGGCCCGAGCGATGGCGTATCGCAGCGTCCTGGCCAGCACGTCGACACTGAACGAGCCCTTCGTGAGGTAGTCCTGGGCGCCGGTTTCCAGCGCCAGCACCGGGATCGACGGCTCGACGCTGCCGGTCAACACCACCACTGCGGCTCCCCCGGCGCACCTCACGGCCCGACGGACCACCTCGATCCCCGATTCGTCCGGCAGGGAGAGGTCGACGAAGATCACCGCCGGGTCCAGCCCGGCGACACCGTCCTCCAGCTCGCCGAGCTCGACGAATCGGGTCAGACGGACCCGCCCGTGCCAGGCGCTTTCCAGCAGCCGACTCAGGACCTCGGCATCGAGGTCGTCATCCTCCAGCATCACCGCGTCGAGCCATTCGTCGTCGCCGGTCACCACTGAACCGTCTGTCGAAAACCGTGCGTCGGCGTCTTCCATCTGCGAACCGTTCTGCTCCCGGTGGACCATCCGAGCTATCGACCGTGGCCGACCGGAACTTGACGGGTTGGGCACGGGCGACAGCCCGTTTGCGGCGGCAAAGGGCGGTTGACTGTTCCCTTGGCCCGCCGATGGCGCCATGATGTGTCCATGTTCGCTCTCGTCGGCCTGCTGTCGGTGCTCACAACCCTGCTGATCGTGTCCCGGATCGGGTCGGTCGCCCTCGAGGCCACCGGCATGGCCCGGGACAGTGCCTCGTTCCAGGCACGCTCGGCCCTGCTCGGCGTCGGCTTCACCACCAGCGAGGCCGAGGACATCACCAGCCACCCGGTTCGGCGACAGATCGTGCTGTATCTGATGACGATCGGGAACGCCAGTGTGGTGGCCGGCATCGCCAGCCTCATGTTGGCCTTCTTGAACACCGAAACCGAGCAGACGCTGCGCCGCTCCGTGTTGTTGATCGTCGGCATCATCGCCATCTTCGCCGCCTTCCACACCAGGGCGGCCAACGCCATCATCCAACGGGCGACCCGGGCCCTTCTGGCCCGATTCACCGAACTCGACACCCAGGACTATGCGGCCCTGCTCCGGGTACAGAACGACTACGCCATCACCGAGCTGCACGCCCGCAACGGCGAGTGGATGGTGGGGCGGCCGCTCTCGGAGCTCCACCTGACCAGGGAGGGGGTGGTGGTGCTCGGCATCCACCGGACCGATGGCAGATTCGACGGTGCACCGAACGGCGACACCGTCGTCAACGACGACGACCACGTTGTGGCCTACGGCCGGATCGAGGTGCTTCGGAACCTGGCCAATCGGCCGGCGGCCACCGGCGACACCATCCACGATCAGATCACCGTGGAACACCGCAAGCTGCGGCTCGACGAGGAGTGAGCGGTGCCGGGCGGGCCGGCCCCAGCCTCCACCGACCCGATCGGTCAGATCTCGTCGATGACCGGTGGAGGATCGATCAGCGCCGCCGCATCGTCTGAAAGGCCGTCGGGACCGGTACTGGGAATGATCCGGATCGGGATGCCCTGGAGCACCGCGCTGCGAATCAGGGCGTCGACCAGGCGGGCCTCGTGGTACCCGGTGGCCTTGTCGAGTGACAGCTGGTTCGGTTCTGGGCCGATCCACAGTCGACGTTGGTCCTCGGGGTCGTCATGGATGAGAAGCCGGTCGGCCGACCCTTCAACGAGTGCTTCGACCGTGTCGCCGGTGCCGTCGACCGCTGCATCGTGGGCGGCCATGAACCGCTGCTCCCGAAGCTGCGCCACGGTTTCCCTGGCAACCAGATCACTGAGGTGTCTGACCACCAGGATGGCCAGCTCGTCGGCATCATCGGTCATCGGTTCGGTGAGGAGGCGACAGCCGACCGGCAGTCTTTTCGCCAGTGCGTCGCTCAGCGTGCCGGTCAGCGACGGGTCACCGACGACAATCACCAGCCTGGCCAGGACGGCTGCTGCGGTGGCGAGGGCCAGCTCCACCAGGTCCTGCGGGGCGACGTTGTAGCCGTCGACCCGGGTGAAGTGGTCGGATCCGAAGGTTGCGATGTCGCCACCGGCCTCGTCGACGGTGACCACCAGGTGGGGCACCCGTCGTTGCTGCCATTCGACCAGGGGTGCGGCGTAGGGCAGGGTGTCAACCACCCCGAGGTCGTGATGGGGCGGCTCCAGGCCGTGATCGACGATCGTGGTCCCGTCGGCGGCGGCGATGACGGCCACGCCCGAGGTGTCCTCGGGCGAGGGAAGACCCAGCCGGGCCTCGATGGCGCTCAGCGCAACCTCGGGCGCCCCATCGGCCTCGAGCCGGCGTCTCAGCTGCTGCCACCGGCGATCCATGCCGTCGTCACCAAAAGGTGCAAGCGGTTCGGTGTCGAGGTAAACGCTGGTGTAGGGGCCGGGTGAGCGATACAGCGTCTGCAATCGGTCGATTGCGGTCACCGGGGCCGGGATCGTCTCGAGCGCAGGCGGAAGCTGGTCTGCAGGCTGGGAGGTCACGGTTGACTCGTTCCTTTCATGGCCGTGCGCTGCTGTGGAGCGCCGGCATCGACGTGCTCCGCTTCGTCATACCCACGATGATGGCTCCGAAACCCCCCGGATCTCGGACTATCGAGCAGCCAGACCATCCGCCCGGACTGCTCTTTGCGCTCGTCCAGTTCTGGCACGAACCTTCGATCGCCTCCATGTGGCGGACCCGCCATCTGGTGGCCACCACCGTGTCCAAGGTCTTCAAGGACAACAGCATCAAGATCCCGTTCCCGACGTCGCATCGGTCGGGAGTCGCGGCCGGCAAACCCGATGGTGGCCGGCCTCACTTCATGGCCCGGATGCCGACGCACAGCAACTCGATCAGCTCGTCGAACGAGGCGTCGAGGTCCTGTTCCTTGGGGTGGCCATCGCCGGATTCCAGGTGGCTGAAGCCGTGGAAGGCGCTTCGCAGGCTCCTGGCGGCGTGCACCTTGCGGTCCTCGGACAGATCGAAGTCGTTGAGGGCCAGGGCCAACGTCTCGACGACCCGATCCACCGCCGCCTCCAGTTCGGCGTCGCCGGCGCAGGGGCAGCGATCGGTGGCGGCGTACAGTCCGGGATGATCGGCCACCATTTGCCGCCACGCCGTTCCCATCGATCTGACAGCATCCTCGCCGGCAACCCCGATGGCCGACCTGCTGAGCCGGTCGGCCAGGATCTCCCGGCCCCGGAGCCCAAGCGACCGGATGAGGTCGTCGTAACCGTCGACATGGCGGTACAGGGCCGGCTGAGAGGTGCCAAGTGAACGCGCCACCCTGGTGAGGGTCACGGCGTCGAGGCCGTGCTCGTCTGCGAGCCGGCCCGCGGTCTCGACCACCAATTCCGGGCTCAGCTGCGGCCGTTTCGCCGGTCTCACCGGTGAAGGTCCGATCGGACCGCAGGGTATGGAGGGAGATCCAGCACTTAGCCGTTCTAACATATTTGTTAGAGGCCTACCAAACCGGCCCAGGTCGGCGCAGGGCCGATCCCTGATCCCGGCCTATGCCGGCACGGCTGCGACGATGGCCGACAGCGCCTCGGTGACCCGATCGACCTCGCCATCGGAAAGAGCCGACCCCGACGGCAGGCAGAGGCCCCGCCGGAACAGCCGCTCGGAGGTGTCGCCGCCGACCATCTCACAGCCGGCGAAGACCGGTTGGAGGTGCATCGGCTTCCAGGCCGGTCTGGCCTCGATTCCCTCGCCGTCGAGGCGGCGACAAACCTCGGCCGGGTCCAGGCCGACCGGCAGCAACGCCACGTTGAGCCAGTGGTTCGGCCGCTCGGTCAAGGCGAACGGGCACCAGCTCAGCTCGGCCAGACCGGCGTGGTTGACATAGCGGCGATGAATGGCGGCCCGCCTGGCGATCTTCGGTTCCAGCGCCGCCAGCTGCGACCGACCAAGGGCGGCCAACAGGTTGGACATACGATAGTTGAAGCCGATGTCGGTGTGTTCGTAGTGCACCTCGGGGGCCCGGGCCTGGGTGGCCAGGTACCGGGCCCGATCGACCATCGCCGCCGAGCCCAGCAGCGCCCCTCCCCCGCTGGTGGTGATGATCTTGTTGCCGTTGAAGCTCAGCGCCGCCGGGTGACCGAACGACCCGGCCATGCGTCCGCCAGACGTCGAACCGAGCGCCTCGGCTGCGTCCTCGACGATGGCGACCCCATACTCCTCGCAGAGCGGCCCGAGCAGGCCGTAGTCGGCGCAGCTGCCGTAGAGGTCGACCGGCATGACGGCCTTCGGTGGTTTCCCGGTCGCCGCCTTCTTGGCCAGCAGTTCGGCCAGCAGGTCCGGCGAGAGCGCCCACGTGTCGGCGTCGACGTCGCAGAAGATCGGGGTGGCCCCGGCGTGGACGACGGCGAAGGCGCTGGCGGCGAAGGTGGCGGACTGCACGACCACCTCGTCCCCCGGCCCGACGCCGGCATCGAGCAGGGCGAGATGGAGCGCCGCGGTGCCCGAGGCCAGGGCGACACAGGCCTCGGCCCCGACGTAGTCGGCCAACTCCTCTTCGAAATGGGACAACTCGGGCCCGACCGGGGCGATCCAGCCGTCATCGAAGGCTCGGAGCAGGGCTCGGCGATCCTGCTCACCAACGTCCGGTCCGGACAGCAGGATGCGCGTCGTCGGCGTCGACTCGCGGTTCATACCAAGGAGATGGTAGCCAGCGGTCGATGGCCGTCGCGGGACGACACCCGGCAACAATCTTGCCGGGGGTTCGGGTCGCAACATCCCGGTGGGGCTCATGGGCCGCTGGTCCCCCGCTTGGAAACTCCCGGCCGGTTCGGAGATACTCGCGGGGATCCAGAAGGGGATGTAGATGACGATCTTGCCATATCGGGTGCTCGACCTCTCCGACGAGCGGGGCCAACTCACCGGGCAGATCCTGTCCGACCTGGGGGCCGAAGTGATTCTCATCGAGCCGCCCGGCGGTTCACGGTCGAGGCGGCTTGGCCCGTTTGCCGATGGCCACGAGGGCGATCCGGAGCATTCGCTGTGGTTCTGGTCCTACAACCGGGGTAAGCGCAGCGTCACGCTCGACCTCGAAGACCCCGATGACCGGACCAGGCTGGCGGCCCTGGCCGCCACCGCCGATGTCGTGATCGAATCCGATGACCCGGGGGTGATGGCCGGCCGGGGGCTCGGCTGTGCCGACCTCTCGGCCGACAACCCCGGCCTGGTCTACACCTCGATCACCGCCTTCGGCCAGACCGGTCCCAAGGCCGACTGGGCCGCCACCGACCTCACCCTCGTGGCGGCCGGCATGCAGCTCAACATCATGGGCGACGCCGACCGGCCGCCGGTACGGATCCCTCTCGATCAGGCATTCCTCCACGGATCGGCCGAGGCGGCAGCGGCCACGATGATCGCCCTGTACGACCGGAATCGATCCGGTTTTGGCCAGCATGTCGACGTATCGGCCCAGCAGTCGATACTGCAGGCCACACAGTCCACCTCGTTGTCACATCTGTACGGGTCGCCCGAGGGGTCCCGGATGAGTGGCGGTGCCAAGCTCGGCCCGTTCGAGATCCGTCTCCGGTCACCGGCCGCCGACGGGTACGTCTCGACCACCATCCTGTTCGGCTCCGCCATCGGGCCGTTCGGTCAGCGGCTGTTCGAATGGATCCACTCCGAGGGCGGCTGCGAAGACGCCGACCTCGAGATCGACTGGATCAACTTCGTCGACGGGGTGGCCACCGGGCGGATCCCGATCGAGGAGTACAAGCGGATCCAGGACGTTGCCGCCGATTTCACCGCCACCAGAACCAAGGCCGAGCTGCAGCAGGCGGCGCTGGAGAAGCGGCTGCTGATGGTGCCGGTGGCGACCGTTGGAGATGTCGCCGGATCGGAGCAGTACGAGGCCAGGGAGTTCTGGCGGGACGTGGAGGTTCCGGTGCTGGGTCGATCGGTCCGGTTCCCCGGACCGTTCGCCAAGTTCAGCGAAACGCCGATCGTGATCGACCGTCCACCGCCGACGATCGGGGCCGACACCGAGGCGGTGCTCGACGAGCTGGCTTCGGCCGCCCCCGGATCGCCGACCCGGCCGATCCCGCCTGCGGTACCGACGCCGGACGATCAACGGGGTGACCGCCCCGGTGCCCTGGCGGGGCTGAAGATCCTGGACTTCATGTGGGTGATGGCCGGCCCGGCCGCAACCAGGGTGTTGACCGACAACGGCGCCCAGGTGGTGCGGATCGAATCGGCCAACAGCATCGAGGCGGCCAGGACCATCCAACCGTTCTTCAACAACGAGGGCGGCGCCGAGAACAGCGGATTGTTCCAGAACATGAACGCGGGCAAGCTGTCGATCACGCTCGACATGTCCAAGCCGGAGTCGAAGGACGTGGTCCACGACCTGGTCCGCTGGGCCGACGTGGTCTGCGAATCGTTCTCGCCAAAGGCCATGAAGAGCTGGGGCCTGACCTACGACGAGCTCAGGGCCATCAAGCCAGACGTGATCGTGACCAGCAGCTGCCTGTTCGGTCAGACCGGACCCCTGTCGAGCCTGGCCGGCTTCGGCACGATGGGGGCGTCGCTGTCCGGTTTCTACGACCTGACCGGCTGGCCGGACCGGGAGCCGGCCGGCTGTTTCGGGGCCTACACCGACTACATCTCCCCCCGGTTCCTTTCCACCGCCATCCTGGCCGCGGTCGACCATCGGGATCGGACCGGGCACGGCCAGTACATCGATCTGTCGCAGGCCGAGGCGTCGATCAGCTTCCTGGCCCCGGCCCTGATGGACTATGTCGTCAACGGACGGGAGGCGACCAGACCGGGCAACCGTCATGAGTCGATGGTTCCCCACGGCGTGTTCCCGGTTGCGGGCGACGATCGATGGATCGCCATCGCCTGCCAATCGGACGACCAGTGGCGGGCCCTGTGCGATCGGGCAGGTTTCGGAGCCGAAGTGGCGTCGCTCGACCATGCCGGGCGCAAGGCCAGGGAGGACGAGCTCGAGGAATTGATCGGCGGCTGGACCGCCGATCGGGACGGGGCCCGGCTCGAGGCCGAGCTCCAGGCCGCCGGTGTGGCCTGCCATCGGGTGCAGAACAGCGTCGACCTGGCCTCCGATCCGCAACTGGCCCACCGCCAGCACTTCATCGCCGGGGAGCACGCCGAGAACGGCACGATGTACGTGGAGGGAGCCAGATTCAAGCTGTCCCGGACCCCGGCCGACATCACCAAGGCCGGGCCCACCCTTGGCCAGCACACCTTCGACGTGCTGCTCGAGGTGCTCGGCTACGACGACGAGAGACTGTCGGAACTGGTGGTGGCCGAGGTCCTGGCCTGACGACACGGCCCGGAGGGCGAGCGGAGCCCGCTGGGCCCCGACAACACGGCCCGGCGGGCTCCCGCCAATACGGCCCGGCGGGCAACGCCGGGCCCGTGGGGCCGACCGCCGGTCACCGGTGGTTCGGCGGGGTGGCGAGGTGCCAGTCGGTGAGCCGCTGATAGGCGTCGGCCGCGGCCAGGACCGGCCCGTCGGCGAATGGGCGGCCGATGATCTGCAACCCGAGTGGCAGCCCGTCCCCGTCGAAGCCCATCGGAACCGAGACGGCGGGAAAGCCGGTGGTGTTCCAGGCCGGGGTGTGCAGCGACGCAGTGGCGATGGCGGCCGGATCGGCTCCGGTGAACGGCGTCGCCCCGTAGCCGGTGGTGGGGCCGACCAGGAGATCGATGCCCTCCTCGGCCAGCAGCTCCAGGATCCGGATTCTGGCGACCTGGCGAACCCGTTCGATCTGGACCAGATCCCCGGCGTTGAGCAACGCCCCCTGGGCGATCGTCAGCCTGGTGGGGCGCCCGTAGTCCGACCACCGCTCGATCAGGTTCCGTCGATGCCAGGCGAAGGCCTCGGCCTCCAGGGCCAGGAAGGCGGCGGTGGAGATCTCGCCGTAGAGCGGCAGCTCCACCGGGCGAACCTCGGCACCGCCGGCGGCCAGGCGGGCCACCGCCTCGTCGAACACCGCCATGGTCGATTCGGCACTGCCGTTGGTGATGTGATCGTTGGCGATCACCCCGATGGTCAACCCGTCGAGGCCCTGGCCAAGGGCCGCGGTGTAGTCTTCGGCCGGTCGCGCCACGGTGGTGCGGTCCGACGGGTCGGCGCCGGCCATGACCGTGAGCATGGCGGCGCAGTCCCAGGCGGTGCGGGCCATCGGGCCGATGTGGTCGTAGCTCAGACCCAGGGGAACGCAGCCCGACTTCGGTACCAGCCCGAAGGTCGGCTTGTGGCCGGTGATGCCGTTGTAGGCCGCCGGCAGCCGGACACTCCCACCGGTGTCGGTGCCCAACCCGCCGAGGATCTGACCCGATGCCACCCCGTTGCCGGTTCCCGAACTGGAGCCGCCGGTCCACCGGTCGGTGTCCCACGGGCAACGGGGTAGGGGGAACGGCATTGAGACATCGGGTCGGCCGATGGCGAACTCCATGGTCGTTGTCTTCCCCATGATCACCGCACCGGCGGCCCGGAGTCGTCGCAGGACCGGACCGTCGCCCTGGTCGCCCCAGTGCGGATCGAGGACCAGGCTCTGGGCGGTGGTGGGGCCTTCGTCGGTGGCCAGGATGTCCTTGATCCCGAGTGGGATGCCGTGGAGTGGGCCGAGGTCATCGCCCCGCTGCAGCTCGGCGTCGGCCTGTTCGGCCCGAGCCAGCGCCTGCCCGTCGAACCGGACGATCCAGGTGCCGAGCCTCTCGTCGAGTCGATCGGCCGCGGCCTGCAGTTCGGAGACCAACTGCACCGAGGTGATTCGGCCGGAGCGGAGCGCCTCGCCTGCGGTCCGGATCGTCAACGGGTGTCCCGGGTCGGCGATCATGGCTTGGCACCGGTCGAGCCGGCGTGCCCATTGGCGCCGGTGGCCGACCCGGGGCCGGGGTCGGCCCGGAACACCGCAGCCGCCACCTCGTCTCCCACGTCGACCTGATGGAACCGCTCGATCGTCTTTCGGAGGCCGGGGTAGAGCCCGGCCAGGCGTTCGACCTCATCCTCCGGTGGGGCCAGGCCGGCCCCGTCGAGTAGTGCCCGAACGATACGCAGGCTGTCGTCGCTCATGTGGTGGCCCCCGTGACCCTTGAGGTTGGCTCCCCCGGTTGCATGCCATACGGTACCGGCCGGGATCGGCGGCAACCAGTCCCGGCCACCTCACTCGCCAAGCATCCGATAGGTGGTCATACTTGAACACGATCTAGCGGAGGGAGTCCGGACGTGGACCTGGGTGCATTTTCGATCAGCCTGTCGGTGGCCGACCTGGCAGCGTCGAAGTCGTTCTACGAGAAGCTCGGCTTCACCGAGACCGGCGGCGACGCCGAGCAGGGGTGGCTCATCCTGGTCAACCCCCCGGCGGTCATCGGGTTGTTCAGCGGCATGTTCGACAAGAACATCCTGACCTTCAACCCCGGCATGGTGCTCGACGGCAGCCAGCCAGAACAATTCACCGACGTCCGTGAGATCGCCGCCCGCCTGGAGGCGGCCGGCCTCGACCTCCAGGACCGGATCGATCCGGCCAACACCGCAGGGCCGGCCCACATCTCGCTGATCGACCCCGACGGCAACCCCATCCTGATCGACCAACACCGCTGAGCCCTGCCGTTACCGCAGGCCGGCGATCTATCCTGAATCCATGGTTGCAACACTGGGAATGCGTCACGCCGTGCTCTGGGTCGCCGACCCCCAGCGATCGGCGGAGTTCTACGAACAGGCCCTCGGCCTCGAGACGAAGGTCCGGACCGATGATGCGGTGTTCCTCTCGTCGCCGAGGTCCGGCACCGACCACGACCTCGGCCTGTTCCGAGCCCAGGGTCCCTCCGCAGGCCAGCGATCGATCGGGTTGTACCACATCGCCTGGGAGGTGGAGACGCTGACCGACCTGGCCGAGGCCAAAAAGCGACTGGCGGCCATGGGAGCCCTGGTCGGCGAGAACAACCACGGGGTCAGTCGCAGCCTGTACTGCCAGGATCCCGACGGGATCGAATTCGAGATCATGTGGGAGCTCCCGGTCGCGCTCCACGATCCGGACGAGCCATCGAACGTGCCGCTCGACCTCGACGCCGACATGGCCCGCTTCGGCCCCACCGCAGCAGGGCGGGGCGCCACCGGCTGAGACCCGGCGCACGTGGCCGGCCGGCTGGACGGCGGAGCAGCTCGGGCGGCTACGGGAAACGGGAGGCGAAGCCGATCCGCAGCGCCGGCCGGAAGTACTGCTCGACCCAGGAGTAGACCGAGCCGAGCACCCGGTCGAGCTCCTCGGCGGTGATCATCTTGCGGTCGAGGTGGCCCTGGATGAAGACGGCGTCCTCCTCACCGATCACGAAGCTGCCGCCGTACATCTTCAGGTTCCGTCGCAGCAGGTGCTCGAACAACTCGGCCTGGTTCTCCTCCGGGGCCGGCATGAAGTGCGTCTCGTAGTGCAGCGTCCGTTGCCGGAGGTGGTAGCGGATGGTGAACACGTCCTTCTCCTCACCCTTGACCCGGACGAACCATCGCCGCTGCTCCGAGCCTTCCCGTTCCACGGTCACCACCACCGGATTCTCGGCCACCTGGATCTGGAACCAGGCGTCGATGGTGGCCTCCAACGCATCGAGCTCGTCTCCGGTGGCCGGACGATCAGTCATCGGACTCCTCCATGTCTGGCCGGTCAATCACAGGGGGCAAGGCTCCTCGATGCGAGATCCTCGTACAACCGTCGCAGCCTCGAGGCCGAGGTGGACCAGGTGTAGGTTCTGGCCCGGGCTGCGGCCGACACCGAGAGCCGCCTGGCCAGCACCGGGTCGCCGAGGATGGTGTCGATCCAGGCCGCATAGTCGGCCGGGTCCCGGCCCTCCACCAGGTAACCGGAATGGCCGTGGTCGACCAGGGTCAGCAGCCCACCGACCGCCGAGGCCACGGTTGGCACGCCGCAGGCCGCGGCTTCCAGCGCCACCAGACCGAACGACTCGGATCGGCTGGGGACCAGGCAGACGTCGGCCGCCCGGTAGTAGGTGGAAAGCAGGTGATGGGGCTGGGCGGGGACGAATCGGACCCGCTCGACCAGCCCCAGCTCCTCGATCAGCGACCGGACACGATCGACCTCGGCGCCGCCACCCTTGCCGCTGGCGCCACCGACGATCCAAAGTCTGGCGTCGGACCGCTGGACCTGGGCCAGTGCCTCCACTGCGATGTCGACCCCCTTGAGCGGTTGGATACGGCCGATGAACACCAGCAGCGGGTCGTCGTTTGTCTCCAGCGCCCACCGGGCCCCGGCCTGGTTGCCGGGCGAGAACAGGGCGTGGTCGACCCCGGGGGGCACGATCTCGATCCTGGTCGGGTCTGCGTCGTAGTACTCGATCAGCTGCTCGGCCTCGGCGGTGGCGTTTGCCAGCACCGCATCGGCACAGGCCATCACCTCGGCCTCGGCCCTGGCCCGCGATTCCGGTTCCCTGTCGCCGGACTCCGCCTTGACCCTGGCCAGGGTGTGGAACGTGGTGAGCAGCGGCAGCTGGAAGCGCTGCTTCAACAACCGCCCTGCGACCCCGGAGAGCCAGTAGTTGGCGTGGATGACGTCCGGCTGGAACTCCTCCAGATCCTTGGCCACCTGGTCTGCGAAGTCCTCGACGTGGAGCGCCAGGTCCTCCTTGGGCAGATCGCTGGGGCCGGCGGCGACGTGGACCACGTCGAACCCGGGCTCGACCACCACCCGTTCCGGCAGATCGTCGGCCCATCGCCGGACATAGACGCGACAGACAACACCGGCCTGGGCCAGCGCCGAGACAAGTTCCCGAACGTAGACGTTCATTCCGCCACCGTCGCCCGTGCCCGGTTGGGCCAGCGGCGACGTGTGCAGCGAGAGTATCGCAGCCCGACGTATCACCGGATCAACTGTAGATTGTCGGCCGCCGATTGCCCCTACTGGCCGCGGCCGGGCCGGTTCCGGTTCGGCGCCGACTTCACCCCGGCCTCGACCGTTTCGTTGGTCCCGACGAACGACCGATAGACCGCCAGCAGGGCCTTCCGCTGCTCCTCGGTCAGCTCCTGGGCCCGCCGTATGGCCGACTCCAGGCCCGAGTGCTCCTGGGCCTTCTCGGCGTCGAGCATGCCGGCTTGGACGTACATGGTCTCGGCCGAGACCTCGAGGGCCTTGGCCAATTGTTGCAGGATCTCGGCCGACGGTTTGCGGAGCCCCCGCTCGATCTGGCTCAGGTAGGGGTTTGACACGCCCGCCTTGTCGGCCAGTCGGCGCAGTGACAACTCGGCCAGCTGGCGCTGTTCCCTGATGAAGGCGCCGATGTCGGGCGGGGCGTCTGCCATCACTTGACCCTACAACGGCAAAAAACCGGTCGCAGCACCGACCTGCGACTACCGGAGCAGGGAGTCGACCGAGGCCTCGCCGTCTCGGTAGCGGCGGGCGATCTCGTCCTGGATGGTGTCGATCCGGTCGTGGAGCGGCCGCCGTATCGAGGACAGTTCCAGCTCGAACTCCCGGAGGGCGTCGAACAGGTCTGCCAGGTCGGCCCGGTGTACAGCCTGGATGCCAGACAATTGGGACGGCGAGGCGATCCCGTCCAGCGTTTGGACCATGGCCAGGGCGATGCGGCCCGGATCGAGCACCGCAACGGCTCGGCCGACCGCTCCGGCGCTTCGGGGCCCGGCTCCGGATCCGCCGTCGGGGTCGGGATCGGTGAGGATGTCCGGCATGTCGAACAGCACCCCGGACGGGTCGTCGGCTCCGGCACCACCGGCCGACGATCCGGCATCGGTCGATCGGGCCGATGGGTCCTCCGAGGGGTTGTCGCTCGCCGGTGAGCCGCCCCCGGCCCGGCGCTCGACCTCGTGGCCGACGATGTCGAGTCGGCCCTGGGTGACCCGGCGGACGAACGACACGTCGGCCTCGGCCTCGTTGAGCTGGACTCGCAGGGAGCGAAGCCGTTCGATCGGTTTCGAGGCGAAATCGGACAGCAGATCGTCGGCGAGGAGGCGTTGCAGGTCGGCGTGCACCGGGCCAAGGGTAGTACCGGCGACGGCCTGAAACCCGGACGCCCCCGGAGACCGCACCGAGGTGGCTGGGGCACGGGATCGGGTCAGCTCAGGCCGGGAACCTGCAGGATCAGGAGCAACCAGATCGGAGCCGCCAACAGGTACGAATCCAGGCGGCGCAGGGCCGGGGCCCAGGCGTTGCCCCGAGGGAGCAGGCCGGAGGCCAGGATCTGACCAAGCGGGCAGCAGATGGCGGCCAGCAAGGCGAACAGCAGGATCGAGCTCGAGTCGAACGGTGCCGGTTGCACCAGGAACAACAGGAACGTGACCGCTCCCATGGCCACCATCCCGGCCAGCGGCCCCTCGAATGCGTTGGCCGCACCGGAGCCGACGATGAAATCACCGGCCTCATAGGCGCTGACCAGCAGGATCAGGCTGACCTGGGCTCCGATCCCGACCGAAGCGAGCGCCGACAGTGAGGCGACGGCGATGCCGACGGGGATGGCCGAGCGGAACAGTACGTCGAACAGCTGCGAGGCACTGCGGCGATGACCCCGGTACGACACGAGGTAGAACAGCAGCACGATCACACCGAGGGCGATCCCGACGACGACGCCCCAGGGGCCGTAAAAACCGGCGAGCCCGGTGAGGTAGGCCGCGGCCGCGGTCCACGCCCGGGTTGCCGGCAGGTTCGGAAACCAGGCATTGCCCGTCTGGAGCCCGGCCAGACCGCCCACCGGGGCGGCAACGCCGGCGACGGCAACCGAGGCGATGGCCGGATCGTCGAAATACGATCCGAGGAGGACCGCCCCGATCAGCATGGCGAACCACAGCACCCCGAAGGTGATCTTCGGGCCGTCGGTGGGGTAGGGCACGGCCAGCCGGTTGTTGGCCCACCTTGCGTGCCGGGCTTGGGCCCGCCGCATGGTGTTGGTCTGCCGCTTGGTTCGACGATTGGGCCGCTGTTCGGGATGTCGCCCGCTGTATGCCGCAGACATGAGTCGTTCAGCCACCCGAGACCGGGGGCAGCACCGCGACCTCGTCGCCTTCGCCGACAATGTCGGCTCGTTCGGCCGGTGAACCGTTCAACCAGACCTTGCTCCCGGCCAACACGGCCGCGAACGGGTCTCCGAAGCGGTGAACCGCCTCATCGAGCACATCGCCGACGGTCTCGCCCTCGACCCCGACGCTCTTGGTGCCGGCCGATTCTCGGGCCTGGGCGAAGAGACGGAGCGTTATCACGGCGTCCATTGTGCCACGGTGGCCACTACTCTCACCATCGTGTCCCAGCTTCGTTCCCCAGAATCTTGGTAGGTCCGTGATGCTCGCTCACTACGATGTGGTCGTCGTTGGATCGGGGCCGAACGGGCTGGCCGCCGCCATCACCGCAGCGAGGGCCGGCCGCTCCACCGTGGTCCTGGAGGCGGGGTCGGAAATCGGTGGGGCCTGCCGCTCGGCCGAGCTTACCGAGGAGGGCTTCGTTCACGACGTCGGCTCGGCCATTCACCCGTTGGCACTGGCCTCCCCGTTCATGAGGACCATCCCCTGGTCGGACCACGGTCTCGAATGGGTCAAACCGCCGGCCGGCGTGGCCCACCCCCTCGACGATGGCACCGCCGCGGTGGCGTGGAACGACCTGAACCGCACCGCGTCCGGGTTGGGCGAGGACGCCAAGACCTATCGCTCGATGTTCGGGCCGCTGGTCGAACGATTCGACGAGCTGGTCTCCTTCACCATGCAGCCGCCGGTCCGGACGTTGCGAACCCCGCTGACCGCACTGCGGGTCGGGCCACAGCTGTTGGCCCCGGCCACCCTGATGGCCAGGCGGTTCGACACCGACCATGCCCGGGCCCTGTTTGCCGGCCACGCCGCCCATTCGGTGCTCCCGTTGACAAAACCGTTCACCGCCGGGTTCGGCTTCCTGCTCGGCTCGGCCGTCCATGCCGTCGGCTGGCCGTTTCCGAAAGGCGGGGCGGCGGAGATCGTGCGGGTGCTGGCTGCGGTGCTCCGGGGTCTGGGGGGCGACATCATCACCGACCATCCGGTCGCCTCTCTGCGAGATCTGCCGGCTGCCGATGCGGTGGTGTTCGCTCTGTCGCCCCGGCAAGTGGCGTCGATCGGCGGCGGGGCATTCTCCACCTCGGCCCGGCGCCGGCTCCGACGGTTCAAATTCGGCCCCGGGGTGTGCAAGGTCGATTTCGCCACCGACGAACCGATCCCATGGACCAACCACGATGTGTCGATGGCGGGAACGGTCCATGTCGGCGGCACCATGGAGGAGTTGGTGGAGGCCGAGGCCACCGTGGCCGACGGCCACCATGCCCGACGGCCATTCGTGCTGCTGGCTCAGCAGTCGCTGTTCGATCCGACCAGGGCGCCCGAGGGCAAACACACCGTCTGGGCGTATTGCCACGTCCCGAACGGATCGACGATCGATGTCAGCTCCACCATCGAAGCTCAGATCGAACGGTTCGCACCGGGATTCGGTGACACCGTCATCAGCCGTCGGGTGTCCCTGCCCGCCGACCTGGAACGCGACAATCCCAACCTCATCGGCGGCGACGTCGGCGGCGGCAGCTACGCCAACCTTCGTTCGATCTTCCGGCCGGTGGCCCGTATCGATCCTTACCAGACCGCGGTCGACCGGTTCTTCATCGGTTCGGCAAGCGCCACCCCCGGCGGTGGGGTGCACGGCATGTCCGGCCACCTGGCAGCCACCAGTGCGCTTCGTTATCTCGACGACGCCGACGACGCCGGTGATGGCCTTGACCCCGACGACCGCAACGACGTCAGCGACGCCCGCGACATCGATGCCGACGGCGCCGATTGAGCGGCGGCCAGCGGGCGCCGGTTGGCGGCGGTTAGGGCCTTCGGCTGACAATGGTGGCCGAAAAGGTGGCAAGGCGGTGTCACACTCGTGGTCGACGGCGGCCAGTAGTGTTGGGCCTGTCAAAACATGGAGACTCGATGAGCGGAACGGCAACACCCAACGGAGCCGAAATGTTGGTGATCCGTCACGGCCAGTCGACCTGGAACGAGGAGCATCGGTGGCAGGGCCAGGCCGACCCGCCGCTCTCGGAGTTCGGCCGCCAGCAGGCAGGTGAGGCGGCAAAGTCGATCGGCAACGTCGATGTGATCGTGTCGTCGCCCCAGCTGCGGGCCGCCGAAACGGCATCGATCATCGCGGCCATCATCGGGGTCGGCCCGGTTCAGCTGGTGGACGGGCTGCAGGAGCGCTCGGCCGGCGAGTGGTCGGGATTGACCAGAATCGAGATCGACGAGAAATGGCCCGGCTGGGTCGACGGAGAGCAGCGGCCAAGCGGTTGGGAACCCGACGAAGTGTTCATTCCCCGGGTGATGGGGGCCATGGCGTTGGTGGCAGCGACATTCGATGGGGGCACGTCGCTGGTGGTGTGCCACGGCGGGGTGATCATCGCCCTGGAAAAGGAGCTGAGGGTCAACGAATCGCGGATCCCCAACCTGCACGGGCGGGTGGTCCGATCGGGCGACGGTGGCATGATCGGCGGCGAACGTCTGGAGTTGATCCCCGCCGACATGAAGACCGGGGGCGGGAGCAACCGGATATGACGACCGGGATCGCCGGTCAGCTCAGCCTCTACGATCTGCTCGAACCACCGACCCGATCCGAGCCAGCCACCGCCCCCTCGGCGGCCCGGGAGCCGTCGCCGAAGCAGCCGACCGTCGCCGGCAAGGCGATGTCGGGCCAGGCGATCGGCGACAGCGAGCCCGTCGCCGGCGAGCCCTGCAACCAACCCTCGCCGCTCCACGTCGAGGTCATCAGGAGCAAACGTCGACGGAAGACGGCCCAGGCTCAGCTCGTCGGTTCGGTGCTGGAGATCCGGATCCCCGCCGGCTGCTCGCAGAAGGAGGAGCGGCACTTCGTCGATCACTTTCGCTCCAAGTTCGAGCGATCCCGAGCGGCGGCGATGGTCGATCTCGAGCACCGGGCCGGCCGGTTGGCGGCGCGTCACGGCCTTCCGGAGCCAACGTCGATCCGGTGGGTCTCGAACCAGAGGCGGCAGTGGGGTTCCTGCACCCCCGTCGACCGCTCGATCCGGCTCTCGGACCGCATGGCCGGCTTCCCCGGCTGGGTGGTCGACTACGTAATCGTCCATGAACTGGCCCACCTGGTCCAGGCCGATCATGGCCCGGCTTTCTGGGATCTGGTCAACCGCTACCCGAGAACCGAGCGAGCCCGGGGGTACCTGATGGCCAAGGACGGCGTCTGAGCCGAGCGCTCGCAAGACCGAGCGTTCAGGGTCGGGATCAGTCGGCCGATGCCAGGTGTCGGGTTCCGGGGGCCGCCGTCGACCCGGCCGGTTCCCCCGTGCCATCGGGGTCGGCGTCGAGGCGGGCCAGCACCGCATCGACGTCGTCGAGATCGGCCGCCATCACCCTGAGGTCATCGAGGGTCGGCAGCCCGTCCATCTCGTCGGGAGGCGACTCGAGGTCGTTCGCCGCGCCGGCAACGTCGAGCCGGTCGATGCCGCCAAGGTCGCCCTCGGCGTCGGCTGCATCATCGGCGTCGGCTGCATCATCGGCATCGGCTGCATCGTCGGCGTTGGCGTCGGTCGGCTGGGGGCTCGCCAGGGCCGGATCGGCATCGGCGTCGGCGCTGGTCTCTGCCGGGGCCGGCGGCCCACGTAGGACGAACGTCGACCCGGTGACGAGCAGCTCCGGGGGATCGGCCGCCTGATCGTTGGAGGTCGGCCCGAGCGTGCCCGGATCGGGGTCCGCCGTCTCATCGTCCGGCAGCGCCGTGACCAGATCATCTCCGAGGTCCGGCTCAGCGTGCGCGGCGGCCGCAGCAGGTTGAACACCGTCGGCCTCGGCAGCAGGCCCGGTGTCCTCGACCTCCGCAGCGGGTTCAACATCGTCGGCCGGACCGGCGGGCTCGGCGGCACCGTCGGAATCCGCTTCCGGGGGCGCAACATCGTCGGAATCGGGGGTGGTGACGATCGATATCTCGGCACCCACCCGTAGGGCGTCGGCCGAGGAAGGCCGGTCGAGATGGAGTTCCGGAACGTCGACCGGAATCGACTGGTCAGGACGAAAGGCTGTCGGGTCGGCCGGGGTCGTGCGTTGGGTGGCAACCGGTGCAGCCAGCGTCGCCGGTGCCAGATCCGGGAGGTCGCCAGCCGACGATGGGAGATCGACCTGCCGATCCTCGGCCGCTTCGACAGGTTCGAGCGTCGGTTCCATCGGTTCGACGCCGGGCATGGCCGGCTCCACATCGGACACAACCGGTTCGACCCGGGGTTCTTCGATCACATCGGCTGCAACGTCCACCTCGTCTGAGACGGTGACAACGTCGGCGACGTCGGCGACATGGACCCTCTCGGTCTCAGCGGTTTCAGTTTCGGAGCCGACACGGACCGCAGACTCGACGGCGACACCCGGCGGCGGCACCACCTCGCGGAGACGATCCGGTATCGCCGCCTCGACCGTTTCGGCGGCAGCGGCGGCGACCGGTGCGTCGACCGACCAAGCTGGTGCCCCCGGCCGGGCTGGTGCCTCCGGCCGGGCTGGTGCCTCCGGCCGGGCACCGGCATCGACGTGCGGACCCGGTCCACTCGCTGGTTCTGGATCCGGCTCGACGAGATCCTCGACGGGCGTTGTCGGGGCGGGCGAGCCCTGGCGCAGTCGACCCACTCGAGCCCCGAACCGGGAGCGGCCGAGGATCGCCCCCAACCGGTTGGGTTCGAACGGCGAACCGGTCCGGGGAGCGCTGAGCAGCAGGGACTCGGTCGTCGACTCGTCGTCAGCCTGGTCGGCCGGATTCTCGGGCTCCACCGGATCGACTGTAGCCCCTAGCCAACCGGGGCAACCGGGATCCTGGCGAACGAAACCGAGTAGATGGTGCCGGCATCGATCAGGTCCACCGGGTCCTCGAGACTGTCGACCGTGAGATCGAGGAGGGTCACCGAGTCCGATCCCTGTGACTTCTTCAGATACGCTGCCCGCTTACCGTCGAAGGCCAGCGACGCAACCACGTCGAGGTCCTCGCCGATGCGTCGAGTGAAGAACAGGTTCGAGCCGGCCCGCAGCTCACGAGCCACCAGCTCGGTGACCTCCTCGGTTCCGTCGCCTCGATAGCTGACGATCGTGTAGACCACCGCGTCGCCGTCCGGGCTCAGCGCGACCGCCCCATAGACCGGGCGACCGGGGAAGACGCACTCCGGCTCGGTTGGCCCGGGATACGAAAGTGGCTGGCCTTCGGAGTTGTAGAAGCGAAGCTGACCGCAACCATCGTCCTGGATGATCGCCGCCTGGATGTCCCGGCTGGCCGCGAACGACACGATCTCCTCGTCATCGGCCAGCTCGAGGTGGGTCTCTCGCACCCGGTCGCTGCCCGTTCGCTCGGCGAGCTGGATCCAATCGACCCGGCCAGAACCCACTTCGACAAAGGCCCGAGGCGACCCGGCCCAATACCCGACATCGAGCAGCCTGGCGCCGGAGTCGTCGAGGACCTCGGGGTCGCCCTGGGCCTGCCGGTAGACGACCGGTCCTCCGGCGCCCTGGGTGACGAGGCCGCCACCCAGATCGTCGACCACACGTATGGTGTCGAGATCGGCCAGGGTGCCCACAAGCGGTGTCGACTGCTGACTTTCCACTGCGAGAACGAACCTGTCGCCGCTGACCAGCAGCGTCGGCACGTAGCCGGGCTCCGGTGTCGGCACGAAACCCTCCAGCCCGGCCACCGGCTCCGGTTGACTGTCGACCGGTGAAGGGGTTTCCTGTTGGCCCCCATCGACCGCAGTGGTCGATGTCGTTGGCGAATAGGCTTCGGGCGGCACAACCTCACCACAGGCGACCGGAACGATGGCCACCGCCAGCATCGCCAACACCGATCGGGCTCGCAGCAGTGGCGGCCAGGCACGAATCATCGCCCCCATGTTGGCAGCAGCATCAACGAAGTGGGCAGCACTTGGCCAAAACAGCCGTCTCCACCTCCGAAAAGCGCAGCCATTCGCCGGCTCCGGCCGCTACCCTCGACTCCGCCCCTGTGGCGCAGCCTGGTTAGCGCAGTGGACTTTTAATCCATTGGTCGTGGGTTCGAATCCCACCGGGGGCACTGCGAGATCGGCTCCAGAAGGGCCCTTTTCGAGCGGGTCGACCGTGCCGACCTGTACTGCTTGATCCCGCCCATCCCGGCCAATCGCCCACGGTTGTGAGCAGGTTGTGAGCAGATGCGCTCAGCCGACGCTCAGCCGACGATGGAGTCCTGTCGGTGTTCTCACTCGGTCTGGTCGACAATCCATATCCGGCTTCAGCTGCAGTTCGTTACGCAACTCGTCGTCCAGCTCCTCGTAGCCCTCGACAGAGTGACAGCAGATGTCGTTGCCACCGCATTCGGATGAGGCAAGGCGAAGTCAGCTGTCGACCGGCTGGCGGGATGGCACATACAGTGGACATCCGTGTTGTTGACCGCGGCGACCTCAGCGGGGCAGGCGTCAACAACTCGGCCGCCACCGACGAGGTCAGGTGCTGACCTTGGTCGGTGAAACGACATTGCGCACGATGAGTCCGCTGACGGCTACAACGGAGACGATCAGGCCCTGCAACAGAGCAATCTGCTGATCAGTCATCGTCCGATCTCGAACCCAACCAGCACAGCCAACACTGACTCCGCTAGTGCAAGGACAGAAGCAGCTACAACCACTGGTTCTCGTCGATGAAGCCCTGAGTCATGTTGGGTACGAGTGGGTCTTTCCACGTGTTCCGTGTCCAGATCTCCGTTGCGGTCAAGAGTCGGGATCGTTGTTCTACTCATGGCAGGGGGTCTCCTTTGGCCTACCCGAGGCCTCGTCGGTGTCCCGCAGCTTGCGGGTGTTGGTCGGCAATTGGAGAGGTCCGGGAGGGAGTCGCGATGGTTGCAGCAGAGGAATCTCGCAACCTTTCGCGTAGCACTGGTCTCGCACCGAACGGCCCACGATCATGTTGCAAGCCGAAGATGAAATCTGCCGATCTCGCAACCTTTGGTGCCATTCTCGGCCCCAATACACATGGAGGTGACTTCGGTAGATCCCGACGGTTTGAGCTCGATCGATAGCCTTGTATCCGTGTGGGAATTTCGGAGGAGGGCCAGCGAGTCACGGGCGTGGCGCAGTCGGGTCCGACAGTCCCGCCATGTCAATCAACCTCCTATGCGAGCGGGTATTGATGACCGGATCGCCCGCGTGTACAGAAGACGTGCGCCCGAACCAAGTGAGCTGGAAGAGCCACCCTTCTCGGACTCGAGCGACGGCCCAGAATCGGTCGCAGTGTCTCGGATGACAACCCGTTGAGCCTTGAATCAGCTGCCCTACGACTACAGAGTCACTCTCGTGCTCGCGGACCTGGTCGGCCTGCCCTACGCTGAAATAGCAGAGATTCAGACGGTAAGCGTGTCAACCGTCAAGTCCAGAGTCTTTCGCTTGCGGCAAGCTCTGCGACGCCTACTGGAGGTGCCCAATGACTGAACTTGTGCGCCAAACTGACGGCCGACTCGATATGAGTCAGTTCCGTGACTCCGATGTCGACGAGTTGGCCCTGCGTCGCATCATCGATCGCCTGTCCCAACTGGCAGTCAATGGATCTCGGCCCGAGCTCACGGGGAAGCACCCATCGGGTACCCGCTGGACTCTTGTCACCAGTGCAGCTGTTGCCGTCCTTGCCCTGGCATCGGTTGCCTTCTACCTGAACTTCTCGCAGTCACCCAACCTTGAGAGTGATTCCCAACACGCGGCAGCAGGCGCTGGGATCTCTGAGATCCCTCCTTTAGGGGCGCTTCGCCTTTGGGCGGGGTCTAGGGGTCCGCGTGGTCTTGGCAGGCTGGGTGTTCCGCGCTGTTAGGTTGAGAGACCATCGATCGGGTTATTGAGAGCTTCGACGACGCTTGGCATCTCGGCCAGGGCGTGGTCGACCAACTCTTCGAGTGATGCGGGGGGTTCTGCGGGATCGAGGTAGGTGTCGATGCCGGGATGCAGTTTCGCGAGGTGGTTCATGTTGTAGCCGCCACCCCAGGGACTTGCACTCGCGGCGCGGTAGATCCGCGCTGCGAGACGGTTCCGGCCGTGGCGCCAGAGTACGACCGCGGCGGTGATCAGGACGAGCCATTGGTCCGCCTCTTGGCCAGCATCTCGCTGCTCTTCGAGACTCTGCGAGATGAGCCGGAGTTCGTCTCTCGACAAGCCGCCTGTCGTTCCTGCACTGAGCCCGAGAGACGCGACGCTCCTGCGCAGGGAGAATCGCGCCCCGATTCGCTGCGCGTTGTGGATCGCCCTCCGTGCGTATTCAGCAGCCATGACGCGGTTATCGCGTTGCAGCAAGACCCAGGTTTGTGCCTGATCGTAGTGGATCTTGGCAATAGTGCTGTTCGTCTGCTCGACGATCTTGCGCAGGGTCTCCAAGTCTGATTCAGCTTCGGGGTGGTCGGGGAACCATCCGCACCGGACCCATGAGCGTTCGAGGTGCTCGGCCAATGTTCGAGGCTCAATCCTGTTCACGATTGCCTGAGCAGCCTCGCGGTCTCTTGAGATGTGGTATTCGACCATGGCCCGAGCGATGCTTGAGTGATGCGCGGTCGGGTCATAGGTGGGCATGGCCGTAGCTCGCTCCACCAGATCGACCGCTGTTTCGAGATCACCTCGCCACAAGAACGACGGAACCGACAACCCCGCCACGACCGGTCCTAGGGGATGATTCCCTGCGCTGGGAATGCTCGAAGCAATAGCACCCCAATCGCCGATCTCGAGAAACATGAACGGAGCGATTGCGCGGTCGAGCGCTATCACGAGGCGGAGCGCATGATCCGCATCTTCTACCTCTACGGCCCATCGGACAGCGGCGCGAAGGTTGGCTTGTTCAGTCTCGATGGCGACTCGCCACGCCAGCTCATCGTTCCAGCTTCTATCGTCCCAAGCCTCGGCCCAGTTCGTGTAGTACACGCTGTGGACGCCGCGAAGCTGGTCGGCCTCGCGTCGGTTGGCGAGGTGGTCTTCGGCGAATTGGCGCAGTGGCTCCAGAAGTCGATACCGGGTCTGGTGGAGTCGGCTGTGGTCTACCGTGACCAGGCTCTTGGCTATGAGGTCATCGAGGATGTCCAGCACTTCGATCTCGTCGATGTGTTCGTCATCGGCAACGATGGCCTCCGCCGCTTCCAGGGTCCATCCGCCGGCGAACACGGCGAGGCGGTCGAAGCACAGCGCGTGAGTGGGCTCCAGGGCGTCATAGGACCAGTCGATTGCTGCCTGGAGCGTTCGGTGTCTCTCGATTCGGCGTCGTCCACCCCTGAGGACCTGGAACACTCGATTGAGCCGCCCTTCGAGCGCCGTGACTGAAAGCGATCGCACTCGGCTGGCGGCGAGCTCAATCGCCAATGGGATACCGTCCAGGCGTCGGCAGATCCGGTGGATGGCCGCGACGTCGGACACGGCCCATTCTCGATTCGGCGTGAGTTCAGAAGCGCGGCGTAGGAACAGCTCCGTTGCGGCAGGGTGCTCACCGTCGACCGCAAGTGAGGCGAGGGGGTAGGTCTGCTCGCCTGGGCACCCGAGGGCCTCGCGGCTCGTAGCCAGAATTGAGGACGATGACCCCGTGTCGGCGATCAGCTCGGCCAATGAGGCGGCCGTGTCAAGAACATGTTCGCAGTTGTCGAGAACTAACAGCAGCTGACGGTGACGGCAGTACTCAGCGACACTCTGCGCCATAGAAGCTCCTGGCCGCTGACGTGCGCCGACAACGCGAGCAACGGTCTGCAGTACTGCTTCGGCGTCGGAGCACGGAGCTAGCTCGCACCACCAGGCACCATCGGGAAACGACGGGACTTCGCTCGTCGCTACATCCAGCGCGAGTCTTGTTTTGCCGATTCCGCCCACCCCTACGACGGTCACCAGGCGGTGGTTTGTGAGAAGCGACGACACCATCTGTCGGTCACCGTCACGACCGATCAGTGTCTCTTCAACCGCCGGCAGGTTGTTGGGCACGACATGGAGGCTCCGGATCGGTGGGAAGTCCGTGTCTAGGCCTTCAGCGACTACCTGACTCACCCGGTCAGGGGTTCGCAGGTCCTTCAGCCAGTGTTCGCCAAGGGGCTCGAGCTCGTACTCGGAGATCAGGGCCGCAGCGGTGGACGAAACCAAGATCTGCCCGCCGGCACCACATGACATCAGCCGAGCGGCGCGGTTCACTGCCGGTCCGAAATAGTCTCCATCACGTTCCTGAGCCTCACCCGTATGCAGCCCCATTCTGACCAATACGGCTATCGGCTCGGGCCATGGCTCGGCCTGGAGAGCTCGTTGTACCTCGACAGCACTTTCGACCGCATCGCCAACGCGTTCGAAAGCTGCGGCAAACCCATGGCCCGTGGTCGAGAACGTGTAGCCGCCGTATCTATCAATGGCGGCCCGGACTATTCCATCGTAGCGCTCGACCGCCTCGGCCATCAGCTCCTGGCTGGCATCCCACTGGGCGGTCGAATTCTCTATGTCGGTCAAGAGGAAGGTAACCGTGCCGGTTGGCAGGATCGTTGATGACACTAGGGGCAGATCTCGTGCGTCAGCTGCGAGCTGCCGTTGATGCTCGACTTCGGTCAGACACCACCGCTCCTCGCAGTAGGCGCCGTACGGGTCGCCAGACGTCATCATTTGGAGATCGGCTGGCTGCGTCCTCGCAGCAACCGCATCAGCCAGCACGTCAGCATCGACGCAGGACCGGTCTACATCGAGCCGATAGCCACTTGGTGTCGTTGTGACCAGGGCGTCGGCGTCATCCTCGGCCTCGGCCAGGGCTCTCCGCAACCGCGACACGTATTGGCGGAGGGTGGCCTCGGCGTTGACCGGTTCGGATTCCTCACCCCACACAATGGCGATCAAGTCGTTGCGACTCACTTCGGCATTGCGGCCTGCCAACAACCCGGCCAACAACAAACGCAGTCGACCACCGAGCGGAACCGACCCGTTGGGCCCCTCGGCACCAACCTCGCCCCAAATGGCGAACTTCATGGCTCCTCCCAGCCCGTCGGGCTTCCCCCGAACGTAGCGCTGTTCGCTCTCGACAACGAGTCGTTACACCAGCGCGCCAAGCCTTGGCGCGCTGGTGTAACTGGCTACCGGTCATCGTCCAGGTCCATCGAGCCAACCGGTACCGCAATAAGGAGAAATCGCCATGATGACAGCGACCACCAATGACACCCTTCGCTCACCTCGATTCATCCGTGCCGCAGCGACACTGGCCGCGGCGATCGCTATCAGCGTCGGGTTTCTGAGCATGGCCTCGCCAGCTCGCCAAGACGCCCAGACCAACCTCTCCCTCGCCGGCACACCGACTGCCACACTTGGGGCAGGTGATCTCACTGCCAATCCGTTGCAGGTAACGTCAGACCTGACACCCGTCGTGTCCGCCCAAATCACCGCTGCGACCAGCGCGGCCCACCCCTTCCAGTTGATGGTGGACTTGACGCCCGTCGTCTCGGCCCACATCAACGCCGCGGCCAGCAGCACCGACCCGTTCGAAGGAATGCGAGATCTGACACCAGTTGTGGCGGCCTACACCAACGACATCAACTGAGACGCAAGAGCGTACGCTCGTCGTCAATCCCCCGAGTCCCGTCTCAGCCCAACGGACTTCAACGGATCGTAGAACTGCACGCTGTGAGCAGATGGTGAGCAGGAGA
>CAMYLA010000033.1 GCA_947259095.1 uncultured Acidimicrobiaceae bacterium | reverse complement strand
GGTCATCTGGAAGCAACCGTCGCCGTCGATGGCGTACACCAGCTCCTCGGGCATGCCGGCCTTCGCGCCAACCGCGGCCGGGACGGCGAAGCCCATGGTTCCGAGCCCTCCCGAGTTGATCCAGCGATTGGGCCGGTCGAACTTCCAGAACTGACTGCCCCACATCTGATGCTGCCCGACACCCGACACCAGAATGGCATCCCCAGCCGTCACCCGATAGAGCTCCTCGACCACGTACTGAGGCTTGATGGGTCCATCTGGCTGCTGGTCGTAGCGAAGCGGATACTCGTGCTGCCAGCGACGGAGCCGATCCAGCCACTCGGTCCGGTCGGGGGAGGGTCGGCCGTCCCAGGCCTGCAACATGGCCTCGATCACAGCCAGAGCATCGCCAACGATCGGAATCTCGGGCGTTCGAACCTTGCCGATCTCGGCAGGGTCGATGTCGGCGTGGATGACCCGAGCGTCGGGGGCGAAGTAGGCAGGATCTCCGGTGACGCTAGGTCTGGTCGCCGATGAGGGGGATCACCGCAGCCGGGAAACCGCCGGTGGCGATGGGGCCCCACCGCTCGATCTCGATCGAAAGCAGGCACTTGCCCTGACGGATCATCGCCGCCCGGTACTCATCCCAGTCGGGGTGGTCGCCCGACACCGACCGGAAGTACTCCACCATGCCATCCACCGCCTCCGGCACGCCGGTGATGGTGGCCCGACCGTCGACCTGGACCCAGGCGCCACCGAAGTGATCGCTCAGGACACAGATGGTGGTATACGGATCCCGGCGTAGGTTGTGGACCTTGTCCCGGGATGGGTAGGTGGACACCAACAGCCGTTCGTCGGGGCCGACCCCACCGGTGACCGGGGAGATCTGGGGACGGCCATCGCGCCGCATCGTTGTCATCACCCAGTGATGCCGAGGCCTGACGAACTCCAGGAGCCCGTCCTTGCCGACGATGTCCTCGGTTGCGATCGAGCGGGCCATCGGGTCAGACTATCGGCTGCCCCGGAAGGCGAGCTCAGATGACGGTCGCCCCGAGGACGGAGCCGATCAGCCAGGTCACCGAACAGGCAACGGCGGCGATGAACGCCTGGCGGACGGCGGTCCGCACCTTCGACCGTTCGGTGAAGTGGGCCAGCGTGGCACCGACCGCGGCCGCTGCGACGAGGCCGATGATCACCGACGCCAGGATGGCAGACCGACCCTCGGCGAAGAACCAGGGGATGAGTGGGAGGATGGCGCCGATGGCGAAGGCCACGAACGAGGAGGTGGCGGCCCCGACCGGATCTCCAACCGACTCGGGGTCGACCCCCAGTTCCTCGCGGGCGTGGACCTCGAGGGCGACCTCCGGATCCTCCATCACCGCATTCGCCAGATCTCTCGCCTGGCCGGGCTCGAGGCCCCGGCTGACGTAGATGCTGGCCAGTTCGGCCGTTTCCTCCTCCGGGTCCTGGGCCAGGGAATGTCGCTCGATGGCCAGCTCCCGCTCCACCAGCTCGGCCTCGGCCTTGACCGAGACGTACTCACCGGCGGCCATCGACACTGCGCCGGCCAGCAGGCCGGCCACACCGGCCACGATCACACTGCTGGCGTCCGAGGCCGCAGCGGCGACACCGAGAATCAAACCGACGTTCGAAACCAGACCGTCGCTGATACCAAAAACTGCGGCTCTGGCCGTGCCGCCCTGAACATCTCGATGGTGATGGACCATCTTGACATCGCTCATCTATCGAACATAGCTGGCACAAGCAGCCACCGCTTGGTCAGGGCTCGGGGCCGCCGCCGAGCAATCGCCCATCAGCAGACACCGGTCGGCTGACTATAGTTCGACGTGATCGGCCGCCGGCCCGGTGGTCGTCGAGTGGACAACCCGGACGGAGCGCAACGTGGGTCAAGGAGGATCGCAGCTGACGGTTCACGTGGTCGACGGCACCTACGAGCTGTTCCGGCAGTTCTTCGCCAGGCCATCCCATGAGAACGCCGACGGGCTCGACGTCGGCGGCGCCCGGGGTGTGCTTCGCAGCATGCTGACGTTGCTGGAGGACGGGGCCACCCACATCGGCGTGGCCACCGACCACGTGATCGAGTCATTCCGCAACGACCTCTACCACGGCTACAAGTCGGGGGAGGGGCTCGACCCCACCATCCTGGCCCAGTTCCAACCGTTGGAGGACGGGCTGCGGGCGATCGGCATCGCCACCTACCCGATGGTGGAGTACGAGGCCGACGACGGCATGGCCGCGTTGGCGGCGCTGGCGTCGGCGGACGAGCGGGTGGCCAAGGTCCTGCTGTGCACCCCGGACAAGGACCTGGCCCAGTGTGTGGTCGACGGGCGGGTGCTCCAGTTCGACCGCCGCAACAACAAGATTCTCGGGGTTGCCGAGGTGATCGAGAAGTATGGGGTGCCGCCGGAGTCGATCACCGATTGGCTGGCCCTGGTCGGCGACGCCGCCGACGGCTTTCCGGGGCTGCCGGGGTGGGGGGCGAAATCGGCGGCGACGGTCCTGACCCGGTACCGGCATCTCGACAAGATCCCGCTGGCCGCAGGTCAATGGGACATCACGGTCCGCAGCGGGGCCAAGCTGGCCAAGACCCTGGCAGACAACCTCGAGGATGCGCTGCTGTTCCGCCGCCTGGCCACCCTCGAGCGGGACGCCCCGACCGCATCGTCGGTCGACGAGCTCCGCTGGACCGGCCCCGGTGACGATGTGGAGCAGGCGGCCGAGATCTTCGATGCCCCGGATCTGGTGAGGCGCACCGCAGCGCTGGCGGCGGCCCGGCGATGACCGGCACACGATCGATGACCGGCACACGATCGATGACCGAAACGACGATCGGGGACCACCGATGATCAGGACCTACAACCCCGCAGACGCCGAGGCGGTGCTGGAACTGAACGCCGCCTGCCAGCCCGAGGTCGGACCGCTCGATGAGGAGAAGCTGGCGGCGTTCGCCGATTGGGCCTCCTACTTCAGGGTGGTCGACATCGACGGAGCCATCGGCGGGTTCCTCATCGGCCTGACCGAGGAGGCGCCGTACGCCAGTCCCAACTTCGGCTGGTTCGCCGACCGCTACCCCCTGTTCGCCTACGTGGACCGGATCGCCATCTCCGACGCCGAGCGGGGAGCGGGCTGGGGCCCGGCGCTGTATCGGGACTTCGAGCAGTGGGCGATCGACAACCAGCGGCCGATGCTGTGCGCCGAGGTGAACGTCGAGCCGCCAAACCCTCGCTCGCTGCGGTTCCACGAGATCTACGGCTTCGATTCGATCGAGCAGTTCGAGCCGACCGGCTCGGCCGACTACCGGGTGGTCATGTTGCGCAAACAGCTCGAGCGCTGAACCTCTCGGTCATCCCGGCCCGATGAACGACACGATCGAGGTGCTCGGGTTCCGGGTCTACCGGCTCCGCAAGCCCCTCGGTCGGCGCCTGGCCAGACTGATTCCCGGGTTGGTGCTGGCGTTGCGGCAACTGGCAGAACCGGTCGGCCTCGGCACGGTGGCCAATGCGATCGTGGTCGGGCTGTCGGTCGATGGCGCACTGTGGCTGATTCCGGATCTGGAGTCGATCTGGATTCGGGGGGCGGCGTTGGCCCTCGCCCCTCCGCTACTGGGGCTGGCGTCCGGTTTGTACATCGGGGCCGGACTCGGACCCGGGCCCCGCGATGGGCTGATGACCGCCCTCGGCCGCCGGGGCATGTCGATCGCCAGGGCCCGGCTGATCATCGAGGTGACGGCCCTGGCCGTCGGCTGGCTGCTCGGCGGCGTCGTCGGTATCGGGACCGTCTACTTCGGGCTGACCGTCGGCTGGTTCGTCCGGCTCTTCATTCACCGCTTCCCGGTGGCCGATGCCGGTCTCGGTTGGCCCGACGTCGGCCCGCTGTCAGCCTGACGGCTCCTTGCGGGCCCGGCTCGGTGCCACCCGGGGCGGTTCGTTCGGCATCTTGGGGTACACGGGCGGCCAGGGGGCGTCCTGCAGACCGTTCGCCATGTCCCGCTGGTGGGCCTCCAGCAACGGCGCCAGGGAGTTCGGTGTTTCGTACATCTCGGCCCACGGGTCGCCATCGGTTCGGACCCGGTCGGGCACCACGTCCATGGTCAGCACGTCAGGGTCGATCCCGTCCAGCTCCTCCCACCGGAACGGGGTGCTGACCTGGGCCCCGACCCGGGAACGGACGCTCCAGGCGCCGAACACCGTCTTGTGGGGGGCGTTCTGGTTGAAGTCGATGAACACCCGCTGACCCCGCTCCTCCTTCCACCAGGCCGCGGTCAGCCGGTCGGGATGGCGGCGCTCCAGCTCCCTGGCCAGGGCCACCGCCCCGGCCCGGACCTGGTAGCTGTCCCATCCCGGCAACAGCTTCACGAAGACGTGCAGGCCCCGGCTGCCTGTGGTCTTGGGGAAGGCGGTCATGCCCAGCTCGTCGAAGTACTCCTGGACCAACCGGGCCGCGGTCCGGATGTCCTCGAAGTCGATCCCCGGTGATGGGTCGAGATCGATCCGCAGTTCGTCGGTGTGGGCCGGTTCGGCCGCCTTGTACGGCCAGAGGTGGAAACCGAGGCAACCCATCTGTGCCGCCCAGGCGACGTGGGCCAGGTCGGTGGCCACCATGGCGTTGGAGGTGGTGCCGTTCGGCGTGCTGACGACGGTGGTGTCGAACCACGGCGGGGCGCCCTTCGGCACCCGTTTCTGGAAGAACGACTTGCCGGACGCCCCGTCGGGGAACCGCTGCATGAGGGTCGGTCGGCCGCCCATGGCCGCCATCAGCGGCGCTTCCACCGCCTCGTAGTAGTCGATCAGATCGAGCTTGGTCTGGCCCCGCTTGGTGAAGAACACCTTGTCGGGGTTGGAGATCTTGATCTCCCGGCCGGCGATCTCCCGCACGATCGACTCGCCAGACGCCGCCATCAGCGCCGGCCGCCCGGCGCTGTGCCTTCGGCCGTGCCGAGCACGGTGTTGTCGGCCGTGCCGAGCACGGTGTTGTCGGCCGTGCCGAGCACGGTGTTGTTGGCCGTGCCAAGCACGGTGTTGTCGGCCGTGCCGAGCACGGTGTTGTCGGCCGTGCCAAGCACGGTGTCGAGGCCGACGGGGACCGGCTCGTCGAGTTGGTCGAAGTTGCAGTCGGCCGGGTCCTTGTCCGGTCTCCAACGAAGCACCTTCGTGACCTCCCGGAACCGGCCGTTGAGAGTGCTGCCGTATTTGACCTCGACCACCCGCTCGATCCGCAGCGGGACCCAGGTGTGGTCCTTCTTGGCGCTCCACCGGTGGGGGGCTCCCGGCATCCGGCCCTCCTCGGCGGCGTGGGCCTCGGCGTCGGCCCACTGCTTCCACGGGTGGGCGTCGAGCGCCCCTTCGGTCAGCGGCTGCAACTCGTCGACCAGTTCCGCCCGACGCTTCTTGGTGAAGCTG
This sequence comes from uncultured Acidimicrobiaceae bacterium, assembly GCA_947259095.1. Classification (GTDB taxonomy): domain Bacteria; phylum Actinomycetota; class Acidimicrobiia; order Acidimicrobiales; family SZUA-35; genus JAHELU01. Next base: position 42,710 of record CAMYLA010000033.1, on the reverse strand, counting down.
GCGGCCACGCCGACGTGGTGGAGATCGTCGCCGTTGTACAGCCCGAGCAGCAGCGAGCCGACACCCTCCCGGTCCTTGTGCCATCGGAAGCCGGCCACCACCGCATCGGCGCTGCGGATGTGCTTGACCTTGAGCTGGGTTCGCTTGTCCTCGACGTAGGGGTCGTCGACCGGCTTGGCGATCAGCCCGTCGAGGCCGGCTCCCTCGAACACCCGGAACCACTCTTCGGCCACCGCCTTGTCGGTGGTGGTCCGGGTCAGGTGGATCGGCGGCTCGGCCTCGGCCAGGATCTCCTCGAGGGCGGCCCGGCGCTCAGCGAACGGGCGTTGGCGAAGATCGTCGTCGCCGATGGCGATGACGTCGAAGGCGATGAAGGCGGCCGGCGTCTTCTCGGCCAGCATGTTGACCCTCGACTCGGCGGGGTGGATCCGCTGCTGCAGTGCTTCGAAGTCGAGGTGGTTCCCGGTGGCCACGATCAGCTCGCCATCGATCACGCACCGCGCCGGCAACGACCGGCGGATCGGTTCCACCATCTCGGGGAAGTAACGGGTCAGCGGCCGCTCGTTGCGGGAGCCCAGGATCACCTCGTCGCCGTCGCGGAACACGATGCAGCGAAAGCCGTCCCATTTCGGCTCGAAGATGAGGTCGTCCCGCTCCGGCATGCCCTGCACGGCCTTGGCCAACATCGGTTTGAGTGGAGGATTCACCGGCAGCGCCATGGCACCAGACTACGCCTTCGGCGAGCCAACGTCCGGGCCGTCTGGCGGCGGCGGCGTCTGGCGGCCATCACCATTGGCGGCCATCACCGGGGCGCCCACCGCCAGGGCGGTCTACGGTCCGGTGATGGAGATCGACCAGGGGTTGGGGTACGTCCGGGACAACAGCAGAGCGGTGATGCTGACCACCCGAGCCGGCGGTGAGCCTGCGATGTCGCCGGTGACCGTTGCGGTGGTGGACGACACGATCATCATGAGCACCAGGGAGACCGCGTACAAGGTGGGGCATCTTCGCCGCAACCCGCACACCTCCCTGTGTGTCTTCCCCGACCGCTGGCTCGGCCGTTGGGTCCAGTTGAACTGTCGGGCCGAGGTGGTGTCGCTCCCCGAAGCAATCGACCAGCTCGTCGGCTATTACCGGACCCTACGGGGCGAGCACCCCGACTGGGACGACTACCGCCGGGCCATGGTCGATGACAGGCGTTGCATCGTACGATTCGAGATCCTCTCCGCCGGGCCGGACGTTGCGGGCTGATCAATATCCACAATTCGAGCCGCCGCGGTGCCGTCGGTACTGTTTCCGGGATGGCAACATCGATCCATCAGCGCAGCTACGACTGCGAGGCCTTCGACGAGGGCGACGGCCGGATGCGGGTCCGGGGCAGGCTGATCGACAACAAACCCCACGGTCTTGGCCTGGCCGATGGTCAACCGCTGGTCATCCACGACATGGAGATCGACCTGATCGTCTTGGTGCCGTCGTTCGTCATCGAGGCGGTCGAGGCCACGATGAACGTCCACCCCTACCGGTCGTGCACCGACATCCTGGTCGACTATCAGCAGTTGGTCGGGCTGTCGATCACCCGAGGCTACGCACGGAAGGTCCGGGCGTTGTTCGGCGGACCCGGCGGCTGCTCACATGTCGGGGCCCTGCTCCAGGCGCTGGGACCGGTGGCGGTCCAGGCCAGTTGGAGCCTGACCACCCTGCACGATGACCCGGCCGCCCGTCTGGTCGATGACGGTGATGCCGAGAGCCGGGAACGGCGGTTGCGGATGAACACCAACACCTGCCACGTCTGGGCCGAGAACGGACCGCAGTTCGCCGCAGTGGAGCTCGGCCACTCGCCGGCCCGCCCGGCATGGGAAACCGATCGGCTCCGGGCGCTTGGCCTCGATCCGGACTGAGGCCGTCGGCCTCCCGCTCAGTCGATCAGGCTGAGCGAGTCGTTGTCGATCATGGATTGAACCGTGCGACGCAGCATGCTCGACATCAGCTGGTGCTGGCGGCCGTCGAACGCATCGTAGGCCTGGTAGGAGGTCACGGCGTAGATCAGGCAGAAGGCGGTGGCCAGTCGATACTTCCTGGTGGCCAGCTCCAGCGGCAGGTCGACCCCCTCCGCGGCCAGGGTGTCGACGTACAGCCGGACCAGCTCATCGTCGTTGCCCCGCCGGACATCGGTGGCGATCGACTGGCAGGCGAAGTAGGCGATGTCGTACATGCCGGCGGCGATGCCGGTGATCTGAAAGTCGAGGATCGTCAGGGCGCCGTCGCGGTCGAACAACAGATTGTCACCCCGGAAGTCACCGTGGACCAGCGTGGCCGGGGTGGCCAACTCATCGAGCAGGAACGGCAGCGTCGAGCCGTAGTTGTCGGCGAATTCGATCACCTCCGGCGTGAGCTCGGCCGCCTCCTTCTCCCTGCACACCGCCCAGCCGCTGTCGAAGATGCCGGGCAACGCGGCCCGGTAGATGGGTGCCGACAGCGGGATGAACGTCTCGGCCATCAGCTCGAGATCGGGGTGCTGCCACCAGCCGGCGTGGAGGCGGGCGACGTTGGCGATGGCCGCCCTGGCCTGGTCGAGGGAGGCCCCCGCCACCTGGTCGATCTGATCGAGATGGCCCACGTCCTCCATGAGCAACACGAAGTCGGTGCTGTCGCCGGCCTGGATTGCCCCGTATGACCGGGGGATGGCGAACGGCAACCCGTCGGCGTGTTCGTTGTAGAAGGTGATCTCGCGCTTGTAGAACCCCAGGGCGTCCGCGACCCCGCGCTGCTGAGGGTCGGTGCTGGGGAGCTTGACCACCAGCGAGGCCGGTCCGGTTGCATCGGCGCTGTAGGTCGGCGAGAGCCGATACAGCTCGCCGAGGAGCCCGGCCGCCTGCCCGAGGCTGACCGTCTCAAGCGCATCGACACGCTGGTCGGCCCCAAGGGCCCCGTCGGCCCGGAGGGCCTCGGTCAACCAGCGTGGTGTGATCTCCTCCGGCGTGCGGATGTCAGGCTAATCATGTTGCCAATTCGTCGGGGCTTGACGCCCCTCGCGACGTCCTCGTCGTTGCCTCACACTCACGAGTGAGGCTGCCTCCTGCGTCCTCGCCAGGAACGCCAATCCCTCGCCGAATTCAGCAACGGATCAACCTGACATGACACCAGACGGCCGCCGGATTCGAGTTCGCCACAAGTTAGTCGTCCGACTAATTTGTGGCCAGTGGGACCGGGAAACCGGATCGTTCCCGTTGCGAAGGGTGTAAACGATGAGTTACGAAACCAGCAGCCAGGACCTGCCGCCGGTCACCGACTGGGTGAACGACTGGGACTGGCTCGACGATCAATGGGGTGCCAACGCCATCGAGATCTGGAATTCGGTTCGGGAACAGACCCCGGTTGCCACCACCGAGCGCTACGGCCGGGCTCATATGCCGGTCACGATGGCGGCGGTGTCCGAGGTCGCCCACGACACCGAGCACTTCTCCTCGGTGTTCGTCAGCGTTGCCAGGCCCGATGCGCCCCGGACGCCGGCGCCGCCCATCACCTCCGATCCTCCCGATCACAAGGAACACCGCCGGCTGTTGCTGCCCTCGTTCTCCCCGAAGGCCATCGCTCCCATGGAGCAGAACCTGCGGGACTTCTGCCGGGCCCTGATCGCCGATCTCGACGGCCTGGACCGGGCCGATGCCGCCGAGCAGTATGTCCAGCACATCCCGGTCCACGGCATCTGCGAGCTGCTCGGTGTTCCCGAGTCCGACGCCGACATGTTCCGGGACTGGATCTTCCGGAACTTCCAGCTCGCCCCCCGGGACAACGCGGTCCGGATCCAAGTCCAACAGGAGATGGACGCCTACCTGGGCCAGCAACTGGACGTGCGGGTCGACAGCCCGCAGGACGACCTGATGTCGTTGATCGCCAACGCCGAGATCGACGGTGAGCCGGTGTCGCGGGAGTTGAAGCTCGGGTACGCCAAGCTGATGATCATCGCCGGGATCGACACCACCTGGAGTGCCATCGGCTCCGGTCTGTGGCACTTCGCCCAGCACCCCGACGAGGTGGCGAAGCTGGTGGCGGCCGACAACGACCACATGATCTGGACCACCGCCACCGAGGAGGTCCTGCGGTACTACGCCCCGGTCACCATGGGTCGCAAGGTCATCGCCGACACCGAGGTGGCAGGCTGCCCGGTCCGCCACGGCGAGCAGACGCTGGTCACCTTCCCCGCCGCCAATCACGATCCGGAGGCGTTCGAGAACGCCGATCAATTCCAGATCGAACGGGGCAGGAATCGCCATGTCGCCTTCGGGCTCGGCATCCACCGCTGCCTCGGTTCCAACCTGGCCCGACTCGAGCTGGTCGTGGCAACCCAGGAGTGGCTGCGGGCCTTCCCCGACTACCGCCTCGATCCCGACCGGGAGACGACCTGGGCCAACGGTCAGGTTCGGGGCCCCCGGTCCATCCCCGTGCTCCTCAACCGCTGAGCGCCACGTCGCCGACATGTATCGGGAGCACAAGCCGGTCGGGCGTCAGGAGGTGATGTCGGCCCTGGTCGACGCCACCATCGAGCTGATCGTGGAGGAGGGGCTGGAGATCTCGGTTCGCCAGATCGCCGCTCGGGCGACGGTCAACCATGGCCTGGTCCACCTCTACTTCGGCAGCAAGCAGTGCCTGCTCTCTACCGCCATCGACGAGATCAACACCAGGGCCGGCGAGGACCTCGACGCAGACGGGTTTCCCAGACCCGATCTGGCCAGCCGACGCAACGGGGAGCTGGCCAAGGCCTTGGCCCGGATCCGCCTCGACGCCGGCCGGGACCTGTTCACCACCCACCCCATCACCGGTTCCTGGCGCCGGGCGCTTCGCCGGTCGGATCAAGCGCTGACCGATGACGAGATCTCGACCAAGATCGCAACCGCAGCGGCGCTCGGTCTCGGCTGGGCGCTCTACGCCGACCACCTCTGTGAACTGCTCGACATCGATCCCGAACAGCGGGTCAGAACCGAAGCCGAGGTTCACGCCCTTGTGGCCGACCTCGGCGGACTGCCGACCTGGGACGGGTCATCGGCGACGTCGATCGACCGACCGGGCCGGCCCTGACTCGTGCCGGCTCCGAGAGGGCCGAGCCGATACATTTCGGCCCCGGGAGGGCCGAGCCGATACATTTCGGCCCCGGGAGGGCCGAACCGATACGCTGCACCGGTGGTTGATCATCCGCTGACAGAACGAATCGCCGAACTCGAGGCCCGCAAGCAGGAGGCGCTCCACGCCGGACCGGAGCGGGCGGTGCAACGCCAGCACGACAAGGGCAAGATGCTGGCCCGGGAACGGGTCGAGTACCTGCTGGACGACGGTTCGTTCAACGAACTCGACATGCTGGCGAGAACCCGCCATCCCGATGCCACCGAGCGCCCATACACCGACGGCGTGATCACCGGCTGGGGCTCGATCGACGGCCGCAAGGTCTTCGTGTCCAGCCAGGATTTCACGATCAACGGCGGTTCCATCGGCGAGGTTTCGGCGGAGAAGATCCACAAGCTGCAGGACCTGGCACTGTCGGTGGGCGCCCCCTACATCGGTCTCAACGACGGCGCCGGGGCCCGCATCCCGGAAGGGGTCGTCAGCCTCGACGGCTATGGTGGGATCTTCTACCGCACGGTGCAGGCCTCGGGGGTCATTCCCCAGATCAGTGTGATCATGGGCCCGTGCGCCGGTGGTGCGGTGTACAGCCCGGCCATGACCGATTTCATCTTCATGGTTCGAGAGACCTCGCACATGTTCATCACCGGGCCCGATGTGGTCAAGACGGTCACCGGCGAGGAGGTCACGTTGGAGGAGCTGGGGGGCGCCGGCAGCCACTCGTCCCGCTCCGGCGTTGCCACCTTCGTGGCGGCCGACGAGAAGGCGGTGATGGACGATGTCCGGTACCTGCTGTCGTTCCTGCCGTCGAACAACATGGAGGACCCGCCGAGGATGGTGACCGGCGACGACCCACAACGGCTGTGCCCCTCGCTGGCCGAGGTGATGCCGGCCAGCCCCAACATGCCATATGACATGAAGACGGTGGTCACCGAGGTGGTCGACGACGGAGACTTCATGGAATACCACGCCAACTGGGCGAAATCGATCGTCTGCGGCTTCGCCAGGATGGACGGCCGCACGGTGGGCATCGTGGCCAACCAGCCTCTGGTCCTGGCCGGCGTGCTCGACATCGAGAGCGCCTCGAAGGGGGCTCGGTTCGTCCGGACCTGCGATGCCTTCGGCATCCCGCTGCTGACCTTCGTCGACGTGCCGGGCTTCCTGCCCGGGGTCGACCAGGAGTACGGGGGCATCATCCGGCATGGAGCGAAGCTGCTCTACGCCTACTGCGAAGCCACCGTGCCCCGGATCCAGGTCATCACCAGGAAGGCCTACGGTGGCGCCTATGTGGTGATGGACTCCAAGGGCACCGGCTGCGATCTGTCGCTGGCCTGGCCGTCGGCCGAGATCGCGGTCATGGGGCCGGAGGGGGCGACCGACATCGTCCACCGGCGGGAGATCCAGTCGGCGGCCGAGCCCGAGGCCCGCCGGGCCCAGCTCATCGAGGAGTACAAGGAGCAGTTCGCCAACCCGTGGATCGCCGCCGAGCGGGGCTACATCGACGACGTGATCGACCCCACCGAGACCCGGGTGAAGATGATCGCCGGGTTGGAGATGCTGGCCTCGAAACACGAGGACCTGCCCCGTCGTAAGCACGGCAACGTGCCGCTGTGAGCGACGCCGCGCCGGACGTCGCCGGGATCCGGCCCACACCCACCGACGAAGAGGCGGCGGCGATCGTGGCCGCGCTCACGATGGCCTGGCCGCGACCGGCGCCGATCGAGGAGCGGCCGGTGGCCGACACCCGTTGGCGGTTCAGCGGCCGGTGGTGGAACAAGCCGACCTGGCGTCGCTGAGGTCGAGGCCCGGCGACAGACCGCGTCAGCCCGTCGATTGACCGGCCTCGTAGAACACGATCTCCTCGCCGAGCCACATCGGTGACCCGGCCAGGTCGATGAAACGGGCCTCGTCCTCGAGCAGCTCCCGGGCCGCCTGTCGTGACTCGGTGGTGCCGGCACCGCCCCGGAAGGTCTCGACGTCGGCCACCCACACCTCGGCGATGCCGTCGAAGGGCTCCGGCGCCCCACCGTTGCGGGCCTGGAGCGCGGCGTGCAACGACGGCTCGTCGAGGGTGTGGACCTGCTGGTACCTGGTGATCCCGAGGACCTCGGCCCGGTCCCGAACGAGCGGCCCGTGCTCGTCGCGCCAGTAGCGGCGGAACTCCTCGGGGCTGAGGTCCTGGCGGCGGCGCAGACAGAACGTGAGCTTGATCACGATGATGTTCCTTTCGGGTCGGGTCGGGTCGTCATCGGTGGCCGGACTGCGGACCAGCGACGGCGGTCACTCGGAGATGCCGGGTGCCACTTCCCGCCCGGTGATCGAGATCGGCACCATCCGCAACCATTGCCAGCTGTCGGACTCGATCCATGGTTGGGGATCGTTGGCCCAGGCCTCGTTCAGTACCGTAGGGTCGCCGATGACCTCGAGGGCACCGTGGGCGACCACGCTCCAGCCGGATCGCAGGCCCTCGTCGTAGCCGTCGAGCTCGAGGCAGACCACATCGCCCCGCTCGGCCGCCCTGACCTTGCCGCCGGCGAGGCTGCGGATGAACACGTCTCCGTTGTGGAGCCGGTAGTTCACCGGTACCACCACGGGCCAGCCGGCGTCGACATAGCCGATTCTGGCAACGTTGTGGCGTTCCAGTCTGGCCAGGCACTCGGCCCGGTCGAGCGTCTCGACCTTGGCACCGGGCGGCGTCTGGTCGATGGGGGCGGACAGGTCGGGTGTGAACGGCGCCGGCCGGCCGGCGCCGGGGTCGGGGCCGGGTGCGACGAAGACGTTGACCTCCTCGGCCATCGCCGCATCGAGTAGACCACGCCGGCCCAGCTGGCTGGCGGGGATGATCATGGCGGTGGCGCCTCTGGTCTTGGCCGCCACCACCAGCGATGGCAGCTCGGCGGCCACGATCCGGTCGACACCGACCTCGCAACCCATCCGTCGCAACCGGGCCTGGGCGTCCTCGATCTGCTGCTTGGTCGGCGCCTCGGCGTCGCCGTTCGAGCCGACCACCAGCCGGACGGCCTCGCCGAGGGCCCGGCCGAGGATGGCGGCCAGAGCCAGGGCGTCGAGGTCGTCGGGGGCGCCGGTCAATTCGACCACCAGCGGCCCGACCGGCATCCGTTGCCGGGTGCTGTCGGCGACGAGGAAGACCGGTTGGCTGCTGGCGGCGGCCAGCGCTCGGCCGCCGTCGGACGGTTTGGTGACGATGATCGATGGCCCGTTGCCGTGGGCATAGGCCACCATGCCGTCGCCGTGGACGTCGTCGAGATGGAGCACAGGCTCGATGGCCACGCCGAGGCTGCCGGCCAGTACCTGGTACCTGGTCAGTGCGTCCTTGTCTTCGCAGACGATCTGCAGCGGGGCGTCGAACCACGAGGAGAACACGGTGGCCGACCGCAACAGCGCCGGCTCCTCCTCATCGGGGCCGAGGGGCAACAAGATACGGTTGATGGCGGAGCTCATCGGCGGATTCCCTTGATTCGGCGTGCGATTGACCGGCGTGAACGGTTCTCCATCGGTTCCGAGGCTGCTGAGTGGATCGAAGTCGCCATGACCTTCGACACTAGGCCCGGTTGGTCCCAGAACCTAGTGGCCTGTCGCCGAAAATTGGGGTCGATACCGGGTGGTCGTGTCGGCGACAGACCACCGGTCTCGTCGTCGGCAACGGCCGGGTCTCGATGGCCGGCCCGACAAACGGGACCTCGGCCTCTGGCGCCGGGTTCGGTTCGCGACCACACTGGTGACTTCCGTCCTGTAACCCGGCCCCGGTCCGGGCCGGCCCGGTTCGTCCCGGGTGTCGGCTCGGGGGTCGAACGCCGGCTGCGACCGGTGCGGAATCGAGCGCAACGCCAAGGAGCGAGAACGACGTGGACAAGCACGATCTGGTAGAGCTGAGCGAGGAGCAGTGCTGGTGGCACCTGGCGGAGATGACCGTCGGCCGGCTGGCGGTGTCGGTGGCGAACCGGCCCGACATCTTCCCGGTGAACTACCGGATCGACGGCCGGACGATCGTGGTCAAGACCGCGCCTGGATTCAAACTGGCCGCCGCCACCCTGGGCGACGGCGTGGCGTTCGAGGTCGACCAACTCGACGAGAGCGCCCGCACCGGCTGGAGCGTGGTGGTCCATGGCACCGCGGTGGAGGTGGAGCTGTTGGAGGACCTTCTGGCCGCCGATGACCTGCAGGTCGACCCATGGGCCGCCGGCAGCAAGAACCACTACATCCGGATCACCCCGTCCGATCTCACGGGACGAGCGATCAAGGCCTAGACCTGGCCTAGATCCGCCTGGACCCCGAGATCGCCGTCGGCGGTCAGTCGCCGCCGGGCACCACCACGGTGGCCACCGTCGGGTGGTGGATGAGCGACGTGGCCACCGAACCGACCAGCAGGTAGGCGGCCCCGCGATGGCCGCGGGCGCCGATCACCAGCAGATCGCCGTTGGAGGCCTCGGCCGGGAGCACGTTTCGGGGATCGCCCATCACCGTCTTGATCTCGATCGGGATGTCGGCCGCGCCGGCCACGGTGGCAGATTCCTCTTCGACCGCCTTGAACACCGACTGCTCGATGGCGGCCCGAGCCTCGTCACTCATCGACGGGGTCGGCGGCACCATCTCCACCACATAGGGGGCGATCAGCCAACTGTGGACCGCGGTGATGCGGCCCCCGGGGGCCAGGTGGCGGATCGCCCAACGCATGGCGGCGATGGCGTTGTCGGAGCCGTCGGCCCCGACGATCAGGTGGTCGAGTGGCCCGTCGAGTGGTGTGGTCTCCGGGATGACCGCAACCGGCACCGTCGAGTGCTTGACGCAGTATGAGGTGACGGAACCGAGCAGCGTCTCGGCCAGGGCGCTGCGGCCCCTGCTGCCGACCACGAGCAGGGCATGGCCCTCGGCGGCCCGGACCAGGGCCGGGCCCGGGTAGCCCCGCACCACCTCGCTCCTGGCCAGGATCTCGGGGTGGCCGGTCTCGAGGGTGCGTTTGAGCTGATTCTCGGCATCCTCGGCCAGCAGGCCGGTGAGGTCGTTGTACAGGCCGGGGGTGCCCATGCCGTCGCCGAGCGCCTCCACGTGGTAGGCGCTTATCCCCTTGATCGGACCGAGGACCTCGGTCTTGTGGGCCGCCCATTCGAGCGCCCGCTGCGACCCCTCAGACCCATCGACACCGATGATGACCATGTCGACGCCGTCGTCGGCGACAGCCTGCTCCGAGTCGACGGTTGCCGTGGAGGCCGGATCGTTGCTGGTTGGGTCTGACATGGTGCTCCTAGGGTTGATCGGTCGGCGGTCGGTTCAGCAGGACCGGACACCCCGCGTGTTTGACCACGTCCATTGCCACACTGCCGGTGGTCAACCGCCAGACCCCCGATCGGCCGTGGGTGGACATCGCGACCAGGGAGGCATCGTGGCGACCGGCGTACTCGGCGATGGCCTTCGCCGGGTCGTGGCCATGGAGCACATCGTAGTTGACCGGTTTGCCGGTGACCGCTTCCACCGAGTCGGCCAGCACGGCCACCACATTGACCTCTCCGGCCCGGTTGACACCGGCCGGGATCTTGGACTGGTCGACCACCGAGATGAGCCACGGCTCGAGCCCGACGTCCGCTGCGAACTGACTGGCGAACGGCACGATGCTGTCGCCGAACGGCGAGCCGTCGGTGGTGATGAACATCGGCCCGTCGAGCCAGCCCTCCTCGACCTGGGTGTCCGGGCCCAACATCACGATCGGTTCTCGAACCAGGCGGAGCACATCCTCGGACACATTGCTGACAAAGCCCGCGGCCCGGCCCCTGGCCCAGGTGCTCATGACCACCAGGGTGCCGTCGACGCGATCGAACTCGCCTGCGATGTCCTCGGGCACCGTGTAGGAGAGTGGGCGGATATCGACCCTTGGATGGTGCTCGATTCTCGCCACCTGCCGCTCGATGATCCTGCTGAGGCCGATTTCGCTCCGACCCTTGTGGGTCAGGGTCAGCACGTGCAGGTCGGCATCGAACCGGTCGGCCAGGTCTTCGGCGGCCACCAGGGCGTAGGTCGCAGGCAAGCTGCCGTCGAGAGGGATGAGAATTCGGTTGAACATGGCTACTCCCGCAGTTCGGGCTTTTTGTCGATACTGGTCGCCTGCTGCTCCGCAGCCTAGGGGCAAACGTCCTGGTCGCAGGGCTCCAGGCCACCGCCCCCACCATCACACCCAGGCCACACACCGATGCCGTTGAGGGTCGGCGGCACCGGACCGATCTGTCGTTCGAGCTCCGCCCGCGGCGCCCCGAGCCGATCGATTGCCGCAGCATTGATCGGCTCGCCTGCCGGCGGTAGGGTCGAACATCCCATGTCGCGGTTCTCCAGGTTCGTCGGCTCGATCGGTCGTCGTGGTTGCGGCGCCGCCCGGCCGGCGCCGAGGCCGCCCGATCCGCAGGCCCTCGGGCCCTTTGGCCCTACCGACCCGGCCCCTACGACGTCAGGCTTCAGACCATGTCGCATCAGCCGTCTTCGGTGATCCGCACCCACTTGTCCGAGGTCTTCCTTTCCTCGGACCGGGTCTACAAGCTGTTGCGGCCGGTGAAGACCAGCTTCGTCGACTTCACCGACCGGGCCACCCGCTTGGAGGCCGCGGCCCAGGAGTTCGAACTGAATCGGCGGATCTCGCCCGACGTGTATCTCGGGCTGGCCGATATCGAGGAGCACGGTGAGCTGGCCGATCGCATGATCGTGATGCGGCGACTCCCCGCCGACCGCCAGCTCGACCGGCTGGTCGACGACCCGGCCTTCCCCGATCATCTCCGGGAGGTGGCCCGGCTGGCGGCAGCCTTCCACGCCTCCCAGCCGCCGCTCAGCGGAGCCGATGCCGAGGTGGCCGGCGCCGAGGCGCTGCAACGAAACTGGACCGACAACTTCGAGGTGCTGAAACCGCTGGTCGGGGCGGTCATCCCGGCCGAAGAGTACCGCCGGGCCCAGGAGCTTGTCGACGGCTACATCGCCGGTCGCCAGGTGTTGTTCCAGGAGCGCATCGATGACGGTTGGGTCCGCGACGGTCACGGCGACCTCCGCTGCGAACATGTCTTCTGCATCGAGGGCGCACCCCGGCTGATCGACTGCCTCGCTTTCCGGGATGATTTCCGGGTGGCCGACGTGCTCAACGACGTCGCCTTCCTGGCCATGGACCTGCACCGGCTGGCCGGCCCGGCCGCCGCCAGGTCGTTCGTCGATTACTACGACGAGTTCTCAAACGAGCACCACCCCTCGAGCCTGGCCCATCACTACGTGGCCTACCGGGCATCGGTGCGGGCCAAGGTGGCGGCCATCAGGTTCGGGCAGGGCGAACGGGAGGCGGTGGACGAGATCGTCATGGATCACCGTCTGGCCCTGCAGCATCTCGAGCTCGGGCAGCCGAGGCTGATCCTGGTCGGCGGCGGTGCCGGCGTCGGCAAGAGCACGGTGGCGGCCGGCGTGGCCGATCGTCTGGCTGCGTCGTGGCTCCGGGCCGACGAGGTCCGCAAGAACATGGCCGGCATCCCGGTCGATCAGCATGCCTTCAGCGACTACCAGGCCGGGCTCTACGATCCCGAGTTCAGCGAACAGGTCTACCGGGAACTGCTGCGGGAGGCGGAACTGTTGCTGACCCGGGGAGAGAGTGTGGTCCTCGACGCCACCTGGTCGCAGGCCGGACGGCGGGAGTTGGCCCATGAGCTGGGGAGGCGCAGCGCGTCGTCGGTCACCGAGCTGATGTGCCAGGCCCCGGCGTCGGTGGCCCGGCAGCGGGTGGCAAAACGTATGGCGTCGGTCTACAACCCGTCGGATGCCGACGTCGAAGTGGTCGACCGGATCAACGCCGAGTTCGCCCCGTGGCCGGCGGCCACCATCGTCGACACCAACCAGCCGATCGCCGATTCGGTTGAGGCGGCGTACCGTGGGGTCCTCGGCGGGCCCGAAAACGCCAGACATCCCGACACGATGCGGGTCGACGAAGCGACCCTGACCGACGAGACCATCGGCTTTTTCCTGTCCAGGGTCTCGACCACGACCTTCGCGGCCCAGATCTCAATCGAACGAACGGAAAAGGAAGACCGGTGACCAATAACTCGGCGGAAGAACCGATCAAGGTATTCCTCCTCGACGATCACGAGATCGTCCGGCGGGGTGTCGCCGATCTGTTGAGCAGGGAGCCCGATCTGGTGGTGATCGGCGAGGCCGGCAGTGCGGCCTCCGCGCTGCATGCCGTTGCCGGTTGCCAGCCCGATGTGGCGGTGCTCGACGTCCGTCTCGGCGACGGCGACGGCATCGAGGTCTGCCGGGATATCCGGTCCGCCTATCCGGACGTGGCCTGCCTGATCCTGACGTCGTTCGCCGATGACCAGGCCTTCATCGATGCCGCAGTGGCGGGAGCGGCCGGCTATGTACTGAAACAGATCGGCAGCAACGAGCTGGTCGAATCCATCCGCAAGGTGGCCGCCGGGGCCCAGCTGCTCGATCGGGCCGAGGTTCGGCTCAGAATGCAGCGGTTGCGCCGCAGCGAGGATGGGGTGCTGTTGTCGTTGACCCCCCAGGAACAGCGGATCTTCGAGTTGATCGGGGAGGGTCACTCCAACCGCCAGATCGCCAGCGAGATGCATCTGGCGGAGAAGACGGTCAAGAACTACATCTCCAACCTGTTCGCCAAGCTCGGCATCACCAGGCGGACCCAGGCCGCGGCCTTGGCGGCCAGGCTCGACGAGCGTCAGAAGCGGCGCTTCGACTGAGCGGGGTTGCTCAGCCTGCGCCGTTGAGCGGCACCCGCCACTCGATCTGGGTGCCCCCACCCGGCCCTGGCCCGAGATGGAATCGGCCGGCCAGCTCCGAGGCCCGCTCGGCCATGTTGACCAGGCCGTGCCCGGTGAGGTCGTCCCTTGACGCAATACCGGCGGCCCCGATGCCCCGACCGTTGTCGGTGACGCGGACGACGAGGGCTCCGTCGTCGGTCTCGATGACCACTTTTGTGGCGGTGGCCGCAGCGTGCTTTGCCACATTGGACAGCGCCTCGCTGATGATCTGGATCGCCTCGTGTTGGATGGTGGGCGACAGGTCCTCCGGCATCTTTCCGACCTCGACGATGGGCAGGAAACCGAGGGCATCGGCCAGATCCTCGGCGATGTCGTCGACGGCCTGGGCGATGGCCAGATCGCGGGGAAGGGTGTGGAGGCCGAAGATCGCCTCCCGGAGTTGGGAAATGGCGGCGTCGATACCCTCCACCGCGGCCATCACCCGTTCCTTGGTCTCGCCGTCCTCCGTTGCCGCCACCAGGGACTGGAGGCTCATACCGGTGGCGAACAGCTGCTGGATCACCGTGTCGTGGAGATCGCGGGCGATACGTTCCCGGTCCCGAAGCAGGGCCAGCTGATCGGTGGCCGAATGCAGGGCCATCTCGCTGTACAACCTGGCCACGGCATACCTGATGGAGCGGGCGATCGTGTCCGGTGTCGCCGTCTGCTTGCTCAGGTAGTCCTGGGCCCCCTGCTCCACCGCTTCCAGCGCGGTGGACGGGTCGTCGAGCCCGGTCAGGACCACGATCGGGCACTCCGGTGCCCGGGCGGTCAAGACTTCGACCGACATCAGGCCCGAGGAGTCGGGAAGCGACAGGTCCAGGAGCAGGCAGTCGTATTCCCCGTCTTCGAGTTTTGTGAGGGCCGATGCCAGCTCGCCGACCCGTGTCACCTCGAACTCGGCCTCGATGTTGGTCAAGTTCCTGATCATGACCCGGGCGTCGAGCTCGTTGTCCTCGACCAGCAGGACCCGGACCGGCCAGCTCGATTCCCGACGCTCGGTGGTCATGTTCGGGGGAGCCGGGCCACCGAGAACCAGAACTCGTTGATGGAGGCGATGACGTGGAGCCATCCCTCGAGATCGAGGGGTTTGGTGATGTAGGCGTTTGCCCCGTGGCGATAGGCCCGCATGACGTCGTTCTCCTCGGCCGACGTGGTCAGTATCACCACCGGGGTGGTCCGCAGCAACGGGTCGGTCCGTATCTCGGCCAGCACGTCGTGGCCGTCCATGCCGGGCAGGTTGAGATCGAGCAGGATCAACGCCGTTCGCCGCCGGATCGACCGGTTGCTCCGCAACAGGTCCAGGGCGGCCTGCCCGCTGGTGACCATCTGCATGTTGTCGGCCATCTCCAGCTTCCTGGCCGCGTTGAAGGTGGCCCTGGCATCGAGCGGATTGTCCTCCACCAGCAGGATGCCGGCCGGCCCGTCCGGGCCTAGCCGGTCTCCCCGCGGTCGGCCAGGGTCGGCGGTGTCGGAGGGCCGATCAGACATCGGCCTTCGGGACGGTGAACGAGAAGACACTGCCGCCGTTCGGCCCGGCCGCAACCCAGATGTCGCCGCCGTGTCGTTCCACGATGCGCTGGCAGATGGCGAGACCCAGGCCCATGCCGTCCGATTCGGAGTGGGCCCGGCGGAACAGCTCGAACACCCGGTCTCGCTGTCCGGCGTCGATGCCGATGCCGTTGTCCCCGATCGAGATCAGCCACTGATCATCGAGCGTCTCGGCCGACATGTGGATCTCCAGCGGTTGGCCGTCGCGGCGGTACTTGACCGCGTTCTCCAGCAGGTTCTGGACCAGCTGCCGCAACTGCACCTCGTCGCCGGCGACCGTCGGCAGCGGGGACAGATCGACCTTGGCGTCGACCTCGCCGAACTGCAACGCCATCTGCTCGATCAGCTCTTCGGTGAGGCTGCGCAGGTCGACGGGATCAGCGGGCGGCCGCCCGCTGCGATCGAGGCGGGAATAGGAGAGCAGGCCCTGGATCAACTGCTCCATCTTCAGCGCCGCGGCCACGGTGAGGTCGCGCAGCTCCCGTGCCTCCTCGTCGAGCTCTTGGCCCGCTGTTCGCTGGAGGTGCTCATCCAACAGCTCGAGACCCTGGCGGACGTTACGAAGGGGCGTCTGGAGGTCGTGGGAGGCGATGTAGGCGAACTGCTCCAGATCGCGGTTCGATCGGGTCAGCTCGGTCATCGATTCCTCGAGCTCGGCGGTCCGCTGCTTGACCCGCTCCTCCATCTGGTCCTTGGCCCGGCGCAGTTCGTCCTCGGTGGCCCGGCGGGTGCTGAGATCATGGATCACGCCGGTGAACCACGACCGGTCGGCCAACTTGATCTCGCTGATCGCCAAGGCGATGGGAAACACCTGGCCGTCGGCCTTCTGGGCCTCGACCTCACGGCCGATCCCGATGATCTTGGCCTCGCCGGTCTCCAGGTAGCGGCTGATGTAGCCGTCGTGCTCGCTGCGGTAGGGCTCCGGCATCAGGATGCTGATGTTCTTCCCCACCATGTACTCGCCCGCGTAGCCGAAGAGCCTGTCGGTCGCAGCGTTGGCCGTGAGAATGATGCCGTGATCGTCGATCACGATGATCGGGTCAACCGCGGTCCGGAGCACGGCCCGCCACAGCTCAGCGTGTTGTGCCTCGTCCAGGTCCCTGCTGCCCTCGAGTTCCATTCCCCTGAGCGTGCCGCGAACCGGCGTGGTTGGCAACCAGGTCTGGTCCGACCCCACAGGCGCTGTTCCCCCTCGAATCTCGATCGGTGTCTGCCGGGCCACGGCCGGCTCGTGGAACGACCGTGGCGCAAGCCATCGTCGTGCCTGAACCTTCGGGCAGCCAGGGACCAACGTCCCATCGAGGCGGTGGGCCCCCGGTTCGCAACCACCAGCGCTGCGGTGACCACCGCCGCCAGTAACGCCGAAAATGCGAGTCACGCCACGGCGAACGCCACCCCGGTGGCCGGCACCCCGAATGCCATCGCCGCCGCCGCCCCGGCCGCTCTGAGGTCCGAGGCGTAGGCCGCCCCATGCCGTCGACGGGCCCAGACGTCGGACGGACCGTTAGGCCGGGTTGCGGCGGGTGAACACCGGTCGGGCCTCGGCCGATCGGGTGGGGTCGAAGGCGTAGCCGAGGCCGTCGAAGTCCTCGAACTCCGCCACCTTCTTGACCCGGTTCCTGATGATCCACGCCGCCATCGCCCCCCGGGCCTTCTTTGCGAAGAAGCTCACCACCCGGTGATCGCCGTCCCCCTTGGCGTCGAGGAAGGTCGGGGTGACGACCGGGGCTTCCAGCACGTCGGTCCGCACCGCTTTGAAGTACTCGTTCGAGGCCAGGTTGACCAGCGCCGCTTCGCCGGGACTGTCCGCCATCGCCAGGTTCAGCTCTTCGGCGATTCGATCATCCCAGAACTGGTAGAGGTCCCTGCCTCGGGGGTTCCGGAGCTTGGTTCCCATCTCCAGCCGGTAGGGCATCATGAGATCGAGTGGGCGGAGGACGCCGTACAGGCCGGACAGGATCCGCAGCGTCTTCTGGGCGTGGCTGAAGTCGCGCTGGTTGAACGAGGCGGCGTCGAGGCCGATGTAGACGTCACCGTCGAACGCGAGCAGGGCCTGGCGTGCGTCCGCAGGGGTGAAGGGCCGTTCCCAGTTCTGGAATCGCTCGAAGTTGAGCTCGGCCAGCTGGGGCGAGATTCCCATCAGCTTCGAGAGCTGGTTCGGGGACTTGCCGGCCATGATCTTCACCAGCTCATCGGAGTGGTCGAGCATGGTCGGTTCGGACATCTTCTCGGTGGCCAACGGTGACTCGTAGTCGAGCGACTTTGCCGGGGAAAGAACGATCAGCACCCCTCCAGTCTTACTCGATGGCGGCCGGATTGCGCCCCTCGGGTGTCCAACCGGGTCTCCAGGCGCCCGGTTGGGCGTCGGCCGGTGTTGGCGCTACCGGCTGCCGGTCGGCTCGGAACGGGCGTCGTCGGCGCGCAGGCTGGCATCGTCGCGCAACAGGTCGGGCTCGATGTACATCGGCCGTGCGTACGGCACCACCACCCGGACCGCGGCCTCCACCCCGTCGACCGCCTCCGACAGTTGGCCGACGTCGTAGCTGTTGTCGAACACGACCTTGGCTCCCACCAGTAGTTCTTCCGGGCCGAGATGTTGGGTGCGGAGGTGGATGATCCGTTCCACTCCCGGTGCGTTCTCGATGGCGGTCCGGATCTTGACCATCTCGCCCGGCCGTGCACCCTCACCGATCAGCAGGCTTCGCATCTCGATGATGAGGATGACGGCGATGACGCCGAGCAGGACGCCGATGGCCAGCGAGCCGATGCCGTCCCACACCCAGTTGCCGGTGACCTGGCCGATGACGACGGCGACGAAGGCGAAGATCAACCCGATCTGGGCCCCCAGGTCTTCCAGCAGCACCACCGGCAGTTCCGGTACCCGGGATCGCCGGATGAACTGCCACCAGCTCAGATCACCCTTGAGCGGGATCGATTCGACGATGGCGGTCCGGAAACTGAAGGTCTCGATCAGGATGGCAACCGCCAACACCCCGAGGGCGACCCCGAAGTTCTCGACCTCGTGAGGATGGCGGACCTTGTCGTAGCCGTGGTACAGCGCAAAGGCCGAGCCAAGGACGAACAACACCAGCGACACGACGAAACTCCAGAAGTAGCGCTCCCGGCCGTAGCCGAACTGGTGCTCGTCGTCCGCCACCTTCTTGGCCTGGCGACGGCCGAGCAGCAACAGCGCCTGATTGCCGGCGTCGGCCACCGAGTGCACGGCCTCGGCCAGCATCGACGACGAACGGGTGACGGCGAAGGCGAAGAACTTGACGACGGCGATCGTGGAGTTGCCGATCAGCGCCGCGATGACCGCCTTGTTGCCGGCTTCGCCGCCTACTGCCATGACCACTCCTCCGGGCCCGGGCCGTGAGCCTGGGGCGTCCAAGCGGCCAGACTAACGACCTCGGCCGGCCGGCGCAGCGATCGGCCGGCCGATGAGGCCCTCGGATGGCCGGCTCTCGGGCGTCAGGCGGTCAGCAGCAGCCAGAGACCGAGGGCGCTGTAGGCCACCATCACGAACAGCATGGCGAACTGGCTCTGGAGCGATTTGCCGGTCGGGAAGATCTCGATGGCCCGGTCGTGGGCCACCGTCACTGCGCCGACGTGCCCGAACAGGATGGCTGCCACCTGGACCCATGAGACGATGGTGGGGTCGATCCGCCAGATCAGACCGTCGGCCCCGCCGAAGAGATCCCATCCCTGACCGAACGGATCGGAGAGCCGGAACACGAACGACTGGCTCTCGTCGGAGAACAGCTGGAAGTAGTGGGCCACCGCATAGCCGAAGGCGATGGGGACGAGCGAGGGGGCGAACTCCTGCCAGGCCCGGTTGAACTCGATCCCGGTCACCCTGGTGGTCCACCAGACCCCGACGAAATAGAGCAGGCCGACGACGGCCACCGAGACGATGAGCCCGCCCAGTTCGGCCCAGGCCAGGCTCCAGCCGAAGGCGTCGCCGAACACCTCGCGGCCCAGTTCGCTCTCACTGAAACCGTCGAACGAGGTGCCGCCGATGGCCACCAGGATCAGCATGACCGTGCCGGGCAGGACCTCCATCGTCGACAACCCCGACATCGGCGGCCGGGCTCGGAGTTGACGCTCCCCGGCGCGGCCCTGACCGATGAACAGCGGGCCCATGGCGCCGACCTTGGCGAAGAACACCGTGAACGGCTCGTGGGCCACCACCCAGCGCCAACCCCAGGCGAAGCCGAAGCCGATCGACAGCAGGGAGTGAACCAGGAGCAACCACCCGAGGGTGCGGGGTGCCGCACCGGTTGGGTGCGACAGCTCATAGAACAGGAAGATGAACATGCCGAGCGCGGCCGGCCAGTGGCCCCATTTGGCCGGGCCGGCGGTCGGAGGCCGGCCGACGAGCCGGCTTGCCGCTTCGGCCCCCCGGGCCAGGGTGGCGATCGGATTGATGGCCCCCCAGATGTCGCCGATGAGTCCGCCGATGAGCTGGGCGCCGACCCAGACCACCACATAGAAGGTCACGGGCAGGATGTTTCGATCCTGGGCGTCGATCCCGAAGAAGGCGGCGTACAGGCAGACCAGGTAGAGGAAGAAGGCGGCTGCGCTGCCGATGACAGAGGGGACCTTGAGCACCCGGTCGTCGACCAGCGGCCGGCCGACGGCGGCCTTGGCCAGTTTCGGTTCGGTCCACAGCACGCCGAGGGCGACGAACGAAACGACCAGGGCCAGGACCATGCCCCAGGTGAACAGGTAGAGCGGCAGTGGAAGGTCGCCCCGCTCGCCGATGCCGTGGGCCAGCATCGCCTAGTTGACCTGGATCTCGAACAGGAATCGGCCCGACCGCTCGAACTCGACCTCGAAGGTGCCGGGGCTGTCGGCCAGGAAGGACATGTCGACCGGCGTGCCAGGACCGACGCGGGCCAGGAGGTCGTAGCCGTGGACGTGGACCTCCTCGTCCTCGTCCGATTCGATCAGCAGTCCGACCGTCGACCCGGTCGGGACCTTGAATCGGCGATCGTCCCTGGTCACCTCGCCGTCGACCAGCGCAGCGAGGATCACCACGTCGGCGTCGGCTGCGGCCATGTCCATGGTGTCGCCGTCGCCGTCGTGGCTGTGACCGTCGCCGCCGTCGCTGTCATCACCGTCATGGTCATCGCTGTCATGGTCATCGCCGTGGCTGTCATCGCCGTGGTCGCCGTCGACCATGGCCTGATCGGCCGCGGTGGCATCGACCTCGATGGTGGTCATGGCGGTGATGGCCACGCCGTTCGAACCGTAGGGCGTGTGGTCATTGGCGCTGACCTCGACCATGATCTGGTGGGTCCCGGCCTCCAATGACGGGATGTGCCACCACGGTCCGTAGAGCCGGGTCACCTTCTCGCCGTCGATGTAGAGGTGGAGATGGCCCTCGCCGTCAGCCGGCTCCGAGCCGACGTTCTCGGGGGAGAAGGTCAGGTCGGGGACGTCGGCGAACAGGTTCCAACCCGACTTCGGGTCCTCGGTGACCGAGATCTCGATCGTGGGCGCAACGGCCGAGTCGAAGAGCTCACCGCCGTGGCTGTGGCCGGCATCGTCGTCATCGTCGTTCGGCTCTGGCACCGAGACCGTTGTGGCGGCCCTGATGGGCTCGCCGTCGACGGTGTAGGCGGCATGGTTGTTGGCGCTGACCTCGACCTCGACCTGGTGATCGCCGGGTTCGAGGCCGGTGAGGTACAAGGCCCGATTGTAGAACCGGGCCTTGCGCTCCCCGTCGACGTAGAGGTGGAGATGGCCCTGACCGTCGACCGGGTCGGTGCTGGCGTTCTCCGGGGTGACCGTGAAGTCCTCGAGCTCGATGAACAGGTTGTGGCCGGACTTCGTGTCGGCCACCGCCTCGATCGAGATCGACGGCACGGTCATGCCATCGGGCACCTCGAGACCGTCGCCGTGGCTGTGACCGTCGGCCATCGCCATGTCGTCTGTCATCGCCTCGCCGGTGTCGTCCCCGGCATCGGTGGTGTCGGTCGATGCGGTGTCCTGGGCCCCGGCCGAGGCCTCGTTGGTTTCGGCGCCGTCGCCGCAGGCCGCGGCCACCAGCAGTAACGCAAACAGCATGGCCGCGATCGGCCGGCTCCTGGTCTTCATGTGACTTCCTTTCCTCTGCCTCGACGGCGCCGGCCGGTTGACCGGCGGACCGCGGGGGATTGCTTCGAACTGGATGGGTGTCAGAAACGAAGCTGGAAAGGTGGCGCACGAGGCCGGGACGGCGACCCGCCCGGCGTGGAGGTGAACCGCAGGCCGCGGTGCCGGGGGAGCTGCCCCGGGGCCGGCTCCGGGATGCGGTCGGGAGACAGGAGCCGGGCCGCCAGTTCGGTCACGCCGGTCAACAACTTCGAGAGGAGCCAGGCGATCAGTGGCCCGATCATCACCCCGATGACGATGGCCGGGTGGGTCAGGACAGTGGTTGGCGTGTGGCCGGCCGTCAGGCCTTCGATCATTTCCTGGACGACGAAGAAGCCGACGATCAGCGCACCGAGGGTGCGGGCCGAGACGAACGAACGGAAACCAAGCGATCTCAGTTGCCAGACGATGAGGACGGCGACACCGGCCACCGCCAGCGGGGTGACGACGGCCCATTGCAGCGACAGATGGCCATGATCGGAGGGGGCGACCGCATCCAGCCCGGCCAACGACGCCAGGGGATAGGCCAGCTGGTGGGTGACCAGCGCCCCCAGCGCAGCAAGGATCTTCTCCACCAGGGGGCGGTAGATCACCAGGGCGCTGTTGCGAGATGGTGGGAGGTTGACGGTCACGGCATTTTTCCATTCGGCGAACCGTCGCCGTGGTTGAGGCCGATCGGTTCGCCGACCTCATGGTACCGGTCGCTCGGTCCGCCGACGGCCCGCCCGCCCGATGTCTCACGGTTGCTTCGCCTCGGGGTTGGGAGCCGCCGGCCGCCGATGGGCGGAGGGCAGGCCGATGCTGTCGGTGTCGAGTCCCTCCGGGTAGCCTCCTGGCGGTGAGCGCAATCGAAACAAAGGACCTGCGGCGTTCCTTCGGTGAGGAGGAGGCGGTCGCCGGCGTCGATCTCACGGTCGAGGATGGCGAGATCTACGGCTTCCTCGGGCCGAACGGCGCAGGCAAGTCGACGATGGTACGGATGCTGTGCACCCTGCTCGGTCCCAGCGGCGGCACCGCCACCGTGGCCGGGCTCGACATTGCAACCCAGGCGTCGGAGGTTCGGCTGCGGATCGGGGTCGCCCTCCAGGAGGCGGCCCTCGACGAGAAGCAGACCGGGCGGGAGATCCTCGACATCCAGGGTCGGTTGTACGGAATGAGCAGCCAGGTGCTGGCCGAGCGGATCGACAAGGTGCTGGAATTCGTCGACATCGGCGATGCCATCGACCGCCGGGTCGGCACCTACAGCGGCGGTATGAAACGGCGGGTCGACCTGGCGAGCTCGTTGCTCCACGAGCCGGAGGTGCTCTTTCTCGACGAGCCGACAACCGGCCTCGACCCGGTGAGCCGGACCAAGGTCTGGGAGGAGGTCCGTCGGCTCAACCGCGAACTGGGAGTCACGATCTTCCTCACCACCCAGTACCTGGAGGAGGCCGACGTGCTGGCCGACCGGGTCGGGATCATCGACGCCGGCAAGCTGGTGGCCCAGGGCACACCGGTGGAGCTGAAGCGGAGCGTTGGCAACGACCTGATCGTGGTCGACCTCGAGTACAACGGCAGCGGGACGGTTGCGGTCGACGACGCGTCGATGCCGGTGCCGAACCTCGATCACCTGCCGACGGTGACCGGGGTCAGCCGCCACGGCACCGAGCTGAGCGTGTCCAGCTCAGACGGGGCGGCGCTGGTGAACGACTTGGTGGTGGCCTTGAACGACAGTGGGGCGAGGGTCGCCAGCCTCACGCTGCGGACCCCGACCCTCGACGACGTCTTCCTGGACGTCACCGGCCACCGGATCGAGCCCGGAGGCGACCTGTGAGCCTGGCGAAACCGAGCGGCTTCTTTCGCGATGTGGCCACCGTGGCCAGACGGGCCCTCCGGTCCCTGCTCCGCGAACCCGAGGCCATCATCCCGGCCCTCACCATCCCCGTGTTCTTCTACGCCGTCAACATCGGCGCCCTCCAGGACCTGGCCGAGTCGGGGCCCGGTGAGCTGGACTTCAAGGCCTTCCAGCTGCCGGTGGCGATCGTGTTCGCCGTCACCGGCGTCTCCCGGGCCAACATGCTGGTCACCGACATCCAGACCGGCTACCTGGACAAGCTGTTGGTCACGCCGGTTCGCCGGGTTTCGCTGCTGCTGGGGATGATGGTTGCCGACTTCGTGCTGGTGTTCTGTCTGTCGACACTGGTGGTGATTCTCGGCTACGTGGTCGGTGTCCGCTTCGAGAGCGGTCTGGCCGGGATTCTGGTGTTCCTGCTGATCTCCTCGGCTTGGGGGCTGGCCTTCACCGGCTTCCCCTACACGGTTGCGCTCCGGACCGGGAACCCGGCCGCGGTCAACTCGGCGTTTCTGATCTTCTTCCCGTTCGCCTTCCTCACCACCTCGTTCCTCCCCATGGAGGCGCTGACCAGCTGGCTGCAGACCGTCGCCACCTGGAATCCGGTGACCTACCTGCTGGCCGGGCTGCGGTCGCTGATCAGCGGCGGCTGGGTCGCCGAGGACCTGGCGAAGGCGCTGATCGCAGTGGGGGGGATCGGTCTGGTCACCTTCACCATGGCCTTCACATCGCTGCGAAAACGGGTCACCACCGGCTAAAGGCAGATCCCGGGACGGCCGGGTCTTCGACGCAGAGCCGTTCGCCCCTACCGGACCGAGCGGGGACCGGTCAGCGTAGGAGGGAAGCCGCCACGATCGCCTCTCGCTGTGCGAGCGGGTCGGGGCACCGAGTGCGTGTTCAGAGGAGTTCATCCACATGGATGTGTTGCAGGCAATCCGAAGCCGTCGAGCGATCCGGTCCTACAGTTCCGAGCCGGTGGACAAAAAGACCATCTCGGATCTCATCGACTTGGCAATCTGCGCCCCGTCAGCACTCAATCGTCAGCCATGGTCGTTCGCAGTCATCGAGGGCCGGGAGCGCCTCGCCGACCTCGAAACCGCGGCCCGCGCCGCCTGGCTCGACGAGGACGGGGCCCTGCTCGCCTCCCAACCGCCCGAGGTCGCCGAACATGTGCGGGGTCTGCTCCAGGCCGGCTTTCCGATCTTCCACGAGGCGCCCGCAGCCATCCTGATGCTGGCACCCCGCGACGACACGACGGCGTTGATCGACACGGCCCTGGCCGCTCAGACCCTCATGCTGGCCGCCCATGGGATGGGCCTTGGTACCTGTCCGGTCGCATTGTCCGGCGCCTACTTCAACGTACCTGCCACGCTGGCCGACCTCGGTCTGCCGGCCGATGTTCAGGTCTTGTTGACAGTGCTCATCGGCAACGTCGCGGGACCTCGACCGGATATGCCCGCTCGACGCGAGCCAACCGTGTACTGGTGCTGAAAGGTATTGGTGCTGAAAGCCCCGCCCAGGAAGACAGCTAGGATCGAAGCGTGGGACAGGGACTGGTCACCGATCTCTACGAACTGACGATGGCGGCCAGCTACCTGTTGAGGGGAATGACCGAACCGGCCACCTTCAGCCTGTTCGTTCGGCGTCTGCCGCCCGAGCGGGGATTTCTCGTGGCGGCGGGGCTCGACGATGCGCTCAGACGTCTCGAGGAACTGTCATTCGACGACAGCGATCTGGAGTATCTCTCCGATCACGGATTCGACGCAAACGCCCTGGAGGCGTTTCGAGAGCTCCGATTCGATGGCGACGTCTGGGCGATCCCAGAAGGACACGTGGTGTTCCCAAACGAGCCGTTGCTGGAAATCACCGCCCCACTGCCGGTGGCCCAACTCGTCGAGACCGTCGTTCTCAACCAGATCACCTACCAGACGGCGTTGACCACGAAGGCAACCCGCTGTGTCCTGGCCGCCGCCGGTCGGGCCGCGCTCGTGGATTTTTCGCTCCGCCGAACCCACGGCATCGAGGCCGGCATGAGCGCGGCGAGGGCGGCCGCAGTTGCCGGCTTCTCCGGCACCAGCAACGTCGAGGCGGCCCGGCGCTTTGGTATCGAGCCGGTCGGGACCATGGCCCATTCCTACATCGAGACGTTCTCCGATGAGCGAGACGCGTTCATGGCCTTCGCCCGAGACTTCCCGGACCGAACGACGTTCCTGGTCGACACCTACGACACCGAGAGAGGCATCCAGACGGTCCTCGACGTTGCCGACGAGATGCACCTCCATGGCCCGCTCGGAATCCGCCTCGACAGCGGCGATCTGCTTGCGTTGTCCATTCGAGCCCGCAACATGCTGGATCAGGCCGGCCGCCCCGAGGTGACGATCGTGGCCAGCGGAGGACTGGATGAACTCGACGTGGAACGGCTGCTCGACGCCGGAGCCCCCATCGACGTCTTCGGTGTCGGTACACGAGTGGGTGTGTCCGCTGACGCCCCGGCTCTCGACAGTGCCTACAAATTGGTGGAGTACGACGGGCGTCCGGTGATGAAGCTGTCGCCCGGAAAGGAATCCCGGCCGGGACCAAAGCAGGTCTATCGTTCCAGCCTCGCCCAGCCCGATCTGCTGGCAACCCGCTCAGAGGCCACGCCGGCCGGGTCGAAACCGCTGCTGTCGCAAGTCATGAGGGGCGGTGAGCGGACCGCCCCGCCCCCGTCACTGGCCTCGGTACACGAGCGCCTCAGCCAAGATCTCGCAGCACTGACCGACCAAGCGAAGCGGCTGCATTCACCCGAGCCCACCCCGGTTGAGATCTCCCCGGCGTTGGAGGCCGTGACCAGCGCCGTACGGGCCGACATCCGCGCCGCGTCGGCTCCGGACTCAGGCTGACGGCCGATCGTGGACTCCCATCAGCCGGTCGACGACGCCGGGGCGGGAACGAGGTGGTTCAGGAACCAGTCTCTGGCGAGTTGGGCTGCTGTACGAAGGGTGCCGGGCTCCTCAAAGAGATGGGTGGCTCCGGGCACGATCTCGAGCCGGGACTCGCATCGGAGCCCGGCTTGCGCCTCCCTGTTGAGACCGAGCACCACGTCGTCCCGCCCGCCGACGATCAGCAGCGTCGGGGCCCTCACCTCGGCGAGGTGGGGGCCGGCCAGGTCGGGGCGGCCGCCACGAGAGACGACGGCCGCCACCTCCGAATCGGGTGCGGCCGCGGCCCGCAGCGCCGCTGCGGCCCCGGTACTGGCTCCGAAGTAGCCGATCTGCAGTCCTGTGACCGCAGGCTCGTCTCGAATCCAGCGGGTCGCGTCGACGAGGCGCTGTCCAAGAAGCTCGATGTCGAAGACGTTGGCCCGATTCATCTCTTCCTCGGGGGTCAACAGGTCGAAGAGCAGCGTGCCAAGTCCGGCCGTGTGCAGCACCGAGGCCACGAAACGATTGCGGGGGCTGTGTCGACTGCTTCCGCTGCCGTGGGCGAACACGACCATGCCGCGGGCCTGATCGGGCACCGTCAAGTGACCGCCGAGCAGAGCCGACCCTGCGGCCACGCCAATATCGTGGTTGCGAGTCGGCGGGCGGTCCTTCGACATGGCAACGCCCCGTGCCGCCGCCCGGTCGAGACTCTCGATCACCGCCTCGTCCGAGACCTGACTGAAATCGCGGTAGAACTGTCCCACGCCGAAGAAGTTTTCGGGCGTCTGCAAGCTGATCAGCTCGTCGGCCGCAGCGGCCAGTCGGCGGGTCCAGTCGGCCGGCGCCACCGGCACCGCAAGGATCACACGGCCCGCTCCCTCAGCCCGCGCCACCTGGCAGGCGGCCTTCGCTGTCGAGCCGGTGGCAATGCCGTCGTCGACGATCACCACGACCCGTCCCGCCAAGGGGATACGAGCTCGATCGGCTCGGTACGTCCGGGCTCGACGTCTCAGCTCGACGAGCTCCCGTGTCTCGACGGCGGCCAGCTCGTTGTCGGAGATGTGGGCCATATCGACGACGTCGGCGTTGATCACCCGCTCGCCGCTCTCACCGATCGCTCCCATGCCCAACTCGGGTTGAAACGGCACCCCCAGTTTGCGAACCAGGATCACGTCGAGCGGCGCTTCGAGCGCCTTCGCCACCTCGTAGGCGACCGGGACGCCGCCACGGGGTAAGCCAACCACCACGACATCGTCGTCGCCAAGATGGGCCAGACGCTTCGCCAGTTGACGCCCGGCATCAATTCGATCGGTGAACATGAGTACTCCAAGAGTTCAGGGGCCCCTGCTTGATTGAAGCTCGCACGCCATGCCGCCGGGAGGGCCGAAGGTCACTGCGGCGCGGTTCCGGCCCGCCCTCCGCCTCCTCCCGGCCGGCGAGGCCGGTTGGGGACGTTGGACCCTGCACCCGATGCCACCTTTGGCGGCACGCTGGCGATGTGGACAACGAGGCACCGACAACCGAGAGTACCGACCGTCGCGGGATCGTGGTCGGCGTCGACGGATCGTCGGACGCCGACCACGCGCTGCGGTGGGCAGTCGCCAACGCCGAGCAATTCGGCCCCGTCCAGCCGGTCGCGGCATGGCGCTATCCGTGGTGGATCGTGCCGGGACAACTCACAGCCACATCGATCTCGCCACCATCAAAACAGTTCGAGGAGCAGACAAGAGCCCGGGTGGAGCAGGTGCTCGACTCGGTCGATCGGGGGCAGTGCCGGAACCCGATCGTCTGTGAATCGGCGGCGGGTCCGGCCCTCGTCACCTTGGGGATGAAGGCGAATCTCATCGTGGTCGGCACCAGGGGTCGGGGGGCGGCGGCCGGTGCCTTGCTCGGATCGGTCAGCACCCATGTGGTTTCGCACGCCACGGTCCCGGTGGTCATCGTTCCCCCGAACGCGCCGATCGAGTACCCACCATCTCGAGTGGTGGTCGGCGTTGACGGCTCGTCGAACTCGATCGCAGCCCTGATCTGGGCAATTCGGACAACCCCGGACGAGGTGATCCTGGAAGCGGTTCACGCCTGGAGCTACACGGTCGCCACCCTCCCGGAGGCCGGTCAGATCCCCACCGACGTGTTCGAAGCCCAGGCAAGACAGACACTCGACGAAACGGTGATCAACGCCATCCTGGCCGCCGGCGGCACCCGACACGAGATCGTCCATCGCCTGGAGTACGGCGATCCCAGGCGGGTACTGCGGGAGCGCTCGCAGGACGCAGGTCTGCTGGTGCTCGGGGCGACAGGTCACCAGGGAGTCGCCAACCTGCTCCTGGGGTCGACAACCGCCGGCCTCATCCATCAACCGCCGGCGACGACCGTCGTCGTACCCGCCCCCAACGAGGTCAGCGGATCATCCTGACAGGACACGAGGGCGGCCATGGGAGGCCACCCCGACCTGCCGGTCAGTCGGTGGCGACGAGGGCGACCTCGATGCGATCCTGGCGCCACTCACGGGCCAATGCCAGCGCCGAGCCGGCAGCGGTGATGAGTTCCTGGGGGGTGAAGGCGTGGGCCGGGTAGCAGGCCACGCCGGCCCACAGCGTGAGGTTCGAGCTCCGCTCCGCCAGGTATCGCCTGATCCGCTCCACCGTCCAGATCGCACCATTCTCCGGTGTGTCCTCCAGCAGCAGGGCGAACTCGCCGTTGTGGAGCCGACAGGCCGTATCGGCCTCTCGGAGGGTGGTGCGGATGGCCTCGGCAACGGTTCCGGCTTCGGTGGTTGCCGGATTCTCGGTCGGGAGGCCTTCCACCACCTCCAGCAGGACCACGGCCACCGGTCGCAGGTGGCGCCGGGCGGCGGCAACCCGGGAATCGAGGGCGACCAGGAAAAAGTTCTCGCTGAACAGCCCGGTGGCCTCGTCGGTCAGCGGGTCGTAGCCGTCGTCGTAGTAGCCGTCGTCGTCGACCGGCTCCTCCATCGACTGCATGGTCGACTGGAGCTCCTGGCGCAGCCCGGCCTCGGTTTCCTTGGCATCGGCCCGGACCGACAGCAGTTCCTCCTCGACCAGCCGCTGCATCGCCGACTGCTCGTCGAGCCGTCGAGACGTTCGGTAGCCCGCGGCCCCGGCGGCGAGCGCCAGGAGCCCGGCCAGCAAGCCAAGCACCGGCCAACCGAACGCCAGCCCCACAACCCCGAGAACGAGGCCGAAACCGCCGGCGGTCAGGGCGGGGATCGCCGCCTTGCCGGCCATCACGCCGCAGCCGCGCAGGTTCGGGGTGTTGCTGGTTGTCTCATGGTTGAAGTCAACGTCTCGAAAACCTTCGTCGGCCAGACCCAAGGGGCGTTCATCGGCGTCTCGGTACCTGTCTCATCGGTAGTTCGGTCGCCCGATCAACAAAGTGTAGGCCCTAACGCAGCGGTGATCGTTGCGATCGGTCGGCCAATCCGACCTCTCGGTCCGCTTCGGAGCCGACCAGGTCGTTGAACGCCACCCCGCCGGTGACGGCGGCCGTCGCCCGTTCCAGGTACCGGGCGCGGCTGCATTCCTCGGCTCCCAACGACGCCAGATGGGGGGTCGACCATTGCACATCGATCAGGTTGACCGGATCTCCGCCGACCAGGTCGACCAGGTGGACAAGTGCGACCTTGGACGCGTCTCGGCGGCGATGGAACATCGACTCGCCGGCGAACAGTCCACCGATGGAGACCCCGTACAGCCCACCGGCCAGGCCCTCGCTGTCCCAGACCTCGACCGAGTGGACCCATCCCATGGTGTGCAGCCTCGTGTAGGCCCTGGAGATCCGCTTGTCGATCCAACCCATCGGCCTGGCCGGGTCGGCGCAGCCGGACAGCACCTGGTCGAACGCGGTGTTGATCGTGACGTCGTACTCCCTGACCGACCGGCGCAGCGAACGGCTGACCCGCAGCCTGGACGGAACGAGGATGCCCCGGGGGTCGGGGCTGAACCAACCGATCCGCCTCCGGTTGATCGGCATCGGGAAGCAGCCTGCCCGGTAGGCGGCCAGCAGCGTTGCCGGTTCGAGGTCGGCGCCGGTTGCCACCAGATCCTCACCCGGCTCCAATTCGGTCCAATGGGGGAACTGCCACCGGCTGGGACCGGGCGGCAGCGGTGAGCTGATCGGGCAGTTTGCGACATGTCTGGTCGGTGGGCTCTCCTGCCCACCTCCTGAGGTTTCCAAAATCGGCATCCGTGGGTTCGAGCGTGCGGGGACCCGGCCGGTGCCACCATCGCGATGCCACCGATCCGAGTTCGCCCGATCCAAGGTAGCGTCCAACGTCCATGACCGACAGTTACCTGGCTCCGACCGATCTGGCGGTGGCCCGGCGTCGGGTCCAGGCCGTTGTGGATGCCAGATGCAGCCGGTCCGGCATCGAACAGGGCCGAGCCGGGGCCTCGGGCCACGGCGACGTGCTGACACTCGATCATGGCCCGGCCGGCCCCCAATTGGCCCGGCTCACCCCGATGACCGCAGCCGTGGTGGCGGAGTTTGTGCTGTGGCGGTGGTCGCCCGAGGCCCTGGCCGATCTGTCGGTGGGGATCGGGCCGGACACCACCCTGGTGTTCCTGGAGCCGACCGCTGATCTCG
The DNA here is from genome assembly GCA_947259095.1 of uncultured Acidimicrobiaceae bacterium. GTDB lineage: Bacteria > Actinomycetota > Acidimicrobiia > Acidimicrobiales > SZUA-35 > JAHELU01. The sequence goes on along the minus strand of CAMYLA010000033.1, from coordinate 11,772 downwards.
GTTGGCGTCGGCTGCTCCATCGGGTGGCACGGCCGGCGCTGCGCCGCCGCTACGGCCACGATTTCGAGGTGGACGTGCCGGCCGCATTGCGGGCCGCCGGCCTGGTGGTGACCACCACCGATCGGTTCGGCCTGGGTCCGATGGGCGTTCGGAGTTACGTCTGGGGTGTCGCCGAGCACTTCGATCGGTAGAGCGGCGGCGACCGGCCGGGCCGGCGGCCTCGTCCCGGTGGGCGGCTCCGGTGTCAGGCCTCGGTGATGGTGATCGAGTTGACCACGATCTCCTCGGTCGGGAAGTCGGTCTCGTCGGTGGGCAGCGCCTCGATGGCCTCGACCACGTCGAGCCCCTCGGTGACCTGACCGAACAGCGAGTACTCCGGCGGCAGGGCCTCCCCGTTCGGACCGGTGACGATGAAGAACTGGGCACCGGTGGTGCCGGGCGCCGTTCGCTTTGCCATGGCCAGCGATCCGATCTGGTACGCGCCGGCTGCAGGGGGTTCCTCGCCGATGGTGTAGCCGGGGCCACCGGTTCCCGGCGGATCGCCGGTCGGGTCGCCGCCCTGGATCATGAAGTCCTGAATGATGCGATGGAAGGCGGTGCCGTCGTAATAGTGGTAGCGGGCCAGATAGACGAAGTTGTTCACCGTGCTCGGCGCTTGCTCGGCGTCCAATTCGGCCGAGATCGGCCCCAGGTTGGTGTCGAACACGGCGGTGTAGGTTGCGGTCGCATCGATGCACGACGGGGGAGGGGCGGGAAACTCCAGCACCGGCGCCGACGAGCCGTCGGCTTCGGGGCAGGCCAGCGGCTCGGCGCCGCCGGTCTCGTCGTCGGGGGTGGTGGAGTCGGCCGTGTCGTCGGTCTCGCCGTCGGCCGGCTCGGTGCCGTCGGCTGCGGTTTCGTTGTCGTCCGGCTCGTCGTCGCCGGAAGCGATCGACAGCAGGGCCAGACCACCGACCAGGGCGACGGCCACGATGGCGGCCATGAAGCCGTACTGGCGGAACTTGTCCTTCTTCTCGGCCTTCTCGGCCTCGTCCAGCTTACGTTGCCGGTTTGCTTTCTGACGGGCTCGTTTGTCTGTTCCCACGGCAGAACAACGTACCAAGTCACCGGTTGGTTCCGGCCTCGCCACCACCTATCGAAAACAGGCGGAGACACTACCGACTGGGCGCTAGCGTTACAGGGTGCCTCTGGTAGTACAGAAGTTTGGTGGAACGTCGGTCGCCGACGCCGATCGTATGCGGGCCGTGGCCGACCACGTTGCCCGCTGCCGCCGTCGGGGCGACGAGGTCGCCATGGTGATCTCGGCCATGGGCAAGGAGACCGACCAATTGCTGCGACTGGCGGGCCGGATCTCCAGCGCACCCCCGGGTCGGGAGATGGACATGCTGATCACCGCGGGGGAGCGCAAGGCGGTGGCCCTGATGTGCATGGCCCTGGCCGAGATGGGGGTGCCGGCCCACTCCTTCACCGGGAGCCAGGCCGGCTTCCTGACCGACACCAACCACGAGAACGCCAAGATCCTCGAGATCCGGCCCGAACGGATCCGCCAGGCCCTCAGCGAGGGGATCGTCCCGGTGGTGGCCGGCTCCCAGGGCGTGTCAACCGATCGTAATGTCACCTTCCTCGGCCGTGGCGGGAGCGACACCACCGCGGTGGCGCTGGCCCACGCCCTCGGGGCCGAGATGTGCGAGCTCTACACCGACGTGAGCGGCGTGTTCAGTGCCGATCCCCGGGTCGTGCCCTCGGCGACCAAGATGTCGTCGATCAGTTTCGACGAACTGCTGGAAATGACCGCCACGGGCTGCCCGAAGCCGGCCATGCGATCGGTCGAGGTCGCCCACAACCATCGGGTCCCGCTCCACATCCGCTCCGCCTTCACCTGGGAACCGGGAACGCTGGTCGTCGAGGATCCGTTGGCGGCAGAGACCGCCACCAACGCAGCGCAAAGCCAACAGGAGTCCGACATGGAACGACCGATCATCCGCGCCGTCACCCACGACCAGTCAGAGTCCAAGGTCACCGTGGTCGACGTCCCGGACAAGCCCGGCGTCTCGGCGGTGCTGTTCCGGGCCCTGGCCGACGAGGGGGTCAACGTCGACATGATCGTGCAGAACGTGTCCGAGGAGGGCTGTACCGACATCTCGTTCACCGTTCCCACCGAGGACCTGGGACGGGCCGAAGCGGTGCTCCGGGACGGCGTGATGGATCGATTGGGCGCCCGGTCGATGCTTGCCGACGAGTCGATCGGCAAGGTCTCGGTGATCGGGGCCGGGATGAAGTCGAACCCCGGGGTGGCGGCCACGATGTTCGAGACGCTGGCCGACAACCACATCAACATCGAGATGATCTCCACGTCGGCCATCAGGATCAGCTGCGTCGTCCACACCGACAAGACCGAGGAGGCGGTGCAGCATCTGCACACCGCCTTCGGGCTCGACGGTTGAGCGACACGGCCACCAGGGATACGAAACAGAAGGTGAATGACATGGCAGGAATGAACGTCGGCATCGTCGGCGCCACCGGACAGGTGGGCGGCAAGATGCTGGAGATACTGCAGGAGCGCAACTTCCCGATCGAGACGCTGCGGCTGTTCGCATCGGCCCGTTCGGCCGGCCGCAAGATCGCCTGGCGTGACACCGAGATCGAGGTCGAGGATGCGGCCGTCGCCGGCTATCAGGGCCTCGACGTCGCGCTGTTCTCGGCCGGGGGCGCCACCTCCAAGAAGCTGGCGCCGAGGGTTGCGGCCCAGGGCCCGGTGGTGATCGACAACTCCTCGGCCTGGCGGATGGACCCCCAGGTGCCGCTGGTCGTTGCCGGCGTCAACGACGCAGCGGCCGACGAGCGGCCGAAGGGCATCATCGCCAACCCCAACTGCACCACGATGGTGGCGATGCCGGTCCTGCTGCCGCTGCATGCCGAGGCCGGGCTGCGCTCGCTGGTGGTCAGCACCTATCAGGCCACCTCCGGGGCCGGTCTGGCCGGCGTTGAGGAGTTGTCGGAGCAGATTCGCAAGGGCGGCGAGGCGGCCTCGCTGACCCACGACGGCCGTTCGATCGATCTCGGGCAACCGCAGGCCTTTGTCGAGCCGATCGCCTACAACGCCCTGCCCTGGGCCGGCGACGGCGTCGACGACGGTTCCGGCGAAACCAACGAGGAGCAGAAGCTGCGGCTCGAGTCCCGCAAGATCCTCGACATCGCCGACCTGGCGGTGTCCGGCACCTGTGTCCGGGTCCCGGTGTTCACCGGTCACGCCCTTTCGATCAACGCCCGTTTCGCTCGTCCGATCAGCCCCGAGCGGGCCACCGAGCTCCTGCGAGCGGCCCCCGGCGTCGAGCTCGATGACGTGCCGACCCCGCTGAAATCGGCCGGTATGGACCCCTCGTTGGTCGGCCGTATCCGAGCCGACGAGACGGTCGACAACGGGCTGGCCCTGTTCGCCGTCGGTGACAACCTCCGCAAGGGCGCGGCACTCAATGCGGTCGAGATCGCCGAGCTGCTCCTGCGGGTTTGAAGGAGCGAACGGTCGGCGCCCGGCGCACCGGCTACGGCGGGTCGGTCAGGTAACGGGCGGCCGCGTCCTCCAGCGACAGGTCCAGCTGGTTGGCCAGTGACGCCAACCACGCCAGCACGTCGCCAAGCTCGTGCAGCTGCTGCTCCGGTGTGCCCTTGCGGACGGCCTGGGCCAGCTCGCCGACCTCCTCGCACAGCCAGGCAACGGTGGCCGCCATCCCTCGCTCACGGTCCTGAGGGCCGTAGGTCCGCTCCATCAGGTCCTGAAAACTCTGTAGCTCCATGGGTTGGAATGTATCGACCGGCCCGGGCCGTCTCGGCTGCCTTGACGCCCGGCCGAGGCTGAGGCCGGGCTGACGGCTCGTCAGTTGGCCAGCATCCGGTCGGTCAGCTCGGCGTTGCGGGCGTCGCTCATCAGCCAGCCGATGGTCCGGGTCAGTACCGTGGCCGCCGGGCGGATGGCCAGCGGGTCCAGCCCCGGTGGCACCCGCAGCCACAGCATCCGCTGGGCCCACGGCGCCAACAGGCCGATCGATGCCGCGCCGATCACGCCGTAGGCACCGCGAGCTGCCAGCGGTACCGGCGGGATCAGCAGGAACCGCACGCAGTCCCTGGCCTGGCCCCCGAGGCGGCACTCGGCCCGGAAGAGCTGTAGCGTCTCGGCCAACTGGGCTCGGTCCCGGGGCACTTCTTCGGCCCCCAGCCGCTCGGCGATCTGGGCCATCTCGGCGACGTACCGATCCTGCTCGGCGTCGGTCAGCCTGCCGGTGCCGTAGCGCCGATAGGCGGCCAGGAAGCTGTCGACCTCGGTCACGTGGACCCACAGCAACAGGTGGGGGTCGTTGGCCGAGTACGGCCGTCCGTCGGGAGCGGTGCCCTGGACATGGTCGTGGATCCTCCGCACCCGCTCGATCATCCGCTCCGCCGATGGCGTGTTGCCGTAGGTGGTTGCGCCAACGAACCGGCCGGTGCGGTGGAGGCGACCCCAGGGGTCGTGGCGATAGTCGGAGTGGTCGGCAACGCCGGCCATGGCCAGCGGGTGCAACGTCTGGAGCATGAGCGCCCTGAGGCCGCCGATGAGCATCGCCGAGTCCCCGTGGACCCGCCAGGTCACACTGGCCGGCCCGAACAGGCCATGATCAGACCGATCGGCGAGCTCCGCCGGCTCGAGCTGCTCGTCGCCGGCCAGCGCTGCACGGAGCCGGTTTGCACCCTCCCGGCGGGCCAGCGACAGCGCCTCACCGATCAGCATCTGGTCGATCCGGTCGTCGGAGCACGGACATTGGTACGCATGAGGGATCCAATCGGGCACGGAGTGGTTTATTGCCCCATACTCAACGGTAGAGAACTTTCCGGTCCGGTGACGCATCGGGTCCGACCTTGGCCGGTGGTGATGGGTCGATCAACCCATCACCACCCTCGGCCGAGGGGTCAACTATGTTCTCCGAGGTCCGATTGTGAACCGTTCACGGCCATCACAAGACGATCTGCCGCCATGTTTGTTACAGATTGGCTATCAAGGTTCACAGAACCCGGGCCGATCGACCCCCTATGCCCTTTTCGTTTTCCTCCCCCCTCGGAGCCCAGCCGCAAGGCGGGACCCCCCGGCATAGAGCGACAAGGACCGCACTGCTGCGAAAGGCAGGTGCCGGCTTCGCCGTGTTCGCCGCCGTCGTCGCTGCGGTCGTCGTCCCTGACCTCTCGGGCGGGCCCGCTCCGGCCGCTGCCGTAAGCCACGCCATCACGCTGCCGTTCGACCCGGCATACAAGGGTCAGGTCCGGTGGTCCGACACCTGGGGTGCGCCCCGCAGTGGCGGTCGCAGTCATATCGGCGTCGACATGCTCGGGCCCAAGATGGTGCCGTTGCTGGCGGCCAACGACGCGGTGGTGACCTGGGGCCGGTTCGACAACAGCCGTGGCTCCATCGTGCGGCTGCGGGACACGAGCGGCTGGGAGTACCAGTACATCCACATCAACAACGACACCCCCGGCACCGACGACGGTCAGGCGTCGTGCACCCAGGCCCTGTCCCGAAAGCTGTGCGACGCCGTGGACGGCAAGCGGATCCGATCGGGAACCAGGGTCTCGGCCGGCGAGGTGATCGGCTACCTGGGCGATAGTGGGAACGCCGAATGGACCGCTTCCCACCTCCACTTCGAGATCTACGCACCCGACGGTGCCGGCGATGTCATCGCCGTCAATCCCACCCCATATGTGGATGCGGCGCTGGACGGGGCCGATGTCGAGGTGGCCAGGGTCGGTCCGTTCCTCAACGCCACCGTTGCCGCCGACCAGATCTACCGCAGAGTCGAGGGCCGTTCGGCCGGCTCGACCGAACGCCGCCGGGTCGCGGCCGCAGCCGACCGGGGCGGACTGGCCGCAGTCCTGGCTGAGATCGCCAAGGCCAACCCCTCTGCGGCCATGGTCGACCGGCTGTATCTGGCCTTCTTCCAGCGGTTCCCCGACGACGGAGGGTGGGATCACTGGATCGAGGCCAGGGCCGATGGCCATCGGCTGGAGGACATCGCCGAGTGGTTCGCCGAGTCCGACGAGTTCACCAACCGGTACGGGATGAGCGACTTCTCGGTTTTCCTCGACCAGCTCTACATCGACGTGCTCGGCCGGCCGCCGGACGCCGAGGGCAAGGCCTACTGGCTGAACATGCTCGGCCGTGGCGAGGTGACCAGGGGGACGGTCGTCGTCTACTTCAGCGAGAGCGCCGAGATGCTCCGCCTCACCCGCTCCAGGAGCGAGCTGACCGTCATCAGGCGGGCCCTGGGACAAGCTCGGCCCGGCGACGCCGAGGTGGCAGGCTGGGACGCCACGAGGGCGTCTGCCGACCTGCAGACGGCGATCGCCGGGTTGTTGGCCTAGAGGTCGAACGTCACGCCCTGGGATGTTTCGGCGTGAGCCGAAACTCCGTTCGTGAGCGTAGCGAACGGCGTCGGGTTGGGGAGATTTGAACTCCCGACCTCCTCGTCCCGAACGAGGCGCGCTACCAACCTGCGCCACAACCCGTCAACACCCTGGAGTGCTGTCGACCATGAGCTTAGCGCCACCGGCGACCCTATTGGCGACGAGTTTTGATCTGGCCGCCAGGGCCGCCGTTGGGGGCCTGATCAGGCTTCGACGACTGCGGCCTCGGCCTCGGCATCCGCATCGGGGTCCGGATCGGCGTCCGCATCGGCCGGCGGGCTCTCGACCCCGTCGGCCGTGCCAGCCTCGTTGTCGGACTCGGGAACACCCTCGAAGTAGCTGTCACCGCTCAGCAGCTGCTTGGACATCCGCCGCAGCCGCAGCGAATCGATCGGCTTGATCATCCAGCCGTCGGCCCTGGCCTCGCCGGCCAGGAAAACGTCGGCGTGGCGGTCCAGGAGCAGCCCCACCGCCCGCTTCTCGAGCCGAAGCGCCCCCTCCTCCTGACGAATGGCCAGGCAGGTGGCGATGCCGCCCATGCTGCCGATCTGGAGATCGAGCAGCACGAGGTCCGGATCCTTGGCCACGACCACCGGCAGCACGTCTGCTCCTTTCCGGACTCGAAGCACTTCAACTTCGTCGCTGGCTAAGGTGGCATCCACCTCGGCGAAGACACTGTCGGAATCTGAGGCAAGAAGGACGACTGTCACCCCAGGAATGCTACAAAGTTACGGCTAAGGCCGGACCCGAAAGCTCGCTCATGCCGAATCGGCGCTACCATCCGGTCTGTCGGTTTTCACCGACGGAAAGGGAGAAATCATCCCGATGCTCGAAATTCACATAGAAGAGTTCGATAAATACACCTTGTGTCGCCCGTCGGGCGAGCTCGACGCCTACACGGTTGGCGCCTTCAGGGAATCGCTGTCGAAACTGGCGGGCCACAGCCACCTGCTCATCGACCTGTCCGAGGTTCCGTTCATGGACTCGGCCGGTCTCGGGGCGCTCATCGGTGGCATCCGCCGAGCCCGGGAAGCCGATGGCGCGGTCGCCGTGGCCTGTACCCGGCCGGCGCTCACCAGGCTGCTCCACACCACCGGCTTCGATCGGATCGTGCCGGTCACCGAGTCTCTGGAGGAGGCCGAAGAGGCCCTCCAGGTGGAGCCATCGGGAGACGACGAGTCGTAGCAGGCGGCGGCTGGCCGCCGCCTGGTTGCCGCCGTTTGACCCTTGCTCATCGTCGCCGGAGATACTCCTCGGCTGCGGTCGCAGGCATCGCCTCGAGGGCGGCGCCGCGGACCAGCTCCCCTCCGCCGATCGCGGCTGTTGGAACCCTTCGCCGACCACGCGCTCGCCGGCCGGGGTGTCGATCGCCTCAGAGCAATTCGGCAAGCCGGCTCAGGCCGGGGAGGTCCCGAACCGGCTCGAGCTGCTCGGCCAGGGTGACCAGAGCCACCGATTCCTCCGGTTGGTCGAGCTCGCGGCCCACCATGGCGGAAACGGAATCGATGAGAACCGCCTCCTGTTGGGCCAGCGTGGCCAGCTCCGCAAGATTCTGGTGCAGCGCCGTTTGTTCAGCGTCGGTGGGGGAGCGGCTGAGGGCCTCGGCCGCTCGCTCCAGGTCGATCGGCATGACCCGATTGACGATGACCGCATCGAGGTGGCGCTGCCGGCGCCCGAGGTTGCCGAGGATCCATTCCGCTTCGGCCAGCCGATCCCGGCGAGGGCCGGTGACCAGGATGTAGCCGGTCTCCGGGCCGGTCAGCAGGCTCTCGATCTCGTCGGCCCGCCGGCGAAAACCCTCATCCAATCCTTCGAAGTCGGCGAAGAAGGTGACAACGTCGTCGACCAGCGTGGTGCCGACGAGGCGCCCCAGAAGCCGCATGACCATCTGGGTGCCGGCGTTGATCGGACGGAGCAACCGCGGTTTGCGGGCGAAGACCGACCGGTACAGGCGGTGGTCGACGAAGCGGGTCAGCCGACCGGGGCTGTCGAGGAAATCGAAGGCGTGGCGCGACGGTGGCGTGTCGATGATGACCCGATCGAACCGGTCGTCGCCGTTGAGCTGGTGCAGCCGTTCCGCCGCCATGTACTCATTTGTTCCAGACAGCGAGGTGCTGAGGTTGGTGAACAGGCGGTTCCCCAGGATCCGTTGGGCCCGGGCATCGTCTTCGGCCTCCGATCTGATCACCTGCTCGAAGGTCTCGGCCGGATCGAGCATGGCGGCCCAGACCTGACCCGGCCCCCGCCGACCGGGTTTGGGGCCCGTCCCCAGATCGACCTCCACCGGGTCGTTGCCCAGGCTGCCACCCCGGCCGAGGGCGTCGGCCAGCCGCCGGGCCGGGTCGATCGTCAACACGACCACCCGGTCCCCCCGGCCGGCCATGGCGATGGCCAGCGAAGCCGCGGTCGTCGTCTTGCCAACCCCTCCCGACCCGAGGCAGATCAGTATCTGCTTGGATCGCAGCTTGTCGATGAGCGTGGGCGCCGCCCCGGTCACGGCGAGCCCACCGCCGGCTGGTCGGTCAACGAGGCGGCCAGTTCCGCAATACCGGACCGGCCGAGCTCGGTGCGGAACAGGAACGGCAGCCGAACCTGCGCCAGCGGCAGCTCCGCCGCCAGCCGGGCCATCTCCGCCTCCTGGTCGGCGATCCGGGCCAGCCGGTATCTGGCGGCATCGACCAGCGGCTCGGCGGGCGACGACCCGGCGGCTGGCCGGCGACCGGCCAGGGCCCGTTCGGCCGATGACACCGCGGCGGCCAGGCCCTCGATGGTCGGCCACACCCCGTTGACGACCACCGGCGCCAGCTTGATGCCGACGTCCTCCTCCAGGCTGAAGGCGGTCTCCACGGTTTCGGTGATCGGCGTCTCCTCCGGCAGGGTGACCAGCACAACCTGGCACCGCCGATCGTCGGCGAACATCTCCAGCACCAGGTCGGCCTGCTCCCTGACCGGGCCCGACGATGCCGACGATGCCAGCCCCGCCGCCGCGGTGAGAAACGTCAGGGCGTGCCCCGCAGCCGGTGCGTCGACCACGATCAGGTCGGCCGATCCGGCCTGCTCCAGCTGGCGAATCTTGCCAAGGGTCAGCAGGTCCCGGATCCCGGGCGCAGCGGTGACCACCACGTCCATCGCCCCCGACCTCGACAACCTGGTGGTCAGCGGGCCGAGCCCGGCCCGTTCGAGATAGTCGAGGAGCGCGTCGTCCGGTCTGATCTGTCTGGCCCGGAGCCGACCGCGGCCGGGCTCGGCCTCGCCGGGCCCCATGTCGAGCTCTGTGAGGTCGATGATGACCTCCTCGTAGGACAGCTGCTCGACGTCGAAGACGGTGGCCAGATTGCTGTGGCCCTCCAGCTCGACCAGCAGGACGTCATATCCGCTCCGAGCAGCCGCGATGCCCAGGGATGCCCCTACTGTGGTCTTTCCTACACCGCCCTTACCGGCCACGATGAGGACATTGGATGCGGCAAAGAACTCGGCTGTCACTGGTACGCACACTACTGGGAGCGATCCTGGTCACGAGCACCGTGGCCCTGGCCTGTGTCCTGGCCATCGTCCCCGGTGGATCGCCGGCCGGTGCCACCGTCGACGCCGAACTGGCCACCGCCGACACCGGTGAAACCGACGGCACCGATGGCCCCGAGAGTGGCGGTGGCGCATCGGCGGACGGCGCCGGTCAGACGCTGCCCCAGTGTCCCGCAGACCGCAACGACGTGGGCGCCGCCGACAGCGAGATCCGCATCGTCAAGGTCGCAGGGTTGATCGATCCGGTGGTCAAGGACTACCTGCTCCGTCAGCTCGACGAGGCCGAAGCCGACCCCGACTCGCTGGCGGTTGTGATCTGGATGAACAGCCGGGGGTCGGTCCTCGACGATGCCGACTACCTGGAACTGGCGGGGCGGCTGCGGGACACGCCGCTCCAGGTCGCCCTGTGGGTCGGCCAGACCGGCTCCACCGCCCTTGGTGGGTCGGCCGAGCTGGCGGTCGTGGCCGACGTGATCGGGGTCACCCCCAACTCCACCATCGGGGAGATCGGCCCTCGGCGCCTCCCGGCCGAGTGGGGCGATCCGTTCGGCGAGCTCTCCGATCGAACGGAGACCGAGGTGATCACCGCCGAGGAGGCGGTCCAGGCCGGCATCGCCGTCGGCCCGCTCCAGAACGTGGTCAACGTCGGTTCGTTCGCCACCGAGCTCGATGGTTTCGAGGTCCTGCAGTGCACCAACGAGGACGGCCTGCTGGAGACCATCCCCCGGACCAGGGCCCAGATCTCCGGTCTGAGCCTGGTTTCCCAGCTGTTCCACACGGTGGCCAGCCCGGAGGTGGCCTACCTGTTCTTCGTGATGGGCCTGGCCCTGTTGGTCTTCGAGCTCTTCACCGCCGGGGTGGGCGTGGCCGGCGTGCTCGGCGCCGCCTTCCTGGCCCTGGGATCCTACGGCCTCGCCATCCTGCCCGCCCGGTGGTGGGCCGTGGCTCTGCTGCTGGTGGCCATGGTGCTGTTGGCGGTCGACATCCAGACCAATGTGCCCCGGTTGTACACGATCGCCGGACTGGTGTGCTTCGTCATCGGTACCTGGCTCCTCTACGACGGGGTCACGATGTCCTGGGTCACCGCCGTGGCCGGCATCATCGGGGCCCTGCTGTACGCCTACACCGGCATGCCATCGATGGTCAGAACCCGCTTCTCCACCCCGACGATCGGCCGGAAGTGGATGATCGGCGAGCTCGGTGAGGCGATGACCGATGTCGATCCAGAAGGAACGGTCCAGATTCGTGACGTAGCGTGGCGCGCCATCACGAACCGTGCCACACCTGTGGAAAAAGGCGGTTCGGTACGGGTGATCGGCATCGATCGCCTGGTCCTGGAGATCGAACCGGAAGAAGGCGGAGCCCGCGACTATCGCGAACGTAGCTAGAAGACCCCTTGTGGCGCGGTCTCGGAGGCCGTAAGGTCGGCGAAGCGAAGGGGGGTCTTTGTGAGCGCACAGCAGATCGAACAGCTTTGGCATCTACGCGCCGCTTGCCGCGGGCCGCACAACACCATTTTCTTTCCACCGTCGAGGATGGAGCGTCGGCCCGACAAACGGCGGCGGGAGCAGCGCGCCAAGGAGATCTGCGCCGACTGCGCAGTTCTGGCCGAGTGTCGTGAGTACGCGTTCAGGATCGGCGAGCAGCACGGCATCTGGGGCGGGATGACCGAGAAGGAAAGACGGGCCTACTACCTCGCCGACCGGTAGCCCCCAGCGTGGGCCCGGGGTTGCTCCGCAACCCCGGCGGCATACGCCGTCCGCGATTGAGCTCCAGGTGATCGTTTGCAGCGGAGAGTTGCGCAGCAACTCGGTTAGGGGTTGC
>CAMYLA010000032.1 GCA_947259095.1 uncultured Acidimicrobiaceae bacterium | reverse complement strand
GTGAACACGGTGATGTCGGTCAGGCCCAGCAACAGGGCCGGTCCCGACACGACCGGGCCGCTGGCGACCATCACGGTGGGGATGACCCCGCTGGACATCACCAGCTCCCGTGCCACCCTGGCCCAGGAGTCGGACCCGCCGATCCCCTCCTCGAATGGGACGCCGGTTGTCTGGAGCACGCCAACGAAGGGGAGTCGCTGGTCCCGGGCGGTCCGAACCGCGGCGGCCAGGGTCGTCCCGTCGGCGATGGTCAGCGATGGTTCCCCATCGGTCGGGTTGGCGCTTGCCAGGACCACCGTCCGCTCGCCGAGCCGGGCGGTTCGGGCCGTGATCAGCGGCCCGGCTTGGGCTCGGATCGGTACCGTCATCGAGGCCAAACGCTACAAGCTGGTTTCGGCCTTCGCTCTCCGATCCCCGGGCTGCGGCGGGGATGGTCCGCTAATTGGCCACCGAACTGGCGACGTGCAGGCCCTGGACATCGGGGGCGTGGGCCGCCACCACCTTGCGCAGCACGCCGACGGTGGCCTGGGCGGCGACGGTCGGCATACCGCGCCGCCGGGCCGCAAGCCCGACGGTACGCCGGGACAGTCCCTCGACCTGGATCCTGGTCCACGGGCCACCGATCCAACCCGGAGCGGCGGTGGCGGGCACGATGGCAACCCCGAATCCCTGGAACGCCAGGGAGGCCAGCAGCCGCAGGCCGTCCACCTCCAGTTTGGCCTGGGCTCGCAGGCCGCGGGCCCGGAAGGTCTCGTCCACCTCCTGACGGAACGGGGTGCCGGCCGCGGCCAGCAACAGCTTGTGCTTCGCCAGCTCGGCCAGGTCGACCGGTCCTTCGATCTTGGCCAGCGGGTGGTCGTCGGGACCAACCACCACGTGGTCCTCGTCGAACAGGGCGGTGGTCCGTATCTCGGGATCCTCGACCGGCAGGCTCACCAGACCCACGTCGAGCTCGCCGTCGAGCAACCTGAGTTCCAGCGATCGGGTCGTGCCCTCGGCCACCACGAGTTGGATGTCGGGCGACTCGATGGCCAACGCCTCGACCAGAATCGGTGTCAGCCACCGGGCGGTGGTGCCGATGATCCCGATGCGGACGGTGCCCCGTGGCGAACCCCGCAGGGAGGAGACGTCGGCCTGGAGCGACGCCAACTCGGTCTGGATTCGCCGGACCCTGGTCAGGACCGCTTCGCCCTCCTCGGTCGGCCGACCGGTCGACCGGTCGATCAGGGTCGCCTCCAGCTCACGCTCCAGTCTGGCCACGTGGGTGGAGATATTGGATTGCACGGTGTGGGTGGCTCTCGCCGCGGCGGTGAAGCCGCCATGCTCGACGACGGCCAGGAAGGCTTGCAGCTGACGCAGATCCATCGCTATGGATGATGGCACATATCGAACCGTCTTGTCGCTGGGTCAATCTGTCAGATAGATTTGCACTATCAGTGCAAGCGAGTAGACAGATGCGTCGGGCGACGGTAGGTTGGACCGAGTCGAACAGTCTGGATCCCCCTCCAGAAACTGCTCGAAAGAAATCCGGCGTAGGGCAAACCCCCCTTCTGTCCACCCGGATTCATCCCGAAACCGGTCGCTCTGCGACCGGTTTCGTCGTTTTCCCCCAAGGCGAAGTCGCCGGGATCGCTCGGGGGTAGCGTCATGTCCATGGCCGATGCCGCTGCCTTCTTCGATCTCGATCGTACGCTGCTGCTGGGACCGAGCGGTCCGGTGATCTCCGACGGCCTGCGCCGCCACGGGCTGCTCCGGCCCGGCCCGGTTCGCGGTGAGCGCCTGGCGTTTTCGTTGTTCAACCTGTTCGGTGAGAACCTGCCGTCGATCCTGTTGAGCAGGCAGGGGTCGAGAGCGGCAAAAGGATGGCCGGTGGAAACGGTGCGTCGGGTGGCGGCCGAGATCGTCGGACCGCTGGCCGAGCGCGTCGAGCCGTTCGCCACCGAGACCATCGACGAGCACCGGGCCGCCGGTCGCAAACTGGTCCTGGCCACCACGACGCCGTTCGATCTGGTGGCACCGCTGGCCGAGCATCTCGGCTTCGACGATGTCCTGGCCACCCGATTTCGGGTGGCCGGCAATGGTGATCGGGCCGGTGATGGCCGCAACGGCGAGGCGGTCTATGACGGAACGATCGACGGCGAATTCATGTGGTCGAGGGGCAAGGCCCGCTCGGTGGCGGTGTGGGCGAGAGCCAACATGGTGGAGTTGGCCGACAGCTACGCCTACTCCGACAGCATCTACGACGTGCCGATGCTGTCCAGCGTCGGCTATCCGGTGGCGGTCAATCCAGACCCCCGGCTCCTCCTCTACGCAACGCTGCGGGGTTGGCCACGGGTCTGGTTCAACGCCCCACCGGGTGTGGCCAAGCCGGTCGGCGTCGAGCTCCAACAACTCTTGGGGCGGCTGGCCAGACCCGAGCTGTTGCCCTGGGTCGAACTCGAGGTGAACGGTGCGGAGCATCTGCCGGCCAATGGAGGTGCGCTGCTCGCCGCCAATCACCGGAGCTACCTCGATCCGGCCGTCCTGGCCTATGTCGCCGCCAACAGAGGGCGCCCGGTCCGGTTCCTGGCCAAGAAAGAGGTGACCGATGCGCCGATCGTCGGTTCGTTCGTCCGGTCCCTGGGTGCCATCCGCGTCGACCGGGGCAGCGGCGACGCCACCCCGATGGTCGACGCCGCCCGGGCGTTGCGGGCCGGCGAGTTGCTGGCCATTTTCCCCCAGGGGACCATCCCACGAGGGCAGGACTTCTTCGAGCCGCGGCTCGAGGGTCGGCCCGGAGCGGCGAGGCTGGCGATGGAATCCGGCGCGCCGATCGTGCCGGTCGGGATCTGGGGCACGGAACGGGCCTGGCCGCGAAACTCCCGGTTGCCCTACATCATGAACCTGGCCGACCGGCCAAAGGTGACGGTCCGCGTCGGCCGACCCTACCGGCCATCGACCACCGATCAGGTGGCCGCCACCGAGGAACTGATGGCCGCCATCGCCGAGCTGCTGCCGGAGGAGGCGCGCCGGCGGCGCAGCCCGAGCCAACAGGAGTTGGCTGCGACCCTGCCGCCCGACGGCCGCTGAGGCCGGCGACCGGCCTGGGGCGCCGCCCTACTGGGCGCCCGCCTCCACCTGACGCCGGATGACGGCCAGGGCCGAGCCGGCCTTGAACCACTCGATCTGCTCGACGCTGAAGGTGTGGTTACCCTCGAAGGTCCACATCTCGCCGTCCGGTTTTGTGACCGTGACCGTGAGCGTCCGGCCCGGGGTCAGGTCGGCCAGGCCCCGGGTGCCGAGCCGGTCGTCCTCGCCGAGCCTGTCGTAGTCGGCGGGGTCGGCGAACGTCAGCGGGATGATGCCTTGCTTCTTCAGGTTGGTCTCGTGGATCCGGGCGAACGACCGGGCCAGGATCAGTCGGCAGCCACGGAATCGGGGCTCCATGGCGGCGTGTTCCCGCGACGACCCCTCGCCCATGTTCTCGTCGCCGACCACGGCCCACGGCTCGTTGTGCTCGTGGTAGTACTTGGCGATGTCGGGGAAGCTCATCCGCTCACCGTTGATCTGGTTCTTGCCCATGCCGATGATGCCTTCGTTGAAGGCGCTGACCGCCCCGAGGTAGAGGTTGCCGGAGATGTTCTCCAGGTGGCCCCGGTACTTGAGCCACGGGCCGGCCATCGAGATGTGGTCGGTGGTGAACTTGCCCTGGGCCTTGACCAGGATCGGGAGGTTCTCGAAGTCTTTGCCGTCCCACGGTTCGAATGCAGCCAGCAGTTGCAGCCGGTCAGAGGTCGGCGAGACGACGACCTCCACCCCCGAGCCGTCCTCCGGCGGCGCGATGAAGCCGCTCTCGCCCTCGTCGAAGCCCTGCGGTGGCAGTTCGATCCCGACCGGGACGTCGAGGCTGACCTCGGTGCCGTCCTCGGCGGTGAGCGTGTCCGACAGTGGATCGAAATCGAGTCGACCGGCAAGAGCCAGCGCCATCACCGTCTCCGGCGATGTCACGAAGGCCAGGGTTGCGCCGTCGCCGTCGTTCCGCTTCGGGAAGTTGCGGTTGTACGACGTGACGATGCTGTTGGCCTGACCCTCGACGTGGCCCTCCTCGGCCGAGCGGTCCCACTGGCCGATGCAGGGACCGCAGGCGTTGGCCAGCACCGTTGCCCCCAGGGCCTCGAAATCGGCCAGCAGGCCGTCTCTTTCGATGGTGGCCCTGACCTGCTCCGACCCGGGGGTGATCATCAGCTTCGTCTTGCACGTGAGCCCGGCCGCTGCGGCCTGACGGGCGATCGAGGCGGCCCTGGTGATGTCCTCGTATGACGAGTTGGTGCAGCTGCCGATCAGTGCGGCGCTGATCTCGACGGGCCAGCCGTTGGCTTCGGCCTCGGCTCCCAGGGCCGAGACCTCCCGGGCCAGGTCCGGGGTGTGGGGGCCGTTGATGTGAGGTCGGAGACTGGAGAGGTCGATCTCGATCACCTCGTCGTAGTACCCGGCGGGGTTGGCCAGCACCTCGTCGTCTGCTCGAAGGTGGTGGGCAACCTCGTTCGCCGCATCGGCGGTGGCCTCCCGGCCGGTGGACTTGAGGTAGCGGGCCATGGCGTCGTCGTAACCGAAGATGCTGGTGGTGGCCCCGATCTCGGCCCCCATGTTGCAGATCGTGGCCTTGCCGGTGGCGCTGAGGCTGTTTGCCCCCGGTCCGAAGTACTCCACGATGGCGCCGGTGCCGCCCTTGACGGTGAGGATCTCCGCCACCTTGAGGATGATGTCCTTGGGGGCCGACCAGCCGGAGAGCTCGCCGGTGAGGTGTACGCCGATGGCCTTGGGGAAGCGGACATTCCAGGGGAAGCCGGTCATCACGTCCACCGCATCGGCGCCACCGACCCCGATGGCGATCATGCCAAGCCCGCCGGCGTTTGGCGTGTGGCTGTCGGTGCCGATCATCATCCCGCCCGGGAAGGCGTAGTTCTCCAGGACGACCTGGTGGATGATGCCGCTGCCAGGTTTCCAGAACCCGGCCCCGTACTTGGCACAGACAGACTGCAGGAAGTCGAACACCTCCTCGTTGTTGTCCAGCGCCGCCATCAGGTCTTTCTTGCCGTCCTCCCGGGCCTGGATGAGATGGTCGCAGTGGGTGGTGGTGGGAACCGCAACCTCGGACAGTCCGGCGGTCTGGAACTGCAGCCACGCCATCTGCGCCGTTGCGTCCTGCATGGCCACCCGATCGGGCCGGAAGTCGACGTAGCTGACGCCCCGCTCCACCTCGGCGTCCGGGTTCTCGAGGTGATTGGCCAGGACCTTCTCGGCCAGTGTCAGCGGCCGGCCCAGGCGTCGGCGGAACGCGCCCACCCGTTCGTCCAACGTGCCGTACACGTCGCGGATCAGTTCGATCGGGGTTTCGGGGCCTACGTTTGACATGCCATACCTCTTCTACGACTCGGGATCACGACTCGGGTTCAACGGGCCACCGGGCCAGTATGACTCGAAACTATCCGGAACCTATGATACAACTATAATACAAGTGAGGAAAGTCATTTACCTGGAAATCGCCGACTCGCTTCGGCGCATGATCGACACCGGCCAGTACGGCGAGGGGCAGGTTCTGCCCAGCGAGGCGACGCTCGGCAAGCTGTACGGCGCCAGCCGGGTAACGATCCGCAAGGCCCTCGAGGAGCTGCGGTCCGACGGTCTGATCGAGTCAAGGCAGGGGTTCGGGTGGATGGTGGCGGCCGAGCCGTTCCCTCAGTCGTTGGACGCCCTGGTCTCCATCGAGCGGCAGTTGGCGGACTCGGGCCGGGCCTCGGAGCGGGAGATCGTCGATTTCAAGTTCGTCGACCCCCCGCCCCTGGTGGCCGCCGTCCTCGGGCCACGGGTGCTCGAGGTTGCCAGGGTCAACCTGGCAGACGGCCAGCCGTTCGCCAGGGTCACGGTGTGGTGCCGTGAGGATCTCGGCGCCGACTTGTCGCAGACCCAGGTCGCCCGGTCCAGCTTCCACGACCTGCTCCCGGTTGAGCTTCGAACCGCGACCCAGACCATCGGCGCCGATCTCATGTCGCAGGTCGACGCCGAGCTGCTCGGGGTGCCGGCCGGCAGTGCCGCCCTGGTGGTCCGGCGGACCACGTTCGCCGATGGCGGGCAGCCGATCCTGATGTCGGAGCTCTGGTTTCCCGGCCACCTCACCGAATTCGTGGCCGAATTGTCCCCGGCCGAGGTCGACGACGCCGGCTCCGGGCTCCGTCTGGTCGGCGAGGGCTGAGCCGGGCACCGACGCTGGATCAGCCGAGTCGGGCTCGGCTTCGGTGAACATCGAGAGGCGATGTCCGCAGTTCGGGCACTGGGCCGGGTGATCGAGATGGCGATGCGGTTTGGAAGCCATCCCACCAAGGCTAAGCAATCGCCGCGCCCGGTCGATTGGCATGCCTTGGAGGCTTTCGATGATCGAGCGGGGTCGGCAAAGGGCAATCGACGGCGGCGGCGGGCATGGCCGACGGCTCGCCATGTCGCGAATCGGGTCTGCCGCGCCGGCCGGTCGAGCGATGCGGCTGAGGCCGGTCGTCTTGGCGGCGATGGTCTTGTCGCTGCTGGCCGCCGGCTGCGGCAGCGCTGACGGCGAGGCCGGCCTAGCGGACGAGGACGATCTGGCGTTTACCCTCGGGGCGGGAAACGACGACGCAGACCGGTCCCAGCCCGGGTCCAGCGTCGACGACGGGTCGGTCGACGGCCAAGGCACCGAGTTCGGCTCACTCGACCAGGCCCTGCCAACCACCCCGACCACCATCGGCAGCGGCCTGGCGCCGGTCACCACGATCGAGGTCGCCCCCGGCGGCGACCCGGACCGGATCTACCGGGGTGTGCTCGGCAAGCTCGAGCCAAACCAGCCGGTGGTCGCCGGTGCCGTTGTGCCGCCCCCCTCCCGGTTCGACGTTCAGCCGCTGACAGGGCTGACCGGCCCGGTCCCCAACCCCCCCGCGGCGGTTGTCAAAATCGACAACGGCACCGCCGCCGCCCCTCAGACCGGCTTGAATGCGGCCGACATCGTGATCGAGGAGGAGGTCGAGGGCGGGGTGACCCGGTTCGCCGCAGTGTTTCACACCACCGCCAGCATCGTCGGGCCGGTCCGATCCGGTCGGACCACCGATCTGGCGCTGGTCAGCAGCCTCGGCTCCCCGCTGCTGCTCTACTCCGGGGCCAATCAGATCACCGAGGGCATCCTCCGCAGTCAGCCGGCGATTCAGAACCGCAGCCATGACAGCTCGTCCGGCTACTGGCGTGATCAGTTGCGGCGGCCACCGTCGAACCTCTACACCGACACCGCCCCACACTGGGCTTCGGCATCGGGCGGCCCGCCGCGGGCCCAGTTCCACTACCGGTCGCCTGCCGAGTCGGTGTCGGGGGCGGTGGACAAGGAGCTGACGGTGGCCTACGGGGCGTCGGCGGCCCGATGGCTCTGGGACGGCCGGCAATGGCTCCGGTGGCAACGTGGCCTCGAGCATCGGCTGGCGTCCGGTGAGCAGGTCAGTGCAGCCAATGTCGTCGTGATCGAGGCAGAGCGGGTCGACACCGGCATGGTCGACGCCGCCGGTGGTCCGGTGCCGGAGTTCGTGTTCGTCGGGACCGGTAGGGCGACGGTGTTCACCGCCGGTCGCCGTATCGACGGGACCTGGACCAGGCCGACCCTGAACAGCGTTGCCACGCTGACCCATCGACCGGGCCAGCCGATCGAGCTGACCCCGGGTCGGACCTGGGTCCAGTTGGTCGAAGCCGGCGGGGGACAACTCCGATGACCGGGAGACGTCATGAGCGGGAGGACAACATGAGCAGCCATCGAGCGAAGACCGTGCGGCAGCGAAAGCGACACCGATCGATGCCGTGGACGGTGCCGCTCCTGGCCGCAACCGCTCTCCTGGCGGTGGGTTGTGGCCAACGGGACGACGAAACGACGGCCTCGGAACCCATCGGCGATGAGGTGGTCGCCGCGGTCGAGGACGACCGGGACAACCGGCGTGACCACACGACCAGTACGACCGATCCGGTCGCCGCCGGGAGACGGTACGAAGCGGGGGTGGACGAGCTGGCCTTCGCTTCGGGTTGGCTGCCCCGGGCCCGTTCCACCGCCACAGAGACCACCGCTCCGGCCGACGCGGCCCCGACGCCGACCAACGGCAGCGGCGGGGCGCCGGTCACCACCACCGGTGGCGGCGGTGGGGGAGACGTATCGATCTACACCGGTGTCGTCGGTTCGATCGGCCCCGATCAGGTGATCGCCCCGGCCGTGGCCGACCCTCCGGCCGCCGTGGCCGGCATCCAGCCCCTCACCGGCCTGCCGGGAGACGTGGCGAACCGGCCTGCGGCGGTGGTCAAGATCGACAACGGCAGTTCTGCCCGGCCCCAGACCGGCCTCAACGCAGCCGACATCGTGATCGAGGAGGAGGTCGAGGGGGGCATCACCCGCTTCGCCGCCATCTTCCACAGCACCCCCAGCATCGTCGGCCCGATTCGATCGGGCCGGACCACCGATATCGGCATCATCAACGGGCTCGGCTCGCCCCTGCTGCTGTACTCCGGCGCCAACGATGTGACCGATGCGCTGCTCCTGGCCCAGGCGTCGGTCCAGAACCGCAGCGCCGGCAGGTCGTCCGGCTACTGGCGGAGCTCGTCCCGGCGGGCCCCGTCGAACCTCTACAGCGACACCGCACCCCACTGGGCCTCGTCCAGCGGCGGGCCGCCGCCACCCCAGTTCGCCTACCGGGCCGAGGGCTCACCGGTCGGGGGGAGCGAGGTCAGCGGGTTCAGTGTGGGCTTCCGATCCAAGGCCGGCTGGACCTGGGATGGCTCGGCCTGGCTCCGCAGCCAGGGTGGTCGGTCCCACATGACCGCCTCGGGCCGACGGGTGTCGGCCGCCAACGTCGTGGTGGTGGAAGCGGCCGAGGTGTCGACCGGGATGGTCGATTCCTCCGGCAGCCCGGTCCCGGAGTTCGTCTTCGTCGGCACCGGTCGGGCCACCGTGTTCACCGCAGGTAAACGCATCGATGGCATCTGGACCCGCCCGACCCTGCGGAGCGTTGCCACCCTGACCACTGGGGACGGCTCGGTCATCGAGCTCACCCCGGGCCGAACCTGGATCGAACTGACCGGCGCCGGGCGTGGTCTGCTCCGGTAGCCGATGCCCGGTTCACCCCATCGATTCGCTTCCGAACCGGGGCCCGGTGCCGATGGAACAACGATGATCGTGCCCCTGACATCTCCCTCCTCAGGGTCGGGCCCCCGCCTGGCCGGCTGGGTGCCGGCACTGGTGGCCGTGCTCGCAACCGGCTGCAGTGTTTCCGGCCACGTCGCCGGGGTCAACTGGGCGGCGACCAACGAGCGCACCCTGCTCGACCGTGGCGTCGATGCGGCCGTCGTCACCTGCGTGATCGACCTCGCCGGTCGCGATGGGCAACAGGGGCCGCTGGACGACCTCGTCTTCGAGGAGCTGTCCGACCACTGCCGCATCGCTCGGCTGGCAACCCGGGAGCTGGAGATCGGTGCCGTGCCCGACCCCGAGTCGGCGCTGACCGATGTGCCTTGGACCCTCGGCGATGACGCCGAGCTGGACGGGCTCTGGGTTCGGTGCGAGCAGGGTGAGGGACGGGCCTGCGATGAACTGTTCGAAGGCTCGACGGTGGGGAGTGGCTACGAGGACTTCGGCGTGAGCTGCGGGAACCGGCCAGACGTGCTCGATTGCCTGGAGCTCGATCAACCGGAGCTCGATCAGCCGGAGCCCGATCAACCGGAGCCCGATCAACCGGAGCCCGAGCCAACCGAACCCTGAGGCCGCCCGCTCAGAGCTCGGGCCAGGTTTTGTGGTCCGGCCGGGCTCGACGCTGGCCCGGCCTCGGGCCGAGGGCCCAGCGGCGGCGCCAGGCGCCGGCCTCGGGGCCGGTCAGCTCCGGGGTCGCCCCGCGATGGGCGTTCTTGCGGGCCTGCCACCAGCCGGAGGCGAACTCGTCGGCCAGTTCGTTGACCCGGCGCTCGACCCGGGCTGCGAAGTCACGGGGGTCCTCGTCGGCCCCCATCGTCATCGGATCGCCGAAGACCACCGCACAGCGAGCCTTCTTCGGCCAGTTCTGGCCCTTTGGCAGCACCGTGCCGGTGCCGTCGAGGTACACCGGCACGACCGGGGCCTTGCTCTGCTTCGCCAGGAACGCCGCGCCCGGTCGGTGTTTCCTGCTCCAGCCGTCGGGGCTGCGGCCGCCTTCGGGAAAGATCAGCAGGTTGCGCCCTTCGGCCAGGGCCCCCAGCGAGTTCTTGATCGACAGCCGGGA
Organism: uncultured Acidimicrobiaceae bacterium; assembly: GCA_947259095.1. GTDB lineage: Bacteria > Actinomycetota > Acidimicrobiia > Acidimicrobiales > SZUA-35 > JAHELU01. The sequence continues at coordinate 27,340 of CAMYLA010000032.1, read as the reverse complement.
CAGTTTCGTCCGCTCGATGGGGATGGCCCCGATGAACAGCGCCGACAACGCAGCGGTGATCCGGTTTGGGAAGAAGTAGTCGGCCCCGGCGGCGATGGCCAGGTCCTCGCGGAGATGAGCCGGCATGGTGGCCAGCAGCAGGCTGGTGTCGGCGTGGCTGTGATGGTTGGCGGCGAAGATCACCGGGGCTTCGAGGTCGTCCAGCCGGTCGGTGCCGATCACCCGGGGCGATCCGTAGAGGGCGATGGCGGGTTTGAAGAAGCCCCACACCCCGACCCGGCGGACGAACCGGGCCAGCGGCCGGTGCGCCCAGTGGGTGTCGTAGTACACCCCGGTGGTCTGGATCGCATCCGGCCGCTCGACACCCTTCGGCGTCGACGGGGGCTGGGCGATGAAACGCAGCCAACTCATGTCGCCCCCGACGATGTCGTTGCCACCGACCGCGGCGTTGTCCAACACGGTGTCATCCCTGGTCCTCGTGGTCCGTTGCACACATCGTTGTGCCGTCTCGACGGATCTCGACGACCACTAGCTGACGTCGGCCATCAGGATCGGCGGGTTGTGGACGTGGGTGATGGTCGGCTTGGATCCCACGACGTCCTCGGCCATCTCCAGCGCATCCTGCAGCGTCGATGCCGGCTTGAACCCGAGCCTGCGAACCGCTTTCGGGTCGCCGCCGACCACGATCACCTGCCCCAGGTACTGCATCGCATGGGAACCCCAATACCACATGTAGAACGGGTGGACGCCGTGGTAGGCGTAGCTCGTCCGGTACAGGTGGCGGTACCACTCGTCCTCGGCGAACTGCTTTTCGTACTTGGCCTCGATCTCGACCGGGTCGGTGGTGTCGGCCAGCACCTGCTCGAAGAAGTCGATGTAGCTGGGATGGTGGACCGGGTGGAATTCCCAGGGCGTCGGGTGGCTCATGATCAGGACCCCGCCCTCGCGAACCACCGGCTTGCCCCGATACAGGTTGAAGAAGTAGCCCAGTCCCTGGACCATCACCAGGATCGGGTTCATGATCGAATTGACGTTGTACGGGGTGAGGTATGGCAGGCCCATGGTGCAGATGTCGGTCTGCCCGGTCACCGGCACCAGGTGCTGGGCATACACCATCTCGGTGGTCCTGCGGTGCACCGCCTCCACCTCCCCGGCCTGGATGGAGGTGATGTCGTAGGGGGCCCGCCAGCTCTGGAACGCCTTGCGGCGAGCCCGGGAGCTCATCGTTCGCAGTCCGGCCTGCATTGCGGTGAAGGTGGCCCGATCGGCCATCGACCACTCCCATTCTCGCTTCTGCAGCATGGCCATGGGGCCGGAGTGGCCGAAGGTGTTGGTGTTGAGGGTGGACTCGATCTGGAAGATCCGGGGTCCGTTGCGCTTGATGATCTCACCCTGGCGCCAGTTGGAGTGGTGGAGTTCGGACTTGTCCTGGTCCATGAACGATCGGGAGTGGCGCATGGTGTGGACATTGTGGTGGGCCTTGACGCCCTCGTAGCCCGACAGTCCGGTGGCGGTGCTCTTCCAGCCGCCGTCCATCGACACCAGGTTGATGTTGACGTAGACCACCAGATCGGACTCGGCGGCCCGCTTGCTCATCTGGACCGCCTCACCCTTGTCGGTGTGGCCGAGGATCACCATGCCGTCGGGGTCTTCGGCGTCGTGGTTGTAGAGCAGCCCGTGGGGGGCGAAGGCCTCATAGACCCGATCGCCGACCGCGTGGCGCAGCTCGCGCTCGGTCATCCGCCGGTGGAGGCACAGCGCCGCGATCAGGTGGACGTCGTCGACCCCGGCCTCGGCCGCCAGGTCCAGCACCGCTTCGATGATCCGCTGCCGTGCATCGGGTCGCTGCATCGGCGGTAGTGGCAACGAGATGTCGTCGAAGGCGACGGTGAGCTTCATGCCCGGCTTCAACAGCGACGGCAGTGGGTCGTCGTCGATCGGTTCCAGCAGCGCCTTGCGGATCTCGCCGTCGGGGTCGTTGAGACCCTTGAGCGGTTCTCCGGGGTAGATCACCCTGCTCCGGCCGACCGGCAGTTTCTCCATCCTGAAGCCCTCACCGTGATGGAACAGGATGGCCGGTGTTTGCCGGTCGACTTCGAGGACGAAGCCGGGCCGGGGATTGGTGACCGGTTTCTTCATGGACGACTCTCTTACCTTCGACTTCGGCGGCGGTTTGGCAGGGGCCCGAGGGGGAGGATTTTGTCCGTCCCCCCGCGGGCTTTCGACCAGTATTCAATCAGCCAACCCCGCTTGATGGCCATCGAAGCCAGCCTTGTCTCGGGATTGACCGCCACCGGAAAACCGACCGCATCGAGCAGCGGTAGATCGGAGGAGGAATCGGCGTAGGCCACCGACTCGGCCAGATCGAACTCGTTGGCCTCGGCATAGTCACGCAGGGCCTGGGCCCGGACCTCACCGGTCGGCGGGACCGAGAGCAACTCGCCGGTGTAGCGGCCGTCCCGCTGAGACATCTCGGCGCAGATCACGTCGTCGAAGAGTGGGCCCAGCGGTTCGACGACGATGTTCAGGGCGCCGGTGATCAGCACGGTGCGATGACCGAGCCGCCGGTGCTCCCTGACCCGGCGCAGCGCGGCGGGAAAGGCCTTGGTCAGGATGTGGTCGGCCAGCAGCTCGGGGCCGAGCCGCTCCATCTCGGCCACCGATGCGCCTTCGTAGCGCCGGTAGAAGTGGCGGAGGAAGTCGGTTCGGTCCCTGGCGTCCAGGGCCAGCAGGCCGGGGGCCTCGGTGAGGGTCTTCATGGTGAACCGCATCCGATCCCTCGGCGCAAGGTTCCTGGTGGCAAGCCAGGCGTAGCTGAACACCACATTGCTGGCGATGATCGTGTTCTCCAGGTCGAACGCCGCCACGTGGCGTTCCGGGGCCAGGACCCGGGCTCGCAGCCGGCCTGTCCTGGCGTCTGGGTCTGAGCGCTCGCCGCTGGTCTTGACCCTGGCGTGTTCGACGATCGACGGGAGGTGGACCCCCCGCACGTAGTGGGCCCAGTCCACCACCGCAGGGTCACAGCAGAATCCGACCTGGTCGTCGGGATCCAGTGACCGCTGCAGCTCGACCAGGTTGTCCACACCGTAGAGGGCCTCGCACTCGGCGTAGGCACCGTAGATCTTCACGTACCCCATGGCCCGCCCGACCTGTTCCCGGCGGTCTTCGACCTCGGCGTTGAGCATGGCCTGACGACCCCGCAGTGGCAACACCTTGAGCGCTCGATCGGCCCGGTCCAGGTTCTTCTGCACCCTTCCCAGCTGGCGCTCCACCGCCCCCCGGCCCGGGAACGACCACTCCGGCACGGCGATCGGCTGGCCCTTGCGGTCATACAGGGGGTTCTCGGTGAACCAGCTGCTGACCAGGTCGACCAGCTCGCGGTATCGCAGCGGGTTCCTGGTGCCGGACGCAACCTGGCTGACGTCCACCGTGCCGTCATCGGCGTGGCCTCTGGCCGCGACATTGATGATGGCCGCCACCACCAGATCGACCGGGATGACGTCGATCACCCCCTCGGGCACGCCGGGGAACTCCTTGAGCAGGCCCCGGGCGTAGCTGATGATGATCGGCTCGGCCATCCGGAAACCCTTGATCCACCCCGGCGTCGGCTCGGCCCAGGCCGACTCGATGATGGAGGGCCGGACGATCGAGACCGGGATGTCGCCCTTGCTCTCGTCGAGGGCCCGCTCGCCCAGGGCTTTGGTGTAGGCGTAGGCATCTGGCCAGCCCAGTGATGCCGCCCGGGCCCGCCCGGCCTCCACCAGCTGCTCGGAGACCCAGCGTTGGCGGAGCTGTTCGGTCTTGGCCGACAGAAGTGGCGTGCCCGCCGCCCCCAACTCGTGGCGGGCCTGTTTCCTGAAGTGCTGGAGCCGCTCGACGGCCCTGGACTCGGCGTCGAAGTCGGCCCTGGTCCTGCGGGCCGCCCTGACCTCGTCCCGCCAGTCAACGTCGATGTGGAACGGGCTGTCGCTGAGCAGTTGTTCGGGGGCGTTGCCCCGCCGGTTGCCTGCGACGTAGCAGGTGGAGACGGCGATGAAGTGGGGTCTGACGCCGAGGTCCTGCAGGGTTTCGGCTATCCGGGTCGGGCCGAGCAGGTTGACCTCGACCGCACCGTCGATCGGGGCGTCGAAGCTGACGGTGGCGGCCGAGTGGATGATCACGTCGCAGTCGGCGAAGGCGGCCCGGCCGTGGTGGTCGAGCCCGAGACCGTCCTGGCCGACGTCGCCGGCCACCACCTCCACCCGCTCGTCGATCTCGGCCCAGAAGACGTCCTTACCCCGGTCGGCCAGCAGCCGGTTGAACGCATCGTTGCGGAAGATCTCCCGCCGAGCCCGCTGGTCGGGGTTCGATCGTTTGCCGGGCCGCACCAGCAGCACCAGCCGGCAATCGGGGACTCCCCGCAGCAGCCGCTCCACCAGCGCGGTGCCGAGAAAGCCGGTCGATCCGGTGATGGCGATGCGCTTGCCCGCCAGCTGTTCGGCGATCATCGGTTTGCGGTCATTCGTGGTCTACGGCCTTCCGGAACGGGCCGCGGCCGCCCGGCCACGGAGCTGACCAAAGACTCTACCATTTGGTAAGGCTAGCCCCGGCCCTCCACCATCCGACCTCCGATATCGGGACCCGGCACCGGCCGCGCCACTGTTACCATTCGCCCGGTGACCACCAGAGACCGGGCGCTCAGCACAGCCACCGTGGCCTTTGCCGGCAAGGGTGTCGCCGCCACCTCCCTGGACGGTCTGGCCGCTGAGCTTGGCATCACAAAACAGACGATCCTGTACCACTTCGGCTCCAAGGACGGCCTGATCGATGCGGTGCTGACCGAGGCGGCCCAGGACCTGCTGGAGGCGCTCCAATCGGCGATCGCAGTGAGTGGGCCCGGATGGGACCGGGTGGTGGCCACGGTCCGGGCCAGCTTCGCGCTGGCGGTGCGGCGGCCGGCGCTGCTGGGGCTGCTTGGCGAGGTCAACCGGCTCGGTCCGCCCTGGTCAGAGAAGGTCCTCGAGCTGTTGCAGCCGTTGGTCGATCGGGCCATCGACGACCTGACCACGGGGATGGCCGAGCACCGCTACCAGCGGGGTGACCCCCAGATGGTCCTGGTGTCGGCCTATGCGGTGGTGACCGGTGTCGTCTCCGATGCCGAGGTGCTCCGAGCCGTCGGCCTGGAACTGGATCTGCGTGTGGCCGCTCGGCTGCGCCGGACCTTGTTATCGTTTCTGGAAGCGGTGTTGATGATGCCGCAAGCAGATGTGCAGATGGATGCACAAGCAGATGCGCAAGCAGATGTGACAGCAGATGTGACAGCAGGGTGAATCCGCCGAGGTGTGGGGCGACGAACAGGATGAGATGGCAACGGTCAGCTTCGACGAATCGCATCCGGGTTGAAGCGTGAGCGCTCCCCGACCACCGTCGCTGATGTCAACGGCTGCGGCCCGGCGCCGGCCAACGGCCCGCCCCGCAACGACGGCCGGGCTTCACCGTCGCCTTTCGGGGTCGATCGCCGCCCTCGCCATCGTGGTGTTGTCGCTGGTGGCCGCAGCCCCGGCCGGTGCCCAGGATCCGCTCGATTGTTCGGCCGACGTTGTCGACACCAGCGGCGTGGTGGATGTCGAGGCGGTCCGGGAGGCCGCCGACGGGGTCGATCCTGCGGTCCGCATTGTCGTGCGCAGCTTCGCCAACGTGCCCCAGGCCGATCTGGTGGCGGCCATCGACGAGGTGCTGTTGGCCTGCTTCGCCGACGACGAGAGCGGTGGCATCGACGACGACATCGTGGTGCTCGGCGTCTCGGTCGACGACGGATTGTCCGATGTGCTGGTCGGCGAGCGCTGGCGGACCTCGGTGCTCGACGCCGACCGGCTGCGTTCGGAAGTCATGGGACCACGATTCACCGACGGCGACTTCACCGGCGGTCTGGTGGCGGCGATCGACGAGGTCGCAGTGGGGGTCGACGCCGGGTCGGGCGGGACCGGCACGGCGGACGAGACGCCGGCGGCGACCGATGATGACCTGCCGGCCGGCGACGGCGCCGGCGAGGTCGAACCGGTGGGTGGTGGCCAGTCGCCGTGGGCCATCGGCGGGGGACTGGTCGGCATCGCCGCCTGCGGCGGGGTGTTCTTCCTGGTCAGTCGCTATCGTCGGTTGACCTCGGCCCGAAACGAGTTCGCCAGGTCGAGCGCAGGTCCGATCGCCCGGCTGGGGGTGCTGCGGGAACGCGACGCCAGGCTCACCGCCCAGGCCGACGTCTGGTCGAAGACCACCGAGGGTCGGACGTTGGTCAACCTCCACGGGCTGCTGCGGGAGGTCGATGGGGGGCGGACCGCCGCCGATCGGGGCGCCGGCCTGCTCAACCAATCGATCCCCGACGGTGCGGAGAACGCGGACCTGGACGAGATCGGTCGGGCTCAGGGTCGTGTGATCGAGCTGTCGAGGGCCCTCGATCTGCACGACGAGTCCCTCGACCGGTTGGCGGCCTTCGGGGCCCACATCGATCACCTTCGGGTCGCCCTGCCGGCCAAGGCGCTGTTGCTCGATGACGAGATCGACGAGGTCCTGGAGATGTCGGAACAGCGGGAGTCCGAGGGGTGGTCGGTCGATGGCCAACGCACCGAGCTGGAACGGATCGGCGACACCATCGACGAACTGGATTTCGAGCGGCTGGAGCTCGATCTCCTCACCCTGTCCGACACCGTGGAGTCGGCCGAGGCCCGGCTGTTCGCTGCAGGCCACTACCTGCAGAGCCTGCCGTCGAGGGTGAACTCGCTGAAGAAGTGGAACGCCGGCCTTGAAGAGGCCGCCGATCTCGAACTCCGACGGATCGACGATCTTCGCCGCCAGTTCGCCACCGTGGCCGCCACCCACGCCAGCGACTCCTGGCAGTGGGCGGCCGACTATCCGGAACAGGCGGTTGAGGAGCTGGACGGGGCGGAGCAGCTCCAGGACGTCGCCATCTCCCAGATGATCTCCGCTCACCAATTCGACGAGGCCGGTCGGCAACTCGACGCCGCCGGGCTTCGCCTGATGACCGCCGATCACCTGCTCGACCAGGTCGACGATCTGCTCGTCGACCTCGATCAGGCCTTGGCCGAGGCCCAGGGCATCGTGGCCCAGTGTCACGACGTGCTGAGGGATCTGGCCAACTTCGTCGGTCGCCACCAGCAGGATCTCGACCCCGACCTGGTGTCGCAGCCGGCCCACCTGGCCAAGGCCATCGAAGGGCTGCAGCGGGAGTTGGGCCAGAAGAAGCCCAACTATCTGCGGGTGGCCCAGACCGGCGACCGGATCAACCGGCAGATGGATCAGCTGCTGGTCGACGCCAAGGACCAGCAGCTCAGAATGGAGGCCCTGCGCCGGGAGTTGCGCCGGGAGGTGGCCAGAGCCCAGCGGGCGCTGACCAGGGCCCGCCGGTCGCTCGGCTGGGAGCTGTTCGAATCCCGCGACGGCGGTGCCCTCGACGACCTGGAGCAGAGGCTGCGCCGGTTGCCCGAAGACGAGGAGGCGGCCATCGTGGTGGCCGCCGACGTTGCCGACGACGCGCTGCGGGTCCAGGAGCGGATCATCGCCCGCCGCCGCCGCAGCGGCGTCTGGGTTTCGACCGGGGGCGGGAGCTGGAGTCCGGGGCGAAGCGGCTCGGGCGGTGGCGGCCGCTCGAGCCGGCGATCATCGGCCGGCCGCTCCTTTGGTGGCGGTGGTTCGGTCAGCGGCGGCCGCTCGTTCGGCGGCGGGCGCTCGTTCGGCGGCGGGCGGAGCAGCGGAAGCTTCTGATCGCCTCGGCACCGGCACCGGCATTCGGCGACCGGCTCTCGGCTTCGGTGACGGGCCGGTCCGGCTACAGCCGAGAGCCCCTGGTGGTGACCCTTTTCGACAAACGCCGCTCGTGGCGCTCGATGGCCAGGTCGACCAGCCGGTCGATGAGGGCACCGTATGACAACCCCGACGCCTCCCACAGCTTGGGATACATCGAGATCGGCGTGAAGCCGGGGATCGTGTTCAGCTCGTTGACCAGCGGCCCCCGCCCGTCCTGCTCGTAGAGGAAGTCGGCCCTGGCCATACCCTCGACCCGCAGCGCCCGGAACGACTCGACCGCCAATTCGTTGATCCGATCGACCACCGCCGCCGGCAGGTCGGCCGGGATCACCAACTGGGCGTTGCCGTCGACGTACTTGTCGTCATAGTCGTAGAAGTCGGCCCCGGGAATGATCTCACCGGGCACCGACAGATCGAGATCGTCGTTGCCGAGCACCGAGATCTCGATCTCCCTGGCCACGACCGCCTCCTCGATGACCACCCACTCGTCGTAGGTGAGGGCGGTGTTGATGGCCGCCACCAGCTCCTCCTCGGTGGTCGCCTTGCCGACGCCGATCGAGGAGCCCATGTTTGCCGGCTTCACGAAGCAGGGCAGGCCAAGCTCGGCCGCGGCCTGCTTGGCCACCGCCACCACGTCGTCGGTGATCTGTCGCTCCTGGAAGGCCAACCAGGCCGCCTGGGGGATGTCGTTGGCGGCCAGCACGGTCTTGGCCATCACCTTGTCCATTGCGGTGGCCGACCCCAGGACACCGGCCCCGACATAGGCCACGTTCGCCAACTCGCACAATCCCTGCACCGTGCCGTCCTCGCCCAGCGGGCCGTGCAGCAGTGGCAGGACGACGACCCGGCCCTCGGCCGCCAGTTCCGAAACCGACGCCATCAGCTCGGTTCGCGGACCGACCGGGGCCAGGGCCGAGATCTCGCGATCCGTTGGATCGTGGCCGGCGGCAATGGCGGCGTCCCGTTGCTGCAAAAGGGCAACGGCCTGTTCGGCCCGGACGAATCGACCGTCTCTGGTGATGCCGATGGCGTCGATGTGATATCGCTGGGGATCGGCTGCGTCCAGGACGTGGGCGGCGGTGGTACACGAGACATCGTGTTCGGCCGACTGGCCTCCGAACAACACGACCAGGCGGATTCTGTCATCGGAACCGGAAGTCACCGAACCAGCGTAATCGGCGGGTCGACCGCACGCTGCGCACCTGCCGACCACGCCCCCCAGCGGGTACCGTCTCGATCGTGCGATTCCTACTCACCGAGCTGGCCGCGGCCTGTCAGGGTCGACTGATCGACGCCGACCACGGCCCCACCGCCATTGACGGGGTCTCGATCGACAGTCGTTCGGTGGCCGGCGGCCAGCTGTTCGTCCCGCTGGTGGCCGAGCGCGACGGCCACGAGTTCATCGCCGCCGCAACCGCGAACGGTGCTGCGGCCCATCTCACCTCCCGGCCCGAAGCCGACACCGACCGGCGGTCGGGCGGCCCGGCGATCGTCGTGGCCGACACCGCCAGAGCCTTGACCGACATCGGCCGGCTTGCCAGATCCCGCCTCGACGGGGCGGTGATCGGGATCACCGGCAGCGTCGGCAAGACCTCCGTCAAGGACCTCACCCTGGCAGCCTGTCGGGCCGGCCGGTCGGCCTGGGCCAGTACCGCCTCGTTCAACAACGAGCTGGGGGTCCCGCTGACACTGGCCAACGCCCCGGACGGCACCGAGATCTGCATCGTGGAGATGGGGGCGCGGGGGATCGGCCACATCGCCGAGTTGTGCCGGACCGCGGCACCGACGGTCGGCGTCGTGACCTGTGTCGCCCTGGCCCATTCCGAACTGTTCGGCTCACTCGAGGCGGTGGCCACCGGCAAAGGTGAGCTGGTGGAGGCCCTGCCGGCCTCCGGCATTGCGGTGCTCAACGCCGACGATCCGCTGGTGCTGGCCATGGCGGCCAGGACCGAGGCTGCGGTGCTGACCTACGGTGGGGACCCTTCGGCGGGGGTGGCAACCGGACCGGCGGCCCGGCCGGACGTGATGGCCGGCGACATCCGGCTCGATCGCACCCTGCGGCCGACCTTCACCGTGATGTCGGACTGGGGCACCGCCGAGCTGACCCTGGGAGTTCGAGGGGCCCACATGGCAATCAATGCCGCCGGGGCGCTGGCCGCCGCCCTGGCCGCCGGCGTCGGCTTCGATGACGCCCTCGGGGGGCTGGCGAGGGCGGCGTTGTCCCCGTGGCGGATGGACGTGAACGAGGCGCCGAACGGGTTGCTGGTGATCAACGACGCCTACAACGCCAACCCCACCTCGATGCGGGCGGCCCTTGGTTCGTTGTCGGCCATCGACGCCGACCGCCGGGTGGCCGTGGTCGGGGTGATGGCCGAACTCGGGGACGAGGGCCCGTCGGAACATCGGGCGGTGGCCGAGGAGGCCGACGCCGCCGGGGTCCGGATCATCGCCGTCGACAGCCCGGCCTACGGGCCTGCCGCCGAGCATGTCGGTGACCGCGACGAGGCGTTCGAACTGCTCGGAGGTCTCGGCCGGGGCGATGCGGTACTGGTCAAGGGTTCCCGGGTTGCCGGGCTGGAGGCGCTGGCCACCCGGCTGCTGACCGAGGCCTGACCGGGGCCTGAGGGCGCCGCTCCCCGATACAGTCTGCGGATGGCGCAAATCGAGTCTGGCAAGGCCGAGGCCCGAGCATCGGTGTGACGGCATGAACCTCGGTGGCGTACCCCTCGGTGTCTGGTGGGCCGGCGCCCGACCGCGAACGCTGCCTGCTGCGGTGGTTCCGGTTGCGGTCGGGACCGCAACCCTTGACGGTCAACCGATCTGGTGGCGGGCGGTGGCGGCGCTGATCGTCTCGCTGGCGTTGCAGATCGCCACGAACTACGTCAACGACTACGCCGACGGCGAGCGGGGCACCGACGACGGTCGGGTCGGACCGGTCAGGCTGGTGGCCGGTGGATTGGCAACCGCCCGCCGGGTCAAGGCGGCGGCGGCGGTCAGTTTCGGCGTCGCCGCGGTGGCCGGCGGGGCCCTGGCACTGGCGGTCGGACCGGAGCTGCTGGTGGTCGGCGCGGCCTCGATGCTGGCCGGCTGGGCCTATACCGGCGGACCGAGACCGTACGGCTACGCCGGGCTGGGCGAGATCTTCGTGTTCGTGTTCTTCGGGCTGGTGGCAACCGTCGGATCGGCCTACGTACAAGATCGGACCATCACCGGCTTGGCGGTCGTGGCTGCGGTTCCGGTCGGTCTGCTGGCGGTTGCGTTGCTGGTGATCAACAACCTCCGCGACATCCCCGGCGACACCACCGCAGGCAAGAACACCCTGGCGGTGAAGCTCGGCGACACCAGGACCAGGCAGTTCTACCTGCTCCTGCTGGTCGGCACCGCCCTGGGCGTGGTGGCCTGCGGCCTGTACCGGCTGCCGGCCCTGCTCGGCCTGGTCGGCCTGCTTCGGGGCGTGGCCCCGGTCCGGTCGGTGCTGTCGGGAACCTCGGGGAGGGAGCTGATCCCGATCCTGGGCGCCACCGGCCAAACCCAACTGGCCACCGGCTTGCTGCTGGCGCTCGGCCTGGCCATCGGCTGACGCCGGACGCCGTCGGGCGGCCGGCGCAGGGCCGACCGGCACGGCGTGGCGGTTGCGGTTGGATGAACCTGGGGTGGGTCGCTCAAGGTCACCTGTCGAACGCCGAATTCTTAACGGTGGAAAGCCAAGGGGTGAAGCGACCGGAATCGATCTCGGAGACGCTCGGCGCCCGGTTGACCTGTTCGACCGCAATGCGGATGGTGTGTCTGTCGTGGATCATCCCCGGGGTCGCCCTGGTGTGGATCGGCTTCGCCTCCGTCGGGCTGCGATCGGTCGACGAGCGGGACCTGTCCCGCTCGCTCGACGGTGTGGAGGCGGTGTCGGTGCTGCTGGCAATCTTCGGTTGCCTGATCGGGTTGCTCTGGGTCCTGCGAACCATGGACCACATTCCCGCGGCGTCCCGAATCGGTTCCGGTTCGACCCTGACCGGGCTTGCGGGCCACGCCGCGACAGCAGTGGTGGCCGTGGCCGCCGGACTGCTGGTCGCGGTTGGCGATCGGCCCCACCCCGTCGCGATCGTGTTGGTGGTCGGGGCCGCGTTCTACACCCTGCTGGTGGTGGCCCGCTGGGTGCTGCTCACGTCGATCGCCTCTGCGGTCCCTCTGGCACTGCTCAGCGTTGGGATCGCCTACCAGCTCACCGTCGGGTGGCTACATGTGCTCCATCCCACCGGCATCCTGGCCCCGTTGCTGGTTGTCGAGGGTCTGGCCCTGGCCTGGGCTTCGCTGGCCGCCGCCCGGGTGGTGGCCGCCACCGCAGCCGTGGGGGCGACCGAAGCCGGTGAGGCGATCGCCGAGGCCGCGACCGACAACGGCATCGGCGAGCTGATCAGTCAAGCACCAGCTCAGCCGTCGCTTCCAGGACCTGCGGTGGGCCGCTGATCACCAGCGTGTTCACCACCGACTCCCGCCACGGTTCGAGATCGTCGCGGATCTTTGCCGCCGGCCCGATCAGGGCGACATCCTCCACCATGGCGGTGGGAATGGCGGCGATGGCCGAGCGCTTGTCTCCGGCCAGGTACATCTCCTGGACCTTGGCGCACACGTCCTCGTGGCCCATCCGGCTGAACACGTCGAGGTGGAAGTTGGCGTTCCTTGCCCCCATACCACCGGCATAGAGGGCCAGCATGGGCCGGATGGCGTCGGCTGCGGCTTCGATGTCGTCGTTGATGACCACCGGTACCACGGCCGCAACGTCGAAGTCGTCGATCGTCCGGCGGGCACCGGGTCGGCCGAACCCCTCGTTCATGGCGTCGAGATAGAACTGGTTGTCCTTGGGGGCGAAGAACAGCGGCAGCCAGCCGTCGGCGATCTCGGCCGTCATCGCAACGTTCTTCGGCCCTTCGGCCCCGAGATAGATGGGGATCTCGGTTCGGAGGGGGTGAATGGTGGACTTGAGCGGCTTGCCAAGCCCGGTTCCGCCGTCGAGCGGCATCTGGTAGTGGTCGCCGTCGTAGCTGACCGGTTCCTGGCGGGCGACGATGCGGCGCACGATGTCCACGTATTCCCTGGTCCTGGCCAGGGGCCGGGGATAGGGCCGGCCGTACCAGCCCTCCACCACCTGCGGCCCGGATGCACCGAGGCCGAGCCGGAACCGCCCGTTCGACAGGTGGTCGAGCGACATGGCGGCCATGGCCATGGCCGACGGGGTCCGGGCCGAGATCTGACAGATCGAGGTGCCGAGGCCGATCTCGGAGGTGGCGGCTCCCCACCATGCCAGCGGCGTGAGGGCGTCGCTGCCGTAGGCCTCGGCGGTCCAGATGCAGTCGAAACCCAACCGTTCTGCGGTGGCGATCTGCTCCGCCGCACCCGCCGGAGGCCCGGCAGACCAGTATCCCATTCCCAATCCCAGTCGCATCCCTGATCTCCTCGTTGACCGTCGCGGCCATGTGTTCGCGTTGCCGGATGAGGCTACTCGACCGAGGATCTGCGATCGATATCACAAGGGCCACCCCGGTGCCCCTACCCTTGGGTTGGAGGGAGTCGGAGGCCCTGTTCGTGGCTGGCAAATCGTATACCCATTACGACATTCTCGGTGTCGATCCCCGAGCCGAGCACGACCAGATTCGGCGCGCCTACCTTTCGGCGGCCCGGCGTTGGCACCCCGACCGCCACAGCGGCGAGTCGGCCGAGGAGTCCGACAAGGCCGAGCGGGCGATGCGTCGGGTCAACCAGGCGTGGTCGGTCCTTGGCGACAAGGTCAGTCGCGAGGCCTACGACCGCCAGCTGGTCCCCCAGGAGACCCGGTACCCGGGTTCGACCGGGGCAGCCGGCGTCAGGACCGACGATGGCGTGACCAGGATCGATCCCCGGCTGCTCGACCCTGCCTTCCTCGCCGCCCGCCGTGAGTCCCAGTTCGACGAGATCTCGTCCCGTAGCTCGCTGATCCTTCGGGCCGCCCCGGTCCTGGCCGTGCTGGGCCTGCTGGTGGCGATCTTCGTCTTCACCGCCTACGCCCGAAATTCGGTCGACCGGACCACTGCCAGCACCGTGCCCGGTCCGAACCTCGGCGCCGGGATTGTCGCCAACGACTGCGTCGTCGTCACCAGCGGCCCGGCGTTGCTCGAGGTGCCGTGCACGGCCAACGCAGACGGGCGGGTCTTCGGGGCCCGGCTGCCAGACGGCGTCTGTCCGTTGGGAACCGACCGAGAGGTCACGCTGAGCAACGGCTCCATCGTCTGTCTCGACACCCCCGGCTGAGGGCGCACGCCGTCATGAGGTCGGTGCACGCCGATGGCGGCACCGGGAACTGAAATACGTGATCGGGTCCGACGAGTTCTGCAGGTAGACGACGCGGGGATCGTTCCACTCGGCATCGGTGGAGAACAGCTCCTACGAGGTCAGGTCGCTCGGAGCCAAGGCTCTCGCCGAAGACGAGGAGGCGTGGTCGCTCACCCTCCGGGAGGCTGTCGATGCGCTCGAGCGGCCCGGGCCGTTTCGGGCTAGCGATCGCCGGGGTCCGGCTCGGCGCCGGTGCCGGAGGTCGTGGCCGGGTCGCTCGTCGATGCCATCGCACCGGTCGCCTCCTGGGGGCGAGGCCGGGGGCCGTCGGGGGCCAGGAGCACTGCGGACAGGGGCGGTGCGGTGATCACGATCGAGTGGGCTCGGCCACCGGCACTGACCGCCTCGGCCGTCACCGGCCGGGGGTTCAACGTCCCGCTGCCCCCGAACCGCTCGTCGTCGGTGTTGACCAACTCCACCCATGGTCCGTCCTCGGTCACCCCGATCCGGTACTCGGGCCGCGGGACCGGGGTGAGGTTCAGCACCACCACCACCGGTCGATGGCCGGGGGCCCGTCGCTCGAAGACCAGCATGCTGCGTTCGTGGTCGACGGCGATCCATTCGAATCCGTCGCCCTCGAAGTCGACAAGATGCAGGGCGCCCTCCTGCTGCTGCAGGTGGTTCAGCGCGAAGATCAGGTCCTTCACTCCCCGGTGCTCGTCGTACTCGAGCAGTGACCAGTTCAATTCCTGTTCATGGTTCCACTCCTCGGAAACGGCGAACTCCGAACCCATGAACAGCAACGGTTTGCCGGGTACCGCCCACTGGTAGCCGTACAGCAACCGGAGGTTGGCCAGTTGTTGCCAGCGATCGCCCGGCATCTTGTCGACCATCGAGCCCTTGCCGTGGACCACCTCGTCGTGGGACAACGGCAGCACGAAGTTCTCGGTGAAGGCGTAGATCATGCGGAAGGTCGCCTCGCCGAGGTGGTGGGTGCGGTGGATGGGGTCCCGCTCCAGGAACTGGAGGGTGTCGTGCATCCAGCCCATGTCCCATTTCATGCCGAAGCCGAGGCCCCCGCCGTCGGTTGGCCGGGAAACGCCGGGCCACGATGTGGATTCCTCGGCGATCATCTGTACGTCGGGATGTCTGGCGTAGATCGACCGGTTGAGCCGCTGGAGGAACCTGACCGCACCGTAGTTCTCCCGCCCGCCGTGTTCGTTGGGGATCCATTCCCCCTCGTTGCGGGAGTAGTCCCGGTAGAGCATCGAGGCCACCGCATCGACCCGGATCCCATCGGCGTGGTATTCGTCGAGCCAGAACATGGCGCTCGACATCAGGAAGCTCCGCACCTCGTGCCGGTCGTAGTTGAAGATGCCGCTTTTCCAGTCCGGATGGAACCCGAGCTTCGGGTCGGCGTGTTCGTAGAGCGCAGTCCCGTCGAATTGGGCCAGCCCCGACTCGTCGAGCGGGAAGTGTGACGGCACCCAGTCGAGGATCACCCCGTAGCCCCGCTGGTGCAGCGTGTCGACCATGTACTTGAAATCGGTCGGTGGGCCGTAGCGGCGTGACGGTGCGAAGTAGCCCAGCGTCTGGTAGCCCCAGGACCCGTAGAACGGGTGCTCCATGATCGGCAACAGCTCGACGTGGGTGAAGCCGGTCTCGTCGAGGTAGTCGGCCAGCTGTTGGGCCAGGGCCCGGTAGCCTCCCGGTTCGTAGCGCCAGGATCCGAGGTGGACCTCGTAGATCGACATCGCCGACTGGAGCGAGTTGGCCGAGGCCCGGCCCGCCATCCAGGCGTCGTCACCCCAGCGGTAGCTGAGGTCGGCGACCAGCGATGCGGTTCGTGGCGGCTCCTCGAAGCTGAAACCGACCGGGTCGGCCTTTTCGCGGACCGAGCCGTCGAAACGGTTTCGGATCCGGTACTTGTAGCCATCGCCCACCGCGGCTCCGGCGATGGTGCCGTGCCAGATGCCGGAGTCGTCGGGGGCCAGGCCGTCGACCTCGCCATGCCAGTCGTTCCAGGATCCGATCACGTCCACCCGATCGGCGTTGGGGGCCCAGACAGCGAACGAGACCCCTTCCGGTGTCGGGTGTGCGCCAAGTATGGTGGCGAGGTCGACGTGGAATCCCGAGCTGAAACTATGGCGGACTTCGTCGGAGAGTGGCATCGGGTCAACCATAGGAGACTTCTTCTTCGTGCGGTCGGTTCAATTGGTGAGGTCCGTGCCGACATCACATACTAGGAACATGTAGACCCACGGAATGCAAACGATTGAGAGGCAAGAGTGGAGTATTACCAGCGACCTCGCACGCTGAGCATCGTCTTGGCCGGAGGTGAGGGAAAACGTCTCCAGCCGCTCACCCTCGATCGTGCCAAACCGGCCGTCCCATTCGCTGGTCACTACCGGTTGATCGACTTTGCGTTGTCCAACCTGGCCAACGGCGGCTATCGCAAGATCGTGGTGCTCACCCAGTACAAGAGCCACAGCCTCGATGTTCACATCAGCCGGACCTGGCGGATGTCCACCATGCTCGGGAGCTACGTGACCTCGGTGCCGGCCCAGATGCGCAAGGGACCTCGTTGGTTCCACGGGTCGGCCGATGCGATCTTCCAGAACATGAACATCATCGAGGACGAGGACCCCGATTTCGTGTTCGTCTTCGGTGCCGACCACATCTACTGGATGGACCCGCGTCAGTTCCTCGACCAGCACATGGCGACCGGCGCCGGCGTCACCGTTGCCGCCATCCGGGTCCCCATCGAGCAGGCGGACCAGTTCGGCATCATCGATCCCGGTGCCGAAACCAAGATCAGCGACTTCCGGGAAAAGCCGACCGAGGTGGCCGGTATGCCGGAGGATCCGTCGATGGTGCTGGCGTCGATGGGGAACTACATCTTCAACCGCAGTGCCCTGGAGGAAATCATCAAGACCGACGCCGATGACGAGGGCTCCCACCACGACGTCGGCGGCAACCTGATCCCGGCCATGGTCAAGGCCGGCGAGGCCCACTTCTACGATTTCACCGGGAATCTCGTGCCGGGGGCGGAACACGACCCTGCGTACTGGCGCGACGTGGGGACGCTCGACTCGTACTACGACGCCCATATGGACCTGGTGGCCCCCGAGCCCCAGTTCAACCTCTACAACCGGACCTGGCCGGTCCATACCCTCGGTCGGGACCTGCCGCCCACCAAGTTCGTGCGGGACAACGGTCGGGGCTGTGAGGTGACGGACTCCATGCTCTGCCGTGGGGTGATCGTGTCCGGCGGCACGGTCCACAACTCTGTGATTTCATCCGGGGTCCGCATCGCCGCCGGGGCGGTTGTCGAGAACTCGATCGTGATGGACGACGCGGTGATCGGTCCCGATGCCGTCGTTCGCAACGCCATCGTCGACAAGAACGTCGAACTGGCGCCCGGCGCCCAGCTCGGCGTCGACGCCGAAGAGGACGGCGAGCGCTTCACCCTCAGCGACGGCGGCATCGTTGCCGTGGCAAAGGGCACCAAGGTCGGATAGACGGCGCCTACGGCTGACCGGGATCGCCGGTGTCGGGAGCTTCGGACTCGCCATCTCGATCGTCACCGACCATCTCGCCTGAGATGTCGTGGTGGTCGGGGGCGAGCGAACGATAGATCTCCCGGTACCGCCCGGCCGGTCCGGACCAGCTCCAGTCGATGGCCATGCCCCGACCCCGGATGGCGGACCGGCGGTTGGTCGATCGCCAAGCTCTGACCGCCCGGTGCAGCGCATCAACCGTGCCGGCGGTATCGACCGATCGGCTGACGAAGCCCGTACCGAGGTCCGGCGCTTCATCGGCGTCGATCACGGTGTCCCGGAGGCCGCCGACGTCGGTCACGACCGGGATGGTGCCGTAGGTCATCGCCTGCATCTGGGCCAGACCGCATGGCTCGAAACGGCTCGGCATCAGCAGCAGATCCGAGCCGGCGAAGATGGTGTGGCTCAGCGCCGCATCGTAGTCGTTGGTGAAACCCACTCGATCGGGGAAGCGGGCCGCCAGGCCCCGGAGGGCGTCGACGATGGCGGCGTCGCCCGATCCCAGCACCACGAGCCTGGCCGGCAGATGTTCGAGGAACCTGGCGGCGTCGATCGCCAGATCGATGCCCTTCTGGCCAACCAACCGGCTGACCATGCCGATGATCGGCTGGGCCGGGCCGTCGGTGGCCAAGCCGAACGCCTCGGCCAGGGCGGTGCGGTTGGCGCCTTTGCCCCGCATGTTGTCGACGGCGAAGTTGGCAATCAGGTGAGGGTCGGTCGCCGGATTCCACTCCTCGGCGTCGATGCCGTTGATCACCCCCTCCAGTCGGTCGCCGAGTGCCGACAGCTGGTGGTGGAGGCCCATGCCATGAGCCTCGGTGCGGATCTCGTTTGCGTAGTTGGGGCTGACCGCCGCCACCCGATCGGCGAGTTGGATGGCCCCCAGGAGCGGGTTGGTGGCGCCATACCACAAGAAGAGCTCGGGCGATCGATTGAGTCGGTTGAGCCACTCTCCGCTGCAGACGCCCTGGTAGGCGAGGGTGTGGATGGTGAACACCGTCGGCGGCGGGTCGGTCAGCAGGCCGAGCGTGGCCGCAGTGTGCCAGTCGTTGAGGTGGAGGACGTCGGGTCGGATCTGTTCGGTCAGGGCTGCGATCCCGGCCGAGAACGAGAAGAACCGCAGGTCGTTGTCGTGAAAGGCCTGGCCGGTGTCGTCGTTGTAGGGGTGGGGTTTGACGCTGCCGGGCGATTCGATCAGGACGATCGGACCCTCGCCGTCGAGGTTGCCGGTGCGGGCGGTGACCGGCGCTGCCCATGACGGGACCGGCAGTTCCCATCGTTGCTCGTCGGCCAGGGTCACGCCGCCGTAGTCCGGCAATGCAACCACGACGTCGAGACCGTCCCGCCGAAGTTGCCTGACCAGACCGGCAACCGCTTCCGCCATGCCCCCGACCCGGGCGATCGGTGCCATCTCGGCCGACGCCACCAGCACATTCATCAGTCTGCTCTCCCGATTGTCGCTGTGGTCTCCGAATCTACTGTCCTGTCAGGCTCATCGTGTTGCCAATTCGTCGGGGCTCGACGCCCCTCGCAGCCTGTCCGGGGATCATCGTCGACGTCCCGGTTCGCCATCGGATCAGGCCCCCATGGCTTGCCCGGGATCCAGTCCGTCGCCGCCCTCCGGTTGCTGTTCCAGCACCACCATCGACCAGCCGGCCAGATCCAGGCTCTCGTTCTCGCCGACCAGCAGATCTCGAGTCTTGGCCGCATCGGTGTCGATCACGACCTGCCAGGTCATGGCGCCAAGACCGGGCGGTACGGTGAAACTTGCCCCGTCCGGTTGGGCGTTGAACATCACGATGAAGCTGGTCCCGTTGATCTGCTCGCCCCGGGGACCGGTGGCCACCAGCTCTTCGCCGTTGAGGTAGGCGGTGAGCATCCCGCTCGGGCCGTCCCAATCGTCGTCGACCATGGCCGTCCCGGCCGGCGTGAACCAGCCGATATCGGGCAGGGGCGAGTGGTACGGTCGCCCCCGGAACCACTGGCGGCGGCGGAACACCGGATGGTCGGCCCGGAACCGGATCAGGGCCTTGGTGAACTCCAGCAGTTCGCCGTCGACATCGGACCAGTCGTACCAGGAGATCTGGTTGTCCTGGCAGTAGGCGTTGTTGTTGCCACCCTGGCTCCGCCCTGACTCGTCGCCCCCCAACAACATCGGCACACCCTGGCTGAGCAGCAGGGTGGCCAGCATCGAACGCTGGCGGGTTTTGCGGGTGTTGATCACCACCGGATCGTCGGTCGGGCCCTCGACGCCGGAGTTCCAGGACCGGTTGTGCGAGTCCCCGTCCCGGTTCTCCTCGGCATTGGCTTCGTTGTGCTTGTGGTTGTAGGCCACGAGGTCGGCCAACGTGAAGCCGTCGTGGGCGGTGACGAAGTTGATGCTGGCGGTGGTCTCCCGGCCGGAGCCTCGGTACAGGTCGCCGCTCCCCGAGAATCGGGAGGCGAACCTGCCGAGCGAACCGGGCGTGCCCCGCCAGTAGTCGCGGACCTTGTCCCGGAACTTGCCGTTCCACTCAGACCACAGTGGCGGGAAGTTGCCGACCTGGTAGCCGCCGTCGCCGACGTCCCACGGTTCGGCGATCAGCTTGACCCGGTTGACGATCGGATCCTGGTGGATGAGGTCGAAGAATCCGGAGAGCCGGTCGACGGCGTGGTCCTCCCTGGCCAGTGCCGAGGCGAGGTCGAACCGGAAGCCGTCAACGTGCATGTCGGTCACCCAGTATCGCAGGCTGTCCATGACCAGCTTCAACACGTTGGGGGTCCGCATGTCGGTGGTGTTGCCGGTCCCGGTGTAGTCGACGTAGGTGCCGCGATCGAGGGGGTTGATCCGGTAGTAGGCCACGTTGTCGATGCCCTTCATCGACAGGGTCGGTCCGAGATGGTTGCCCTCGGCGGTGTGGTTATAGACGACGTCGAGGATGACCTCCAGCCCGGCGCTGTGGAGGGTTCGGACCATCGATTTGAATTCCCGGACCTGCTGGCCGCGATCGCCACCCGATGAGTAGGCGTTGTGGGGGGCCAGGAAGCCGATCGAGCTGTAGCCCCAGTAGTTGGTCAGACCCTTGTCGAATGTGAACTGCTCCGGCACGAACTGGTGGATCGGCAACAACTCGACGGCGGTGATGCCGAGGTCGACGAGGTAGTCGACGATCGCCGGATGGGCCAGCCCGCTGTAGGTGCCCCGGAGCTCGGCCGGCACGTCGGGGTGGGTCATCGTCAGGCCCTTGACGTGGGTTTCGTAGATAACCGACTTGGGGAGCGGCGTCTTCGGTGGTCGATCGTCGCCCCACTCGAAGAACGGGCTGACCACGATCGAACGTGGCATGTAGCCGGCGCTGTCACGCACGTCCATCCGCTCCGGTCGGTCCTGGTCGTGGCCGTAGACCGCCGGATGCCAGCGAACCTGGCCCTCGACGGCCTTGCTGTACGGGTCGAGCAGCAGCTTGTTGGGATTGCAGCGGTCACCGTCGCCCGGGTTCCACGGCCCGTGGACCCGGTAGCCGTACCGCTGACCGGGTTGAATGCCCGGAACGTAGCCGTGATGGACGAAGGCTGTGGTTTCGGGAAGCACCAGCCTGGTCTCGGCACCGTCGTCGTCGAACAGGCACAGTTCGACTCGATCAGCGGCCTCGGAGAACAGGGCGAAGTTGGTGCCCGCTCCGTCGAACGTGGCCCCCAGGGGCTCGTGTTCGCCGGGCCAGACCGGTGATGTCATTTCGATTCTCTCCCTGCCCGCCGGTTGTCCGGAGTCGGATCCCGTTGCGGATCCGGCCCGCTACTCGGCGGTGGCCGCTTCGAAACGTTGCTGGGCCGGCCGGTACAGCTGGTCCCGGTAGTCGGCGACCATCCTCGTCGAGGTCACTTTGGGACCAAGGGTAATCCAGTTGTGCTTGACCTTGTCCAGCCATCCAGCGGTCGGGCGGCCGGCTCCTGAGTAGAACAGCTCGAGGATCTCGCCTTCGAGCAACTCGTAGATCGAGGCCGCTTCGAACTTGTCTCGGATGGCATCGTCGTCGCTGTCGGAGGTGGCGATGGCCCAGCCGTTGTCCCCGTCGTACATCTCGTCCCACCAGCCGTCGAGGATCGAGCACTGCAAGCCTCCGTTGAGAGCCGATTTCTCGCCGCTGGTGCCGGAGGCCTCGTATGGCCGGATGGGATTGTTGAGCCAGACGTCGCAGCCGGCGTACATGGCCCTGGCGATGCCCATCTCGTAGTCGGGGATGAAGATGAATCGGCCATTGGCCGAAGCCGACCGGGAGTAGGCCACGATCTTGGACAGCAGTTCCTTGCCCGGGCCGTCAGCCGGGTGGGCCTTGCCGGCGAACACGAACTGAATGGGCCGGGAATCGTCGGCCAGGATGGTGGCCAGCCTGGCCGCCTCGGTCAGCATCAGGTCGGCCCGCTTGTAGGTGGCGAACCGGCGGGCGAAGCCGACGGTCAGCGCCTCGGGGTCGAGTCCGGCGGTGGCGATGCCGCTGGCTGCGATCACGTCGATCAGCCGACCCCGACCGGCCTTGCGGATCCGTTTGATCGTCTCGTCGTCGAGCTCGGTGGCCCGGCTCCAGGCCTGCTCGTCGCCGGCGTCCCACTTCGGGCCCAGCACGTCGCTGAACACGTCGGCCAGTTCCGGGTCGACCCAGGTCCTGGCGTGTACACCGTTGGTGATCGAGCCGATCTTCGACCCTGCCGGAACGGCGGCGAACAGTTCGCGGCTGACAACGCCGTGCAGTTTCGAGACGCTGTTGGCCGCATCGCTCAATGCCAGGCAGAAGACTGCCATATTGAACGGCTTCGGCTTGCCTGGATCGTCGGGGCTCATCCCGAGCTCGTACAGGGTGGACATGGCCACATCGTTGGCCGCGGCCCAGGGGCCGATGTAGGTCTTGATGAGCGAGCGATCGAAGCGGTCGATGCCGGCCGGCACCGGGGTGTGGGTGGTGAAGACCGTCCCGGCCTTGGTGATCTCGATGGCCCGGTCCAGGCTCGACCCCTTTGCCAGTTCGTTCTCGATCCGCTCCAGCAGCAGGAAGCCGGCGTGGCCCTCGTTGAGGTGCACCACCTCCGGCTCGATGCCGACGGCCTGGAGGGCTCGGAGCCCGCCGATGCCGAGGATCAGCTCTTGGCGGACCCGGTGCTCGCTGTCACCGCTGTAGAGCCGATCGGTGATCTTACGATTCCGGGCTCGGTTGGCAACGAGGTTGGTGTCGAGCACGTAGAGATCGATCCGACCGACCCCAAGCCGCCAGACCTTGGCCGCCACCTCCTGGCCGGCGACGTCGACCGTCACCGTGGTGCCGGTGTCGATGAAGCCGAGCAGATCGGGATCGCAGTGCTCGTAACGTTCGCTCTGCTCGACCCCATCGAGCTCCTGGCGGAAGAACCCCTCCTGGTAGAACAGGCCGACGCCGACCAACGGCAGGTTGAGGTCCGACGCCGACTTCAGGTGGTCGCCGGCGAGGATGCCGAGGCCACCGGAATACTGGGGGACGAGCTCGGAGATGCCGAACTCGGCTGACACGTAGGCGATCTCGGTCCGCTCGGGCTTGGTGGCCAGCAGTGCCTCGAGCTCACCATGTTCGGCGTCGATGGCGGCGAGGAGCTCCGGGTTGTCGAGGATGGTGGCCCAGGAGCCCTGGCCGAGGTTCGTGACCGTGGTGACGGGGTGGATCTCGGCCGACGCGCCGGGCAGTGCGTCCAGGACCCGGGCGGTCGGGGCATGCCAGGTCCAGCGGTGGTTTCGGGCCAGATCCAGGAGCTTCGATTCGAAGGAGGTCCGATTGGGGTGGTCCATATGGCTGCTTGCTCTCTATCTGCTGTTGGGCGCTGAACGAGTCGGCTGACCAGCTCCGACAGGCTACAGACGGGGTGGTCGATCAACGACTGACTTTTGTCGCATGGCTCTCTATAACGGCGCCTCGAACGGATGGGTTGAGCGGCTGGCTTGGCCGATTTCCGGGCTGTTGGAGTTCGTCCCGGGAGTCCTCGGGGTCGAGAGCCGAAGTATCGACTCTCTCTGCCTGGACATCACCTTATGCGGTTGAACTGGCACCGAAAGTGATCAATCCTCGCATATTTCGACCGTTGTGGAGGTCGGCGTACCCCTGGTTGATGTCCTCGAGGGGGTAGCTGGCGGTGATGAGCTCGTCGAGCAGCAATGACCCCGACCGGTAGAGATCGAGCATCAGCGGGATGTCGCAGGTCGGGTTGGAGCCACCGAACACCGATCCCTGGATGCGCTTGTGGAACAGTGTCAGCTCGCGAGCGTTCACCGCCAGATCGTCGTCGGCGTGGCCGAGGGCGGTCACCACGACGATGCCGGCCTTGCGGATCGAGTCGAACGCCTGGCGGACGTGGTCGCCAAGCAGCACCCCGGTGCAGATGATGGCCGAGTCTGCGCCCTGGCCGTTCGTCAGCGAACGAGCACGATCGATCGCCTCGCCCATGGTCTCGAAGGTCTCGGTGGCCCCCAGCGTGCCGGCCACCTCCCGCTTGAGGGGGACCGGGTCGACCGCCAGGACGTGGGCCGCACCGGCATGGCGGGCGCCCTGGACCGCATTGGCTCCGATCCCGCCGACGCCCATCACGATCACCGTCTGACCGGGGCTGACCTCGGCCGAGTTGACCGCCGAGCCCCAGCCGGTCCCCACCCCGCAACCGGTCAGGCAGACCGACGTCAAGGGGAGGTCGGGCTCGACCCTGATCGCCGCTGCGGTGTCGACCAGCGTGGTTTCGCAGAAGGTCGAGAGCCCACACATCTGGGCGATGTCGTGGTCGTGGCCGGGATGGCTGAGTCGGAACGAGCCGTCCTCCCGGGTCCCGTCTCGAAGATAGCGGCCCATGTCGCACAGGTTCTGGCGGCCCGAGGCGCACCACCGGCAGCGGCCGCAGGCCGGCAGGAACGACATTACGACGTGATCGCCCTCGGACCAGCCGGGGGTGTGCGGCCCGACGCCGACCACCACCCCCGCTCCCTCGTGGCCACCGGCCAGCGGCAGGGGAGCGGGCGCATCGCCTTTTGCATAGTGATCGTCGGAGTGGCAGAGCCCGGCCGCCACCATCTCCACCAGCAGTTCGTTCTGGCGAGGCTCGCCGACCTCCAGGTCCACGATCTCCCAGGCGCCGGGAGACTCGAACAACACTGCGCCACGAGTCTTCATCCTCAACCTCCGCTTCGTCTGTTCTGTGGGCTGCACGCCGGCAACGAGCCCGGCATCGTCCCCCCGATGGCTCGGACGACCGCGATGTGGTCGGCGGTCTGCCCCTCTCGACTCTGCCCTCTCCGAGCGGAGGGCACCAAACCCGTCCAGCCCCGCCGAACCACCCTTGGTGATCCAGGCGCCCAATTCGCTCCCGACCCAACTATCCTGCACCAGGTCGGACCGTTAGCTCAGTTGGCTAGAGCGCTCGCCTCACACGCGAGAGGTCACAAGTTCAAGTCTTGTACGGTCCACCAAGTATCCGCAGGTCAGACGGTCTCCGTCTCTGGGGCGACATGCTGCGTGAGTCAATCTGCTAGCCCCCGAGATCGTAGACATACGTACCGCCAGCCTTCGATGCTCCTGACCCAGTTGACCGTTTTGCTGCCAAGGGCGCGCCGTCAAGCACAGCAAGGGGTAGTAGTTGATCACAGTCGCCAACGTCCGCTCCGATGAGCCTTTGACGCCCGCCGACATCGACGACCTCCACCACCACCAGGCCTGGGAACCCGAGCACCGAGTGGCGAAACTCGGCGCCTACTCCGACTCGTCGAAGCTGGGGCCGGGGAGGATGACATCAGCGTCGAAGATCTCGACTACTTCCTCGACGATTGCGAAATCGTAGACGTTCGTCGAGCGGAGAGCACCGTAGAAGAGGATGCGGGGGACGTCGTCGCCGAAGAAGTCGTAGACCCGCACCCCATCGGGCGTCTCGTGGAGCTGCTCCCAACTCTCCCGAAAGATCTCGATGGCGTAGTGAACGATGTCCCGAACGATGTCGTTCTGATCTGCTGGCAACCCGAGTTGCTGGAATGTGTCGCTGAGCTTGTCGAGCACTCGGGGCGAGAGTTGGACCTCCCGCCAGGCGGGCGAACTCAACTGGCCTTGTCAGGGCTTCGGCGGTCCACGATCTCGGGCTGCGGCAGCCGTCCAGTCCACCTGTCCGTCATCTGTCGCACGGCCTGGTCCAGCGCGTCCCGGTCTTCGGGTGACAGCGCAGATCGGTCGGTGAGGCCGATCGCGCGGATCCGTTCGCGACGCTCCTCAGGTGACAGGTTGAGGAACTCGTCGGAGAAACCTCCAGTTGGAGCCATGACCGCAAACTACCACGCGCCAGTGACACGGAAGCTCACCAGCCTTCCCCGGAGGGCCTCCAAAGCCACGCACTTCCGGCGATCGAGCGGGTGGCCCACGCGAGAATCCCGCTCCTTGCTAGCCACCCTGCTAGCCACACGGGGCGGCCCGCAGCGGACTGCCCTGGACTCGACCGGACCTCCGACCTGGGAGAATGGACCAATCCCGATGGCTCTGGACGACTCCGGGGCGCCTCACACGCGAGAGGTCACTGGTTCAAGTCCAGTACGGTCCACAGTTTCCCTCGAAGTCGCTGGCATAGCAGTCGACCAGTGCCGGCTAGCGAGAGTCGACGACTTGAGCCCTACCTCGTCGACATGCCCGAACTTCGCTAGGCGTTCCCGAGCGAGCGGTTAGCAGGGTGCGGAAAATCGGGGTGTAGGTAGCAGTTCAGCCCCGGCGGATCTGATTGGTTGGTCCTGCTGGCCGGTTCCGGTGGCGTTGAGGGCCGGGGCGGTTCGCTTGCGGGCGGCTGAAGCGAGGTCCCGGGTCACGCCATGGCAGCGTCGAGAGAGCAGATCCGGATGAGGTTGTAGACCGCAGCCTCCATCTTGAACCACGCCCTGTTGCGTTCCTGGCCGATGTAGCGGAGCTTGCGGCCGGCCCCGACGGTCTTGATCCAACCGAAGGGTTCCTCGACCAGTTTACGGATTCGCTGCGACACACCATGACCGGCGTGGCGGGTGGTGCGGCCATCGATCGCTGATCGACGGTTGCTGGTGTTCTGCGCGACATGCGGGGTGAACCCCAGGCCCCGCACGCCGGCGACGAAGTCTTTGGTGTCGTAGTTCTTGTCGGCAGCAACCGTCCGCCGCCGCCGGGTCGCCGGCAACCGTCCCAGCATGGCGGTGGCGCAGTCCCGCTCGGCGTGGCCGGTGGCTTGGGTCAGGTCGGCATCGACGATCAACGCGGAACGGTTCTCGATCAACAGATGCCCCATGTAGGACAACTCTGCGGCGGTGTTGTTGGACTTGCGGAACAGCATCGCCTCAGGATCGGTTGTGGACGTATAGGTCTTGTTCGATCGCTTCTGGCCGTCACCACCGCCGAGAAGAAGACATCAGCGATCTCGTGTTCGAGCAGGCGCTGCCGGTTCTTGGTAAAGGTGGTCGCGTCGAAGGCTCGGTCATCGATCGCCATGTCCAAGAACCACTTGAACAACATGTCGTAGTTCAAGCGCTCGCAGAACGCCCGCTCCGAGCGGATCGAGTACATCGCCATCAACACCGTCGCCTTCAACAACGTCTCCGGGGGCACCGACCGCCGCCCCGACACCGAGTACATCGCGTCGAACTCGCCATCAAGACCAGCCAGCACCTCATCCACCACGGCCCGGATCCGCCGGATCGG
>CAMYLA010000031.1 GCA_947259095.1 uncultured Acidimicrobiaceae bacterium | reverse complement strand
ACCGAGAACGTCACCGGACTCATCGGCGAGACCTTCGGGGCGGTCCAGTCGGTCAAGCTGGCGTCGGCCGAGGAGCCGATGTTGGCCGAGTTCAGCCGGCGCAACGACATCCGGCGGCGAGCGGCCCTTCGCGACACCTTCCTCACCGAGGCGTTGCTTTCGCTCAACATCAACATGTCGACGCTGACCATCGCCATGGTGTTGCTGGTCTCCGCCGGTGGCGTTGTCGACGGGTCGTTGTCGGTCGGCGAGCTGGTGGTGTTCCTGTCCTACCTGCCCCGGCTGACCTTCTACCTCGCCTTCGTCGGCCACATCATCGCCCAACATCGGCGGACCGGGGTGGCCTACGAGCGGATCCGGCGGCTGGCGGTCGATGCCACCGACGACGACCTGCTCGATCGGACCCGGGTCCCCCTCGACGGTGAACTGGGTGAGCTGCCGCCTCGAACCAGGGGCGTGGACGATCGGCTGCAGCGGCTGGAGGTGTCCGGCCTGTCCTACACCTATCCCCGTCAGAAGGCAGGCAGGGGGGCAGATGGTGCCCCGATCGAGGCCAGGGCCGGCGCCGCCATCAGCGACATCGGCTTCACCCTGGAACGAGGCTCGTTCACGGTGCTGGCCGGCCAGGTCGGGGCCGGCAAGACCACCATCCTGCGGGCGCTGCTTGGCCTGGTGCCGGCCGAGGGCGACGTTCGTTGGAACGGCGTCCCCATCGCCGACCGGGCCAGCTTCCTGGTGCCACCCCGATCGGCGTACACCCCGCAGATCCCCCAGTTGTTCTCCGACACGCTGGCCTACAACATCGCCCTCCAGGAGCAGTCGTCGTCCCACACCGTCCATTCCGCAGCCAGGTTGGCGGTGCTCGACTCCGACCTCGATCGTTTGGCCGGCGGTATCGAGACGGTGGTCGGGGCTCGTGGGGTGAAGCTGTCCGGCGGCCAGATCCAGCGTTCCGCGGTGGCCAGGATGTTCGCCACCGAGGCCGATCTGCTGCTGTTCGACGATCTGTCGTCTGCGCTCGATCTGCACACCGAGGCCGAGCTGTGGAGCAGACTGTTGAACCATCGCGAGGCCACCTGCCTGGTGGTGTCCCACCGCCCGGCGGCGCTGGAGCGGGCAGACCAGATCCTGGTGGTCGACGATGGCCGGATCATCGATCGGGGCACCCTCGACGAGCTCCTGGAACGATCCCCGGTGATGATGGAGCTCTGGAACGCCGACAACCCTTCCACCGCCGCCGTGCCGGTTGCGCCCCAACCGGGGTCTGGCGATTGAAATGGCCGGACAATCGGGCCGAGACCTACACTCTGGCAGTGAGTCTGAAGTCTGGTTCCGAGCCGATCGTCATCACCGAGAGCTACCGACGACAGGTGCAATCCCGCACCCTGGCGGTCCTGTTCGCCAGTTCCATCTTCGGTCGGGCGGCCATGTCGATCGGGTTCGTCGTCTCGGCGCTGCTGATGGCAGACATCCTCGGTTCCAGTACCTGGGCCGGGGCCTCGACCGCGGCCATCACCATCGGCACCGCCTTCAGCGCATCGGCCCTGGCCGGCTACATGGCCCGCAAGGGCAGGCGGCCAGGCCTGGTCCTTGGTTACCTGGCGGCTGCGTTGGGGGGAGCGGTTGCGGTGTTCGGCAGCAGCCGACTGGCCCTCGTTCCCTACCTCGTCGGCCTGGTCCTGATCGGCGTCGGCCAGGGCGGCACCAACCTGTCACGCTATGCCGCCGCCGACCTCGCCGAGCCGAGTGCCCGGAGCAAGGCCATCAGCTACGTGGTGTTCGCATCGACGGTCGGTGCGGTTGGCGGCCCGGCCCTGGCCGGGATCGCCGGCGACGTCGGCGAGCGCTTCGGCTACGACGAGCTGGTCGGTCCCTTCGGTTTCGCCTCGGTGTTCTTCGTGATCGGCGGTCTGGTCGTCTGGCTCGGGCTCCGACCGGACCCGCTGGTCGTCTCCGGGGGCACCACGGTCGACGAAACCAAGGTCAAGGCCGGCTTTTTCCGCAGCCTCAGCATCATCTGGGCCAACCCCAGTGCCCGGCTGGCCCTCATCGGACTGGTCGTCTCCCAGGCCGTCATGGTCATGGTCATGGCCATGACCCCGCTGCACATGAAAGAGCACGGTCACAGCGTCGGCGTCGTCGGGTGGGTGCTGTCGGCCCATACCGCCGGCATGTTCGCCTTCGCCCCTCTAGCCGGTTGGGTGTCCGACCGGTTCGGTCGGGTGATCGGGATCCTCATCGCCGGGGTGGTGCTGATGGCGGCCACGGCGATGACCGCCCTGGCCGGCGAGGCTCCGGCGCTGTTGATGTTCCCCGGCCTGTATCTGCTCGGCCTTGGCTGGAGTTTCGGCATGGTGGCATCGAGCGCCCTGCTGACCGAGTCCGTCCCGATCGATGACCAGGTGTCGGCCCAGGGTGCGGCCGACTTCGTCACCAGTTTCGCCAGCGGCGGCGGGGCCTTGGGGTCGGGCCTGGTCTTCACCATGGCCGGGTTCCACGTCTTGTCCGGCATCGGCATTGCCGCCTCCGGGGTGGTGTTGGTTGCCGCCTTCAGCCATCTCCGCATCCGCTCGGGAGGTCAACCGATCCCGGTCGCCCCCTGAGTCGGTTGCGGCTCCGCCGGTCAGCGCCGGGGCGGGACGGCAATGACGGCCAGGTCCGATGCCGCAACGACGTCGGGGTGGTGGCGGCCCGCCTCCTGCTCGTGGCCAACGGTGTCGGTGTACCGGGCCGAGAAGTGGCCGAGGACCAACCTGTCGACGCCGGCCGACGCCGCCAGCTCGCCGGCCTGGCCCGCGGTCATGTGGCCATAGGCGCGCGCCAGGTCGCGATGCTGGTCGAGGTAGGTGGCCTCGCACACCAGGAGATCGGCTCCGGCCGCCAGGTCCGCCGCCCCGGCACAGGGTGCGGTGTCCATGACGAAGGCCATCGACTGCCCACGCTTCGGTCTCGAGACCTGGTTGACGGTCACCGGCCCGTCCGGGGTGTCGAGGTGACCGTCGGCCACAAGCCGTCCGACGTCGGGACCGCTGATGCCGGCCTCGGCCAGGCGCTCGGGGATGAGTGAGATGCCGTCGGGTTCGCTGAGCCGGAACCCGTAGCTCGTGACCCGGTGATCGAGCGCCGCGGTTCGCAGCTCGGCCCGGCCGAGCAGACCCAAGGGCCCGTCGGCGGTGATGGGGCGGGGCTCCAGCTTGGATGTGTCGTGGAAGATCGAGACCTTTCGCATCCGGTCCAGGTAGACCCCGCCGTCGGCGGGGTGGAACACCGGCAACGGGGCCAGCCCGTCGGGGGTGGAGCGGGCGTCGAGGGCCCGGCGCTGGATGACCCCAGGTAGACCGAGGCAGTGATCGCCGTGGAAATGGGTGATGCAGACCGCGGTCAACCTGGCGATGGCAACTCCGGCCAGGATGCATTGGCGCTGGGTGCCCTCGCCAGGGTCGAACAGGATCAGCTGGTCGTCCCACCGCAGGACGTAGCCGTTGTGGGCCCGGTGGCGGGTCGGGGCCTGGCTGGCTGTGCCCAAGACGATCAGCTCTCTGCTGGCCATGGCCGACAGTCTAGGGGCCGGCACTCCCGGGGCCGTTGGGTACGGCCGGCAGGCGGCCGCCGGGGGCGTGGAATGAAACCGGTGACGGTTACGGTTCAGCGGAGAGGACCTCTCGGTCGCGTCGACCGATCACCAACGGAGCTGCCCCCATGCCGACCCAATCAACAGAGGCCACATCGGCCGACACCAAAGCGGGGCGGTCGACGGCGGACTCCCTGGTGCTCTTCGGGATCACCGGCGACCTGGCCCGCAGGAAACTGTTCACCGCCCTGTACCAGCTGGAGGTCGACGGCCTGCTCGATTGCCCGGTGATCGGGGTCGCCACCCGAC
The DNA here is from genome assembly GCA_947259095.1 of uncultured Acidimicrobiaceae bacterium. Classification (GTDB taxonomy): domain Bacteria; phylum Actinomycetota; class Acidimicrobiia; order Acidimicrobiales; family SZUA-35; genus JAHELU01. The sequence goes on along the minus strand of CAMYLA010000031.1, from coordinate 76,890 downwards.
CCTGGACCGTGGAAGACCTCACGTCCAATGCCAGAGCGGCGTTGGAGGAGGGCGGGACCGAGATCGACGAGGCGATCTGGCAGCGATTGGCCGATCGGTTCGATTACGTGTCCGGCGACTACCGGGAGTCGGAGACCTTCGATCAGGTGGCGGCCAAGGTCGGTGACGCCGCCTGCCCGGTGTGTTATCTGGCCATTCCTCCGTTCCTGTTCTCCACCGTCGTCGAAGGACTCGGGGCCTCCGGGTTGCACCGTGGCCGGGTGGTGTTGGAGAAGCCGTTCGGCCGCGACCTGGAGTCGTCCCGCCAACTCGACCAGGCGGTCAGGGGCCACTATCCGGAGGAGCGGATCTACCGCATCGATCATTTCCTGGGCAAGGAGCCGGTGCTCAACATCCTGGTTTTCCGGTTCGCCAACTCCATTCTCGAGCCGCTGTGGAACCGGCACCAGATCGAGAGCGTGACCATCAACATGACCGAGGACTTCGGCATCGAGGGCCGGGGCCGGTTCTACGACGAAGTCGGCACCCTGCGCGACGTGGTGCAGAACCATCTGCTGCAGATCGTGGCGCTCCTGGCCATGGAACCGCCGGTGTCGGACGAAGCCGATGCCATGGCCGACGAGGTGGTCAAGGTCTTCCGGTCGATGAAGCCCCTGGATCCCGACAAGCTGTGGCGGGGTCAGTACGAGGGCTATCTCGACGAGGAGGGCGTCAAACCCGATTCCGACACCGAGACCTACGTCTCGCTGGAATGCGAGATCAACTCCTGGCGGTGGGCCGGCGTGCCGTGGCGAATCCGAGCCGGCAAGGCCCTCGACCAGACCTGCACCGAGGCGGTGGTCGAGTTCAGCCGGCCGCCCCGGCCCCTGTTCACCGACGCCGAATGCTCCCCGGAACCCAACCGGTTGCGATTCCACATGAAGCCGAACGACAGCATCGAGTTCGAGATGCAGGCCAAGACACCGGGGGCGACCCTCACCAGCGAGACCATCAAGATCGACGTCGATCACCGGGGGCTGGAGTTCGGGCCGACGCCGTACCACCGGCTGCTCGGCGACGCCCTCGCCGGTGACAGGCGGCTCTTCGCCAGGGGCGATCAGGTCGACGTGGCGTGGCAGGTCGTGCAACCGGCGATCGATGCACCGCCGCCGGTGCAGACCTACGCCAGAGGCGCCGTTTGTCCCGAGTCCGGCTGATCGCCGGCTGATCGCCGGCTACGGGCCAGTATGGTTGTCGGCTCGGCTGATCCACAAGGAGCCGGAGCGTGAGCGAATGCACCGTCGCCGTCGACCTCGGCGGCACCCACATACGGACCGCCCTGGTGGCCGAGGACGGGCGGGTGCTGCTGAGCCACCGGGGCGCCACGCCGGTCGCCGCCCCCGAACCGACGATCATCCCCCAACTGATCGACCAGCTGTTGGCCGACCGGGGCGAGATCCCGATCCCGACCAGGGCGGTCATCGGGGTGGCCGGCGTCATCGACCACGAGTCGGAGCGGCTGTTGGCCGCTCCGAACCTGCCCCCTCGTTGGATCGGCAAGCTCAACGAGGACTGGCTCAGTGACGTGACCGGGTTGTCGGTGGCCATGGCAAACGATGCGGACCTGGCCGCGGTCGGCGAGTCGAGTTTCGGTGCCGGGCGGGGTCATCGTGATGTGGTGTACGTGACGATCTCCACCGGTGTGGGAGCCGGCGTCGTGGTCGCCGACAAGCTCGTTCGGGCCGCCCTGTCCGGCGGCGAGATCGGCCACACCGTCATCGACCGGGTCGCCGCCGCCGAAGGTCGGCCGTCCACGGTCGAGGACCTCGGCTCCGGTACCGCCATCGAGCGGGCGGCCACCGCGGCCGGGATCGTCGAACGGGGAGCTGCCTTTGCCGACCTGGTCCGGGCCGGCGACCGCCCGGCGTCCGACATCTGGGTCGAGGCCATCGAAGCGGTTGGAATCGGGATCGCCAACCTGGCGTGGATCGTCGCCCCCCAGGTTGTCGTCGTCGGCGGCGGGGTCGGCATGAACCATGATCTGGTGGTGCCGATCCTGGAGCGCCAGGTTGCCGCCTACGGTCCGGCGGTGGGCGGTACGATCGAGGTCGTGACCGCAGCATTGGGAGATCAGGCGGCGCTGGCCGGCGCTGCGATGTGGTGGAGCGCCGTCGGCCGTGGCTGACGATGTCCACATCCTCGACATCTCACCGAACGACCTGTGGGTCGAGCGGTCGGCCGACGTCATGGCGGCCGCCATCACCGCCGCGGTTGAACGTTCCGGGCGCTGCCTGCTGGCTTTGAGCGGCGGGTCGACGCCGGGCCCGGTCTTCGACGTGGTCTCCGGGAGCGATCTTCCGTGGGGCCAGGTCACCATCCTCCAGGTCGACGAGCGGTTGGTGCCGGCCGACGATCCGGCCCGGAACCTGATCCGCCAGCAGGAGGCCTTCGCCCACACCGACGCCTCGTGGTTGCCGCTGCCGGTCGACGATCTCCTCGAGGTGGCCGATCTGTCGGACCCTTCGGCCAGGATCACATCGATCGTCGACCGGTTCTGTCTCGAGATCGTGGAGCTGGCCGGCGATCCGCCCATCCTGGACCTGGTCCATCTCGGGCTGGGGGATGACGGCCACACCGCATCGTTGCTCCCCGGTGATCCGTTGCTCAACCAGATGCGGGACTACATCGGCCTGACCGGTGAGTACAACGGCAGTCGACGGTTGTCGATGACAAGGCCGCTGTTGGACAGGGCCCGGATGGTGGTCTGGCTGGTAAGCGGGGCGGCCAAGGCCGACCCGCTCGGTCGGTTGCTGGTCGGGGACATGTCGATTCCCGCTGGACTGATCCGGCCCGCCCATTCGGTGGTGTTGGCCGACGCCGACGCCGCTCGCCAGGTCTGAGTCGTCGCCGACCGTTTCGCCGCGCCCTCCGTCGACACCGGGGTCGGCGGCTCGTCGAGGCCGGTCGCTCGATCGGGTCGGCCCGACGGTCGACCGGCGGGGTCAGCGGAGGCGGATCGAGGCGATGACCGGCCGGTGGTCGCTGCCGGCCGGCTCGCCGATGCGGACGTCGAGAACCTCGAAGTCGTCGCTGACCAGGATGTGGTCGAGCCGCATCAGCGGGATCGGGCTGTCGCCGCCGGCCGGCCAGGTGTTGTCGAGCCCGCAGCCCTTCGGTTCGTGGACGTCGGTCCAGCCCGATTGCAGCAGATCCCGGAACTGCCGGTGATCGGTCGTGGCGTTGAAGTCTCCGGCCATGATCCGAGGGGTCGGCGTTTCGATCCGACCGAGCTGTTGGAGCTGGCCTGACCAGATCGGCACCCTCCCCGGGCGGACCGGGGCCAGGGTGTGCAGCCCGGTGACGGTGAACGAACCGCTGGGTCCGGCAATGGTGGCGGAGACGATGTCGGAGACCAGGAGTCGATCGACCTCGAAGTCGGCGAAGGGCCAGCGGCTCCAGATGACGGTCCCGGGCCCGGCGCCGGGCTGGTCGTCGCTGCGGAACCGGTAGTCGGCCAGCCGGTCGTCCTCCCGCAGCCGGCTCATGAACCAGTCCTCGGTCTCCTGCATGACCACCACGTCGGCTCCCTGGGCCACGATGGCGGCGCCCACATCGCCCGGCCGGTCGTTGTAGAACAGCACGTTTGCGGTGTACACGGTGATGGCGTCGTCCGCCGATTCGGCTCCGCAGCCGACAATCGCATCGATGGGCGAGGTGGTGAACAGAAACGCCGCGGCGGTGGCGGCGGTGGCCACCCGAAGGATTGCGCTGCGGCTCAGCCAGGAGCTGACGGCGGCCACGGCCAGGGGCGCAGCGAAGAACGGTGTCAGGCCCACAACCGCGATCAGCAGCGGCGAGCCAAGCGCCTGCGACCGCAACGCCAGCACGACCACGACCACCAGCACCGACGACCAGCCGAAAAACAGGAAGAACCTGGCCACCGGTCCATGGGCGGACCGGCCGCCGATCGTTGGGCGGGCAGGCGGCGTCTGCGCCGGCTGGGGCACCGGACCGGTGCCATCGGGCTGTCGGGTTGTCGGGTCGTTCATTCTTGTTCTGCCATCCAGGTGGACCCTTGCTCGGGCCGACCCGACGATAACGATGCCCGTACGGCCGGAGAACGGTCATGTTCCCCACCTCCGGTCAATGGTGGCCCGCAATCGTGGCGTTGTCGGCTCACCCCGGCTCACCCCGGCTCACCCCGGCCGGTTCTCGGGTGATGATTGCGGGCAGATCGGTGACCACAAACACCGGGCTCCCGCCTACGCTTGGGTTGTGAAGCGGTATCACCTCCGAACCTACGGCTGTCAGATGAACGAGCACGACTCGGAGCGCATCGCCGGACTGTTGGAGGCCGATGGTTACGAGGCCACCGAGTCGGTCGACCAAGCCGATGTCGTTGTGCTCAACACCTGCTGCATCAGGGAGAACGCCGACAACAAGCTCTACGGGGCCCTCGGCAACCTCAAGGTCAACAAGGAGGGGAACCCCGACCTGCAGATCGTGGTCGCCGGGTGCCTGGCCCAGAAGGATCGGGACCTGATCCAGCGTCGAGCCGGCCACGTCGACGTGGTGTTCGGCACCCACAACGTGCACCGGGCCACCGAGCTGCTGGCACAGGCCAGAGCCGACGGGCCGATCACCGAGATCTGGGAGGAGGCGATGACCGGTGAGGCCGAAGCGTTTCCCTCCGCGCTGCCGGCCAAGCGGGAGACCGACTACGCGGCCTGGCTGACCATCCAGATCGGCTGCGACAATTCCTGCGCCTTCTGTATCGTGCCGTCGGTCCGGGGGGTCGAGATCAGCCGGCCGTTCGAGGACATCGTGGCCGAGGCCCGCCAGCTGGCAGACCAGGGGGTGGCCGAGATCACGCTGCTGGGTCAGAACGTCAACTCCTACGGTCGGGATCTGGCATTGGCCGCCCGCCGATCGGGTGAAGAGGTTCGGGTCCGGCCGATGTTCGCCCGGCTGCTGGAGGAGGTGGCGTCGATCGACGGTCTGCGTCGGGTCCGCTTCACCAGCCCCCACCCCAAGGACATGACGCCGGACGTGTTCGAGACGATGGCTCGCTGTGACGCCGCGGTCGATCACCTGCACTTCCCGCTGCAGTCCGGGTCGGACCGGATCCTGGCCGCCATGCATCGTGGCTACACCGGGGCCCGCTACCTGGAGAAGCTGGCCGAAGCCCGCCGGACCATCGATGATGTGGCGGTCACCACCGACATCATCGTCGGCTTCCCCGGTGAGACCGAGGACGACTTCGCGGCGACGCTGGAGGTTGCGGCCGAGGCCGCATTCGACAGCGCCTACACTTTCGTCTTCTCCCCCCGGGAGGGCACTGAAGCGGCCAGGATGGCCGACCACTTCTGCGACCCCGATGAGGTCAAGGACCGCTACGCCCGGCTGCGAACGGTGATCGAACGGTCGGCGCTGGCCAAGTACCGGGCTCGGATCGGCCGGGTCGAGGAAGTGGTGGTGGAGGGGCCGTCGAAGAAGGACCCCACCGTGTTGACCGGGCGGACCGCCCACAACAAACTTGTGCACTTCGCCTCCGAGCCGCTCAAACCCGGTACCTTCGCCACCACCAGGGTCACAGACGCCGCCCACCAGTATCTGCTCGGTGAGCTGGTGGAGGTCACGGCCAAGCCCCGCCACCGGACCAGGATTCCCGTCGCCTCGGTGCCGTCCTGATCGGTCCCGTCCTGATCGTGGCAGACCGGGCAGCCGGCCACCGGGATGGGCCAAGGCCGGCTCAGCGCTGGGACCGGTCGAGCCGACCGGCGGCCGCCAGCACCGCAGCGATCACCCGCCCCGGCTCGGCCATCGGATTGGCGGCCACCGAGCGCAGCCAGGTGGTGCCGTCGATGGTGACCGTGGAGACGAACGCATCCGACAGTTCGGCTCGCAGGGCCGTCCCGTCGTGATCGGGGTGGCGCCAGGCCACCACCCCGCTGCTGTTTGGTCCGAAGGCCACCAGTCCGGGCTCGGCGTCGATCCCGGCCACCAGCTCGTCGGCCAACGACATGGCGTGGTCGATCAGCCCGGCGATCCCGTCGAGGCCCAGGGTCAACAGGGTCGCGGCCAGCGGAGCCGCCGCGGTGCCATGTGAACCCAGCAGTCCGACGTTCGGCACCGCAAGGTAGGAGCCGTCGACACTGACGGCCCGGTGCGATCGCTCGACGTCGGCAAAGAGTACGACGGCCGATTCCTTTGGCTGGAAGAGCCACTTGTGGGCCGAGACCGCCACCGAGTCTGCGTGTTCGATCCCGTCGAGTCGGTGGCGGTGGCGGGTCGAGAAGCGAAGCGGCCCGCCCCAGGCCGCATCGACGTGGATCCAGGCCGGCCGGTCGACCGATCCGACCAGGTCGAGCTGGTCGATGGCCCCGACCCCGGTCGTCCCGGCGGTGGGGCAGATGATGGTACGAGCCGGCTCGAATGTGCCTTCGAGGTCCTCGGCGGTCATGCGATGTGGTGCTGCCGGGTCGGCCGGGCTCACCGGTTGGTACCGCAACCCCAGGATCGTCGCCGCCTTGCGAATCGACAGGTGGCTGTGGGCCGAGGCGACCACGGTGTCGGCACCGGTCAGCTCCCGGGCCGCCCACAGCGCAGTCAGGTTGGCCACGGTGGAGCCGGGAACCAGATGGCCTCCGGTCATGGCGAAGACCGGGGCGATCCAATCGATCACCGTCGCCTCCAGCCGTCTGGCGGCCGGGGCGGTGTCGGGGTGGAGCAGGTTCTGATTGCTCGACGCCCCGAGCAGCGCCGCCACCCAGCTGACCCACGGCGTCGGCGGGTCCATATGGGCCAGGAAACCCGGGTCGCCCAGGGGTTGACCACCGCCCCGCAGATAGGGGGTCACCAGCCGTAGTGCAGCTTCGGGATCCAGGCCAGACCGGGCCAGCGTGGCAGGCAGATCGAGGGTGGACGATCGGTCTTCCAGCGCCGCTCGGACCGCAACCGCCACCCGTTCGGGATCGTTGCCGAACAGCTCGGCCACATCGGGTACCGGCGGTCGGTGGCCGTGGTCCATGGTCCGAGGGTAGTGGGCTGCCGGCCGCCGCCGATCAGCCGATTGCGACGGCCTCGGCTCGATGCTGCAGCCGGGCGATCAGCTCGGCGGTCGCCGGGTCGAGCGTCGAGCCGCGCCGCGCCGCCACCACCAACCGCCTGGTCAACAACGGTCTGTGCCTGGCCCGGACCAGGGGCCTCGGTTCGGCCTCGGCCTGGAGCACCGGCAGCACCGTCCAACCGAGCCCGAGGTGGACCATCTGCCGCAGGACCTCCGGTTGATTCGACTCGGCCTCGACCCGGAAGTCTGCTCCCAGCTCCCGGAGAGCGGCGGCGATGTGGCCTCTGGTGTGCGATTCGGGGGGAAACGTCACCCACGGGCCCCAGGTCGATGGTCGACCCGCGGCGACGGGGCGGGGGTCCGTCCCGCCGCCGGTCGGGGCGTAGATCGCCAGGTCCTCGTTGAACAGCTCGAGCAGCTCCAGGTCGGGGTGACGGGCCGTCGCCGGTCGATCGGCCTCGTTGCCGGCGAGGCGGCCCGGGGGCTCGACGATCACCGCCGCATCCAGGCGCCCCTCGACCAGTTGCCCGACGAGAGCGGCCGATGGCGCAACACTCAGGTGGAGCTCCACGTCTGGCCGGTCGCGGCGGAACTCGATCAGGCTGTCTGGAAAGTAGTTGACGGCGGCGATGTCGATCAGCCCCAGGCGGACCCGACCCGATCGACCGGTGGCGGCGCCGGCGGCCCAGATCGTGAGGTCCCGGGTGGCGGCCAGGATCCGGTCGCCGTGGGCGACCATTTCCCGGCCCCGGTCGGTCAGCACCCGCTTGCGGCCACGCCGTTCGAACAGCCTCACCCCGACCCGGCGCTCCAGCTCACTCAAACCCTGGCTCAGGGCTGACTGGCTGATCCGAAGCCGCTGCGCCGCCTCCCCGAGCGACTCGGACCGGCTCACCGCCTCCAGGTATTGCAGCTGGTGGGTCGTCAGGTTCAACAGGGGCGCCGCAGCCCGGCCGCCCGGTCCGGTTGTTCCATCGTGGATGCTTACCGACATTTCGATATACCTTAACCAAAGTCTGATTTAGTTCACAAAACCTTAGACATTCTCTAGGTTGAAGGTATGACAACTCCTTCCTCGCAACCTGCAGGCCCCGCTGCCACGGTGGCCGATCCAACCGGCACCCTCGGGGTGCTCCTCCCGGGGCTCGGCGCCGTCGCCTCCACCTTCATCGCCGGGGTGATGGCCGTCAGGGCCGGAATCAAGCCGCCGATTGGTTCGCTGAGCCAGATGGGCCGCCTCCCCGAAATCGACGGCGTCGAACGCCGCATCCTCGATGCGGTGCCGCTGGCCTCGATCGATGACCTGGTCTTCGGCGGCTGGGATCCGATCTCGGCCAACGCCCTGGAGGCGGCCACCACCGCCGGCGTGCTCAACGACAGCGACCTCGGGGAGATCTCCGGCGAGCTCGAGTCGGTTGTGGCCATGGACGCGGTCTTCGATCAGCGGTGGGTCAAGCGGCTCGACGGCCACCGGGTCAAGTCGGAGACCACGAAATGGGACGAGGCGCTGGCCCTGATCGACGACATCGAGCGATTCCGGGCCACCAACAACTGCGACCGGCTGGTGATGGTGTGGTGCGGTTCGACCGAGGCCTACCAGGAACCAAGCGACGTCCACGCCACCGTCAAATCGTTCGAGGAGGGACTCAAGGCCAACGACGAGAACATCTCACCGAGTCAGATCTACGCCTACGCCGCCCTGCAGAGCAATGTTCCGTTCGCCAACGGCGCCCCCAACCTCTCGGTTGATCTGCCCTGCATGCTGGAGCTGGCCGCCGAGCGGGGCGTGCCGGTGTGCGGCAAGGACTTCAAGACCGGCCAGACCATGATGAAGACGCTCATCGCCCCCGGGCTGAAGGCTCGGATGCTGGGTCTCCGGGGCTGGTACTCGACCAACATCCTGGGCAACCGGGACGGCGAGGTGCTGGACGATCCCGACAATTTCCGGACCAAGGAAGCGTCGAAGCTCGGCGTGCTGGACACGATCCTCGAGCCGGAAGCCAACCCCGAGCTCTACGGCGAGATCGATCATGTCGTCCGCATCAACTACTACCCGCCCCGAGGCGACAACAAGGAAGGGTGGGACGCCATCGACATCTTCGGTTGGATGGGCTACCCGATGGAGATCAAGATCGACTTCTCCTGCCGGGATTCGATCCTTGCCGCGCCGCTGGTTCTCGACCTGGTGCTGTTCATGGATCTGGCCGCTCGGGCCTCCCGCTCCGGGGTCCAGGATTGGCTCGGGTTCTACTTCAAGGCACCGCAGACCACATCGGGACAGGAGGCCTGTCACGACCTCTTCCGTCAGCAGTCGCAACTCATGGACGTGTTGGCGGAGCTGGCTCGCCCCGCCGTTCGCTGACCTTGCCACCGGCACCGGGATCGGCTGTTGTCCCGGTCCCGGTCCCGGTCCCTGTCCCGGTCGGGGTGGTGGTTTCTCCGTCGGCGGTGCCGTCGGTCGACATCGTCTCCTCGGTCACGATCCGGACCCGACCGAAGATCGAGTTCCACTCGATCTGCAAGGTCGGGAGGTCGGCGGTGTCCTCATGTTCGGGAACGTCGACGATCGAACCCCCGAGCAGCGACATGCCCGACGGCTTCACTTCGGCGCCGTTCGGCACGATGAAGGTGGCCGATCCCAGCACCACGGTGACTTTCATGCGCAGCTGCTCGGCCTCGACGAACGAGTTGCGCATGTCGAGATGGCACGTCCCCAGCACCGCAACCACCGCCGAACGACTGGCCAGACGCCACCGCCCGGTGCGATGGCAACGGCCGAGCAGGGCCAGCATTCTTGTCGGCTTCGACTTCGCCACTGACAACTCCAGGTCACACCACGGACCGCTCGGCCCCGGCCCCCAGTCTCGGATCGGCCGTCCCCGTTATGAGGTCGCGAGCCCGGTAGCGTCTGTTTTCGCAGCCATGGCGACAAGAAACTTACGTTCCCAAACTTGCAGTTACCTGTCGTCGTTTGAAATTGTTCAGGTGGCGAAAGCCGACTGCGGCCGAGCGATCACGGACACCGACCGCTAGCGCTCCGAGGGGACTCATGTGAATTCTGCCGAGAGAAGCTGGCTCCTGATTCCAAGCCCCCTGCTGGGGCCGTCGAGCTGGCGCCCGGTCGGCGAGGTGATGGTCGAGCTCGGTCAGTCGGTGCAGATCGCCGACCCGACGATGACGACCACCGCCGACTACGACCACATCACCCCGTGGCTCAACGACATCCTCGCCATGCCACCGCCGCCGGACGATATGGCGACGGTGGTGGTGACCCACTCGGCGGCCTGCCCCCGGGCGCCGCTGGTGGTCGACGAGCTGCTGCACAAGGGATGGAACGTCCAGGCCATGCTGCTGGTCGATGGGCGTTTCCCGACCGGCGAGCCGTTCGCCATCTCCCAGCCCCGGTATGCGGCCATGCTGGACGGCATGATCCGTCCCGACGACTACCTGCCGCCATGGCCACGGTGGTGGGGTTCACTGGTCGAGGGATTGGTGGTCGATCCGGTGGCCCGCGACCTGGTGTTCAACGAGGCCGCCCCCATCCCTCGATCCTTGTTCGACCAGCCGTGCCCGGTCCCGGAGCTGCCCCCGACGGTCGGTCGCGGCTTCCTGTCGTTCGGGCCCGGCTACTCCCAGGCCTGCGATCAAGCCTTCGATGCGGGCTGGATGACCATCCGACTCAGCGGCGACCATCTGCACCAGGTCGTGGCCCCCCGGCCGGTGGCGGCCATCCTCATGGCCATGGTGGCCGGCATGGCCTGCGGTCGGGGCTACCCCGAACCCTGCTGACGCCCGGGTGCCGGCGATGGTCGGGACGCCGACCGGTCGGGGTCGGTGGTCCACTCCTAGACTGATCAGCCAATGACCGGACCGGAACAGCAAGTCGATCACGCCATCGAACCCCGGCCCTGGCCGGCGCCGGTCGAGGAGTTGCTGAGCGACGCCGGTCGCAGCGCAGCGGCGGTCTTCGGTGGCCGGGGCATCGGCTTGGCCGGCGAGGCCGATCGGTGGGCGGTTGGCCGAGCTGCGGTCTATCGATTCTCCGACCCGGCGCTGACGTCGGCCCAGGCTCGGGCCGGGGCCGATCGGCTGGCCTCGATGGTCGAGCGGCTCGGCGATGCGGCGCCGTTCCAGGTCGGTCCGGTGCTCGGTCGTCTCGATACCGATACCGAACTCGACCGCAGCCCCGCCTCGTGGTTGGTCGTCGACGGGGCGGTCGGACAGCCGGGCGATCGGCCCGAGCACCACGCCGATCCCGACGATCTGGTGGTGGCCATCGGCGCCGGCATGCGGGCGATGCACGACCTACCCCTGGCCGCACTGGACGGCGTTGGCAGCGCCGACCAGGGGTCCGACCGATGGTCGGCGGTCATCGACCAGTGCCGGTCATCGATCGAAGCCGGCCGAGTCGATCCCCTCGACCTGCCGCCTCCCTACGATCGATACACGCCGGCGAGGTTGCTGGAGCTTGTGGAGGAGTCCGCAGCAGCCGCGACCGGCCCCGGCAGCCGTTCCGGTGGATCCACTCCGCCGGTCTGCTGCCATGGATTCGCGGCCGCGGCCCGATTCACGGTGGACCGGGGCCGATTCGTTGGCTTCGATCGGATCGAGGGGCCGCTGGTGGCCGACCCCCACTTCGACCTGGCCGTCGTCCAACAGAGTGTGCACCACAGCTTCGGGCCGGAGGCGGTGTTCCGGCTGTACGAGGCCTACGGATCCGACCCCGACCTGGTGCTGCTCGACCGGTATGTGCTGGTGTCGCACCTGCTCGGTCGATCATCGTTCCAGCGGACCGCCGACGGCGCCCCGGGGTGAGCATCGCAACCAGCCCGCTTGTCATCGTCGGGCCGACGGCCAGCGGCAAGTCGTCGCTGGCCCTGCAGCTGGCGGGGCGGTTCCCCGAGGCCGAGATCGTGTCGTCCGACGCCATGGCCGTCTACCGGGGGATGGATATCGGCACTGCCAAGCCCACGCCGGCCGAGCGGGCCGGGGTACCCCATCACCTGATCGACGTGGTCGATCCCACCGAGGACTACACGGTGGCCCGATTCCAGCGGGAGGTGGCCGCCGTGCTGGCCGATCTGGCGGCTCGGTCCCGGCCGGCCATCGTGGTCGGCGGGACCGGGCTCTACGTCCAGGCGGTGGTCGACGAGTTCACCATGCCGGACCAGTTCCCCCAGCTCCGCTCCCAGCTGGAGGCCGAGGCCGACACCGCGGCCCTGTTCGATCGGCTCCGGGCGCTGGACCCGGTGGCCGCCACCAAGATGCTGCCCGGGAACCGGCGCCGGATCATCCGGGCTCTGGAGGTGACCGTCGGCTCCGGGAAACCGTTCTCGTCGTTCGGGCCCGGCGTCGACCACTACGGACCGACCCGGTTCCGCCTTGTCGGATTGGAGATCGACCGGGCCGAGATGGACCAACGGATCGACGCCCGATACCGGCAACAGCTGGCGGACGGCTTCCTGGCCGAGGTCGAACAGTTGGTCGGCACCGGGCTGTCTCGGAACCCGTCCCAGGCCCTCGGCTACCGGGAACTGTTGGCCCACCTTCGGGGGGAGTGTGGGCTGGACGAGGCGGTCGACGAGGCCCGGCGTCGCACGAAACGGTTCGCCAGACGACAGCAGCGGTGGTTCCGGCGCGATCCCCGCATCACCTGGTTCGATGCCCTCGACGGGGCGCTGGTCGACGAGGTGGCGGCTCACTGGCAGGCGGTCGACGGCGGCTGACCCTCTCGGGGCGGGTATCGGGATGTGTTTCCGCCCCGATACTGCGACACTGGAGCTCAAGACATTGGAGTTGCATGGAATCGAACGACCGACCTGAGCCGACCAGAACCGTGTTGACGAAACATCACGGCCTCGGCAATGACTTTCTCATCGCCATCGACCCGGCGCGCCCTGTGGCCGGGGCCGAGGCCGTTGCCTGGTGCGATCGGCGGACCGGGATCGGGGCCGACGGCCTGGTCGTTGCCACCCCGGCATCGGGTGAGGACGTGCGAAGGTGGCGGATGGTGCTGTGGAATGCCGACGGTGGCCGGGCCGAGATCAGCGGCAACGGCATCCGCTGCCTGGCTCAGGCCCTGGCCTGGCACCACGGGCTCGACCCGTCGATCGAACAGCGCCTGACCATCGACACCGATGCCGGCGCCCGAGAGCTGATCATCGAGCCTGCCGAGTTCGGCTCGAGCGGCGGCACCGCCGGGCGCCGTTCGCCGGCCGAGGCCACGGTCCGGGCCGCCATGGGCAAGGCCCTGTCCGGGCCGGAACCGAGCGACCGCTGGCTCGATGCCGGGGTCACGGTGTCGGCCCAGTGGGGTGTCGACATCGGCAACCCGCATCTGGTGGCCGTTGTCGATTCGCTCGCCGGGCTGGACATGGCGGCCATCGGGCCGATGATCGAGGCCGGCCACCCCGCAGGGCTCAACGTGCACCTGATGGTCGTCGCCGACCGCAGCCGGATCGAGCTGCTGGTCTGGGAGCGGGGCGTCGGGGCGACCCAGGCCTGCGGTTCCGGGGCCTGTGCCGCGGCATGGGCCGCCAACAACGCCGGGCTGGTGGACTCGCCGGTCACCGTTGTCATGCCCGGCGGTTCGGCCAAGGTCGACATCGACGGCGACGAGGTGTTCCTGATCGGCCCGACGGTCCGGGTGGGGGAGGTGATCATCGATGGCTGATTCAGACCAAAACCGCAACGACGGGTTCCGCCCGCTGTACGGCCGGCCATCGGGCGGCGACGAGCAGCGCTCGGCCGACGACGACGCCTTCCTGGATCGCTTCGACGGTGTCGATGACGATGACGGTGTCGATGCCGGGGACGAGGCAAGTGGCAATGAGTCGATCGGCGATCACCGTGGCGCTTTCGGCGACTACGGCGCAACGGTCGACAGTGGTTTCATCGATCAGAGCTTCCGGGAGCGGATCGTGCTGGTCGGCGTCACCGTGGCCGGCCAGACTGCGGGCGACACCGCGGCCTCCCTCGATGAGCTGGAACTGCTGGTCGACACTGCGGGGGCCGACGCCCTCGATCGCATCGTCCAGCGCCGTGAGCGGCCCGATCCCGGCACCTTCGTCGGTCGGGGGAAGGTCCAGGAGATCCTCGATTCGTCGCTGGCCATCGACGCCGACACGGTCGTCTTCGACGACGAGCTGAGCCCCGGCCAGCAGTTCAACCTGGAACGCATGCTCAAGCGGACCGCCCTCGACCGCACCGCGGTCATTCTCGACATCTTCGCCCAGCACGCAACCTCGGCCGAAGGCAAGGCCCAGGTCGAGCTGGCCCAGTTGCGGTACCGGCTGCCCCGGCTCCGCAACAAAAAGGATTTCAGCCAGCAGGGCGGCGGCATCGGCACCCGGGGTCCCGGCGAGACTCAGCTCGAGGTCGACCGGCGGCGGCTGGTGCGACGGATGCACAAGCTCGAGCGGGACCTGGCCGGTATCTCGGCCCGGCGAACCAACCAGCGCAAGGCCCGCCGCCGCTCGCCGTATCGCACGGTGTCGATCGTCGGGTACACCAACGCCGGCAAGTCGTCGCTGCTGCGGCGATTGACCGGGGCCGACGTCAAGATCGAGGATCGGCTGTTCGCCACGCTCGACCCGACCACCCGCAAGCTGCAGTTGCCCGGCGGTGAGCAGATCCTGGTCACCGACACCGTCGGCTTCGTCAAGAAACTGCCCCATCAGCTGGTCGAGGCGTTCAAGTCCACGCTCGAGGTCTCGGCCGGGGCCGACCTGCTGATCCACGTGGTCGACGGTTCGGGGCCCGATCCGGTGGCCCATATGGACGCCGTTCGAGAGGTCCTGTCGGAGATCGACGCCGAGGCGGTGCCCCAACTCATCGTGTTCAACAAGTCGGACCTGTCGCCGGAGGTCGGGCTCCTGGTCGACCATCACCCCGGTTCGGTTGCCGTCTCCGCCGTTACCGGCGAGGGGATCGACGACCTGCTGGAGGCCATCGGCGATCGGCTCCGGGCGGTGACCGATGCCTACGAACTGTTCGTGCCGTGGGCCCGAGGCGATATTCTGGCCGCCACCCACCGCGAAGGCGAGGTCCTGACCGAAACCACCGAGGACGAAGGGATGCGGCTCCTGGCACGATTCGAGCCGGCATCGGCCAACCGGCTCGGCGAGTTCATCGTCCGAAAGATCGAGGACTAGGCCAAGTGCGATCCATGCCGTCGAGCAAACCCTCGAGATCGAGAGCGAACCGTTGAGTACCGACCAGCCGGGTTTCGTCCCGCCGCCCTATCCCTACGATCGCCTCGATGAGCTGAAGGCGATCGCCGACGCCCACGACGGCGGTCTGGTCGACCTGTCGATCGGCACCCCGTTCGACCCGCCACCGCCGTCGGTCCTCCAGGCGATGGCGGCCTCCGGCACCGAGCGGAGCTATCCGCCGAGTATCGGCAGCCCCGAATTCCGCGCTGCGGCCGCAGCCTGGCTGAATCGGCTGATCGCCGCCGACGGCTCCGGGGAAGACGGACCGGTCGGCCCGGACGACGTCCGGGCCACGATCGGCTCGAAGGAGTTCGTGGCCGGCCTACCCCACTGGCTCAAACTCCGCAGCCCCGATCGGGACACCGTGCTGTACCCGGCCATCAGCTATCCCAGCTACGAGATGGGGGCCACCCTGGCCGGTTGCCGGGCGGTTCCGGTTCCGGTCAACGAACGCTGGGAACTCGATCTCTCGGCGATCGACGAGACCGATGCGGCCCGGGCCCTCTGCCTGTGGGTCAACACCCCCGGCAACCCCGCAGGCGGCCTCGATGATCTCGGCGCCGCCTACCGATGGGGTCGTGATCGCAACGTGCTCGTGGCGTCTGACGAGTGCTACGCCGCCTTCACCTGGCGGGGGCGGCCCCAGTCGATCGTCAGCCACGGGCTGGAGGGTGCCCTGGCGGTCCACTCGTTGTCGAAACGGTCGAACCTGGCCGGCGCCAGATCCGGGTTCTACGTCGGTGACCGGGACCTGGTGCACTACCTGGGCGAGCTCCGCAAGCACGCCGGCTTCATGCAACCGGGGCCGGTGCAGGCTGCCGCGGTTGCGGCCTTCGCCGATGAGAGCCACGTCGAGGTCCAGCGCGACATCTACCGGCGCAGGCTCGAATTGATGCGGCGGATCACCGCCATGCTCGATTCGGAGGCCGAGATGCCCGGTGGCGGCTTCTACCTGTGGGCTCCCGCCCCCGACGGTGATGCCTGGGCCTTCGCCCGCCGGCTGGCAACCGAGGCCGGGGTGCTGGTCAGCCCCGGTGAGTTCTACGGCAAGCAGGGCGCGGCCCACGTCCGCATCGCCATGGTCCAACCCGACGATCGTCTGGCCCTGGCCGCGGCCAGGATGGGTCTGTCGGTCTGAGCCCGCCCGGGGTGTTCGCAGACCCGCCGCCGTCTGTGGTCGACCCCTCGCACCCGGTCGGCGGGGCGGTGACGGCGGGAAACCGGCTGCGTGGCGGCCGGGCCCTTGGGTAGCATGTTGCACATGACGATCACCGCCACCGGACACAGCTATGTCGATGTCGCCTCCGGCGCCAGACTCGATGTCTGGTACCCGTCGGGCGAGGTCGACCCGGCCAGGACCTGCCTGGCCGAGGAGCTGGGGTTGACCCGTGGCGAGGTCGTCACCACCACCATCGAAGACCTGGCAAAACCACCGGTCGATGCCGCCGACGGCTACCTTCGGCTCCATCTGCTGTCGAGACGTGATGCCACGCCGCACAGCATCAGCATGGACGGGATCTTCGGACAGTTGAACAACGTGGCCTGGACCTCTGCCGGGCCGGTGGCCCCCGATCAGGTGGACCGGTTGCGTTCGCTGGCGGCCAAGAAGGGCCACCACCTCTCGGTGACCTCGGTCGACAAGTTCCCCCGCATGACCGACTACGTCATCCCGACCGGCGTCCGCATCGCCGACGCCGACCGGGTCCGCCTCGGAGCGCACCTGGCCGAGGGAACGACGGTGATGCACGAGGGGTTCGTGAACTTCAACGCCGGCACCCTCGGCCCGTCGATGGTCGAAGGCCGGATCAGCGCCGGGGTCGTGGTGGGGGCCAACAGCGACGTCGGCGGTGGTGCATCCATCATGGGCACCCTGTCCGGCGGTGGCACCGAGACCATCTCGGTGGGGGAGAATTGCCTGCTCGGGGCCAATGCCGGGATCGGCATCTCATTGGGCGACGGGTGCACGGTCGAGGCCGGGCTCTACGTCACCGGCGGGACGGTCGTCACCCTGCCCGGTGGCGAGCTGGCGAAAGCCAAGAACCTGTCCGGCTCTTCGGGCCTGCTGTTCATCCGCAACTCGGTCTCGGGCGCCGTCGAGGTCCGTGAGGCCGACCCGTCACGCTGGGGCGGCATCAACGAGGCCCTCCACTCCGGGCAGTAGCCCGGGCCCTGGTTCGGGCCGGTCAGGCCGGTCGGGCCGCCATGGGAACCTCAGACCTCGGTTGCCGACCGTTCGGCCAGCACGTTCTCCCTGGTCGGCACCCGGGTGGCGACGTACCACACGCCGATGACCCCCAGTGCGGCCACCAACAGCCGAACCAACGGGTTGCCGATGGCAAACCCGGCACTGAAGGTCACCGCGATAACAATGCAGGAGATGGCGACGGTCTTGGCCCGCTTCGGCATGCCGAGACCGGCTCGGTAGTCCGAAACCATGATGCCGACACCGGGCAGGTTGAGCACCCACCGTTCGAGCCGCTTGCTCGATCGGGAGAAGAACCAGGCCGCCATGATGAAAAACACCGTGGTCGGAAGACCGGGAACCACCACCCCCACACCCCCGATGGCCACACAGCCGAGGCCGGAGCAGAGGTAGACCACCCGCATCAGCCGGCCAGTTGTTGTATGTCGAGAACCATCAGTATGGCCAGCAGGATCAGCACACCGACGTGGAGGCAGGTGGCCTGGATCTTCCATCGGTGGTCGGCCCGCCAGAAACGGCGGATGCTGAACAGGTTGGCGGCGCTGGCCACCACGCCGATGACCAGACCGATGACCGGGCCGACGCCGGGAGCCAGCCCGATCCAGGGGGCGATGAACGGGAGCACCACGTAGGTGAGGGTGCATCGGATGCCGGAGATCATGATCGAGCGGCTGAAGCCCTGCTCGGCCTGTCCACCGGGTGCTGTCGACGTTTCAGTCACTGCCATCGGTTCTCAGCGTACCGGGTACGGTTGAACGATGACTGATCTGCTCGCCCTGACTGCGGAACTCGTGGCCATGCCATCGGTCTCGTTCCAAGAGGCCGCGTTCGTTGATTGGCTCGAGCGGGAGCTGAAGGCCCTCGATCACCTCGAGGTCACCAGGGTCGGTGACAATCTGGTGGCCAGAACCGATCTGGGCCGGGAACGGCGGCTGATCCTGGCCGGGCACACCGACACCGTGGAGGTGAACGGCAACGCCGACCCCCGGATCGACGGCAACGTGTTGTGGGGGCTGGGTTCGGCGGACATGAAGGGTGGCCTAGCGGTCTGGCTGGAGTTGGCCCGGACCGTCGCCGAGCCGGCGGTCGACGTGAGCTACGTGTTCTACGCCCGCGAGGAGGTGGCCCAGGAACACAACGGCCTCAACGAGTTGCGGGCCGAACGCCCCGATCTGCTGGTGGCCGACTGCGCCATTCTCGGTGAGCCGACGTCGGCGGCGGTGGAGGCCGGATGCCAGGGTGCGGTCCGGTTCCAGTTGACCCTGGCCGGCGCCCGGGCCCACACCGCTCGCCCGTGGATGGGGCGCAACGCCATACACCGCCTGGCGCCGATCCTGACCAAGCTCGCCGACTACCGGTCGCGAACCCCGACCATCGACGGTTGCACCTATCGGGAGGCGGTCCAGGCGGTTTCGGTCGACGGCGGCATCGCCGGCAATGTGGTCCCGGATGCGGCCGTGCTTCGCATCCATCATCGATACGCCCCTGACCGCAACCCGGCCCAAGCCGAGGACTGGGTCAGGGATCTGCTTGCGCCGGATCTCGACGACGAGGATCTGCTGGAGGTGGTGGACCAGTCCCCGCCCTGTGCGCCGTCGCTGGCTCATCCGCTGTTGGCCCGGCTGGTCCAGGACAACAGCCTCGAGGTGCGGGCCAAGCTGGGTTGGACCGACGTGGCCCGTTTCCACGAGATGGGCATTCCGGCCACCAACTTCGGCCCCGGCGATCCCACGGTCGCCCATTCGGCCGGTGAGTTCTTGGACCGAGCCTCCCTCGAGGCGGTCCACACCGCAGTGCATCGGCTGCTGACCTCGTAGCCCGCCGCGGTGTTCATGGGCCGTTCGCCCATCTGAACAGGTCCTGAATCACGGTCGATCCCGGCAACGGTCCGGCGCTTGGCCGGTTGCCTCGGTGTACCAATCAGCTCGAATGATCCGTCGCCGTCAGGGCGTTGCGGATCTGCGTTCGGGCCGGACACACACGAGGAGTACCGATGACCGAGAGATCCGTAGTTGACAAACGATGGCGGCTGCCGGCGTTTTTCATGGCGCTGGGGCTGGTCGCAGCGGCCTGCGGCAGCGATGGCGACAGCGCCACCGAAGCGGCGGCCGCCACCCAGGGCACCGAAGCCGAGTCCACCGGGGAGGGCGTTGAAGACGACGCCATGGAAGGCGACGAGGCAATGGAGGACGACGCCGAAGACGCCGCAATGGAGGACGGCGGGTCGGTCACGGTGACGATCGAGAACATCGCCCAGTTCCCCATCTCCGACAGCGGCGTCTTCGATGTCGCAACCGGGCCCGCCCGGCAGGGCGGTTCCGACGACGCGGGGCCCGCCCTGCCCGGCGAAGCCTACGAATTCACGATCCATGCCCGACCGGGCCAGCGGCTGTCGTTGGCCACGATGTTCGTCCAGACCAACGACTGGTTCTTCGCTCCCGATCCTGGTGGCATCGAGCTGTTCGATGCCGACGGTGCGCCGATCTCCGGAGACGTCACCGACCAGATCCTCACCTTCGACGCCGGCACCGAGATCGACCAGACCGTCGGCGAGGGTACAGACCAGGCCCCCCGTCAGAGCGGCGCCGATGTCGGGGCCGGCGATCCAGACGACACGGTCCGTCCCGTCGACCGGGATGCCTCGGACTACGTGGGTGTGCTGATCACCCCCGGCGACGATGGACGCTTCGATGTCCGGGTCGAGAACGTCTCGGCCATGGCCACGGTCCCCAGCCCGATCGCCCCCGGGGTGTATGCGGTGCACGATCCCGACGTGTCGCTGTTCGAGGTCGGTCGAGCCGACTCGGGCAACGGCCTCGAGGCGCTGGCCGAGGATGGCGACGCCGCCCCACTCGCCTCGTTCGTGTCGATGTCGACGGGGACGACCACCCCGATCGCCCCCGGAGTGTATGCGGTGCACGATCCGGACGTGTCGCTGTTCGAGCTCGGCGCCCCGGAGCCCGGCCTCGGTTTGGAGGCGCTGGCCGAAGACGGCAACGCAGCCGAACTGGGGGCGGCCATCGAGTCGGCCGACGGGGTTGCCAACGGCGGTGTGTTCAACACGCCGCTCGACGCCAACGAACCGGGACCGGTGCTGCCGGGTGACTCTTATTCGTTCCAGGTGCCGGCCGGCGGCGGGCGGCTTTCGTTGGCCACGATGTTCGTGCAATCCAACGATTGGATCTTCGCCACCCCGCCCGAAGGACTGGACCGCCAGGGGCTGGACGGCGACATCACCGACCAGCTGCTGGTGGTCGATGTGGGAACCGAGATCGATCAGGTCCCGGGATTCGGTGCCGATCAGGCTCCCCGTCAGTCCGGTCCGGATGTCGGCGCCGATGATGACGACCCCGATGCTCGCCTCGTCGCCGATCGCGATGTCACCCGCTACATCAAGGTCACGGTCACGGCTTCCTAGCTCCGCTCGGGGTGATGCTCCACCCTTGCGCGCAATGGCCGCCTCCTCGAGCCGCCGGCTCGGTCGATGACAACCATGTGGTACAAGATGGCATTGCTTCGGTGTGACGTTGTACACTCGACGAACCGAACAAATCGTCGTTCTCCGTCCGCTGTTCAGCTCGCCGGGGCCCGTTGGCCACGTGATTGGTGTCAACCTCGGCCATGTCGTTGGAAGGTGGAGGAGTGGGAGTTTCCAATGAGAAAGAACATCCCTCCTTCTGCTCTGGCAAGGGACAACAGGTTCAACCGGGTCGACACCGAACAGCGGTTGAGTGACCTGCGCAACACGATGGTGGTTGGCCACGTCGACGCTGAGGCCGAGGATGTCGCAGATCGGGCGAGGCGCAGGATGCACGGCATTTTCGTCGGTGAGATCCAGGCCCTCGAAGGCGCCGGGCGCACCGCCTACGATTTCAGCACCGATGAGGTTCCGTACGAGTTGAAGCTCGACATGGCCCGTCAGTGCTGGGACGAGGCCCGTCACTGTGAGATCTCCGTGAAGCTGGCCGAGCACATGGGTGGCGAGCTTGGCGAGTACGCCGAGTTCACCACGCTGTTCGAGGCGGCCTGCCACAATGATGCGGTCTTCCGGTTGGCCGGTGTCAACCGGGCCCTGGAGGGTCTGGCCATCGACGTGTTCACCCAGATGCGGGAGTTCGGCGAGGCCATGGGCGATCCGGTACTCGAGTACTGCGAGGACTACATGCTCGCCGACGAGGTGACCCACGTGAAGATGGGCTCCCGTTGGCTGCGGGAAGTCACCGCAAACGACAAGGAGCGTCGGAAGGAGGCGCTGGAGTTCCAGCGGATCGTGGACGGCCTGTTCAACTTCCGTGGACAGCGGGGCGAGGATGACGACTCACCCATCCGGTTGGCTCGCGAGTTCCGCAAGATGGCCGGATTCACCGATGGGGAAGTGGACGACATCGCCGAGATGGCAGCGAAGTCTCGCGCTGAGACAGAGGCGGCACGGCTCAGCAATGAGTTGTCGACGGAGTTGGCAGCCAGCCAGTAGTTCGAGGGGGATACAGGGGTCCGTATCACGGGCCCAAGTGAGGTGGTTCGACATCGTTCGAGCCACCTCACTTGTTTTTCGGGTATGGGGCCGAGCGCCGCGCTCGACCCCATACCGGCGAGCCTGGGGTCAGAGCCGCCGCATGACGGTGACCACTCGACCGAACACCTGCACCTCGTCCGAATCGAACTCCATCGGTTCGAGCGACGAGTTGGCCGGGAGGAGCACGATCTTGCCCCGCTTCTTCGTGTAGGTCTTCACCGTGGCCTCGTCGCCGGGGATCCCGGCCACGACGATGTCACCCTGGTCTGCGGTGGCCTGCACCCTGGCCACCACATAGTCGCCGTCGAGAATCCCGGCCTCGATCATCGAATCACCTCGAACGGTGAGCATGAACAGCTCCCCGTCGCCGGTGAGATCGGTTGGGACGGGAAGCATCTCCTCGATGTGTTCCTGGGCCAGCACGTCGGTACCGGCCGCCACCTGACCGACGAGCGGCACATGGCGAACAGGACGCCGTTCAACATCGACCGCGCCGCTCACCGGATCCCACATGACCTTCAGCGCTCGCGGTTTCGACGGATCGCGCATGAGATAGCCGTGACGTTGCAGCGTCGCCAGGTGCGAGTGCACCGAAGAGGGGGAGGTGAGGCCGACTTCGGCCCCGATTTCCCTGACCGAGGGGGGATAGCCCCGGCCCCGCATTTCCTTCTCTATGTATTCGAGTATGGCACGTTGACGTTTCGTCAGTTGATGCTCGCCCATCGTGTTTTCTCCCTGGCGGTTGTGGAGCTGAGCCACCGACCCAGCTCATGTGCAGCTGCACAGCTTTGAACAATCACGGACCGCAGCCGCCTTCCTCGAACCCGGGGATCGGGCTCCCAGAACCTCGGTGCCGTCGAACGTCTGTTTGAACGACTGGAGCCACTATGCCACAGCGGCCGTACGTTTGTTCGACAATCGACAAAAAACCCCCGATGGAACGTTTGTTCGCTTCTGCGTTGTGTTCGAACTGCCGTTCGAGTTACATTCGAACTGCTGTTCGATGGCGAGAACCGAGCGGGCCCGATCGGCCACCGGGTGCTCCACCACCCAAAATGTCACACCCCCCGAGGAGACTCAGCGTCATGGTTGCCCTACTTCGCCCCCACACCGGTTCCCCGTTCAAAGCCGCCACCGCGCCCGCCCCTCCCGGTGGCCCCGCCCGGCTGCGGTTGGTGGTCGACAACACCGGGCCCGTCGGCCGCCGACCCATCGGCTCCTCCGCCGTCGAGAGCGGCCCCATCGGCCACGGGCATGCCGGAGCCGTCGCCGGCATCCGGCCGTTGGTTCGGACGATGCTCGACGATGCGGGCACGGTGCTGGCCCTCGCCGCCGTCACGTTGGTGATCCTCGGCGGCTTGATGGTGGTCCGCCTGTCCCAGGGGTCAGCCCCGGCCTCCACCTGGGAGGATCTCGGTGCGACGGCATCCAACGGCATTGCGGCCGCCGCCGTCCTGCCAACCTCGGAGCATCCCTCGGGCGGCTTGGCCGGCACCGACCGCACCAATGCTGCGGCATCGGCCCTGTCGCCGGGCGGGCAGGTGGTCGTCGCCGAACCCGGCGATTCGCTGTGGTCGATCGCGCGACAGCTGGCACCGAACGCCGATCCTCGGCCGCTCGTCGCCGCCCTCGCCGATGCGAACGGAGGTGAAACGGTCCGGGTTGGTCAGCAAATCGTTATCCCGGTGCAGCTTCTAGATTGATGTTGCCCGCTAGCTTTAGTGGAGTGCAGTGTCCGATCTGTCGAGCAACCGATACGAGGGTGATCGATTCTCGTTCGGCCGATGGCGGTGAGACCATCCGGCGGCGCCGGGAGTGCACGTCCTGCGAGCGTCGATTCAACACGTTCGAACGAGTGGAGGAAGCATCGCTCGTCGTTGTCAAGCGGTCCGGCCTCCGCGAACCCTTCGACGGGGAGAAGATCAGCAGGGGCCTGATCGCCGCATCAAAGGGTCGCCCGGTCGAATTGGCCGACTTCGAGAGGCTCATCTGTGGGGTTGAGGAGGAGGCCAGATCAAACGGGGCCGACGTCACCTCGGAGTGGGTCGGCCTGGCCGTCCTGGATCGCCTCCGCCATATCGACGAGGTGTCGTACCTCCGGTTCGCCAGCGTCTACAAGTCGTTCAACGACATCGCCGACTTCGAGCGGGAAGCACGCCTCATCAAGCTCGAAGCGGGCCTTCAGGCGCCCTGAGGCCCGCCGGGCACCAGGCTGTCACCAAGGCCGCGTGCCCCGGTGGACCGGTCTCGGATCAGGTCCCGTCTTCGGCGGCTCGGACCCAGCGGCAGAACAGATAGTCGTCATCGGCCCAGACCCGATCGAGTCGCATGCCGCGGGGCGGTCCACCGTCGACCGGTCCGATCGCCGCCCGATGGGAATCGGCGCCGAGCAGCGTTGGGGAGAGCGACAGGTTCCATTCGTCGATGAGGTCTGCGGCGATCAGCTGCCCGTTGATCGACGGCCCACCCTCGCTCAGCGCGGTCGCTGCCCCCGCCTGGCGGCTGAGCTGTTCCAACCCGAGCTCCATATCGACGTCGTCGTCTCCGGCGATGATGATGTCGGCCACGTCTTTGAGCCGTTCCAACGCATCGGGCGGTGCGGAACCGACGGTCAGCACGTACGGCCGGTTGCCGGGGTCGCCGAACAGTGGCAGGTCGAGGTCAAGGCTGAGGCTGCGGGTCACCACCACGATGCGGGGTCGGGCGGCCTGGCCTCTCCCGATCCGCTCCTTCACGACCTCCGGTGACGGGGACGGGGGGCGGTAGCGCTCCTCCCGAACCGTGGAGGCCCCGACGATGATCACGTCTGCGACGGCTCGCAGGGCGGTGAAGAGCGCCTTGTCACCGGGACCGCCGAGCTGCCCCGACTGACCGTCCACCGCGGTACCGCCGTCTGCCGAGGCGATCATGTTGGTATAGACCCACGGCCGCTCCCCGTTCGACTCCCTGGTCTCCGCCGCCACCTCTGCTCGGGGATCGAGATCGGTCGGCCCCTGCGCCGTCGTTGTTGGTTGTGGGAAGAGTCTGATCATGTGGGTTTCTCACTCCTGTCCGGGCCGAGACTGCCGCTTCGCCATGGCCGAGTCTAGGGACAACCACCTCGACCGGCGGCGAAGCGACGGCATGCCGATGTCGAGCGAACGTCGGCCCGATCGAGGCCGTGGTCTGCCGGCGACCGGCGACCGGGTTGTCGTCGAGCGGTGCTCGGTCGGCCTGATTGTCGATCAGCAGCCCACCCTGTGTGGGCTCTGGGCCGCGACCGGATCCCCAGGTCGTGCCACGAACCGCAGGGGGTGACCATCGACGCGCCGCTTGTGATCGTCAACAGTTTCGCCGTCACTATCCACCGTCGTTTGTCACAATCCCCACGAAATCCACAGCCTCATCCTCTTTCGATCCACAGCGCAGAGTGCGTAGTGTTCTTGGTCGGTGCCCGCGTGGGGCAACAGCTTGTGACGGAGGTCGGGTGTAGGGCATCAGTATTGTTGAGCTCGTGGCGGTCGAGCTCTTGGGTTCGGAGCGGCGCGCGGTTGGCAAGTCTCGTTTGCTGCCATCGTTGTGGCCGAGCCTTGACCTGAGTTCCCGGCCACTCGGCTTCCGTCATGACCGCTGCTCCACCGACGTGTCACTCGTTTGCAACCGTGAGGTCACGGCCACGCAACGATCGATCCAGCGAAGGTCAACCGAACCAGCGAAGGTCACCGAACGAGATGAAACCCGCCGCCCGCACCGGTACCCGGTCCCGACCGGACCGATCCCGCCGCACAGCACGTAGCCCAACAACAGGATCCGGCTCGAAAAGCCCGCCCGGCCAGGGGTTGATCAGGAAGATCATGCGATTTCTTCACCTCTCCATTGACATGATCGTAATTACAGTGATGTAATGAATAGCCACATCTTGTGCGTCGCTCCGAAGGGGCTGGCGGTAAGCACAAGATCTAGTGTTCGTTTGAACGCTGGTGTCTAGCCTTGATAGTCGGGTCGACCGTCGATTCGAGGCCGGAACCCCGCAGGGATGGGGGACCGACGTACGTGAGACGCCGGCTCGGAGCGGCCACTCGATCGAGTGCACGGCCTGAATATTCGGACGACGCTCGAGGTCACGTTGCGAACAAGAGTTGGGAATCAGCGGAACCGGCTGCTCGAAAATCGAGCACTCACCGATTCTGCCGCTTCGTAACCCACGAAATATCCAGCAGTACCGATAGCAGAACCGAGGTTCAGACCGAACCTCGGGGACGCATTCCGCTTCACGTCACATCAGACAACCGCAAGTCAATCAGTCAACAATCAACAATCACGGACCGGGCGCCCGAATGGGCACCGGACCGACCACGAAACGGGCGATCGGGGCAACTGTCGGTCGTCATCCGCCAACCGCCCACCGTCGAACCAAGATCGGCGATCGGGCACAGTACAGAAAGAGAAACCAGCAATGGCGCTCGCATCTGAGCAGACTCGCATCGGCCTCCGCCGCCACTTCACATCCGCAGAGGCCGATCCGTACGACACGGTGAGATGGGAGAGGCGAGACGCTCGGATCTCCAACTGGAAGACCGGTGATGTCGCCTTCGAGCAGCTCGGTGTCGAGGTGCCGGAGTTCTGGTCGATCAACGCAACCAACATCCTGGCCCAGAAGTACTTCCGTGGAACGCTCGGCACCGATGAGCGGGAGACGTCGCTTCGGCAGGTCGCCGATCGGGTGGTGAACACGATCACCCGCTGGGGCATCGAGGATGGCTATTTCGAGGCCGCCGAGGCAGAGATCTTCAACGCCGAACTCCGGCACATGATCATCCACCAGATGGGCGCCTTCAATTCCCCGGTCTGGTTCAACATCGGGGTTCGTGGTGTGCCCCAGCAGGCATCGGCCTGTTTCATCCTCTCCGTCGAGGACAAGATGGACGCCATCCTCAATTGGTACGTCGAAGAGGGCACGATCTTCAAGGGCGGTTCCGGCGCCGGTATCAACCTGTCGCGGATCCGCTCCAGCCACGAGCATCTCAAGGGTGGCGGTACCGCCTCGGGGCCGGTCAGCTTCATGCGAGGGGCCGACGCCTCGGCCGGCACCATCAAGTCCGGCGGCAAGACCCGCCGGGCGGCCAAGATGGTCATGCTCGACATCGACCACCCCGACATCGAAGAGTTCATCTGGTGCAAGGCCACCGAGGAACGCAAGGCCCGGGTCTTGCGGGAAGCCGGATTCGACATGGATCTCGACGGCCTCGACAGCCATTCGATCCAGTACCAGAACGCAAACAACTCGGTCCGGGTCACCGACGAGTTCATGCAGGCGGTGCTCGACGACGCCGACTGGGAACTGGTCGCCAGGACAACCGGCGAGGTCGTCCGCACCGTCAAGGCTCGGGACCTCATGAGGCAGTTCGCCCAGGCCACCTGGGAGTGCGCCGATCCCGGCATGCAGTACGACTCGACCATCAACCGCTGGCACACCTCGGCCAATACCGGCAAGATCAATGGCTCGAACCCGTGCAGCGAGTACATGCACCTCGACAACTCGGCCTGCAACCTGGCCAGCCTCAACCTGTTGAAGTTCCTCAAGGAGGACGACACCTTCGACACCGAGGGCTTCAAGGTCGCCATCGAGCACTTCTTCACCGCCCAGGAGATCCTGGTCGGCAGGGCCGATTACCCGACCGGTCCCATCGGCGAAACCTCCCTTGCCTTCCGTCAGCTCGGTCTCGGCTATGCCAACATCGGCGCTCTGCTGATGAACCTCGGTCTGCCATACGATTCCGAGGAGGGGAGGGCCTTGGCCGCGTCGATCACCTCCTTGATGACCGGTCACGCCTATCTGACCTCGGCCAAGACCGCCATGCGGATGGGTCCCCACGAGGGGTACGAGGCAAATCAGGAACACATGCTGCGGGTGCTCGACCAGCATCGTCGGGCATCGATGGAGATCAACGAGCAGCTGGCCCCCACCGCAGTGCTCGGCGAGGCTCGCCATGCCTGGGACTCCGCCTGCGAGCAGGGCATGCTCTCGGGGACCAGGAACGCCCAGGCCACGGTGCTGGCCCCGACCGGCACGATCGGGTTGTTGATGGATTGCGACACCACCGGGATCGAGCCGGACCTCGGTCTGTGCAAGATGAAGAAGTTGGTCGGCGGGGGCACGATGTCGATCGTCAACCAGTCGGTTCCCCGGGCCCTGCGCCGCCTCGGCTACAGCGCCGAGCAGATCGAGGCCATCACCGCCTACATCGACGAGAACAAGTCGATCCTCGGCGCACCAGGGCTCGAGCCGGAGCACACCGCGGTCTTCGCCTGCTCCATGGGCGACAATCCGATCGATTACCTCGGCCATGTGAAGATGATGGCCGCGGTCCAGCCGTTCATCTCCGGTGCCATCTCCAAGACGGTCAACATGCCGGAGGAGGTCACCGTCGAGGAGGTCGAGCAACTCCACATCGATGCCTGGCAGATGGGGGTCAAGGCCATTGCGGTCTACCGAGACAACTGCAAGGTTGCCCAACCCCTGTCGATGGCCAAGAAGTCCACCGACGCCGCCGACGAGGCGTCCAACGGAGACAATTCGGCCGAGGCCAGCAAGTCGGTGGTGGTGGTGGAGGCCGAACCCAAGATCATCTACAAGCCGGTCCGTGAGCGGCTGTCCCGCGATCGCCGGTCCCGCACCTTCGAGTTCCGGGTTGCCGACTGCAAGGGTTTCGTCACCATCGGCGAGTACGACGATGGCCGACCGGGTGAGGTGTTCCTCCGGGTCTCGAAACAGGGCTCGACCCTGGCCGGCATCATGGATGCTCTCGCCATCTCGCTGAGCCATGGTCTCCAGTACGGCGTGCCGCTTCGCACCTACGTCGAGACCTTCACCGGCATGCGGTTCGAACCGGCGGGCATGACCGACGATCCCGACATCAGGATCGCCACCTCGATCATGGACTACCTGTTCCGCAAGCTGGCGGTGGCCTACCTCAGCTACGAGGAGCGAGCCTCGCTCGGGATCTTCACCACCGGCGAACGGACCCAGCAGACCCTGCCCGGCGTTGACGAGGTCGTGAGCTCGTCACCGGGTCAACTGCCGTTGGATCCCCCGTCGGTCGAGTCGGCCGACGATCTGATCGCCGCCATCGATTCGGTCGGCGGCCCCGGACCCGGTCGGGAACCGGTCGCCGATCCTCACGCACCGATTTGTATGCAATGTGGTATCACCATGCAACGAGCGGGCAGTTGTCATGCCTGCCCGGGGTGTGGCAACACCAGCGGGTGCAGCTAGTCCACGAGGGCGCGCGGGTAGGAAAGGCGGTATCCAGCCGGTCGTGTTGGGGTCGTAGCCGACCACACTGCGACTGCTGGATACCGCCGGGTTACCTGGTTGCGGTCTCAGCCACGGCTTCGGGCTGAAGCCATCCGACCGACTCGGCTCGACCGGGTCGGTCTTTCGTTTTGTGAGAGGCGATCGGGCCCGCCCGGCTCCGAACCCGGCGCTGCGGCCCGGGGCACCGAGGAAACCACGGAAACCACATCGAGAGCCCGGCGTCGAGGCCCGCCCGGGGGACCGGTCTCGCAGCTACGGCAGGGGGAGGAAGTTGTTGCCGGGGTAGTTCTGATGCCCGTTCAACTTGGCGAACATGCGGTTGGTGCCGGTCTGCCCGTAGGAGCAGTTCCTGGCCCTGGTCATGCAGCCGTTGATCCACAGGTTCATTGCGTCGTCGTGCCAGCCGCCGAACCAGTCGGCGTGAAGGGTTGCCCCGGGGCCGGTGTTGAACCCGTTCGACTTGTCAGATGACAGGTACCAGCCGTTGGTGTTGCCCGGCGGGAAGTACATCAGGATCGAGATCTGGGGGAGGCGGACCGGGTGGCTGCCGGGGCACGACTGGTTGTCGTTCACGTAGGCCATGTGGGAGCTGTGGTCGGCCGAGTCGAGGTTCCTTCCGTCCCAGCAGAAGGGGAACTGGATGTAGGCGTTGACCGGATCGCTGCCGCAGTTGTTGGGGATGCGATTCGAGCGGTTGTAGGACGTGCCGCTGGGCCCACAGGACCAGCCGAGCTTGTAGTCGGCGGTGAACGACTCCTTGGTGGGATTGCCGGCGATCATCTTGAGACCCTGCGGCATACCCTTGACGGTGCTGGGATCCTTGGTTTTGTAGTAGAGGATGATCTGATCCGGGACCACTGCGTTGCCCTTGCCGTCGAGCAGGGCCGGGGTCCAGTAGCCGGACCGATTCAGCTCGAAGCCGTTGCAGCTGCTGCCACCGGAGTTCACCAGGCTGTTGGTGTTGGTGTGGGCGTCGACCTTGGTGTTCCCGAAGAACATGTGGAGGTGGGACTTGCCGGGCTGGCCGGGGAAGACGATCGGATCGTCGTAGGAGAAGTGCGAGTAGGCGCAGGCCATGCGGAAGTTGCCATCACCGTTCGAGCCGTTGTCCGGCACCGGGGCGGGCTCGGTGAGCATGTCGACGCTGATCTGGCTGGCCGGGAGGTTCTCGTAGCGGTTGAACAGCGGATTCCGGTTTCGGATCGGCTCGAACTGGGCGCCGCTGCCGCCGTTGGACGGTTTCGGCGGTGCCGATGCTGCCGTTGTGGGGGCCTGGGTGGTCGGGGCGGCCGTTGTGGGGGCCTTGGTGGTCGGGGCCGGCTTGGCGGTGGTGGGCCCGGACGCCTTTGCCGTCGAGGGGCCGGCTGGCGCCGGAGCGTTCGGAGTCTTGGCGTCGGCATCCGGCGGGGTGGACGACGGTGATGCGGCCGTGGTGGTCGCGCCGGCATCGGCGGTGGCTGTGCTCGTTGCTTCCCCGGCGTCGGTGCCCGCAGTATCGGCCGGGGCCGCCTCGGCATCCTGGCTGGTGCCCTCGGCCGTCGATGGGGTCGGATCGCCTTGGACCAGGGGGTCGGCGTCGGTCGACGAAAGCGATTCGAGTGGTGCTTGGTCGGCGCCGGCCACCACCAGCAACTCGGGCCGGGAAGCGGCCTCGGTGGGCGGGTTGGCCGGGGTGGAAGATGACGATTCGGTCGCGGCCGGTGGGGCTGCGGTCTCGATCCGCTGGGCTTGATCGCCGTCCTGGGCCGAGGAGTCGACAACGACCAACGTCAGCGTCAGACCTGCGGTGAACGCCACACACAATGCGGCTAGTCCAGAAACTGGTGACATCGTTCGGTGGCTCTCCCTGCGATTCGTACCCGCTGAAACGCTCTTTGTTTGTAACCGGTGCAGGTGCTGCTTGCAACCTAATCGCAATATTAGACACGGCCGATGAAGAGGGTGGCGGACGGTCCGCAATCCCACCTGGCGATGACCGGCTGGATCGCCCAGGGTCGGTCGGCGCCGAGTCGGATACGGTGCCTGTGAAGCAAAAGGAGCCACCGATGCAGCCAGTTGATGTCGTAGGGGTCGGCAACGCCATCGTTGACGTTTTGGCGACCACCAGCGATGAGTTCGTGGCCGCCCAGGGGTTGGAGAAGGGTTCGATGTCGCTGATCGACACCGAACGGGCTCAGGAGCTCTACGGGCTGCTCGGGCACTCGGTGAAGGCCTCCGGAGGCTCCGCGGCCAACACCGTGGCCGGCTTCGCCTCCCTCGGTGGCCGAGCGGCCTACATCGGCAAGGTACGCGATGACGAGCTCGGAGCGGTGTTCGCCGAGGAGATGCGGTCGATCGGCGTGTCGTTCGACCAGCCGGCCGCCACCAGCGGTCCGCCGACCGCGATGTGTCTGATCCTGGTCACCCCCGACGCCCAGCGAACGATGAGCACCTACCTCGGCGTCTCGGCACTACTGGAACCCGAAGATGTCCGCCTCGAAACGGTGCAGCGGGCCCCGCTGCTGTTCTGCGAGGGATACCTGTGGGATGTCGAATCGGCCAAGCAGGCCATCCGCAAGGCCATGGACCTCGCCATGGGCGGCGGTGCCAGGGTCTCGTTGACCCTGTCCGACACCTTTTGCATCGAGCGCCACCACCAGGAGTTCCTCGAACTGGTGGCCGGTCCGGTCGACATCCTGTTCGCCAACCGGGCCGAACTGACCACGCTCTATCAGTGCGATTTGGAAACGGCGGTGTCGAAGGTGGCCGATCAGGTCGAGTTGGCCTGTGTCACCTTGAGCGAGGATGGCTCGTGGTTGGTCCAGGGTGGCGAGATCATCGAGATCGCCCCCGAACCGGTCGAGCACGTGGTCGATACCACCGGCGCCGGCGACCAGTACGCGGCCGGTGTCCTGTACGGGCTGAGCAAGGGGATGGCGCTGGCCGATGTCGGCCGGCTCGGATCACTGGCCGCGGCGGAGGTCATTTCCCACCTCGGGCCTCGGCCGGAACGGCCGCTGGCCGAGCTGCTGCCGCTCCTGCAGCGCTGAAGGCCTGCGGCGAAAACGCTCCGGCAACGACCCTGAGGGCCTCGACAAACCCTTCCTCGACCACTAGTCAGCCGGCGGGTCGGACCTCGGGAGGGCCGAACAGGACGCCCTGGCCCCAGTCCACCTCGAGATGCCGCAGGGCCTTGGCCTGGGCCTCGGTTTCGACACCCTCGGCCACCACCCATGCCCCGGTTCGGTGGGCCAGGTCGACCACGGCCCGGATGATGGCGGTTGCTTCGGTACTGGGCAATGCGGCGATCAGATCGCCGGCCAGCTTCAGCACGTCCGGCTTGAAGCTGGTGGCGACCCGGAGGCTGGAGTAGCCGTCGCCGACATCGTCGATGGCGATCCGTACCCCGGCGTTGCGGAGCTTGGTCAGCTGGGCCGCGGCCAGGTCGATGTCGGTGTACCGGTTCCGCTCCGCGGTTTCGAACACCACCTGGTCCGGCTCGAGGCCGATGTCCTCGGCTTGGCGGATGGTCCGCCGGGCTGCGGCCAGGTCGAACATGCCGCCGGGGGCCATGATGTTGAGGAACAGCAGGCCGGCGCCCAGCCACGGTCCGACGCCTCGGACCGCGAGCTGGCGACTCATCTGGTCGAGGTCGGCCAGCCAGCCGCCCTTGGTGGCCCTGGCGATCAGGGTGTTGGCGGTCAGGATCTCACCGGACACCCTGGCCCGGATCAGCGCCTCGAAACCGACCACCGAGCGGTTGTTGAGCCGGACGATCGGCTGGTAGCGAACCTCGTAGTCCAGATCGGCGCTTGCCAACTCCTCCTGCTCCAGCAGGTCCGCCACCTCGGTCAGCGTGGCCGCCATCAGCGCCTTCTGCACCAACTCCTGGGGTGACGAGTCGACCTGGGCCACGGCAACCTTGACCTCAGCTCCGTCACCGCCGCTGGCCGACGAGCCGTTCCCGTTGCCAGACATCTGACCGACAAGCCGATGGAGGAAGGCCCGACAATCCGCCACCTCCAACCAGACGACGCCGGATCGGATGTCGACCGTCTCGGCTTCGGCGATCAGCGATTCGTCGAGGTGGGTGATGACACCGGGGTCGGCCGAGCCGAGCAGGACCAACATGGGCTCTGCTCCTGGAAGCTGGAAGGTCCGTTCCTGCGCTCTCACCGCTTCCCAGGGTAGCCCTGAGCGGCTCTGGCCGCCCGTCTCCGGCGTTTGTGACGATCCGGGGACCGGCTACAGCTCCTGGGCCGGTTCGAACGACAACGGCAAGTCGCCGAGGCGGACCAGTGTTGCGGTGATCCAACCGCCGATCGAGCCGAAGTGCTGGTCGAGGGCCGAACCGTCCTCCAGCGTCTTCTCGTCGAGCTCGTACGATCCGGAGTAGGTGATCTCCACCGCGTGGGAGACGATCTCGAGGTCGCTGTCGTAGACCGTCTCCACCGTCGGTCCAAGCCCGGTCAGTTCCTCGTCCCCGATCTGGGGCGAATGGAGCGGCAGGCCCTCCATGATCACCGCCGGGTCCGGGGCCTCCGACAGCCGCTGGACCCGGAACACCACTTCGATCTCGATGACCGGCCCCTCGGTGAACTCCTCATCGAGGAACCAGGTCCGGTAGGCCGTCTGGGCCCAGGTCGGCCACTCCAGGGTCAGGTCGACCTGGACCCGAGGGGGCAGGCCCTCGCCGGGAAGGCCGTAGATGGTCTCCCAGCTGACATCGCCGAGCAGCACGTCGGTCTGGAAGCGTTCCTCCAGCGCCTGCCGCTCCAGCAGTGCCGATTCGAGGGCATCGCGCAGGGCGCCGATGGCGTCGGTGAAAACATGGTCGAGCACTAGCCGCCGCCTGACCACTGGCCGGACGGATCGTCGGCTCCCCGGGCCGACGGGTCGTCGCTCGGCACGTGGGGGGTCATCAGCGCCAGGGCGATGGAGATGCCAAGCGCCCTGGTGTCGACGGTGGCGATCTGCCGGCCCGGTTGCACCGCTGGTTTCGGGGGGCTGAGGTGTGACCCGAGCGCCTCGGCCGCCTGATTCATGTCGGTGGTGGTGAGCGCCAGGCCCCAGACCGCGGCCGGTGCCGAACCGGTGGCTTCGGTGGGGCCGACCACCTCGAGGATGGTCTCGCCGGCCCAGATGAACATCTGCCGCCGGGCCGGTTCCGAGCCGGGCACCTCCCTGGTCCGGCGAGGCGAGAACCCGAACCTCCGCAGCGACGAGGTGGTTCGCTCCAGATCGGGGGTCATGATCACGACGTGATCGAGGCGGGTGACGCCATTGGGGTGCACGGTCGGTCGGGCCGGATCGGCGGTGGTGCGGGTCGAGCTGATGCCGTCGATGGAACCGTCTTCGATGTCGGTCAGCTCCCAGCCGACCACTCCCCTTGCCCTGCCGGTGGCGCTGCTTTCCTCGTGATCGGGTGGCCCGACGAACCCCAGCGCAATGGTGCCGATGGCGGTTTCGTCACCGTCGATGCTGAATCCGGCGTCGGCCCAGGTCCGGGGCTCGTCGCCGATCAGCAGCCGGCGCAGCTCAGGCATGTGTCGGACGTTGG
This sequence comes from uncultured Acidimicrobiaceae bacterium, assembly GCA_947259095.1. Lineage (GTDB taxonomy): Bacteria > Actinomycetota > Acidimicrobiia > Acidimicrobiales > SZUA-35 > JAHELU01. The sequence goes on along the minus strand of CAMYLA010000031.1, from coordinate 42,074 downwards.
CTCATGGTCTGCGCTGCTCCGTTGGTGACGATGTATCCGGGGTCGATGCTGCTGGCCCCGGCCTCACGGTAGATGGTAGGACATAATGAGGCCGGAGAGAGCCGCAGGCTCGCTCCACCCGGTCGAGACCGGCCGCAGCCGACCAAGGGAGCATCCCGTGTCAGACGCAACCGCAGCCGAGAGCAGGGACCGGCGGCCCCGGTCGAGTTCGGCGCCGGACCTCAACGCCATCCGGTTGACGGTGGCGGACGGGGTCGCCGTCGCCGAGATCGACAATGGTCCGGTCAACCTGTTGACCGTCGAGCTGTTCGCCGACCTTCGGGCCCTGCCAGACCACCTCGAGCACAACACCGACGCCCGGGTCCTGGTCCTGCGCAGCGCCAATCCCCACTTCTTCATCGCCCACTACGACGTGGCCCAGATCCTGGATTTCCCGGTCGACGATGCCCCGGTCCGGGGCACCGAGCTCACCGGTTTCCACAAGATGTGTGAGCGGTACCGGACGATGGCCATCCCGACCATCTGTGAGATCGACGGACGGGTCGGTGGTGGTGGCGGCGAGTTCTCGGCCTCCTGTGACATGCGGTTCGGCACCGTCGGCAAGACCACACTGTGCCAGATGGAGGTCCCGTTGGGGATCCTTCCCGGCGGCTCCGGAACCCAGCGCCTGCCGAGCCTGCTCGGCCGGGGTCGGGCGATGGAGATCGTGCTCGGGGGCGACGACATCGACGCTGCGACCCTCGAGAACTGGGGTTGGCTGAATCGAGCCCTTCCGCCTGGGGATCTGCGACCCTTCGTCGATCGATTGGCGGACCGGATCGCCGGATTCCCGCCGGCGGCGGTGAGCCGGGCCAAGGCATCGGTGTTGGCCGCCCAGCCCGACCCCACCGAAGGCCTGCTGACCGAGGCGTTCCTGTTCCAGGAGACCCTTCGTCACCCTTCCTCGCACCAGGCCATGGCCAACTTCCTCGAGCGGGGTGGCCAGACCGTCGACGGTGAGTTGCGGGTCGGCGCCTTGGGCGCCGAACTCGGTCCGGACGGCGCAGCCGCTGACACTGCCGCTGACACTGCCGCTGACACTGCCGCTGACACGGCCGCCGACACGGCCGACGAGCGATGACCGGGCCGGGCGCCGATCGGCCGGACCTCGGGCCGCTGCCGGAAGCGGTTGCCCGGTGGATCGCCGCCGACCCGGAATACCGCGAGCAGTTGTCGGCCCTGGCCGAGACCGATCGGGACGCCCTCGATCGGCTGTTCGACGGGCGGATCGCCTTCGGCACCGCCGGGCTCCGGGCCGAGATGGGACCGGGGCCTCGACGGATGAATCGGCTCGTGGTCCAGCAGACGACCGCCGGTCTCATGGATTGGCTGCCCCTGGGGGCCAAGGTGGTGATCGGCTACGACGCCCGCCACAACTCCCGCCGGTTCGCCTCCGACGTTGCCGATGTGGTCGTGGCCAGGGGCGGGACCGCCGAACTCATCGATCGACCGGCCCCGACGCCGGTCCTGGCGTTGGCGGTGCTCGACCGCTCGGCCGACGCCGGGGTCATGATCACCGCCAGCCACAACCCGGCCGCCGACAACGGCTACAAGCTCTATCTCGATGACGGCATCCAGCTGGTCACCCCGGCCGATGCCGAGATTGCGGCCGCCATCGATCGGGTGGCCGGGCTGATGGACCCCGACCTGGAGCCGTCGCATCGCTGGGGTGCTCCGCCGGCCGACGCCCGGCCGCCGGTCGACATCTCGGCCGAGGCCATCGAGCGACACCGTGCGGTCTCGGTCGCCACGCTCTACACCGACCATCGGGACGTGGCCGTGCTCTACACCGCCATGCACGGCGTCGGTGGTGAGCATCTGCTGGCCTGCTTCGAGGCCGCCGGTTTCCCCTGCCCGGCGGTGGTGGACGAGCAGTTTCAGCCCGACCCGGACTTCCCGACCGCACCGTTCCCCAACCCCGAGGAGCCGGGGGCGTTCGATCTGGCCTATGCCACCGTCGAGCGGCTCGGGTCGGCAGGTCGCTCGATCGACATCATCCTGGCCAACGATCCTGACGCCGATCGGCTGGCGGTGGGGGTTGCCGATGGCAACGGCGCCTGGCGCCGGCTCAGCGGCGACGAGGTCGGGGCGCTGCTGATCGACCATGTGCTGCGGCACCGGCTGTCACCGGACCAGGGCCCCGGCGCGGGCACGCCGCTGCTGGCATCGTCGATCGTCTCGTCGAGGTTCGTCGATCGGCTGGCCAAGGCCGCCGGGGCCGAGAGCATCAGGACCCTGACCGGGTTCAAATGGGTGGCCAGGCCGATCGTCGATCGGCCGGAAGACACCTATCTCCTGGGCTACGAAGAGGCCCTCGGGTACTGCATCGGCGATCGGGTCCGGGACAAGGACGGCATCAGTGCGGCCCTGGTCATGGCCGAGTTGGCCGCCGAGTGCAAGGTCGAGGGAACCACCGTCCTCGGTCGGCTGGACGGTCTGATCGAACGCCATGGCCTCTTCGCCACGAGCCAGGTCACCGTGGGGATCGCAGGCCTCGACGATGCCGGTCGGGCCGCGGCCAAGGAGCGCGCCGTCAACCTGGATCCGGCCGAGGTGGCCGGGATCGAGGTGGCCGGCCGCGAGGACCTGTCGAAGGGGGAGCGGCTGCCGCCGACGTCCGGCGTGGTGCTCGATCTGGCCGACGGCTCCCGGGTGATCGTGCGACCGAGCGGCACCGAGCCGAAGATCAAGGCCTACCTGGAAGTCATCGAACCGGGCGGGCCGGCCGGCTACGCAAAAGAAGCCCGGCGCAAGGCCGAGCTTCGTCTCGGTGAGCTGGCAAAGGAGGTTGAGACCCTGCTGGTCGGCTGAGAGCCGCCGGGCTCAGTTGCGGCCGACCGTTGGCTTGCGCCCGTGGTTGGCCTTTTTGCGGCGAGCCAGCAGCCGCTTCTTCTTCCTGCGCTTCGACATGAGGGCATGCTATCGCCAACGCGGCCCGATTCGGGCCGTGGCGGCCCCGGGATCCCGGCTCAGCCGTTGCACAGCTCGATCAGCTGGTCGGCGGGGCGGGTGTTGATGATGCGATCGGCGTCGATGCCGAGCCCGGCCGCCCGGTCGCAGCCGTAGTTGACCCACTCCAGCTGACCGGGGGCGTGAGCGTCGGAGTCGATGCTGATCCGGCAGTCCCACTGCAGGGCCAGGGTCAGGAGCTCGTCCGGTGGGTCCTGCCGCTCCGGTCGGCAGTTGATCTCCACCGCGGTGTTGAACTTGGCGCAGGCGGCGAACACGTAGTCCGGGTCGAACTTCGATGGCTTCCGGGGCCGGTTCAACACCTTACGATTTGTGCAGTGGCCGAGGATGTCGACATGGGGGTTTGCGACCGCCTTGACCAACCGCCTCGTCATTTCGTTCTCCGGCTGATGGATCTTGTGGTGAACCGAGGCCACCACAACATCGAGCATCGCCAGGAGCTCGTCGTCGAGGTCGAGGCTGCCGTCCTCCAGGATGTCGACCTCCATCCCGGTCAGGATCCGGAACGGGGCCAGCACCGCGTTGAGGTCCTCGATCTCGGCCATTTGGTTGCGCAGCCGCTCCGGCGACAGCCCCTTGGCCACCGTCAGCCTGGCCGAGTGGTCGGTGGCCACCAGGTACTGATGGCCGAGGGCGCGGGCCGCGGCGGCCATGGCCGGCAGTTCGGAGCCGCCGTCTGACCAGGTGGAATGGGAGTGGCAGTCGCCCTTGAGCGCAGTCCGCAGGGCGGCACCCGCTCCAAGCGGGACCTCGGTGGTCCGCTCCAATGTGTCCAGATACTCGTCGGGACCGATGCCGTAGGCCCCCTGCACCACCGCATCGATCGAGCGGCCTATGCCCTCCAGGTTGGTCAACGTGCCCTGGCGGACCCGGCGCTCCACGTCGTCTGGCTCCAGCCGATCGAGGATGGCCTTGCCCTTGGCGAAGGCCCGGACCTTCTGGACCGGTGCCAGGCTTCCCGGCCGTGCTCCAATTGGTTCGGTCCTGTTGCGACCCGATCGGCCGGCCGGGTTCACCCGCTGCCGATTGTCGCAACGAGATGGAACAACTCGACGACGGCGAAGCGAACGAGGATCGGCAGCCCTCGCCCGGCAGTACCCTGGTGCCATATGGAGAAGTTCGGATTCGTCGGTCTGCCAAACGCCGGAAAGTCGTCGCTGTACAACGCCCTGACCGGCGGCAGCGCCCTGGCTGCGCCCTACGCCTTCGCCACCACCGATCCCAACATCGGTGTGGCCAAGGTGTTCGACCACAGACTCGACGCCCTGGCCGAGATGAGCAAATCCCGCAACGTGGTGCCGGCCAGCGTGCAGTTCACCGACATCGGCGGTCTCGTCGAGGGGGCCAGCAAGGGCGAAGGGCTCGGCAACAAGTTCCTGGCCGGGATCCGAGAGGTCGACGCCATCGTCTTCGTGCTGCGGGCCTTTCGCGACGACGACGTGCCGGGCCCCCAGGATCCGCTGGAGCACCTCCGGATCCTGGAACTGGAGTTGACCTACGCCGACCTGGAGACGATCGAACGCCAGATCGACAAGAAGCGCAAGGCCCTCAAGGGCGACCCGGCGCTCAGACCGGAGGTCGAGGCGGCCGAGGCGGCACTGGCCATCCTGGAACAGGGCACACCGCTGTACCGCAGCGATCTCTCCGCCGCCCATACTGCCGAACTGCGGCCGTGGTTCCTGCTGACCAACAAGCCGGTCCTGGCGGTGGTCAACCTCGACGAGGAGCAATTGGCCGACATCGACACCGTCATCAAGCCCATCCAGGAGGAGCTCGGCGATCTCCCCCGGGGACGTTCGCCCGGCGGGCCAACTCCTGCCGGCGGCCAGAGCCAGAGCCCACCGGCGGTGTTCGGCGCCTGTGTCCAGCTGGAGGCCGAGGCGGCCCAGCTCGATCCCGAGGACCGGGCCGAGATGCTCGACGGGTTCGGCCTCGGCGAGGGCGCCGTCGTCCGCTTCATCCAGGCCGCCTATCACACGCTGGGGTTACGGACCTTCCTCACCACCGGTGAGCAGGAGAGCAGGGCCTGGACCTACCGGGTCGGCTCCACCGCACCGGAGTGTGCCGGCTTGATCCACAGCGACCTCCAGCGGGGCTTCATCCGGGCCGAGACGATCCGATGGGACGAGCTGCTGGAGATCGGTTCCTGGGCCGGGGCCCGGGACTTGGGTAAGGTTCGTTCCGAGGGCAAGGACTACGTTGTCGAGGACGGCGATGTGCTGGAGATCAGGTTCAACGTCTGACCGGTCGCCCCGGTCGGCGAGGTCGCCCCGGTCGGCGAGGTGGCGGGGATGACCGGCGACCCTCGGGAGGAGCCTGCCATCGCCGATCATCCACGGACCGGTTGGCTCATCCGCGACAATGAGGTCCTGGCGTCGTTGGAGGTCGCAGACGGGCACATGGCAAAGGGGCGGGGCCTGCTTGGCCGATCGAGCCTCGAGGGGGCGATGCTGATCGACGGTCGTCGCTCGGTTCACAGCTTCCTGATGGGGTTCGAGCTCGATGTGGCGTTTCTCGACGCCGACCTCAAGGTGATCCGAACCCTCCGGCTTCGCCGCAACCGCATGACGCTGCCGGTGTGGCAGGCCCGGTCCATCCTCGAGGCAGAGGCCGGCGCCTTCGGCCGGTGGAACCTGGTGGTCGGCGACGAGTTGGAGATCCGCCCCGGGGCCGACGACCGGTGACCGATGACGACACCGCCCGGACCCCGGAAACCGGGTCCGCCCCCCGGTTGTTCATCGTCGGCACCCCCATCGGCAATCTCGGCGACCTCAGCCCCCGGGCCGCCGAGGTGCTCGGCTCGGTCGATGCCGTTGTCTGCGAGGACAGCAGGCGGACCGGTCGGCTCCTGGTCCACGTCGGTGCCGCCGGCGGGCCACGCAACCGCACCGGTCGACCGGATCTGCTGGTGGCCAACCAGCACACCGAGGTGCCACGGATCCGGGAGATCGTCGACCGGTTCGCCCGGGGCCAGCACCTGGCGCTGGTCACCGACGCCGGCATGCCGACGATCTCCGATCCCGGCCGTCACGTCATCGCCGCCGCCATCGAGCACGGTGTGCCACTCGAAGTGGTGCCGGGGCCGACCGCGGTGTCATCGGCGCTGGCCCTCAGTGGGTTGGCCGCCGAGCGGTTCGTGTTCGAGGGCTTCCTGCCCCGCAAGGGTGGGGAGCGGACCGATCGGCTGCGGGAGCTTGGCCGCGAGACCCGCACCATCGTTGTCTACGAATCGCCCCACCGGTTGCGTAGGACGTTGGCCGACCTGGCCGGTGTGTGCGGCGGGGACCGGCCGGTGGCGGTGATCCGGGAGATGACCAAGCTCCATGAGGACGTCATTCGGGGCACGGTGTCGGCCGCAGCCCTGCACTTCGACCAGACCGACCCGCGGGGCGAGTTCGTGATCGTGATCGAGGGTCGTCCGCTGGAGCGGGTTATCCCCAGCGACGAGCAGCTGGTGGCGGCCTTGCAACGGTCGATCGACACCGGACTCAGCAAGCGGGATGCGGTGGCCGAGGTGACCCAGGACACCGGCGAACCGAAACGGAGGGTCTATGAGCTCTCGACCAAGCTCTGACCGGCCAGAAGGCGGCCCAGGGAAGCGAACCGGAACGGTCAGGGTCGACAAGTGGCTGTGGGCGGTTCGTGTGTTCAAGACCAGGACCGCCGCCACTTCGGCCTGCACCTCCGGGCGGGTCAAGGTCAACGACGAGCCGGCAAAGCCGGCGACCAAGATCGCCGTCGGCGACGTCGTCGAGGCCCGGCGGGGAGACCGGCTCATCGTCTACCGGGCCACGGCGCTGGTCGAGAAGCGGATCGGCGCCAAGCTGGTCGAGCAGTGCGTCGATGATCAGTCGCCCCCGAGGCCGACGAGAGCCGATCCGGTCCTGGCGCCGCCCGGTGGGGCCCGCAGCCGAGGTGAAGGTCGACCGACCAAGAAGGAACGGCGGGACATCGACCGGCTCAGGGGTCGACGGTGAACGACCCGCCGTGGCCGACCAGCTCACCGTCGGCACCGCCGACCGACGGCGACGTGGTCGGGGCCTGCCCGCTCGACTGCCCGGACGGCTGCTCGTGGATCGTCACCGTGTCCGACGGCGTCGCCACCAAGCTCCGGGGTAATCCCGACCACCCGTTCACCAGAGGAGGGCTGTGTAAGAAGGTCAACCCCTGGCTGGACTACGCTGCCGAGCCGGGGCGGCTGCTCCACCCCCTGCGGAGGATCCGACCGAAGGGGCCGGGTCACCGCCCCGACGAGGCGTTCGAGTCGATCTCGTGGGACGACGCACTGGCCGAGATCGCCGAGCGATTCTCGACCATCATCGAGCGGCGCGGCCCGGCGGCAATCTGGCCCTTTGCCGGGACCGGCAACGTCGGCTGGGTCCAGGGGGCGGCGTTGCCTGCCGGGTCGAGACTGTGGCACCACCTCGGCGTCTCCGGCCACCAGGTCACGATCTGTTCGGTCAGCGGCCATGTCGGCCTCGGCTACTCGATGGGCACCGCCACCGGCTTCGACCCCGAGGACATCGCCCATGCCGGCACGGTGGTCATCTGGGGCTCCAACACGCTGGTGGCCAATCAGCACCTGTGGCCGTTCGTTGAGCAGGCCAGGGCCGGTGGGGCACCGGTGGTGGTGATCGATCCGGTCCGAACCAGGACCGCAGCGCGGGCCGACCTCCATGTGGCGCCCCGGGTGGGGACCGATGGGGCGCTGGCCCTGGGGCTGTGTCGATCGCTCATCCGGGCCGGCGCCAGAGACGTCGACTTCGTCGAGCACCGGACAATCGGCTTCGACCGCTTCGCCGCATCGGTCGAGCGCTGGACCCCCACCCTGACGGCCCGGACCTGTGGGTTGGCGGTGGCCGAGGTCGAGCGGCTGGCCGAGGTGATCGGGGCCCGGGCCCCGCTGGCCATCAAGCTCGGTCAGGGAATGCAGCGGCACGCCAACGGAGGCCAGACCGCTCGAATCGTGTCCTGCCTCCCGGCATTGACCGGGGCCTTCGACCGGCGGGGAGGGGGGTTGGTCTATTCCACCTCCGGCCCCTACCGGTTCAACACCGACCGGGCGGCCGGTGTCGACCTCGGCCATCGGCCCCGCCACCTGGCGATGACCCGGCTGGCGTCGAACCTGGCCGAGCTCGACGATCCGCCGGTCGAGGCGTTGTTCGTCTACGGCGCCAATCCCGTGGTCTCCAATCCCGATGTTGGGGCGGTGCGGGCCGGTCTGTCCCGGCCCGACCTGTTCACCGTCGTCGCCGAGCTGTTCCACACCGAGACAACCGACTACGCCGACATCGTGTTGCCATCGACGATGCAGCACGAGCAACTCGAGATCAGCGACTCGTTCTCCCACCTGTACGTCCACCTCAATCGGCCTGCGGTGGCCCCGCCGGGGGAGTGCCTGCCCCACACCGAGATGTTCCGGAGGCTGGCCCGAGCCATGGGCCTCGACGAACCGGCGCTGTACGCATCCGATCTCGACCTGGTGGCGGCGCTGCTCGACACCAAGGCTTTTGCCGAGGCCGGGATCACCGTCGAGACCCTGTCGGTGACGGGGTGGGCCCGATTGCCGGAAACCGCGCCGCCGTACCTGCCCTTCGCCGAACGATTCCCGACGCCGTCCGGCCGGTTCGAGTTCGCCTCGGAGAAGGCCGACCGGGAGCACCAGGGGCTGTTGCCCACCTACCGGGCCCCGGTCGAGGTGGGCCGGACCGACGACGACCCCGCCTCCGGCGGCTATGACCCCGCCTCCGGCGGCTATGACCTCGTGGCCGCAGCCAGCGACTGGCACATCAACTCGGTCTTCGCCGGAACCGACCGCACCACGTCCCGTACCGGCAAGCCGGTCGTCACCGTGCACCCCGATGATGGCGAGCGGGACGGGTTGGTGGACGGGGCCGATGTCGAGGTGTTCAACGACCGGGGCTCGTTCGTCGCAACCCTCCGGCTCGGCCATGACACTCGACCCGGTCTTGCGGTCACCACCAAGGGGTGGTGGCGGATGGGGGTCAACAACACCGTGGCCGAACGAGACTCCGACATGGGCCGGGGCGCCGTCTATCACGACAACCGTGTCGCCGTTCGGCCACTGGGGTCCCGAGGGGGACGGGCCTAGACCAGCCGCGGGCTGCGATCGACGCTCGGCGGACGCCGGAGGTGCGGGCCGGGTCGTACAGCCTGTGGCGAAACGCAGCGGCCGGCCTGCGGCGAGGACTATGCTGTGGACCGCAATCGGCAGCGGGCTCCAACACGCCGACTCGGGCAGTCTGCAACGACCAGAAGTGATCGGATCCGCCCTGTTGACGCGCGCCCCGATGGAGCCTCGCCAGGGCAATCAGACACGAAAGGTGGGCACACCCATGCTTTCCCTCAACGAAACGGTTCTCGGCCTGCTCGCCGAGAACGACGGCCTCGACAGGCTGGCAGACCAGGTCCGTACCGATCGGGCGCACGCGACATCGGCTGCGGACCGGGTCGTTCCGGCCGTCATCGCCGGACTGGCAACCCGGGCCGGGCTCGATGACGGGCCGGCCACCGTCGGCGCGCTCCTCGAAGGCGGTGGCGATGACGCAATCGTGATCACCGCCGCCGACGCCGGTTCGGACGACGGTGCCCGCCCCGACGGCAGTGTTGGTGCCGGCGATCCGGTCATCGACGTCGATGCGGGCCGCAGGAGCGACGAGCTGTTGCAGTCCGTGTTCGGCCATGATCGTGATGATGTGATCAGCGACATCGCAGCGGCGGTGGAGATGGGCCGCTCGATGACCGTTGACCTGGTGGCGACCCTGGTGCCGCTGGTGATCCTGGCGCTCGGGCAACGGCGGGCCGACGACGGGCTCGACCCCGACGGTGTGGCCGACCTGCTGGCCTCGGAGCACCGTCTTCTGGCCGAGGCCGGGCGGCTGGATTCGATCGACGCCCTGCGGCTGGAAGCGGGCCGAGTCGAGGTCGGGGCGGCGGCACGTGCGGGACGTGGTGTCGGCGGCGCCGACGCAGCGATGGTTGGTTCGTTTCCCGGCCGGGCGGCAACCACGGCCAGGACGGACCCGGCCACACCTTCGACGACGGGTGTCCAGAGAGCGCCGGTGCTCGATCCCGGCGACCGGTCCGCCGACAGGACCGGCGACGGCGACGCAGAGGTCGTGGCCGGCGGGGTGCCGGCCCCCCGATCGCCCGACGGTCGACAGCCCAGCCGGTTCAGCTGGTTGCGCTGGGCGGTGGGGGCGGCCACCTTGGTGCTGTTCCTGGGCTGGCTGCTGTCGACCTGTGCTGACGGGACGGCCGAAACCGGTGCCGGCACCTCCCGGGTCGACGTCGACACCGCCGAAGGCGCCGTGGATGGCCCGGTGGACGATGGCACCGATGGCACCGATGGTGACGGCATCGATCAGGCCGACCGGGCGACGTCAACCGTGTCGCCATCGACGACCGAGGCCGGCTCGATCCCGGATCCAACCGACGACGATCTTCAGGTCCTGGTCGATGCCGCCCTGGAGGGCTCCGCCGTCTCCGGGGTGGTTGACGACCGCATCGCCGCTCTGAGCGGGACCGTCGGCGCCGAGATCGACCGGACCGCGGCCCTGGCCGCGGTGACCGCCGTCCCCGGTCTGCTGTCGATCGACGACGCCATCGTTGTCGAGGGTGCGCTCGAGGAGGGCACCGGGACCGGTGAGGGCGATGAAGTCGACGGCTCGACCGGTGCTGTGGCGGCCGGGGCCACCATCAACGGGTTGCTCGATCTGGCCCCGGTCACCTTCGACATCAGCTCGGATCGCATCACCGCCGATGGCCGGGCGGTGCTCGACGAGGTGGCGGCGTTCCTGGACGACAATGGTGCCGTCCGGGTCGAGATCGGTGGCCACACCGACAACGACGGCAAGGTCGACGCCAATCTCGATCTCAGCGGCCGCCGGGCCGTCTCGGTCAAGGCCTATCTGGAGAGCCGTGGCATCGATGGTGGTCGGCTGGAGACCGCGGGCTACGGCGAGGACCGGCCGCTGGTACCAAACGACAGTTCGGCGGCCAAGGCCGAGAATCGGCGGATCGAGTTCACCGTCCTCTGATCTCGCCTCATACGGGGTGCGATCGGGCACCATGCGGGTAATCGGTCTCGGGGCGCCGGGGCTCTCGGTCGGTGGGTCGGGCGAATCGTCTTGCCCTGCCGGCCGGGGGCTCCGTAGGCTCGGAGGCTTGCGTGTCCCCGTCCTGTCCGCCCTCTGCGATCCAGCCCCGCTGTTCAGGGCGGCGGACGCACCACCTCGGCTGTGCTGCGATCCCGACCCGGCGAGGCTGCGGTCGGTGAGGCTCGGCGTCGATCGTCGGCCCGGAGCGGGGCCGGCGTGACGACCGGGGTCTACCCCCCACCTCGTCAGGTGCTCAGCGCCATGGGCATCGAGGTCTGTTGGACCGACGAGCGCACCATGATCGGTCGGGCGCTGGTCGATGTCGATCTGCTCGGCCGCCGGGGGGAACCGCCGGGGGTCGGTGCGCTCGTGCCCATCGTCGACCTGGTGGCCGGAACCAGGGCCGCCAGGACCGCCGAGGGCGATTGGCTGGCCACCGCCGACGTGTGGCTCCATGAGCGGGACCTCATCGAGGCCGGTCCGATCGAGTTGGCGACCCGGCTGCTACGAGCCGGGAAGCGCTCGACGGTGGTGGCCGTTGAGGTCACCGCCGACGCCAAGCCGGTCATGTCATCGACCATCGAGTTCTCCCGAATCCGTCGCGACGCCGCCCCGCTCGGCACCCGGACCCCCGGCGGGCCGGGCGAATGGGTCCGGCTCGGCAGTGGTCCGCTGCTCGAACGCCCGTTGGAGCCGGCCTGCGGATTCCGACTCGTCGACCCCTCGACCGGCACCGTGGAACTGGATCGTGGCGACTTCGTCAACAACAGCATCGGGACCCTCCAGGGAGGGGTGATCGCCCTGCTGGCGGACGTCTCGGGGGCGGCTCTGGTCGGCCCCGGCTCCAGGACCGTCGATCTCCATTTCCGGTTCCTCGACCAGACCGGTCGCGGCCCGGCTCGGGCCGGCGCCGAGCTGCTGCGGACCGATGGCGACGGCCACCTGGTGAAGGTCGAGATCGTCGACACCTCGACCGACAGGCTCGTCGGCTGGGCCAACTGCCGGGTGGTTGCCCCCGGCTGAACCCGCCCCGGCCGCAGGGCAGCGGTCCGGCTTCGCTGTCACACCGGTTGCCTAGGGTCGAATCCCATGCTCTACGCGCTGCTTCTCGCCGTCCTGATTGCCCTCGCCCTCGGTGTGGTCATCGGCTGGCTCATGGCCGGTCGCCACACCTCGGAGACGGCCGAACTGGTGTCGGCCCGAGCGGTAGAACAGCTCCGGGCGGAACAGGGACAGAACCTGCAAACCACGGTCGACACCGTGATGTCGGTGGCATCGTCGAAGCTCGGTGATCAGCTGGCGGCGGGGAAGATGGTGCTGGAGCGAGAACGGGAATCGGTCAATCATCAGGTCGCCACGGTCGAGTCCGAATTGCGCCGGGTCGGAGATCTCGTTGCCAGCCTGCAGAAGGAGCGGGCTGAGCAATCCGGCCAGCTCTCCAGCGGGCTCGAACAGGCCATGGCGGTCACGTCGGCCCTGGCCGATACCACACGGTCTCTCCGGGAGGCCCTGGCATCGCCCAAGGCTCGGGGGCAATGGGGGGAGCGCATGGCCGAGGATGTGCTTCGGGCCGCCGGCTTCCTCGAAGGCACAAGCTATCTGAAGCAGACCAAGAACGCCGGAGGCGGCGTACCCGACTACACCTTCCCGCTGCCCACCGGTCACCTGGTCAACATGGATGTGAAGTTCCCGGTCGACAACTACCTCCGCTGGTTGGAGGCCGATGACGATGCCGCTCGAAAGCAGTTGGCCAAGGCGTTCCAGCGCGACGTGCGCAACCGGGTCAAGGAGCTGACCGAACGGTGCTATGTCGATCCCGGCCACACCGTCGACTACCTGCTGTTGTTCGTGCCGAACGAGAGCGTCTACGGCTTCCTCCACGAGCACGATGCCGACCTGATCGATTTTGCGCTGGCCCGCAAGGTGGTGCTGTGCTCGCCGACCACATTGTTCGCCGTCCTGGCGGTGATCCGCCATGCGGTCGACAACTTCATGGTCGAGCGACGCAGCCACGACATCCTCGGGGCGCTTGGCGAGCTGCGGGTCCAGTGGCAGCGTTGGGAGGAACCGATGGAGAAGATGGGTCGGGGCCTCGACTCGGCCCAACGTGCCTATGACGAGCTGTCCGGCACCCGGAAACGCAGCTTCGAACGACAGCTGGAGAAGCTGGAGGCCTTCCGCGACGGCGGTCTGCCGGACACTCGGCTCGGGTCGGATCAGACCCTCCGGCAGGTGATCTGAGCTGCTCGCCGACATCGATCCCCGCCGAGCAGCGCCCGAACGGGGCGCGCCGGCCCGCCCCGGCGCAGGCGGCCATGAGGCCGGCGGGACGGAGCTAGCCTGAACCGTGGCTCGGCGGCTCCGGGCCCAGCGGCGCTCAGGAGGTGAGCAGCGGTCCCATGTGGTTCGACAATCATTGCCATCTCACCACCCTCGATCAGGACGCTGCGTCGATCGTCGAGGCCGCCGGGGCGGCGGGCGTCACCAGGCTGTTGACCGTCGGTTGCACCGTGGCCGATTCGGCTGCCGCAATTGCCGTTGCCGGTCGATTCCCCAACGTTTGGGCCACCGCCGGCGTGCACCCCCACGATGCCAAGGATGGCCTGGACGGCCTCGTCGACCTCCTGGCTCTCCAGGAGGTGGTTGCGGTGGGGGAGTGTGGTCTCGATTACCACTACGATCACTCGCCCCGAGCCAAACAGGCCGACGTTTTCGCCCGGCAGATCGACCTGGCCCACGACCACGACCTGGCGCTGGTCATCCACACCCGGGAGGCGTGGGACGACACCTTCGAGATCCTCGATCGGCACGGCACACCCCCGAGAACGGTGTTCCACTGCTTCACCGGCGGCCCCGAGGAGGCTGCAGCGGCGCTGGCCCGCGGCGCCTACATCTCCTACAGCGGCATCGTCACCTTCAAGACCGCCGACGACCTACGGGCGGCAGCGGCGGTGACCCCACTGGATCGCATCCTCGTCGAAACCGACTCGCCGTACCTGGCCCCGGTCCCGCATCGGGGTAAGCCGAACCAGCCGGCCAATGTCGCAGTGGTCGGCCGGTACCTGGCCGAACTGCTGGCCCAGCCGGTCGAGGCGTTCGCTGCGGTCACAACCGCCAATGCCTCCGCCCTGTTCGGCCTGGACTGACAGCGGCCGGGCCCTCCGATGGCGCTGACCCGCACCGGCATCAACCAGCTGCTGGAACGACACGGCCTCACCCCGAGCCGGGCCCTTGGCCAGAACTTCCTCGCCGATCGGTCCATGATCGACAAGATCGTCCGGTTGGCCGGGGTCGAGCCCGGCGATCTGGTGGTCGAGATCGGGCCCGGCCTGGGGTCGCTGACCCTGGGGCTGTGCCAGGCCGGCGCCGATGTGGTGGCGATCGAGATCGACCGCTACCTCATGCCGGCCCTGCGGGAGGTCGTCGGCCACCTGGAGACCACCGGCCACCCGCCGCCGACCGACGACCCGATCGCCACCGCAGCGGCCGGGGGCGAGGCCGATCGGGAGGTGGCGGCCGGTGGCGAAGCAGGCGGACGGCGGTTGGGGTCGGTCCAGCTGGTCAACGCCGATGTCCGCCAGGTCGACTGGGGCCGACTGCTCGACGGTCGGTCGGCCAAGGTGGTTGCCAACCTGCCATACAACATCGCCACCCCGCTGATCCTCGATCTCCTGGCGGCCGAGCCCCTGCTGGTCTCGTGGCTGGTGATGGTCCAGCGGGAGGCCGGTGAGCGGCTGGTTGCCGGCCCGGGCTCCAAGACCTACGGCATCCCATCGGTGCTGCTGTCGTATTGGGCCGAGGCCCGCATCGTCGGTTCGGTCGGCAACGAGCTGTTCGTGCCCCGGCCAAACGTCGAATCGGTTCTGGTCCGCATCGATCGTTCACCCCGGCCCCGGGTCGACGCCGACTTCGACCGGCTGTCACAGTTGGTGCGAACCTCGTTCGGTCAGCGGCGCAAGATGTTGCGTCGCAGCCTGGCGAGCTTGGTGACGATCGATCAGTTGGAGGCGGCGGCGATCGAACCGACGGTCCGCCCCGAGGAGCTGGCCGTCGAGGACTGGGCCCGCCTCGCTACCGTGGCCCCGTGAGCTCACCGATCGAGTTGCCGGCCCCGGCAAAACTCACGCTGTCCCTGCGGCTCACCGGTCTTCGCAACGACGGACTCCACCTGATCGATGCCGAGATGGTCACCGTCGATCTCTACGACACCCTGGAACTCGTCGAGGGTGGCCACGGACTGACGGTGGTCGGCGGCGGGGCCGACATCCCGACCGGGCCGGACAACCTGGTGCAGCGGGCGCTGGCTCTGGCCGGGCGGACGGCGGCGGTGGTGCTCACCAAACGCATCCCGTCCCGGGCCGGTCTGGGAGGTGGCTCGTCCGACGCCGGTGCGGTCCTGCGGTGGGCCGGCTTCGATGACCTGGAAGCGGCAGCGGCACTGGGGGCCGATGTTGCGTTCTGCACCGTCGGCGGGCGAGCCCGGGTGACCGGGATCGGTGAGGTCGTCGAACCGCTGCGGTTCGAACCGAAGACCTTCACCCTGTTGACGCCACCGGTTCCCTGCCCGACCGGCGCCATCTATCAACGGTGGGACGAGTTGCGGGGGCCCACCGGTGCCGCCGGCAACGACCTCGAACCGGCGGCGTTGTCGGTTGTTCCGGAGCTGGCCCGCTGGCGTGATGAGCTGGGAACCGCCTCAGGACTGACCCCCAGGCTGGCCGGCAGCGGCTCGACCTGGTTCGTCGAGGGTGCCCACCCCGGGCCGTCCCGGGTCGTTGTTCGAACCGTTCCGGCGACAGACCACTAGAAGCAGGCTTCGCTCCCGAACCCGGGCCGGGAAACCGCGGACCCGGCAGGCGATGGGGGCCGAGCGGGTTTCGGAGATCGACGAACGGTGGCTCCCGCCACCGGGCCGACGGTCATCCGGTCGCCCGCCCGGACTCCGGGACGAGACGACGTGAAACCGTCGGGGAGCCTGGAACTACTTCTTGTTCCTGCGCTGAACGCGGGTGCGCTTGAGCAGCTTGCGGTGCTTCTTCTTCCGCATGCGCTTACGGCGCTTCTTGATTAGCGATCCCATGAAGTTCCGGAGACTAGCCGCTGTTGGGCCTCGCCCCACCCCGGAACAGCGAATCGGTGCAACCTTCGTCTGATCGTCACCGCCGGCTCGAACACGCCGCATCCTTCCCGTGAAGCCACAGGAGGCGACGTCGCTCGGGGCTGCGCCATCGGGGTGGGCGGTCGGCCCGCAACCCCGGCAATCGGCTGCGGCCTTGGTCAAACAGCGCTACCGTGAAGTTCGAACAACTCTCGATCGCGGGTAGTTCAACTGGCAGAACACCAGACTTTGAATCTGGGGGTTGCAGGTTCGAGCCCTGCCCCGCGAGCAGCTCCCGGCAGTCCTACCTTCGGATTCCAAAAGAATTCTTGGGTAGACGCTCATCGATCGGCCAGCACCGCCGATTGAGAAGTATCTCCCCCGATACTGCGGAGGTCGGCAGCCGTCACCGGTCGCCGGCCTCTGCGGTTTTTACGCGCCGACTACACTCACCACCACCGACAGGCTTGCCCGTCGACCCGGCTTGCTTGGTGATGGTTGGCCCCTTGCCCGTCCATATCAACTAGAAAGTAGCTATGAGCGATCGATCCACCGCCGGACCTCCCGCATCCGGACTTCTCGTCGCAACCAGTGCCGGCGCCCCGATGCGGTCGATCCGACCCAAGCCCATCCACCTGCTGTGCGGCCGCGCCATGGCCTCCTATGTGCTCGAAACCCTGGGAGCGGCCGGCGTCCGCCAAGCGGTCGTGGTCACCGGCTCCGACGGTGGCCGGATCTCCAAGCGACTGCTGGAAGATCCTCCGGGTTTCCCGGTCCGGTTCGCCGAGCAGCGGGCAAATCTCGGCGTCGGCGATGCAGTGTTGGCCGGGGTCAACAGTTTCGATGACTTCGACGACGACGAGGATCTGTTGATCGTGCCCGCCGACCTTCCGCTGCTTCGGCCCTCCACCCTCAGCCAGCTGCTGGACGCCCACCGTTCCAGCGGTGCGGCGTGCACCGTTCTTACCGCCGATGCCGAGGACCCGATGTTGCGCCCGGCCCCGAACTGGACCCTTTCGGACCGGATCGTCCGGGATCGCCACGGCCGGGTCGCCTCGATCGACACCGACGATTCCCGGCTCCTGCCCGACGACGATGTCGATCCCGAGGAGGTGGAGGAGGTCTCGCTCGGTGTCTACTGCGTTCGGCGGGGGCTGCTGGCACCGGCCATGCGGAGGTCGGCGGCCGAGAGCCTGGAAGGCCGGGCCACCCTCTCGGACATCGTGGAGGTGCTGACCGGCTCCGGGCACGCCTGCGAGACCGCGATGATCGATCATCCCGGCGATCTGATCCCGGTCAACGACCGCCTCCAGCTGGCCGAGGCCGAGGCCGAGCTGCGGCGCCGGACCAACCGCCACTGGTTGTCGATGGGGGTCTCCATGGTCGACCCCGACCGGACCTACATCGACGTGACCGTCCGCCTCGGCACCGATGTCACCATTTTCCCCGGCACCATCCTCCAGGGAGCGACCACCATCGGCAGTGGCTGCGAGCTCGGACCTGACACCCGCCTCGACCGCTGCCAGGTCGGGAACAACGTCAAGATCGAGAAGACAACGGCCTCCCTGGCCATCGTGGGCGACGACTGCAACGTTGGTCCGTTCGCCGTGCTGGAGCCGGGATCCGATATTGCCGATGGCACAGCCACTGGACCGTTCTATGCTGCAGGTACCAACGCCTAGCTCGCAGCTCCGTGGGCTGTGACAACGGACAGCTTGTGACCGGCTAGGAGGTCACGCCCCGGAGGTCAGGCATGGAAGTTGTAACCACCAAACGACTGCATCTCTTCTCCGGCCGTCACAACCAGGAGCTCACCGATCTCATTGCGGAGAACCTTGGCGTTCCCGTGACCGAGGCCGGTCTCGGTCAGTTCGCGAACGGCGAGACCCACTGCAAGTTCGCCGAATCGGTCCGCGGCTCGGACGTGTTCATCGTCCAGAGCCATGGCGAGCTGGACGGCCGGTCGGTCAACGACGCGATCATGGAACACCTGATCATGGTTGATACCGCCCGCCGGGCCTCGGCCAAGCGGATCACCGCGGTCATACCGTTCTACGGCTATGGCCGCCAGGATCGTAAGGCCGAGGGGCGGGAGCCGATCACCGCCCGGCTGGTGGCCGATCTCTTCAAGGCGGCCGGAGCATCCCGGCTGGTCTCGGTCGACCTGCACAGCGGTCAGATCCAGGGTTTCTTCAACGGCCCGGTGGATCATCTGACGGCCATGCCGGTCCTGGTCGGCAGGCTCCGGGAGTACGGCCAGGACCTCGTGGTGGTGTCGCCGGATGCCGGCCGGGTCAAGGTGGCCGAGCGCTACTCCCAGCAGCTGCACGCCGACCTGGCCATCGTGCACAAGCGACGGGAAAAGGGCCTCAAGAACGTGGCCACCGCCAAGGACGTCATCGGCGAGGTCTCCGGACGAGCCTGTGTGGTCATCGATGACATGATCGACACCGCCGGCACCATCTGCCAGGCCGCCGAACTGCTGGTCGAGCGGGGCGCGGCCTCGGTCACCGCCGCCGCCACCCATGGGGTGTTCAGCGGGCCGGCCATCGACCGGCTGAAGAACTCGGTGTTGGAACGGGTCATCGTGACCGACACCCTGCCGATGCCCTCGGACAAGCGGTTCGACAAGCTCGAAGTGCTCTCGGTCTCGGCGGTGATCGCCGACGCCATCCGAGCGGTATTCGAGGACACCTCGGTCAGCAAGATCTTCGACGGGCAGAACCAGCAGTAACCGGCAACCCGGCAACCCTTCGGGTTGCGGCGGGTTGCACGAGTTTGCTTTGCAAACTCGGGGCGGCCCGGCCACCATCCGACCGACCACCATCGAGCACCATCAAGGAAGTGAGGCCGCGAGGTCGGCCACTGCGGTGTCCGCCCCCTGCTCGATCGGATCGCCGTGGCCCACCAGCAGGGTGTTGAAGCTGAGGTCGGCAAGGGCCTTGATGGTCTGGCGGGACTGGGGCACGTTGTCGAAGAACTGTTCCGGACCCTCCACCACGCCACCGTCGGCGGTGAAGATGGCGTCGCCGGCCACCAGCAGACCTGCGTCGTGGTCGATGACGCTCATGTGGCCCACGGTATGGCCGGGGGTGGCGACGATCTCGAAGCCGAAGACGTCCTCGCCGCCGACCAGCCCGACGATGCCGTCCTCACCGGTGGCCGAGGTGCCGATGCCGCGCAGGTCGGCCTCACCGGCGTAGACCGCGGCTGCGCCGGCCCGGGCGAGGACCTCGGTCAACGCACCGATGTGGTCGTCGTGTTTGTGGGTGAGGATCACATGGTCCACGTCGTCGTAGGTCAAGCCCATGGTCTGCAACGTCTCCCCGATCGCATCGGCACTGCCGGCCGAGCCGGTGTCGACGACGGCCGCCGAGTTTCCCCTGGCCAGGACATAGGCCGAGACGAACCCGAGGTTGGCCCGGCCCCACTGCAGCTCCTCGGCGGCGCCGGGGGCTGCGCCGTCCTGCCCGCCGTCGGTGGTGGACGTCTCGCCGGGTTCGGCATCGGTCGTGGTGGTGGCCCCACCAGCACCACCACTACCAGCGCCGCTGCCGCTGTCGGTGTTGGACCCGGCGTCACCGTCCCCGTCCCCGTCGCCACCGCAGGCCGCCACCAACGGGGTGAGGACGGCCAGGGCGAGGGTGTTGCGGCCGAACTCCCCGAGGAAGACCCGCCGGGACGTCGCCTTCGCCCGAGGGCGGAAGATCGGCCCGTGGTGGTGGCCGATCGGCGTACCATTGGCATCGTGAACACCGCACATGGAACCAGACGCTAGTCCGGTTCCATTCCCGGTGTCGGCGCCGGGGCCGCTCCCTCACGGTTCCCGGCCGATTGCCGTGGCTCGGCCCGGGTGGCTGCGGCACCGCCAGGAGCTATCATCAAGGGCTGGCGTTCGGACCGTCCAAGGTCGAAGCAAGCGCCTGTCGGTCAGCAATACCATTCGCAGGGCCGTCGACCACTCGGAGCTGCCGGCACCGAGCCCTGCACACAGAGCCAACCTCGGCAAGGAACGTACTACCATGGAGCAGACTGTCGTCAAAGCAACCCTCGGGCGTGATCTCGGATCGCGGCCGTCCCGCCGCCTGCGGGCCGAGGGCAAGCTGCCCGGCGTCGTGTACGGGTTGGGCAAGGACCCCCAGACCGTCGCCGTCGATTACCTCGAGTTGCGCACCGCACTCAACGTGCCGACGGGTATGAACACCGTCTTCACGCTCGAGGTCGAGGGTGCGAGCGAAACCGTGCTGGTCCGCACCGTGCAGCGTGATCCGATCAAGCGGGTGGTCACCCATGCCGACTTCCTCAGGATCGACCCCGACCAGTCGGTCAGGGTCAAGGTCCCGATCATCATGGTCGGTGAGGGCACCAACGTCACCGAGAACGGCGGCATGATCGAACAGCAGATGTTCGAGATCGAGGTCGAGGTCGCCCCCAACGCCATTCCTGAAGAGATCGAAGCCGACATTTCGATCATGACCCTGGAACGGGGTCTCTCGGTCGCCGACCTGAACTTCCCCAACTCGGTCATCCCGCTGGTCGCCGAGGAGATCTCGGTCGTGGCCCCGGTCATTCCCCGGGCGGCCAAAGTCGCCGAAGACGAAGAGGGCGCCGAATTGCTCGAGGGCGAGGAAGGCGAAGAGGGAGCAGGGGGCGACGACGCCGGTGGCGACGAGAGCTCTGCAGCCGACGGCGAAGAGTAGGACCACTCGGTGTCAGCCTTCTCTCGCCGGTTGGGGGAGCCAGGCCGCAAAGGAACGCCGGCCGATCTTCTGATCGTCGGCCTCGGCAACCCCGGTGCGCAGTTCGAGGGCACCCGTCACAATCTCGGCGCCGAGGTCATCGAGCTCCTGGCCAGCCGGGCCGATGCCCGGCTCCGCAAGACCAAGGCCCGGGCCCTGGCCGCCGGGGTCCTCATGAACGACAAGCGGGTGGTGCTGGCGTTCCCGCTCACCTTCATGAATCACTCGGGCGAGGCCGTGAGGTTGCTGGTGCGGAGCTACGGCATCCAGGAGGCCAGCCATATCGTGATCGTCCATGACGAGCTCGATCTGGAGGTCGGCCGGCTCAGACTCAAGGCCGGCGGTGGCCTGGCCGGCCACAACGGTCTGCGGTCGATCACCCAACACATCGGCACCACCGAGTACATCCGGCTCCGGATCGGTATCGGGCGCCCACCGGCATCGCAGGTCGGCTCGGAGTACATCCTGCGCAAGCCGGGGAAAGCGGAGCGGGTCGAGTTGGATGCGGCGGTCGAGGCCGCGGCCGATGCCATCGAACTGCTGACCGAGGTCGGCGTCGAGGCGGCGATGGCCACCGTGAACCGTCGTGTTGCCAAGCCGGACTAGGAGCAGCGCCGCGCCGTGACCTCCCAGGACACCTCTGTTCGGCCTGCCGGCCATGGCACCGATCCCGATCTCGACGACCGACCGGGGGCCGGGTTGCGGAACCTGGTTCGGTCACTGGCCGACGATCCCGTCCTCACCCGGGTCATCGGGCGGGCCTCCAGTGTGCTGGCGGTGTCGGAACCGGCCAGGGCGATGGCTTTGGCCGGGCTGGCCCGCGCCTCGGAGCGCAGCCCGATCCTCGTTGCCGTTCCCACCACCACCGAGGCCGAACGGTTGGCCGCCGATCTGTCGGTCTACCTCGGAACCGATCAGGTGCTGGTCTTCCCGGCTTGGGAGACGCTGCCGTTCGAGCGCATCAGCCCGTCGATCGAGGCGATGGGCAACCGGCTCCGGGTGTTGTGGCACCTGGAGGACCCCCAGCGCTGTCCCAAGGTGATCGTGGCTTCGGTCCGGGCACTCATCCAGCGGCTCGGGCCCCACGTCGAAGAGGTCGACCCGATCGTGATCGGCGCCGAAGACCAGGTCGACATTCAGGAGCTGGTGGGGCAATTGGTCGAGTTCGGCTACCGCCGGGAA
This sequence comes from uncultured Acidimicrobiaceae bacterium, assembly GCA_947259095.1. Taxonomy (GTDB): domain Bacteria; phylum Actinomycetota; class Acidimicrobiia; order Acidimicrobiales; family SZUA-35; genus JAHELU01. Next base: position 19,926 of record CAMYLA010000031.1, on the reverse strand, counting down.
GCCCAGGTCGAGCATCGAGGCGAGGTGGCGGTCAGGGGTTCGATCGTCGACGTGTTCCCCTCCACCGCCGAAGGGCCGTACCGCATCGATCTGTGGGGCGACGAGGTCGACCGGCTGTGCGAGTTCACGATCAACGATCAACGGTCCACCGTCGATCGGGCCGAGATCGAGATCTTCCCCTGCAGGGAGCTGATGGCGACCGGGGAGATCCGGGATCGGGCCGAACGGCTGCAGTCCAGCGAACCGTGGGGCCGGGAGCAGTGGCAGCGGCTGGCCGATGGTGAGCTGTTCGAGGGTATGGAGTCGTGGTTGCCGTGGCTGACCGATGACGAGCGGGTGCTGACCGACCTGCTGTCCGGTGACGCCATGGTCGTTCTGGTCGAACCGCGAAGAATGCGGGACCGGGGAGCCGATCTGCTGGCCGAGGAGGCCGATCTCGCCTCCAGTCTGGCCAGAACCTGGGGTGCCGTCTACGGCGACAGCGGGAGCGGGGCCGTTCCGATCGGCACTACCGGCGGCGGCGAGTCCGCTCCTTCCCATGGCGGGGCTGCCGACAACTCGGAGGGTTTTCCGAGGCTCCACCTGCCGTTCGATCGCTTGTTGGCCAAGACCACCGTTCCGGCCGTCACGGTCTCGGCCGTACCGGAGGGGCCTGACGTGGCCGTGCTTCCGGCGTCGGGCTGGGAGCCGCCCGGTGAGCAGCTGGCGGCCCGGCTGAACCAGCTGGTGGCGGACGGGGCCCGGGTCGTCGTCACCGCCGACGGTGTCGGATCGGCGGCCAGGACCCGCCACGCCCTCGAGGAGTGGGGGTTGACCCCGGCAGACCACGGCGACTCGATGCCAGACGTGTTCACCGGCGGCGCCCATCTGGTCGTCGCCACCCTGGAGCGGGGCTTCGTGCTGCCCGAGGCCGGGATTGCGGTGTTGACCGAGGCCGACCTGACCGGTCGGCGGCGGGCCCACCGCAGGGCCAGGCCCCGGAAACGGCAGAGCGAAGGGTTCTTCGACGATCTCAACGTCGGCAACTACGTCGTCCACCACCAGCACGGGGTCGGCCGCTTCGCCGGGATGGTCAAGCGGGCCATCGGTGGCCACGAGCGGGACTACCTGCTGCTGGAGTATCGGGGCGACGACAAGCTCTATCTCCCGTCCGACCAGATCGATCTGATCCGACGGTTCACCGGCGGAGACACGCCGACCCTGCACCGCCTCGGCGGCTCCGACTTCGCCAAGACAAAATCCAAGGTCCGATCGGCGGTGGCCGAGATCGCCCAGGAGCTGGTGGTGCTTTATCAGAAGCGGATCACCACCGAAGGTCACCGGTTCGGTGACGACACCCCGTGGCAGTCGGAGGTGGAGGCGGCGTTCCCCTACGAGCTGACCCCGGATCAGGCCGAGGCGATCGTCTCGGTCAAGGAGGACATGGAGCAGCCGATCCCGATGGACCGACTGGTCGTTGGAGACGTCGGGTTCGGCAAGACCGAGATCGCGGTCCGAGCGGTGTTCAAGGCGGTCCAGGACGGGCTCCAGACCGCCATCCTGGTCCCGACGACGCTGCTGGCCCAGCAGCACTACCAGACCTTCGCCGACCGTTTCGCCCCCTACCCGATCCGGGTCGAGGTGCTCAGCCGCTTCCTGACGCCGGGTCAGGCCCGCAAGGTCGTCGAGGCCACCACGGCCGGTGAGGTCGACGTGTTGATCGGCACCCACCGGATCCTGTCCGAGGACGTGCGGTTCAAGAACCTGGGCCTGGTGATCATCGACGAGGAGCAGCGGTTCGGGGTCGCCCACAAGGAGGCCCTCAAGGGCTTCGTGGCCAAACAAGGATCGGGTGAGGCCGGAACCGGCCCGGCCCCGGACCCGAACCCGGGCCCGGGCCGGGCCGCCGTCGACGTGCTGACGTTGACCGCCACCCCGATCCCCCGGACGCTGGAGATGAGCCTCACCGGCATCCGGGACCTGTCGCTGCTCAACACCCCGCCCGCCGATCGCCAACCCATCATGACCTACGTCGGCGAGTACGACGAGCGGGCCGCGGCCGAGGCCATTCGCCGTGAGCTGCTCAGGGAAGGCCAGGTCTTCTTCGTTCACAACCGGGTCCAGAGCATCGAAAAGGTGGCGGCCGATCTTCGCAACCTGGTGCCAGAGGCCCGGATTGCGGTGGCCCACGGTCAGATGGACGAGGGCTCGCTGGAGAAGACCGTGCTCGACTTCTGGGAGGGTGACTACGACGTCCTGGTCTGCACCACGATCATCGAGTCCGGGATCGACATGCCGACGGTCAACACCCTGGTGGTCGACCGGGCCGAACTGCTCGGGCTGGGGCAACTCCACCAGCTCCGGGGTCGGGTCGGTCGATCGGGCCAGCGGGCCTACGCCTACCTCTTCACCCGGCCGGACGCCGCCCTGTCCGAAGACGCCTATGAGCGGCTGAAGACCATCGGCGAGGCCACCGATCTCGGCGCCGGGTTCAAGATCGCAATGCGGGATCTCGAGATACGGGGCGCCGGGAACCTGCTCGGCACCGGCCAGTCCGGGCATATCGCCGCCGTCGGCTACGACCTGTACTGCCAGATGGTGGTCGAGGCGGTGGCCGAGCTGAACGGCACCCCGATCGAGGAACCGAACGATGTCCAGATCGACCTGCCGGTGGCGGCCAACCTGCCGACCGACTACGTCGAGGGCGAGGCCCAACGCCTGGAGGCCTACCGTAAGCTGGCTGCGGTCACCTCGATCGAGGCCGTCGAACAGATCGGGACCGAATGGCAGGATCGCTACGGCCCGATTCCCGATGTTGCCGAACGGCTGCTCGAAGTGGCCAGGATCAGAGCCCACTGCGCACGGTTGGGGGTGACCGAACTGGTGGTCATCGGAGGGCCGGGCTTCGGCGGCCCGGAGTTCGTCGCCAAGTTGGGCCCGGTCAAGCTCAAGGTCAGTGAAGAGGTTCGCTTCGCCCGGCTGTTCGCACAGGGGGTCTGGAAGCCCGCTGAGTACGAGAACGGCGGGCAGTTGCAGGTCGGGATCATGAAGAAGAACAACCTGCTGCCGGACCTGGTGCTGTTCTTCGAGACGATGTTCCCCGAACCTGTACCCTCGACATCGTCCGGGTCGGGGTCGGCCGGTGGGACCCCGGACAAGGTCGTCTCCGCCGGAGCGCCGTCGTGATCTCCGGCCTTCCGGGCGTTGGTCGTGGCTAGGGGGGCGGCGATCGACCGCTGGAACCGGGCCCTGGTCACCGGGGCCTCCTCCGGTATCGGCGAGGCCTTTGCCAGGTTGCTGGCGGCCCAGAGCACCGACCTGGTGGTCGTGGCCAGGGACGAAGCCCGCCTCGCCACCCTGGCGGCCGAACTCGAGCAGGGCCACGGGGTGGCCGTCGAGGTGCTGGTGGCCGATCTGGCAGACCGCTCGACACTTCGCACCGTGGCCGACCGGCTGCAGTCGACGACCTCACCGATCGATCTGCTGATCAACAATGCCGGATTCGGTTTCTCCGGCGACTTCATCGATCTCGATCCCGACCTGGAGACGTCGGTGGTCGACGTCAACGTGTCGGCCATGCATCGCCTGGCCCACGCCGCCGGCACTGCGATGTCGGCCAGGCAGCGGGGCGGCATCATCAACGTCTCCTCGGTCGCCGGCTTCGGGCCGTCGCCGAAGGCCGCAACCTATGCCGCCACCAAGGCCTTCGTCACCAGCTTCAGCGAGGCGCTCCACATGGAGCTCGGTCCGCTCGGGGTGGTGGTGACCTGCCTGTGCCCCGGCCTGACCCGAACCGAATTCCAGCAGCGGGCCAACGCCTCGACCGATGCCGCACCGGCCACCCTGTGGCAGTCGGCGGACACCGTCGCCGAAGTCGGGCTCCGAGGCCTGGCCGCAGGCAAAGCAGTCGTGGTGCCGGGCGCCCACAACAAGGTGTTCCGGGTCGCCCTCAAGGTCAGCCCATCGGGCCTGGTCCGGCGGGCGGCCGATGCCATGGCCAGAGCCAACGGTCGATAGCCGGTCGAGGTCCCACCCCCCACGTTTGAGGTGGCGGTGGCCGGTCGGCCATAGTTGAGCCAGGAAACCATGGAGGTCGGATCGTGTCTGAAACCAAAGCGTCAACCCCGGCGGAACAGAAGGTGCATCTCGACGGTGCGCCGATCGACTGGGTCGCCATGGTCAACGACCTGAACCGGCTGCTGCGGCTCCGGACCACGCCGATCGGGATGAAGCTGTTCACCACCACCGCCGAGATGGAAGCGGTGCCCAAGATCCGCCGCCCCCGCGACATCCACACCACCGACCAGATCGTCGGGATGGCGTCGCGGCTGAACTGGACGGTTGGCATCACGAACGACGACCTGGTCGGCGCCCAGTGCGGGGCCGTCATCGGACTCCATCCCCAGGACGAGAAGTGGTTGTCCGGTCAGCATATGGCCGGCGTCTGGTTCGAGACGGTTGAGGACTCCTCCGACCACCAACACGCCATGCACACCGTCCCGTTCGGAACCTACGAGGCCATGGCCGTCTCGCCGCTGGTGACCGGCCGTCTCGACCCGCCGGACATCTGTTTGATCTACGCCACCCCGGCGCAGATGATCCTGCTGATCAACGGCCTGCAGTGGTCGGGCTACAAGAACTTCGAGTGGGGCTGTGTCGGCGAATCGGCATGCGCCGACTCGTGGGGCCGGGCCCTGACGCTCAAGGAGCCGAGCGTCTCGATTCCCTGTTTCGCCGAACGTCGCTACGGGGGCGTCCAGGACGACGAGCTCCTGATGGCCACCCCGCCGGAGTTCCTGCCGAAGGCCATTGCCGGGCTGGAGGCGCTGTCCCGCAACGGGCTCCGCTTCCCCATTCCCCCCTATGGGATCCAGACCGACGCCAAGGCCGGGTTGGGCGCCTCCTACGACTGACCGCACGGCCGACCGGCCACCGAGCCGGCCGACCGGGCCGGCAGCCAAAAAAGAGAAGCGTGGCCCGATCACCACCAAGACCGGGCCACGCCGGCATCCCACTTGGTGGGAGCCAGGTCACTCAACAACGATGTTGCTGAGCTCCTCTGAAAGCCATTGTGGCGTATGGCCTCTAGTTCTGGCGGGTAGAACGGGTGGGTAGTCTTCTCCACGCTGCGCTCACCTCCGACGGCAGCATCGCCAACCGACCTCCAACCACCGGAGCCGACCCTGGAAACCTCACCATCGATCGCCGACCGTGATCGGCCCCGATCCGTCGATGCGGTGCTGTTCGACATGGGCGGGGTGCTGGTCGAGCTCGGGCCCCTCGACCAACTGCTGGGAACCGAGGGCACGGCACCGGAGGGCTTCTGGCCCCGCTGGTTGGCCAGCCCGGCGGTCCGTTCCCTGGAGACCGGCCGTTGCGACGTTGCCCGATTCGCCGAGGATCTGGTCGACGAGCTGGACCTGTCGATCTCGGCCGCCGAGGTGATCGACCGCTTCACCTCGTTTCCCAGAGGCCTGTTTCCCGGGGCCCTGGACATGGTTCGCTCGGTGTCGCCGGGGGTGATCACCGGGCTGCTGAGCAACACCAACCGGCTGCACTGGGAGCATCAGCGGGATGGCGAGATCATTCGCAACCTGTTCGACCGCGCCTATGTGTCCTACGAGATCGGCTCGCTGAAGCCGGATCGGGAAATCTTCGACCATGTGGTCACCGACCTCGGCGTCGCCGCCGATCGGGTGCTCTTCCTCGACGACAACCAAATCAACGTCGACGGGGCGAGGGCGGCTGGGCTTCGGGCCGAGGTGACGAAAGGGCCGACGGAGGCAGCCGAGGTTCTGGTTCGATACGAGCTGACCACGCTGGGCTGAATCCCGATCGACGGTCCGGGCCGCTCGCTCGCTGCAGCCCGCTCCGCTTCGGTTCAGTTTCGGCTGACGCTCTCGAAGACCAGCGTGCGCCGGCCGAGGGCGATCGTGTCTCCCGAGGTCAGGGCCACCGGCTGGCCGGGGGCCAGCTGGTTCCACCGTTCGTGCGACTGGTCCCAAATGTAGGTGCCGTTCGTCGAATTCAGATCGACCAAGCGGACCGTCCAGTCCACCAGCCGGAGCTCGGCATGGGTCCGCGACAGCGTCTCGTTGTTCTCGTGGAGAATCAGCGTCTCGGCGTCGGAACCGTCAAGCGGCATGGGTTCCCGGCCGACCACGTAGGACCGGTCGAGCCCGAAGGTCGAGCCGTCGTCGAACACGACGAAACCGAGGGTCGGCCTGGGGCCCTTGACCAGGTTGTTGGTCAGATGGAGCATCGAGAGACCACACACCATGCAGTAGGCGGCCCCCGGGTTGTTGAAGTGCTGCCGGGAGCAGAGGATGCCCTCCACCTCGACCCGCCCGGCGTCGAGCTCGCCCCGGCCGAGCTGGCCCGTCTTCGGAGCATCGGCCACCGGCAGCGGCTCCACCGCCTGGGGGGCTTCGGCCCCGATCAGGAGCACCGATCGGAACGGCACCATGATCGGCGACGGATCGATCGCCGGCTTGGCCCGCTCGGCAGGGGGAAGTGGCGCCGGCGCCGCAGGCTCGGCGCCAATGTCCTCGAACCGTCCGGAGCGAACACCGGGCGGGGTTTGCGGCACGTCGGCAATCGGCTGCGGAGCCGCCTGTTCCATGGCGGCCTCTTCCGGCTGTGGGCCGGGCGCCGCCGCCATCTCCGGGCGATCCGACACCCGGGGCGGCGTCGGGGCGGCCGGGTTGAAGTTGGCCGGGGCGGGGGGCGTGGCAACCGCAACGGTGACCAGGGTCAGTCCGGCGCCGGGGGCGACCCCTCGGCGGAGATCGTAGGGGGCGACCGGCTCGGCCGCCTTCGACAGGTTGGTGGCCCGGATGGTCAGCCGGTGGGCGGTGGCCGGCATCTGCTGGCGCACCCCGCCCCCCGAACCGTCGAGCACCTGCTGCCCGTCGACCAGGACCTCCACCGGCCCGAACGCCATGGCCAGTGGCCCCCCGGTGGCCTCGACCAGCATGGCCACCGATTTCAGTTTGGCTTCCGCCAGCAGGCCGTTGATGGCCGAAACCAGGGCCGCCGATGTCGGTGCCGGGCCGAGATCCTGGAACATCTTGTCGACCACCCCATCGTGGTGCGAATCGCTGGGGATGACCAGGGCGATGTCGGCCCACCGGGCGACCACCCCCAACCCCCGATGGATCTGGCCCGCTCGCAGGTCGAGATCGGTCATCGTTCCGCCATCTTCGACTGATGCCCGGCCTCTTCCAGAATCTCTTCCGCCACCGCTTCGGAGGTCAATGGCCGGTCGGCCGGGTCGGCGGCGACGATGGCCTCGATGATTCGACGCTCACCGTTCCGCAGTGCATCTCCGAGGGTCGGCCTCTCGTTGAGAATGTGGCGCAGGGCCGCCACCAGCGAATCGGTCGGCAGCCTGGGATACATCGGCTGGCCGGTCAACGCCTTGTGGAGGGTGGCGCCGGTGGCCCAGATGTCGCTGGCCCGCGACGCCTGCTGGCCCTGGATCAGTTCCGGCGAGAGGTATTCGATGGCGCTGACCCTGCTGGCCCCGGTGATGGTCTGGCCCGGGCTCAGCAGCTGGGAGAGCCCGAGGTCACCGAGCTTGGCCGACGATCGGCCGAGCATCACGTTGCCGGGCCGGATCGAGCGGTGGGCGATCCCGACGTCGTGCAGGGCATTGGCTCCGAAGCTGGCTTCGGCCAGCGCTCGCAGCACGTCGACCCGCGACAGTGGTCTGGCCGGCCGGGACAGCGAGCCACCTTCCAGATACTCCCCGGCCATGTAGAGCAGATTGCCCTGCTGGCCGACGTCGTAGAGCCGAACCAGGTAGGGGGAATCGATCGAGGCGTAGAGCCGGAGGTGATCGGTGAGGCGGGCGAAGTCGTCGTCGGTCGCGGCGTGACCGATGGTCTTCACCGCCACGAACGGCTCGCCGATCTCAAGCCGAGCCGGTGTTCTGGCCAGCCAGAACTGTCCCTGGCTGCCCTCACCCAACTGTTGGATGATCTCGTAGTCGGCGATCTGCTGCATGGTGAGGTGAAACCCTACTTGGTGGAGCCGGGGGAGCGGTCGGCGTCGGCTGCGAAACGGCGCCGTCGGTCCGTCTCAAGGGTGGTTGGGGCGGTCTCCTGCTGGCTTCTAGACCCGAACCAGTTGGAAGAGAAGGTAGGCAAGTGGGCGTATTCGATTTTGTCAAGGAAGCCGGCGCCAAGATCGGCATCGGTGAGAGCAAGGCGGACAAGGAAGCGAAGGCCGAGGCCGCTTCCGCAGAACGGGCCGCCGAGGTGTCCAAGCGGGTGAAGGACCGCAAGGCCAAAGCGGCGAAAGCGGAACGGATGGACCGCCTCGCCGACCACAAGAAGTCCCAGGGGCTCGAGGATTACGTCAAGGGGCTCGGCCTCGAGGTCCAGAGCCTCGACATCCGCTACGACGATGGCCGGGCCACCGTGTCCGGCAAGGTCAAGGACCAGGCCACCAGGGAGAAGATCATTCTCGCCATCGGCAACGTCCAGGACGTCGGTCAGGTCTCCGACGACATCGAGGTCGTCGACGATTCGGCCGAGTCCGAGATGCACGTGGTCCAGCGGGGTGACACCCTCAGTGCCATCGCCAAGGAGCACTACGGCGATCCCATGAAGTACCCGGTGATCTTCGAGGCCAATCGGCCGATGCTGAAGGACCCCGATCTGATCTACCCCGGTCAGGTTCTGCGGATCCCGGCCGAGGCATAAACGTCGCCCCGTCAGGCGGGGTCGACCGAAAGAGAGACGAAGCGGTTGCCGGGCCTCGCTTGCCCGGCATCCGCCGTTTTCGGGCCGCAATCGGATTTGCTGGAGGTTGATGATGGATCCCGCTGACCAATTGGCACTGCTGGCCGGCCATGCCCCCGTCGTCCGATTCGACAGTCGCGAGCTCTTCTTTCCGATCGCGGTCGAAGGCTATATCGAGAACAGCGCCTTGCTCGTCGACGGGGTCGAGGTCGCAGCAGCGGGCCAGCTCGAGCCCAAGGGGCTGGACCATCGGGTGACCGCCGGGGCCTACCTCCGGTTCGTGTCTGAAACGGAACGGCGGTCGGTGGTACCGGCCGAGGCGAGGCGGATGGCCCGCAAACTGCTGGGATCGAGGCTCGGTCGGGTCGGCCTGTTCGGCCGGGTGCTCGATGCCCTGTTCCTGCTGAGCGTCTTCGTTCGTCCGACAACGCCGCGGCTGACGACTCCGGCGGCGGCGCTGAAGCTCGAACGGCTGGGTTTGCAGCAGAAACCGGTGGTCTACGGGCGGGTGGTTGAGGTGGCGGGATGGCTGGTGTTGCACTACGCCTACTTCTACGCCATGAACGATTGGCGAAGTGGTTACCGGGGGCTCAACGACCACGAAGGTGACTGGGAACAGGCGTGGATCATGTGTGACCCGGTCGATCGCAGGCCGATCTGGGTCGTCGCCTCCAACCACGAGCACGGCGGATCCGACCTGCGGCGCCACTGGAACGATCCCGAGGCCAGACGGATCGGTGCCCACCCGCTGTTGTACGCCGGCGCCGGTTCGCATGCGCTGTACTTCCGGGCCGGCGACTACGTCACCAGGATCGACGTGCCCGGTCTCCGCTGGTTGCTTCGGCTCCAGCGGTGGGCCCGCCGGGCGCTGCGAATCCGGGATCAGGCCGCCGAGCGGGGTCTCGGCCCGGCTCTCGGTGTGCCCTTCGTCGACGCCGCCACCGGCGACGGGCTGGAGATCGGGAACTGGGATCTGCAACTGCTCGATGACGATCGGCCCTGCCTCGGCGACTATCGGGGCCTGTGGGGTCTCGACACCGGCGATCCGACGAACGGCGAGCGCGGCCCGTCCGGCCCCAAGTTCGACCGCAACGGTGACATCCGCCGGTCCTGGGCCGACCCGGTCGGATTCGCCGGACTGCACGGTTCCAGTCCGCCATCGCTGGCGCCACCGGAGGACGGGCCCGACAATCTCGACAAGACGCTGTCCTACCTCGACCAGGAGATCGTCCGGACCTTGCGGCTGCTGCCACTGGTCCAGCAGGCCGAGACCCCGGCCGAGTTCGTCAAGGAATCGGACCGGCTCAGCGAACAGCTGCGGCAACGGGCCGAGCTGCAGGATCAGCGCCGACGGCTGGAGAGCGGGGAGCACCCCGAACGCGACATCCGCGGCCACTTGACCAACCCGGCGGTCCCCCTGGCCCCGCCGCAGGATGCGGGCTGGGTCCTCGCCACCTGGGCCGCGGCCAGCGTGCCGCTGCTGCTGCTGTCGGTTGCCGCCCTGTTCCTGTTCGATGGTCTCGGGGTGTCGACCATCCTGCTGGCCGGGGCGGCGGCGTTCTCCATCCTGGAGCAGTTGGCTCGCAGACACTTCCAGGCGGTGCTGCGGCTGCTGGTCATCTATGTGGCCATCGGCGGGTCGTTTGTGCTCGTGGGCGCCATTTTCTCCGGCTTCCTCACCGTGAGCCGGTTCGCCATCGGCGGGATCATCGCCGCCGCCGCCGTTCTGCTGTTCGCCGCCAACCTCGGTGAGCTGACCGCGGTGCAGCGGCGGGCCGAGGCCGCCGCCGAGGAGTAGCGCCGGCGGTCACTCCCACGCCCAGTGGGCAGGTGTCGGTCAGCCTTTCCTGTAGGGGGCCATGGCGTCGATGAGTCGGCCGCCGGCCTCCTCCAGGAGTTCGTCCCGTTTCGCGAAACAGAACCGGATCATCCGGGACCCGTCGGCCCCGTCCTGGTAGAACACTGCGCTCGGGACTGCAACCACCCCGGCCAGTTCGGGGAGTTGCAGGCAGAAGTCGATGCAGTCGTCGAAGCCGAGCGGTGAGATGTCGGCGGTCACGAAGTAGGTCCCTTCCGGCACCAGCACCCCGAATCCGGCCTCCCTGAGCAGGGGACACAGCAGATCCCGCTTGTGCTGCATCGACGCCTTGAACCCATCGAAGTAGTCGTCGCTCAACCGCAGGCCGGTGGCGATGGCCGGCTGGAACGGTGCGCCGCTGACGAAGGTGAGGAACTGCTTGGCGGTCCGGACCGCGGCGACCAGGTCGGCCGGTCCGCAGGCCCAGCCGATCTTCCAGCCGGTGAAGGAGAAGGTCTTGCCGCCCGATGAGATGGTCAAGGTACGTTCGGCCATGCCCGGGAACGTCGACAGCGGCCGGTGGGTCGAACCGTCGAAGACGAGATGCTCGTACACCTCGTCGGTCACCGCCACCACATCGTGCTGCACACACAACTCGGCGATGAGCCCGAGCTCGTCGGCGGTGAAGACCTTGCCGGTCGGGTTGTGGGGGCTGTTGAGCAACAGCAGCCGTGTCTTGGGGTTGAAGGCGTCGATCAGTTGCCGGGGATCGAAGGCGAACGGGCCGTCCCGGCCGGACGGCGGGGGGCCCAGCAGCACCCCGCGCACCGTGGCCCCGGCCATGGCGATGCCGGCGCCGTAGCTGTCGTAGGTCGGGTCGAACACGATGACCTCGTCGCCGATCTCGCAAAGCCCGAGCAGGGTGGCGGCCAGCGCTTCGGTGGCCCCGGTGGTGACCAGGACCTCCCGTTCGGGGTCGACCGAGATGTTCCAGAACCGATCCTGGTGCTCGGCGATGGCGTTGCGAAGGTCCTCGATGCCCGGCCCCGGCGGATACTGGTTGTGGCCCTCGGTGATGGCCTTGATGGCGGCGTCGCTGACCTCGTGCGGGCCGTCGGTGTCCGGGAACCCCTGGCCGAGGTTCAACGCCCCGGTCTTGGCCGCCAGCGCCGACATCTCGGCGAAGATGGTGGTGCCGAATCCCTGAAGCCGCGAGTTGAGGTAGGGGGCGCGGGCCATGGGGGCCAAGCTAGTGGGTCGTCGCCGGTCGGGCTACCGGGCCCGCCAACCGAACCGACGACCGGACGACCGTTTGGTGGAGGGCACGGATCGAGATCGACGTTGCTCCGATGACCACAAGAACCACCGTTGCCGAGCCGGGAATTCGGTTGTCAGCTTATTGTCGAAACAGATGGCAAAAAGATCGCGGGCGATCTCGAAACTGCTTGACCGGCTACGTGGGAGCCGTTTCGTCGAGCTACGGTATTGGTGTACACACCGTAAAAGGGGCCACCCGGACGAGCAACGAGCGGTACCGGTTCGGAGAGATGAACTCCCGCCCCCACCTACTTAGGGGATCACGTGACAGACACAGTTGATCACATCGACGAAAGCATGCTGGATCATGTCGTGATCCGCTTCGCCGGTGACTCCGGCGATGGTATGCAGCTCACCGGAGATCGATTCACCTCGGCCAGTGCTCTCGCCGGAAACGACCTGGCCACCCTGCCGGAGTTCCCGGCCGAGATCAGGGCCCCGCAAGGCACCCTGGCCGGGGTTTCGGCCTTCCAGGTTCACATCTCCGACCACGACATCCACACCCCGGGCGATGCACCCGACGTGTTGGTGGCGATGAATCCGGCGGCATTGAGGAGCGATCTGAACCGGCTTCGCTCCGGCGGCACCCTGATCCTCAACGAAGACGCCTTCGACGAGCGGAACCTCGAGAAGGCCGGCTACACCAAGGACCCTCGAGACGATGGATCGCTCGATGAGTACGTGGTCCACCGCGTGCCGATGACCCAGCTCACGCTGGACGCCACCGCCGACCTCGATGTCAAGAAGCGCGACGCCGAGCGGTCCAAGAACTTCTTCGCCCTCGGCCTCATCAGCTGGATGTACTCCCGGCCGACCGAACCGACCCTGCAATGGATCGATGAGAAGTTCGGCAAGCTGGAAGCGGTGGTGGCCTCCAACAAGGCGGCGTTCCACGCCGGTCATGCATTCGGCGAAACGGCCGAGATGTTCGGGTCCCCGTTCAAGGTCGCCGCCGCCCCCCAGCGTCCGGGGCTCTACACCAACATCACCGGCAACACCGCAACCGCCTGGGGCATGGTTGCCGCCGGCCAGCTGGCCAACCTGCCGGTGTTCCTCGGCAGCTATCCGATCACCCCGGCATCGGACATCCTCCACGAGCTGAGCCTGCGCAAGAACTTCGGCGTGCGGACCTTCCAGGCCGAAGACGAGATCGCCGGTGTCGGTGCCGCTCTTGGCGCGGCCTTCGGTGGCAGCCTGGCCTACACCACAACCTCCGGCCCCGGTGTCGCCCTCAAGGGGGAGACGATCGGGCTCGCCATCAGCATCGAGTTGCCGCTGGTGATCATCGATGTCCAGCGGGGTGGCCCGTCCACCGGCCTGCCGACCAAGACCGAGGCCAGCGATCTGATGATGGCGATGTACGGCCGCCACGGTGAAGCCCCGTTGCCGATCGTCGCCGCGTCAACGCCGGCCGACTGCTTCTTTGCCGCCATCGAGGCATCCCGGCTCGCCATCAAGTACCGAACTCCGGTGATCCTGCTCACCGACGGCTACCTGGCCAATGGTTCGGAGCCGTGGCTGCTGCCGGACGTCGATTCGCTGCCGGACATCAGCGTGCCCTTCGCCACAGAACCGAACGCCATCGATGCCGACGGCGAGGGCCGGTTCCTCCCCTACAAGCGGGACCCGGAAACGCTGGCCCGTCCATGGGCCATTCCCGGCACCCCGGGCCTGGAGCACCGGGTCGGCGGGATCGAGAAGGAGAACGAGACGGGCAACGTCAACTACGACCCGACGAACCATGCCCTGATGACCGATCTCCGCCAGGCCAAGATCGAAGGCATCGCCAAGGACATCCCGCTGGTCGAGGTCGACGGGCCCGGTGACGCCGACGTCCTGCTCGTCGGCTGGGGGTCCACCCGAGGTGCGATCACCTCTTCGGCCGAGCGGTTGCGGGCCGACGGGATGGCGATCGACACCGTCCACCTCACCCATCTCCACCCGTTCTCCTCCAATCTGGGCGAGGTGCTCTCCAACCGAACCCAGGTGTTCGTGCCGGAGCTCAACAAGGGGCAGCTGGTGAAGCTGCTCCGGGCCGAGTTCCTGGTCGACGCCAAGCCGATCAACAAGGTGCAGGGAACCCCCTTCACCGCAGCTGAACTTGTCGACGCCATTCGAGAAGGGTTGAAGTAGATGACCGACGTGCAACTGGATCCGACGAAGCGGGGTTACTGGACCTCCGACCAGGATGTTCGCTGGTGCCCTGGCTGTGGCGACTACGGCATTCTGGCCGCTATGCAGTTTCTCCACACCGAGCTCGAGGTCAAGCGGGAGGAATCGGTTTTCATCTCCGGCATCGGCTGTGCCGCCCGGTTCCCCTATTACATGTCCACCTACGGCATGCACACCATCCACGGCCGTTCGCCCGCCATCGCCACCGGTCTTGCCGTGTCCCGCCCCGACCTCGACATCTGGGTGGTCGGCGGCGACGGCGACATGCTGTCGATCGGTGGGAACCATTTGATCCACGCCCTGCGACGCAACATCAACATGACGATCCTGTTGTTCAACAACCAGATCTATGGGCTGACCAAGGGCCAGTACTCGCCGACCAGTGAGGTCGGCAAGATCACCAAGTCCACCCCGATGGGCTCGGTCGACCGGCCGTTCAACCCGATCAGCGTCGCCCTGGGAGCCAACGCCACCTTCGTGGCGAGGACCCACGACCTGGACCGCAAGCACATGATCGAGGTCTTCCGGCGGGCCCACGAGCACCAGGGTGCCGCCCTGGTGGAGATCTATCAGAACTGCAATGTCTTCAACGACGGCGCCTACGACTCCATCCTCAAGCGGGACAACCGGGCCGAGATGATGATCGACATCAAGCATGGCCAGCAGATCCGTTTCGGGAACGAGGGCCAGCGTGGCGTCGTGATCCGCAACGGCAAGGCAATGGTGGTCGACGCAGCCGATGTCGACGAGAGTGAGCTGGTGGTTCACGACGAATCGGTCGAGGACCCGGCGCTGGCGTTCGCCCTCGGAAATCTCTCAAACGACAACTTCACGCCGACCCCGTTCGGCGTGTTCCGCGCCGTCGAGGCCCCGGAGTACGGCGAGTCGGTCAACGCGCAGTTGCTCAACGCAAACGAGGAGTCCGGGCCCGGTGATCTGGGATCGCTGCTGCGCTCTGGTGCCACCTGGATCGTCGAGTAAGGCGTTACCCTGCTCGGGTGAAACGATTTCTCGCGGTCATCGCCGTCCTTGCAATCTTCGTTGCCGGCTGCGGTGTTGATCGGTCATCCGAGGACACGTTGGCCGAGGACGCCGGCGAAGGGGCCGAGGATTCGCAACAAGCAGCGGGTGGCGAAACCACGGAGCAGCCCGAGAACGATGGCGATGGTGATGCCCCCGCCTCGACCAGCAGCACCGCTGCGCCACTGGCGCCGCCGACAACCGGACCGCCGGACGAACTCGCCCTCGAGGCCGATTTCGACGACGCAACGTGGGACATCACCCACGGCGCATTGAACGAGTTGGTCGTCCCCAGCCAGGAGAACGAGGAGTTCGTCGAGCTGATCTTTCGCGGGGAGTTGCCACCGACGTTCACCGTCATCGTGCTGACCGAGAATCTGGTTTCCGAGGCGGTGCAACTCGAGTTGGCCGAGGTCGATGCCACCGTTTCGGATGCGGACGTGGCCGATGCCAAGGATCGGCTGCTGGCCCAGGTCGCAACGCTGTACGCAGACCAGGCCGATCCTGCCGCCGAGGCCGAGCGCCTCTACGACGAAGTGCCATACCTTCCGTTCCTGGTGGACTACCAGGCCGCTCAGGACGCCCTGACGGGGGCGCTGTCCGGGGCGGCCGAACCGGGTGAAGGGTCGCCGTGCGTGAGCCACATCCTGGTGGAGACCGATGCCGATGGCGACGCCATCATCACCCGGCTCGAGGCCGGCGAAGACTTCGCCGAGTTGGCGGTCGAGTTGTCGACCGGCCCCAGTGGCCCGACCGGTGGCGACCTCGGCTGCGCCGACGCATCGAGCTACGTGCCGGAGTTCGCCGCCGCGGTCAACGACGCCGAGCTGGGCGAGTTCGTGGGCCCGGTCCAGACCGAGTTCGGTTGGCACGTCATCCTGGTCGACCGCTACGAGATCGACGGCCGGGCCATCGCCACCGAGCGACTCCAGGAGCGACTGGGGGCGGCAACGGTCGACGTCGATGAGAATCTCGGCACATGGGACGGCGAGCAACTGGTGATCGTTCCCGCCGGGGCGTGACCACCGCCGCCACCGGGTCCACCCCGATCGGCGAGCCCCGGATCACGATCTGCGGGCTCGGACCGGGTGGACCGGGGCGGCTGACCCAACAGACCGCCGACACACTGGCCGGCCCGGACCCGGTGTATCTGCGGACCGCCAGGCACCCCGGCGCAGCATCGGTTGTGGGTGCCATCGCCTTCGATCACGTCTACGAGGCGGCCGACTCCTTCGACGAGGTCTATCGCAGCATTGCCGATGAGCTGGTTGCAGCAGCGATGGCCAACGGCCATGTGGTCTACGCCGTGCCCGGCTCACCGCTGGTACTCGAACGCTCGGTCCGCCGCCTTCGCTCCCAGGACGAGGTGGCCACAACGCTGTTGCCAGCAGTGTCATTCCTCGACGAGGTCTGGGCCCGGCTCGAGGTGGACCCGGTCGACGATGGTGTCCGGCTGGTCGACGGCCTGCGGTTCGCCACCGACGCCGCCGATCAACGGGGCCCGCTGCTGGTGGCCCACGTCCATGGGCAGTGGGTGCTGTCCGACATCAAGTTGGCTCTCGACGTCGGCCCGGAGCAGAAGGTCATCGTCCTGCAGCGGCTGGGGACCGACGAGGAGCGGGTGTTCGAAGTGGACTGGCCGGATCTGGACCGGGCGGTCGAGGCCGACCACCTGACCTCGCTGTACCTGCCGGAGCTGGTCGCCCCGGTCGGCCTCCAGCTGGCCAGGAGCGTGGAGCTGATGCGGCGGCTACGGCGCGACTGCCCCTGGGATCGTGAGCAGACCCACGCCTCACTGCGGCGCTATCTGATCGAGGAGGCCTACGAGGTCATCGACGCCATCGACGCCATCGGTCGGGAGGACGCCACCGGTCGGGAGGCCGAGGGCCGGTCGGCGGCGGACGGCGACGTTGCCGAGGCGGCTCCCGTTGCCGATTGGTCCGCAGCCGATGGCTCTGTCGCTGCCGACAGGTACGGAGAGCTGGAGGAGGAGCTCGGTGATCTCTGGTTCCAGATCCTGTTCCATGCCGAGCTGGCCGCCGAGGCCGGTCAGTTCACCATCGCCGAGGTGGCGGAGGGGCTGTGTGACAAGATGATCCGCCGCCACCCTCACGTGTACGGTGGCGCCGACGCGGTCGATGGTTCGATTCCCGAGAACTGGGAACGGTTGAAACAACAGGAGAAGGTGAGGAGCTCGGCCATCGACGGCATCCCGGCTTCGCTGCCGGCGCTGGCAAAAGCGGAGAAGGTGCTGAAGAAGGCCGATGTCGCCGGAGCGGCTGCCCGTTTCGGCGATCTGGAACGCCTCGTCGGCTCCACCGTCGCCGGAGACACCACCGAAGCGCAGTTCGGTACGTTGCTGTTGGCCATGGTCGAGCTCGGGCGTCGCCAGGGGCTGCACGCCGAACAGGCGTTGCGAGCCGCCACCACGCGGGCCGCCACCGCATTCCGGATCGCCGAGGCCGCTGAACGCCAGGACGGCCGGTGGGTGTTGGGTTGAGCATGACGGGTCACCGCCCCGGCCCGGTACCCGGTCAGGATCCGTCGTAGCCCAATCGCTCAACGGCCAGTGGGGCCAGGTCGTCCAGCTCCTCGATCTGATCCTCGTTGACGGCGGTCAGGCTCAGGCCGAGCACGTCTGTTCCGGACTGGACCAGCAGCACCCTGGTGTGGATCGACGGGACCTCATCGAGCTCCCCCGTGATCTCGAACTGGCGGGCCCGATCGCCATAGGTCGGCGGCGCCGTCTGCAGGGCGGCGTAGAACACATCGGTGGTGCCCGAGCCCTCGGTCTCCACCAGCCAGCCTTCGCAATCGTTGGTGCCGGCATAGGCATCGAGGTAGTCGGCCGCCTGCGCCGCCGTCTCGAATCGGCTCACGACCTGGTACAGGGTACGGAGGCCGAGCTCGGTGGTGATGACCTGGCCTGTCCACTCGATGAGGCCATCGGTCGCCGGCACGTTGTCGCACAGCGTCTCCGATCCGGGACCCGGCGAATCGTCGCTGGTCTCGGCTCCCTCGCCGAACGATGTGTCGGCCAACGCCAGCGGAACGGTCAGTGCCGCCGATCCGCTGCCGGAACCCTCGGCCGTGGGAACCGTCTGGTTGTCTGGGATCGTTTGCTGGGTGCTGTTGGCCGCCGCTGCGGCTCCGGTCTCGTCATCGGGGTCATCGGCCAGGATTCGCGACACCGCGAACAGAGCGACGCCGCCGATGATCAGCGTGGCGACATAGGCCAGAACGAACAGACGCAGGTCGCCGCTTCGACCTGGCGTGCGCTCCGGGGCCGATGCCGATCTGGGGTCGTAGGGGTTTCCGGCCGCAGCCGGCGCCGGTTGCACCGATGGCCAGTCCTGGGATGGTGGGGGAGCGTGCTGGCGGGGCGCGCCTGGTTGGGCCGGTGGCTGGGGTGCGCCCGCACCGACCGGCGGTGCCGACCGGGCCGGCGCAATCGGCGCCGCAGGGGGAGCGGCCATCGCCGCCGGTCCCACGATCTGGGTCGCTCCGGTGTTTCCGGGGCCGGAGGCAATGGGCGAGGTTACGGCCAGGTTGCGGAACTGCTCCTGCAGTTCGGTTGCGCTGGCAGGACGGTCGGCCGGATCCTTGGCCAGCAGCGAGTCGATGATCGAGGCGAACTCGTTCGATATGCCGCTGCGCCTGACATCCGGCGGCCTGTCGCTCAGGACGCGGTTGATGATCGGATGAATCGATTCGTCGCCCTTGTGGACGAAAGGTACCGAGCGGGAGATCGAGGCCAGCAGGCAGACCCCGAGCCCGTACAGGTCACTGGCGACGGTGGCCCGCTTGCCGCTCAGGATCTCGGGCGCGGCGTAGGCCACGCTGGCGGTGATCGCGGCCGACGTGGTATTCGCCCCGTCGTGCAACCGGGCAATGCCGAAGTCGCCGAGGACCGCCTCGCCGGTTGATCGCATCAGGATGTTCTCCGGCTTCAGGTCTCGGTGGAGCACGCCGGAGGAGTGGGCTTCGGCCAGCGCGCTGGCCATCTGGCTGCCGATGGCCCGCAACTCGGCTTCGGGGATCGGGCTCTTCTTGAGCCGCTGCCAGAGCGTGCCATCCGAGATGTACTCCAGGACCAGATAGGGACGCCCGTCCCGCAGCGACCCCGCGGTGTACACATCGACGATGTTGGGATGGCCCGAGAGGCGCCCCAACGCCTTGCACTCCCGATCGAACCGGAGCCGGATCGTCTCGTCCTGAATGGCCGAATGGCCGACTTTGATCGCGACCTGACGATCGACATTGGTCTGACGGGCCAGCCAGACGTCGCCGAATCCGCCTCCACCGAGGCGGCTGATGGGCTCGAAGCCCTCCAGTTCGAAGGTCGTACTCACGAGTTGGTGTTCCGCCTCCGTTCCCGCACGGTCTGTCAGCTGGGCCGGCCGGTCCCGGAGGGCGAACCAACCCATCCAGATCATAGTGGCGGGGCTGGACAACCCCTTCCAGCCCGCTCCCGGTCGATCATCGGCGCCGGCCGGCGATTTGCCGATCGAGCGGTGGGAGCTGGGCTCCGGTCAGCGGCGATCGTCGGTGGGCCGGTCGCCCTCGGGCTCCGGTGCCGGCTCGGCGAACTGATCGGGCATCGCAGGGAGCACCCGATCCTCGGCGTCGGGCGGCGATGGGGCCTGATCGGCCGCCGGGCTCTGCAGGGCATCCGGTGGAGGCATGGGCGGCGCATCACCACGTGGTGCAGCATCGGGCATCGGTGGTTGTCCGGTGAGGGGCGGTCCGTCGGGGGTTGGTGGTTGCCCGGTGATCGGTTGGTCCGGCAGTGGTGGTTGTCCGGTGAGGGGCGGTCCGTCGGGGGTGGGTGGTTGTCCGGTGAGGGGCGCGCCCGGCAGTGGTGGTTGTCCGGTGAGGGGCGCTGCGTCGGGG
>CAMYLA010000030.1 GCA_947259095.1 uncultured Acidimicrobiaceae bacterium | reverse complement strand
TCCGGTGGGGGCGGCGGCGACGTCTTCGGCCAACTCCAGCAGCACGGCTCCGGGGTTCTGGCCCTCCGCGACCCGGATGGCGGCGACGGTTTCGGTGTAGGCGTTGCGGGGATCGATGACCGCGGTGGCCCGACCGACGATCGGGCGTGCCGAGCCGACCACGTCGAGCACCTGGAACGACCCCTCGTCGTTGTTCCTGGCTGATTTCTGGCCGGTGATGGCCAGCACCGGGGCCCCGAGCAGCTGGGCCTGGGCCAGACCGGTGAACAGGTTGAGGGCCCCCGGTCCCAGCGTGGCGAGGCAGACCCCGACCCGGCCGGTCAGCCGAGCAGCGGCCACCGCCAAGAACGCGGCATGCTGCTCGTGGCGACAGGCGATCAGCTCGATCGGGCTGCGACCGATGGCCGAAACCAGCGGCAGGTTCTCCTCCCCGGGCAGGGCGAAGATCGTGTCGACACCGGCCTCGAGCAGCGCCGAAACGACGTCGTCGGCTGCCGTTGCCCGACCTTGACCGCTATCGATCAAGGTCGGTTCAGCGCCATGCTCCGCCGCCATGTCGCTCAGCCGGTGACGGCATCGGCCGCGTCGCCGACGGCACCAACGACCTTGTCGGCCACCGAGTCGGCGCTCTTCTTGGCCGACTTTGCCTGCTTCTTGGCCAGTTTGGCCTGCTTCTTGGCTTCCTTCTTCAGGCGCCTTCTGGTTCGCCGGCCGGCCTTCTTGGTGGCTTCGGTGGCATCGGCCGCCGAATCGAGCGCTTCTTCTTTCTTGCGGCGGAACCGCCGCCGGCGATTGGCCTTCTTCTCCTTTGCAAGCTGCTTCCGGCTGGCCTTGTCTTCCCGCTTGCGGACCCGCCGAGCCCGGCGGGTCTCTTTTTCCGCCGCGGCAGCCTTTTTTTCCGCCGCCGCCGCTTTCTTTTCGGCCGCCGCAGCCTTTTTCTCGGCTGCGGCCGCCTTCTTCTCAGCCCGCTTGCGGGCCCGCCTGGCCCGACGCTTTTCTTTCTGCTCCGCTTCGACGTCCGGGTCGACTTCGGCCCGGGCTTGGTCGGTCTGGCTCTTGGCTTGTTCCAGCGCCTCGGCTACGGCTTCGAGGTCTTGCTCGGCCGCCTCCCTGGCCGCAATCTCCATGTCCAACCGCTCACCCTTGCTTCGCCAGTTGACAACGCCGAGGGTTCCGATCGAAGCGGTTTTTCGGGCTACTCCCATACTCACTGGTCCCTTCTCTGGGCTCGGCCGGCTGCGGACCGGTGGAGACCGGCGCCGTCCGTTCGGTCGGCGCCGATCGCCTGCCGGATGTCGATCGCGAACGGATCTTCTCCCGGCGGCGCTCCATGTCATCCGCATACTCGACTGCGAGCTGTTCTTTCTCCTGCTCTGACAGTACCTTGCCCGCAACGGGAAATATCTCGACCTCTTCTTCATCGCGGTGGTGGGTGAGGCGTTCGGCCAACTGCTTGGCTGTTTCCAGCCACTCGGCGGTCGACTGCTCGGTGTCGGTCTCGGTGTCGAGGTGATCTGTGGATTGCTGATGTGGCGTACCCGGTCGTGCCCTACCCGTCGCCACCGGCGCCAAACCTCCGGCGCCAAGACCGTCGCCGACATCGCCCCCCGGCTCAGCGGTCACGGTCGAGGATGTCCAGGATCCTCCGCTCGTCGATCGGTGCCGGATCGTGGCGCAGAAATTCATCTGCGATGGCGTCGATGGTCTCGTCGATGGGCTCGATCGGACCGGGGAGGTCCCGCCGTTTGGTTTCACTGCGCAGGGTCAGCAGGGTCTGGACCATGTTGGCGGTGACATCGGTGTCGGCCGAGCCGTACCGTCGCAGTGGGTCGAACGATGCTCGAAGGAACTCGCCGTGGCGGAGATCACGGCGAACCAGGGTCTTGCCGTTCTGGGAGCGGACCCGATCCTGCTCCGGGCTCTCCCAGATCTCCAGCAGGATCACCCCGAGGTGGACGATCACGTCGTTGGCGGTGTTCGGGTCATTGGTACCGGGGGAGAGAGCCCGCAGGCCGATGTCGGTCAACTGGAGGATGCCATAGCCGATGTCTTGTTGCAGGGTGCGCTCGTCGCCGAGGGCGATCGATGAGCGGATCCTCCTGGCCGAGTCGACCTTCTGGGGAGGAGGCGAGATCCAGACCATCGGGGCCTTCGGCATGGCGTATCGGCCCAGTGCGGTTGACATGTGGGCGGTCGAGCCGTTCGGTAGCGCATCGAGGAGGGCGTCCTCGTCGATCTGCTGGACCCAGCCGGCGCGATCGGAGAGCACCGGTTCGGCGTCATCGGGGATCGTATCGATGGTCGACGGCGTCGAAGGGGTGGATGGGGAGAGCCGGGGACGCTCCAGTTTGAGCGCCTCCCGGCGATCGCGGATCAGGACCACCGTGTCGTCGGCGATCGACCGGGCGACCGAGCCGATCCGGAGGCTGCTGGTCAGGTGGTCGACCGAGCGGAGCACGGCGATCAGCGAGAGCACGCCGAGCGTCACCGCCAGCAGCACCGAGATGTCCGGTGTGACCTCGACGCCTTCCTCCAAGGCCCTGGTCTCCCGGAGGACCAGAAGGCAGTACACCGACGTGCCGAGTACCAGCCCGATCGCCACCTGTTGGGTCCGGTCGCCGGTCCAGCCTCGCAGCGTTCGGGGCGAGAACTGGGAAGAGGCCAGCTGAACCGCCACCAGGACGAGCGACAGCAGCAGCGTGACCGACGTGATGAGTCCACCGGCGATGGCGGCCAGGATGGCTCGGCCCCCGTCGACCGACGTTTCCAGCCACCGGGGCAGGCCCTCATCGCCGAGGGCGGCGTCGATTCTGGTCATGACCTGGGCCAGGGCGATGCCGGCCACCACGAAGCCGAGGGGAACCGCCATCAGCCCCTCGGCCAGATCGTGCAGGAGTTTTCTCAGCCTCACCATGGCCGGACTCGCCCCCTGCCCTTCAGCTATGGCCGAGGAGGTTGTCCAACGCTTTGGCCTTGTCCTCGTCGAGCCCGTAGACGTCGACCCTGACCGTCGACTCCTGGCCGGTGTCGACGTCGAAGAGTTGGGTGTTCATCGACAGCCGGGAGTACAACCCGACCAGCCCGCCAATGATCGAACCGGCGATGCTGAGCGATGCCAGGGTGGGCCCGGCGGCGGCCTCGAACAATCCCATTGCCACCGCGGCGATGACGAGCCCGGCGACGAGCCCGGCGGCGGCTCCGATGACGACCCGTCGAGCCAGCCGCGTTGTCTCCTCGGCATCGAGGCACGGCGACGAGCGTTGCGTTGATCCACTCATGGGTCACGCTTACCCGTGTCGGGGCGTGGTCAATCCACTCTTTGTCGGAACAGGCCCGGCGGGATGGGTGCGCCGGTCCGCTTCAGGGCCAATTGCCACGAAGGCGACGACCCGAGCGCCCATCGCAGGCTGGAGACCGCGGCCCCGCCGATCTCGCCACCCCGCCGGGTCGGTTCCAGTCCGATGATGCGGCGGGTCCGGGGCTCGATGGTGTCGACCGCAGCGTCGAACAGCAGGCGGTAGCCGACCCGGACCGGCAGGCTCAGTGGTGGGTCGCGCAGAAACCCGATGGCGCTGTCCAGGGCCTGTGATCGGGCCAGGTCGGGGTGATCCACGATCCAGGCCGACAGCGAGGTCGCCGTAGTGGGGAGCGGGTCGGCGCCGAGCAACGCCCCGATCCTGGTCTGCTCCTCGACGAAGCGGTCGGCCTCTTCGGGGTCCAACGGTTCCGGACCGTATGCCTGGAATGCGGCCAGGAACGAATCGGTCAACACGTTGTGGACCCAGGCTTTCATCCCCGGATCGTTGGCGCTATATGGCTTGTTTCGGTCCGAGAGCCCCTCCACCGGCCGATGGGCCCGCCGCACCGTCGAGGCCGCAGCCTCCACCTCGGGCATGGCCCCGTAGGTGGTCTCGGTGACGTAGACCGACGTCCTCGACAGTCGCCCCAGTGGATCATCGCGGTAGGTCGAGTGCTCTTCCACCCCGGCCACCACCTCGGGATGGGCGGTTTGCACCAGCAGGGCCCGGATCCCGCCGACGAAGGCGGTGGCGTCGCCGATGACCCGCCAGGAGATCGAATCGGGCCCCAGGAGACCGGGGTCGCCCTCGTGGTCGAGGGTGTGCTCCAGCGGGATCGGTCCGTGGGAGAACAGCGAGGTGGTGGCACCGACGACCCGATCCTTGAGACCGGCAACGAGCGAGTTCTCCTGCAACATCATCCATGGTCTAGCGCAGGGTGCCCGACAGTGGCGGACCGAGCAGGTCACGGTCGGGGCGGACCCGGGCCGTCCGGCTCGTCGTCGGCGCTCCGCAGCGGCGATACTGCCACGATGTCAGACCCCGACCGTCGCTCGGTCCCATCCGTCTGGATTTTCGGCGATCAGCTGCATCGTCGCCGCGGTGCCCTGGCCGACCGCGAGCCCGGCGACTGTCGGGTGCTGCTGGTGCGGAGCGATGCCAAGATCCACTCCAAGCGCTGGCACCGGCAGCGGCTCCATCTGGTGCTGTCGGCCATGGCCCATTTTGCCGCCGAGCTGCGAGACGAGGGGTTCGAGGTCGACCATCGCCGGGCGCCGACGCTGGCCGAAGGGCTGCGGGCCCATGTCGCCGACCACGGGCCGGACGAAGTGGTGGCGATGGAGCCCATGAGCTGGGACGGCACCAGGATGCTGGAGCGGCTGGGGGTCCGGGTTGTTGCCAACGACCAGTTCGCCTGCCACTACCGTGACTTCGCGACCTGGGCCGACGGCCGCAAGCGCCTCAGGATGGAGGACTTCTACCGTTGGCAGCGGACCAGGCTGGGGATCCTGCTGGAACCGGGATCGGACGATGATGATCCGACCCCGGTCGGGGGCCAATGGAACTACGACCACGACAATCGGGAACCGCCGCCGACCGACGGTCGGGCCTGGCCCGAGCTCACCCGGTTCGAGCTCGACGAGATCGATGACGAGGTGCTGGCCGACATCGGGCCGGGGGCCTGGCCCGAGACCTGGGGCGCCGATCCGAGCGGGCTGTGGCCGGTCACCAGGGACCAGGCCCTGGTCCGACTCGGTGAGTTCGTGGACGCCGGACTGGCCCCGTTCGGACCTCACGAGGACGCCATGCTGGCCGACGAGTGGAAGCTGGCCCACTCCGCCCTCTCGTCGTCGCTGAATCTGGGGCTGCTGCACCCCGTCGAGGTGGTCGAGGCGGCCGAAGCGGCCTACCGGGCCGGTGCGGCGCCGATCAATTCGGTCGAGGGGTTCATCCGCCAGGTGATCGGCTGGCGGGAGTATGTCTGGGGGGTCTACTGGCTGTGGATGCCGGACTATCGCTCGGCCAACCGGCTGGGCGCCGACCGCCCGGTCCCGCCGGCGTTCACCGGCCAGGCCACCACCGAGATGGCCTGCGTGACATCGGTGCTGGGCCACCTCGAGGACACCGGCTATGCCCACCACATCGAGAGGCTGATGGTGCTCGGCAACCTGGCGCTCACCGCCGGCGTCGACCCCCAGGCCATGACCGAGTGGATGTGGGCGTCGTTCGTCGACGGGGCCGAATGGGTCATGGTGCCGAACGTGGTTGGCATGGCCCTCCACGCCGACGGGGGGATGATGGCCACCAAGCCCTATGCCTCGGGCGGAGCCTACCTGAACCGGATGGGCGACAGCTGCTCGGGCTGTCGCTACAACCCCCGGAAACGGGTCGGCGACGACGCCTGCCCCTTCACCACCCTGTACTGGGACTTCCTGGCCCGCAACGAGGAGTCCCTGACCGGCAACCATCGTATGGCCCGCCAGCTGGCGGCGATGCGGCGGCTCAACGATCTCGACGACGTCCGGGCCAGGGCGGCGACGGTGCGGGACGCCCTCGCTGCCGGCACCCTCTGAACCACACCTTCGGCCCCGACCGGCGCTCAGCTCCGGCCTACAACTCGTCGATCCGCCGCTCGTGGGCCTCGAGGTCCTGCAGGTCCCGATCGTTGAGGATGCCGCGACCGCATGCGGTCACGGCCAGGACCGATCGCCGCTGGTTGTTGCGTTTGTTGACAACGGACAGACCCTGGAGACGATCCAGGTCGCCACCCAGGGTCCGGGCCCCCGAACGTGGTGCCATCGGGAGGAGTCGAACCTCTCGCCAGCTCAGGCGCTGGCCCGCTTCGCCGTAGCCCCGGCTGGCCCTTACAGTGTACCAATCCGAATCTATTTTCGGTTGCTCGGATGAGCCCGCCGCGATGGCACGCCGCATCCGGTTCGATAGTGTCCTGACGATTCATCGATCGCATTCAAGAGGAGCAGCATCATGACCCGACTTGGGTACCAGATCCCCAACTTCACCCTGCCGGGGATTGCCGAGGCCGACGTCGTGAGCAACGTGATCGTCCAGGCCAAGGCGGCCGAAGCGGCCGGCTTCGACCGGGTGTTCGTGATGGATCACTTCTACCAGCTGCCGGGCCTCGGTGCCCCCGACGAGCCGATGTTGGAGTGCTATACGATCTTGTCGACGCTGGCCCAGCACACCGAACGGGTGCGGCTCTCCTCCCTCGTCACCGGCAACACGTACCGACACCCGACCCTGCTGGCCAAGACGATCACCGCGCTCGACCACGTCTCCGGTGGCCGGGCCACCCTCGGGATAGGCGCCGGTTGGTTCGAGCTCGAGCACAACTCGTTGGGCTTCGAGTTCGGCACCTTCACCGACCGGTTCGAGAAGCTGGAGGAGGCGCTACAGATCATCCTCCCGATGCTCCGCGGCGAGAAGGTCACGCTGCGAGGCGAGCACTATCAGGTCACGGACGCAGTCAACTCGCCGGCGCCTGTCTCGCGGATTCCCGTCATGATCGGTGGGAGTGGCGAGAAGAAGACCCTTCGCATGGTCGCGCAGTATGCGGACGAGTCCAATCTTGGCGGCGCAACGATCGAGGAGATTCCTCGCAAGCTCGACGCCCTGGCCGCCCACTGTGATCGTCTCGGTCGCGATCGGTCGGAGATCAAGGTCACCTCACTCCAGATGGCGCTGGTGGCGCCGACGATGGAGGAGGCCGAGGTCGACCTTCGAGAGCTCGCCGCTGCGAAGGGCTGGAACGACGAGATCGTCGAGATGGCAAAGGGCCTGCTCATCTTCGGCGACCCGGACATGGTCGGGGAACGCCTCCAGGCAGCAATGTCGACGGGGATCGATGGGCTCACGATCAACCTGGCGGCCAACGGCCACAATCCCGAACGCATCGGCCTTCTCGGGGAAATCGGCCTCGCCGTGACCAGACCGTGACGAACAAGCGTCGTCGAGCGACGGTCTCCTAGCAGCACCGGACCGACCACCGCAAGCACCGAAACCACGCTGTCGCCGCAAGCCGAGGACGAGGCCCTGGGGGAGGCGTTGATGGCCTTTGTCTTCGAGCAGCGACAGGCCTATCTGACCTGCCTGGCCGACCCAGAGTCCTGCGACGTCGATGAGGACCTGGGAGAGTACATCGGTGGGCAGTTGCGGACCGAGATCGTCACCGCCGTGGCCGGCTGGAGGGCCGACGGCCTTTGGTTCCGCGGTGCGGACCCGGCGATCTTCTATCGGCGGCATGCGTCTCTCTTCGAGGATCCGCCGACCTGGGTCCTCGAGGTCTGTGTCGTGTCATTCGACGCCGACGTCCTCACCGTCGACGACGACGGCGCCGAGTCGATCGTGCAGCCGGCCGACCCAAAAGCGGGGTTCCAGCAGTATGTGATCGAGGAACAGCCGGACGGGTCATGGCGGATGACCCGCTCGCTGCCGAACGATGCGGTCAGGCCTCGGCCAACAACGTCTGGCTCGGTCCAGACGCCGACCAGTTTCGCGGCGTGACCTGGCCGGAGCACAAGAAGCATCTCCAGAACGCCCGCATGGCGGGTTGGCGATGATGGGGCGTCGGCCGCCGACTCCAGTGGGGTAGTGCCGGCATCGGCCCTGGCCGGGTTCGGTCCAGCACGCCCAAGTAGTGTTCGACCCATGAGTGCCCCGCGCCAGCCGATCGATCGAGTGCTGTTCTGCGTGGCCGACCAGTGGCGGGGCGACACCCTCGGTGCGTTGGCGACGCCCGGGGTGCAGACCCCCAATCTCGACACCCTGGCCGCCGAGGGCACGCTGTTCAACAATCATTGGTGCCAGGCCTCGCCGTGCGGTCCGTCCCGAAGCTCGTTGCTGACCGGGACCCACCTGCCGACCCACGGCCAGTGGACAAACGAGCACCGAGCCGACCACGGATTGACCACCCTGCCTGCGGCGCTGGCGGCGTCCGACATCGCCCCCATCCTGATCGGCTACACCGACACCCCCCAGCAGGCGGCGGGCCCCGGCCTCGCAGGTGATACGGACTGGCAGGGCCTGGTCGACCCGGCGTTCGAGGTGGCCCAGCCGTTCATCTGGCAGCACGGGTTCCCGACCTGGCGGGCCGCCCTGGCAGCCCGCGGCTACGACGTCGGCCCGGACAGCCCGATCGCCGGCCACCCCTTCGGCCTGTACGCCCCGGACGGTGATCCGCACCGCGCAGAAGGTCTGGCCCCGGCCCACTACCGGGCCGAGGACAGCGACGTGGCCTTCCTCACCGATGCCGCCATCGAGGTCGTCGGCCGCTGGCCCCATCGGGCCATGCTCCACTGCAACTGGCTCCGCCCCCACCCGCCAATGACCGCCCCCCGGCCCTACCATCGCCTGGTCGACCCCGACGAGGTCGCCCTGCCGACCAGGCCGGGTGAGCCGGCCCGGGTCGCCACCGCCCACCCATACTTCGAGCTGACCGTTCCCGGCCGATCGATGACCGAGTACCTGCAACGTCGGAGCCGGATCGAGGATGTCGAGGAGCTGGACGACCGCAACCTGCGTGCCACCTACTACGGGCTGTGCGCCGAAGTCGACCACCACGTCGGTCGGCTGGTTGCGGAGCTGAAACGTCGTGGTGACTACGATTCGACGCTGCTCATCTTCACCAGCGACCACGGTGACGCCCTCGGCGACCAGTGGATGTACGGCAGGCGCGGCCCGTTCGACGGGCACTTCCGGGTGCCGTGCATCATCCGGGACCCCCGACCGGCGGCCGATCCGGCCCGGGGCACCGTGATCGAGGACTTCACCGCCAGCATCGACCTGCTCCCGACGATCTGTGAGGCGATGGGTGTCGACGTCCCGCCGTCGGTGGAGGGAAGCTCCCTGCTGCCGCTGCTGCTCGGTCAACCGCAACCCCGGCCGCGGACCCATGTCCGGGCCGACATGTCGTGGGACGATCATCTCCGTTCGTCGGTCAGGGCCGGCGCCGGGGGCTCGGCGGCGGACCGTCGGTTCACGATGGTGCGGACCGCCACCCACCGGCTGGTCTCCTTTCCGACGCTCCCACCGATGTTGTTCGATCTGGTCGACGATCCTCGGGAGGAGATCGACCGGGGCCGGGATCCGGCCTATGCCGGCCGGCGCCGGGACCTCGAAGATCTCCTCCGCTGAGCCGGCTGGATCCGGTGGTGGCCGGCACTTCGGACCCGACTGCAACCGACTGTGTCCCGGGTGTGGCGCTCGACTCGCTCCCGGCCCGGCCGTAGGCTTGGCCCGTGAGTGAGGTCGAGCAGTTCGAATACCCCATCAGTGAAACGATCAGGTCCCACGCGATGAGCTTCCCCGACACGGTCGAGGGCTCGTCGTGTGTCAACCGGGCGTTCAAGGCCGGCGGCAAGAACTTCGTGTTCCTCGGCGAGAAGCCGGACCAGTGCAACCTCAGGCTCAAGCTCGACGGGTCCGTGCCGGAGATCGAAACCAACGCCGCTGACGACCCGGACCACTGGCAGGTCGGCAAGGGCGGCTGGACCCTGATCAAGTTCCAGCCTCGACACCCGCCACCGGTTGCCGATCTCGAGCGGTGGATCACCGAGAGCTTCCACCTCCTGGCCCCCAAGAAAGTGATCGCCAAGCTCGACGGTTGACAGTTGACGGTTGACAGTTGACGGTTCGAAGCGGTTCGGCTCAGCGGTGCCGGTCGTTCAACCGGTCGGCCCGGCCGGGGAGCTGCCAAAGGTGCTCTGGATGAAGAAGTCGTAGTGGCCACGCCGCACCACCGTGCGCCAGCTTCGTTCCACCCGTTTCAGTCTGGCCAGGCGGGGCCAGGTCTTGAGGTCCTCGGCGTAGATCAGCCGACCTTCCTCGGCCGAGATCGCGTCGGCGGCGTCGAGGGTGGTGTTGAGCGCCGCCACCGTTGGCGGTACCCACTGCTCCAGCCCCTCCCGATAGAGGTTGGCCACGACATCCAGGGCCACCCCCCGGGGCCGGCGCCACCGCTCCACCACCTTGATCAGATCCTTCCTGGCCGCCCGCCGCAGCGGGGCCGGGATCATCGGGAGGTAGGGGGTCATGTCGAATTGCAGCCGGCCGGCCCCATCCCACAGGAACGGTGTGCCGACGTCGAGCAGGGTCGGCCGCTCTCCGTCCCAAGCCCAGTTCGTCACCTGGGCGTCGATGCTGCGGCTCGACGAGACGTGGGCCAGGGTCTCGGCCAGGGCCGCGAGGAACGGGTGCTCGGCGTCGGGCCGGGCTTCGACCAGGACCCGGTCGCCCAACGAGTCCTCCGACAGGAGCGGCTGGACCAGGTAGACGACCACTTTGTCGTTGCGGGGCACGGCCATCACCTCGGTGTCGACCACCGAGAGCCCGGCCGCCCGCAGCTCGGCCACATAACGATCGACCAGGTCCCGGTACTGAACGTGCTGGTCCGGGGTCATCGACGGTGAGCGCTTGCACACGTGGGTCGGATCATCAGCCGGGTAGCCGAGGCCGACCGAGACCTCACCGAAGCCGATGACGGCGAGGTCGGAGCTGTCCTTGCGTCGCAACGCCGCGGTGACCTCGGCCTCCAGTCTTGCCAGCTCGTCGGCGGTGATCGGCTTGGTCGGCATCGGCACGCTCCCTTCACCAAGCCGTTGCCGGCTCTCCACATCGGTGCCCGATCAAGACCGTACCGCCGGTTGCCACCTCGGCGCT
Source organism: uncultured Acidimicrobiaceae bacterium (assembly GCA_947259095.1). Lineage (GTDB taxonomy): Bacteria > Actinomycetota > Acidimicrobiia > Acidimicrobiales > SZUA-35 > JAHELU01. The sequence goes on along the minus strand of CAMYLA010000030.1, from coordinate 33,194 downwards.
CGGCGGCGGCGGATCACCGAGCGGTTGAGGTGCGGCGTGGGGCGGTGTTCACGGCCGGGGCCGCAGGCCATTAGGGTGATCGTTGGTGAACTCCCAGATTGTCGTCGTCGCAAACCGCCTGCCGGTTCGAAGGGTTGGCGATGGCTGGGAGCCGAGCCCGGGTGGTCTGGTTCGAGCCCTGGTCCCGATCCTCCAGAAACGGGACGGGGCCTGGGTCGGTTGGGCCGGGGCCGACACCGGCTCCGAGGCCCTCGAACCGTTCGAGGCCGACGGCATCGGCCAGGTGCCGGTACCCCTGTCGGCCGAGGAGATCGAGCACTTCTACTTCGGCTTCTGCAATGGCACCCTGTGGCCCCTCTATCACGATGTGGTCAGTGCACCGGAGTTCCACCGCCGGTGGTGGCGGGCCTACGAAGCGGTCAACCAGCGCTACGCCGACCATGTGCTCGAGACCCTGAGCCCGGATGGGATCGCCTGGGTCCAGGACTACCAGCTGCAGTTGGTTCCCAGGATGATCCGGAACGGCCGACCAGACACCACGATCGGGTTCTACCTCCACATCCCATTTCCCCCCATCGAGCTGTTCGCCAGGATGCCGTGGCGGAACGAGATCATCCAAGGCCTGCTCGGCGCCGACGTGGTTGCGTTCCAGACCAGGCGCAGCGCCGAGAACTTCATCCGTTGTGCCCGCCGATACGGGGGCGCCCATTCGCTCGGTCGGGGCGAGCTCAGCGTCGAGGGCCGGCGGGTCCGGACCCAGCGGGCGCCGATCGGGATCGACGTCGACGAGTTCCGCAACCTGGCCAGATCCCCGGAGATCCAGGAGCGTGCCCGGGAGCTGCGATCGGAGATGGGCAACCCCGACAAGGTCATCCTCGGCGTGGATCGGCTCGACTACACCAAGGGCATCGACATCCGGCTCCGGGCGGTGGAGACACTCCTCCGTTGGTCGATCGACTCCGATGTCCGCTACGAGTTCGTGCAGGTCGCAGTGCCAAGCCGGGAGGGGGTCCCGGCCTACCAGTCGCTGCGTGAGAACATCGAGGGGGCCGTCGGCAGGATCAACGGCGACTTCGCAAGACCGGGCTGGTCCCCGGTCCACTACCTGTACCGGAGCCTGCCCCTGGAGGAGCTGGTCACCTACTACGTTGCGGCCGACGTGATGCTGGTCACCCCGCTTCGTGACGGTATGAACCTGGTGGCCAAGGAGTACGTGGCCTGCCGGGTCCACAACGATGGGGTGCTGATCCTCAGCGAGTTCGCAGGGGCGGCCGAGCAGCTTCGCTCGTCGCTGCTGGTCAACCCCCACGACGTCGATCAGGTGGCGGCCACGCTGCAGCATGCGGTCGAGATGGACCCGTCGGAGATACAACGGCGAATGCTTTCGTTGAAGCGCACGGTCAAGCGGGCAGACGTGTATCGCTGGGCCGCATCATGTCTGGATCCGCTGGGCGCGTGATGGAGGAGGCGGTGACCATGCTGGCCGGGGCGGAGCGGCTCCTGGTGGCGACCGACTTCGACGGCGTGCTGGCCCCGATCGTCGACGACCCGGCTGCGGTCGTGGCCCTTCCAGACGCCATGGCTGCGCTCCGGGCGCTGGCTGAGCTCCCGCAGACGTCGGTCGCCATCGTCTCCGGTCGCGGCTACGAGCTCCTGGCCGCGTTGGTGGCCCCGGCCGACCGGTTCACCCTCGTCGGCTCCCACGGCGTCGAGCTCGGCGCCCCGGCGGCCGGTGGGGACGGGCTGGAACAGCTGTTGGAGGAGTTGCGGGGCCTGGCCGATCGTTTTCCGGGGTTGCACATCGAGCCAAAGGCGGTGTCGGTGGCGGTGCACTTCCGGCGGGTGGCGTCCGACCGCCAGGAAGCGGTGGCCGAGGTCGATCGGCTGGCCGACGCCTGGCCCGGCAAGCTGGTCACCGGCAAGGAGGTGGTCGAGTTCAGCATCGGTTCGGCGACCAAGGGCGATGCCGTGCGGGCCCTGGCCGACCGTCATTCGGCAACCGCCACGGTGTACTTCGGCGACGACGTGACAGACGAGGACGTGTTCGCAGTGCTCGGGCCCGACGATGTCGGGGTCAAGGTCGGCGATGGCGAGAGCCAGGCCGGCCATCGCCTCGCCTCACCGGACGACGTCTGTGCGGTCCTCGCCGGCCTGGCCGAGGCCAGAGCCGACCGTCGCCGCTGACGAGTGCCGCGGCCGAGGCAGGACACTAGCCATGGCGTCGCAGCCCCATCGCCGGGATACCCCCGCTGGCCACCAGGAACCAGGTGATGGCGCCGAACAGCAGCAACCCGTTGGCGAAGATGGCCCATGGGATGGAGGTGACGTCGGCCAGGGCCCCGCTCAGCGGTGGCGACAGCACGATGCCCAGATCGCCCCAGGTCCGGTAGCTGCCCATGGCCGAGCCTCGGAGCTGGGGCGGTGCCATGTCGGCGACGAAGGCGGCCGGGGCAGGACCACTGATGCCGGTGCCGAAGGCCGAGAACAACAGCGCGGCGATGAACAGCCCGGTGGTGGGGGAGAAGGCCGCCGCCACCACCCCGATCGACGCCAGGTACCCGGCAACGACGATCACCGGTCGTCGGCCCGCGGTGTCGGCCAGCCACCCGGCCGGGGCGATCAACACCAGCCCGACGACACCGAGGGCGGTGAACAGCAGACCTATCTGGCCGGTTCCGAGTGAGAACTCCTCGCTGGCGTAGAGCGGTATCAGGCTCTGCCGGGAACCCCGGATGGAGAAGATGGCCATGGTGACCAGGCCGACCGCCACGAACGATCGCGAGCGGAAGAAGGCCCGCCCGGCCCCGGCCCGTGGTGGGTCCTTCGCCCTGGCGGTGATCATTGCCGGGTCGAGTGTTTCGGGCAGTCGGTACCAGCCGTACAGCGCGGTGATGACCGCCCCGGCGCCCACCACCAGGAACGGCGCTCGGAGACCGAACGACTCGGCCAGGAGGCCGCCAACGGCCGGCCCGGCGCTGACCCCGACCAGCAGCGCCCCCTGGTTGGTGGCGATGTAACGGCCCCGCTCCTCCGGCCCTGCGATGTCGATCAGGTAGATCTGGGCCCCGGTCATGTAGAGCGCCGAGCCGGCACCGGCCACGAACCTCCAAGCCAGCAGTACCCAGATCGATGGGGCCAGGCCCGAGCCGACCATGCCGATCGCCGTCACGATCGGTCCACCGACCAGCAGCACCCGCCGGCCCCGCCGATCGGCCCAGATCCCGGCCGGGATGTTGAGCAGCAGTCTGGCCAGACCGAAGGCGGTGAAGGTCAGCCCGACCACGGCCGCCGAGACCCCGAAGTCCCTGGCGAACAGTGGTAGGACCGGGCCGACGACACCCTGGCCGGCCATGACGAGCACCGTCGAACCGCAGATCACCAGCAGCCGCTCGTCGGACCTGAGCCGGGAAGTGGCGCCGGCCAGGCCGGCCATGACCCGGTTCATCGTCGGACCGATACAGCAGCCGCCACACTCATGGCAACCGTTTTGTTCCGCTGATCGGCGGCCATGTTCGGTTGGGCTCGCGGAGCCCCGGCACGGTGCATCGGCGGTGATGGCGCCGGTGGTCGGCTGCTGCGAGCACCGACCAGAACCTAATCGAAGTTCTCCTTCGACGAGAGGTTGTGGCCGTGAGGTCGAGCGGGTGGACGGCTGCTCCGGCGAGGTCATGGGGGCTGGGCGAATAAGGGAACATTTCCTTTCCGTTTCATTTCGTTCTCGCTACAGTCCGTTTCGGAGCTATGTGCGGGAGCCCAACGAGTTGATGCAATGAGATCGCTGACCACCCAGCGGCGAACCCTGTTGATGACGAGCGTCACTGGCCTGGTTTTCGCCACGTTCGGGTTCGGAAGCCTGGTCGACGGGCCGGACGCCGGCAACGTCGTCGTGAAGGCCGAACTCGACCAGGAGTCCTTCGTGGCACCGGTGGCCCCCGATGTGGAGCCTCCCTTGCTCGATCTCGGCCTCGCCCCCATCGATGCCCTGGCGTCGACGACGTCCACCGCCGCAGCAACGAGCACCACGCCGCCCGGCGGCGACACCGCCCCGACCAGCGAAACCCTGCTCACCGCCGATGTGGCCGAGTCGACCACCACGTCGGCGCCGAGCGAGGACGCCGGCCCACAGACCTCGGCCACCCCCGAAGACGGCCTCGAAGAAGCGCTGGAAGCCCCGGTTGTTCAAACCCCGACCACCAGGGCGTCGGGTCCGACCACCAAGGCGTCGGGTCCGGGCGCCGAGGCTGCGCCATCGCAGCAGGGCGCCACCACCGCACGGTCGCCGCAGACGATTGCCGGCCGCTCGTCCGCCAACACTGCGTCGAACGATCCCATGGCGGGCAAGCCCTCGCCGACCACCGCTGCCGGACCTCGGGCCGGCCGGACCTCGGCCACGAGTGGCTCCGCAAGCACCCCGTCCAACAGCGCAGTCGCCGAGGAGACCTCGACCACCACCGCCGGATCCGGCACCACCGTCTCGGCCTCGGTCGCCACCACCCCGGGTCCCGGCACCTCGCCAACCGGCGGGACCGGCTCGGGCGGCACGGGCCAGGGCGGGACGAACGCCCCCACAACCGCCGCCCCGACCACCGCGGCCCCCACCACCGTCGCCCCGACGACAACGCCGACCACCGCCACCCCGACGACCAGCAGGCCGGCGGTGAGCGGCGGACCGAGCCCGGGCGTGAACTTCGAGGAGTGGAACGTCCCCGACGGTGATCGGGCTCGGGCCCTCGATCTGCTCGCCGCCGGCGGCATGGAGTGGCTCAGGGTCGACGTCGGCTGGCGCTCGTTCGAGCTCGACTGCGATGACTGCTACAGCCAGTGGTACATCGACCGGATCGACACGCTGATCGCCGACGCCGGGGCCCGCGGCCTCGACGTCATGCTCACCGTCGGCGAAACGCCGAGCTGGGCCAATGGCGGCGACAAGCTCGCCCCGCCGAATGATCCCGCCGAGTACGGCGAGTTCATGACCTGGCTGGCGAACCACTACCGAGGCCGGGTCATCGGCTATGAGATCTGGAACGAACCGGACCTGGAGAAGTTCTTCCATGGCGACGTCGGCGACTATGTGGAGCTTCTCCAGGCGGCCTACCGGGGGGTCAAGGCCGCTGACCCCAACGGCACCGTCGTGTTCGGCGGCCCGTCCCACCAGGACGCCCGATTCATCTCCGCCGCATACGCCGCCGGAGCGGGCGGGTACTTCGACGTGATGGCCACCCACCCCTACCAGGGCGGCAGCGACAAGCCGCCGGACCACCCGACCGACGGCAACGACTGGTGGATGACCGAGCAGCCGACGATCACCGAGCTGATGCGGCGCAACGGTGACGGGCACAAAGAGGTGTGGTGGACCGAGTTCGCCTGGTCGGTCGGACCGAACCACGAGGGGCTCCCGTCCTACCGTCGAGGGGTCACCGAAGCGCAGCAGGGACAGTACCTGGTCGAGTCACTGCAACTGGCGGCCGAGCGGTACCCGAACGTCACCCGTGCGGCGTGGTACAACGGCCTCGAACGGGTCGACGCCGACGCCGACAGCTGGACTCGGGGGTATGCCCTCATCAAGCGGGACATGACCCCCCGCCCCGCCCTCGACGCCCTGCGCCGATACACCCGGGGCGGCTGAGCAGACACCTGCCCACAACCGATCGCAAGACCGTCGGCGGGCCGAAACGAGGTCCGATGGGGCCGCTGCCCCCTGCCGCCGCCACAGGGTTATCGCCCATTGTTGCCGGAGCTCCCGTCCCGATACCCTCGACGGGGTCCAGCAGTGAGGAGCAGAGGTTGAGGCGACAAGCCGCGTATCGCATTGCGGCCGGGCGGGCCGAGGTTCTCGGCCACCAGGTCGGGCGATATCGGTGACAAACCCGCTGCTGCTGATCGCCATCGCATTGGCGGCACTCCCCGTTGCCGCGGCGGTGGTCCGTCGGCCCCCGACCGGGATCCTGCTGCTGGCCGCCATCGCCCCGTTCGACGGCCTCCTGTTCATCGTCCCCCACCCGCCGATCGTCGAGGGCTGGAAGGAGGCGTTGGTCCTGCTCATCGTCGTCTCGGCCTGGTGGCATCGCCGAGCCGATCCCGGATCCCCGTCGCCACGAATCGATAGCCGGGTCGTCCCGTCCTGGGTCCTGCCGATGACAGGGTTGTTGGCTCTCGCTGCGCTGTCGGCACTGCTCCACCCGTCAACGTCGGCGATCATCGGGGTGAAGATCGGATTCTTCTATCTCCTGGTCCCGCTGGCGCTCTGGTGGGCGCCCCTCAACGCCAAGGAACGGGATCGGCTGGTCACCATCTTGATGGTGGCCGGCGTCGTCGTCGTCATCATCGGCATCGGCCAGCAGATCGCCGGGCCGGAGGCGCTGGTCTCGCTCGGCTACGACTACAACTCGAACGTCCGCTTCGCGTCGGGGATCCTGCGCTCGTTCTCCACCTTCAATCAGCCCTTCGCCTACGCCTTCTTCGTCATGATGGTTCTGCTGGTTGGCATCCCGGTCGCTCTGGAGGATCCGCGGCGGCTGCGGAACATGCTGTTCCTGGCCGCCGTGCCCCTGCTCGGGGTCGGCATGGTGACCGCGGTGGTGCGAGCTGCGCTGATGGGGTTCGCGGTGGGAGCGATCTGGCTGCTCGTTCACCGCTACCGGGGCCTGATACACATCGTGATTCCGGCCCTGGTGGTGGCCGCCTTCCTGCCGGGCGGGTTCGTTGGCGCCTTCCTGTCGCCGAGCAGCCTCCTGGAGCGGTCGAACGGCTGGACCCAAGCCGTGTTCGAGCAGGGTGTCGAACCGTTCGGCCAGGGCATCGGCAGTGTCGGCAGCGCGGCCGAACTGGTTCAGGACTCCCGGTTGAACAGCGAGATCGAGTTCCCGACACAGGTGGATTCGGCCCGCTACCAGCCGGACAACTACTACGTGAAAACGCTGGTCGAACTGGGACCGATGGGTGCCTGGCTGCTGATCTCGGCCATGGGGCTGGCATTCGCCACCGCCAGGAAGGCCTCGCTGCGTCCGGCTGCGGGCGAGGCCGGGTTGGCGGCGGGTATCGCAGCCTCGATCCTCGGTGCCATGGTCGCATCTCTCGTCAGTTCCTACTGGGAAATCTTCCCGGCCGACCTTTTCTTCTGGATGTTGTTAGGAGTAGTGCCATCGCTGTTTCAGGGGTCTTCTACAATGCGGTCGCTCTCAGCCCCGGCGGAAGCGGCGTTCAAACCTACAGTCGGAGCCTGATCGCCGGCATTTCCGAACGGGGAGACGTCGCGGCCGCAGCCAGGGTCCAGGCCAACGCGGTGGCGGAGCTGCCGGCTTCGGTGACCCCGGCCACCATCCCGGTCTGCCACGGTGTGCAACGAGCGGTTCGTGCCGCCCTCCCGATCCCGAAGGAGCTGGCGGCGACCATCGGCCCCTCGCCCATCGTGCACGGGCTCGACGTCGATCTCCCGCTGATCGGCGGGGGACCGACGGTGGCGACGGTCCACGACCTGTCGGTCTTCGACACCCCATGGGCGTTCTCGGCCTTCCGGGCCAGGGGTGAACAGGCCCTGCTCTCGCTCCACCTTCGCCGGGCCGACGCCTTGATCGCCGTCAGCAGGTTCACCGCCGAACGCCTCGGCGAGCGCTTCGGCGCAACCGCAACCGTCATCCACCAGGCCCCTCGGCCGGGGTGCCGTCCCGCCTCAAACGCCGAGGTGGCGGCGGTCATGGACAGGTTCGATCTCCCGGAACGATTTGTGCTCCATGTCGGAACCGCCGAACCCCGCAAGGACGTTCCCGGCCTGGCCGAGGCCTGTCGGCGTGTCGGCGTGCCGCTGGTTCTGGCCGGTGATGTTCGGATCGATCTCCCCGGCGACGTGACAGCCCTCGGGTATGTCGACAGCGACCTGCTGGGCCCGCTGTACGGGGCGGCGACCGTGGTGGCCTACCCGTCGAGATACGAGGGTTTCGGGCTGCCCCCGATCGAGGCGCTGGCATCGGGTGCCGCGGTGGTGGCCACGTCGGTGGGGGCGCTGCCCGAGGTCCTCGGGGGATTCGGCTACCCGCTGGTCCCGCCGAACGATCCGCAGGGTCTTGTCGAGTTGCTCGGCGACGCAGTGGCCGACGAGCGGCTCCGAGCCTCGATGCGCCGAACCGGAAGGCACGCGGTGGAGAAGCTCTCGTGGGCCGCGGCCGCGGCGGAGACGGTGGAGGTCTACCGGCAGCTCGGCCTCGGTGTCGCCGATCGATCGGTACCGGCCGATCGACGCCGGACCGGCCACCGGCCCGACCGGGCCCGTTCCGAAGCGGAGGGGTCATGAGCAGAGGTGCAGGCCAGGCGACCCGCAATCTGCAGATCGACGTGCTGACCGAAACGTCGGCGCTGGAGGCGATCCGGCCGGCCTGGAATCGGCTGGCCGAGGAGCGCTCGGCCCAGCCGTTCGCCCTGCCCGGCATGGCCATCGCCTGGTGGCGGTGGCTCGGCAAGGGGGAGCTCTCGGTGGTCACCGCCCGCAGCGGCCAGGGTGAATTGGTGGGCCTCGCCCCGCTGTTTCGCCGATCTCGAGCCGGACTCCAGACGGTCTCGTTCCTGGGGCGGGGCCTTGGGGCGGTCGGCGAGCTCCTGATCGCCCCGGCCAAGGCCGATATCGCCGGGGCCATGTGGTCCGCATTCGATCCCGCCTCCACCGTGTTCGATCTGGGCGACTACCGGCACCGCGGCGCCGGTTTCGAGGCCCTGCGGCACCACGCCGACTGGGAGGTCCACGCCGAGCTTCGCGACGAGTGCCCGGTGCTCGACCTGGCGGGGGTGGCATCGGTCGATGCCTACCTGGCCAGCCCCCAACGTTCGGGACTGCGCAAGAAACTGGCCAGGGCCCATCGGGACCTGGCGCCACGCGAGGCGACGCTTTCGGTCCACACCGAACCCGAGGCGGTGCTCGGCGAATGGGGTCGGTTGTCGTCGCTGTACGATCGAGCGGAAGCGGCAAACGGCCGCATCCATCTCGGGCGGGCCCCCTACCAGGACTTCTTCCAGGCGGCGCTTGCCGCCTGTGCCGCCGCCGGGCAACTGGCCATCCTGACCCTGTCGATCGGGGGACGCCGAGCAGCATTCGACGTCTACCTGCTGAGCGGTACAACGGCCTTCGTTGTGCTGGGCCGATTCGATCCCGACCTGGCCCAGTACTCCCCGGGTCAGCTGCTGGCCGAGCACGGGGTGCAGTGGACCATCGACCGCGGCCACTCGGTGATCGACCTCCAGCTCGGCGGCGATCAGTACAAGCGCCGCTGGGCCACCGACGGCTATGACACCCTCGGTATCGTTGCCGCCGGCCCCAAACGGCTCACCAGGGCCCGAGCCACGCTGGGCACCATCGAAGTGGCCTATGACATGACACGCCGGCTGCGGCCAGGAGGTTCCGGTGAGCCCGACGATGGATAGAGCAACCGAGGCCGACATCGATTCCCCGGCGGTCGGGCACGACGGGTCGATGTCTTCGTCGGTGACCGAAGCGGCGTCGAAGCCGGGATTCTCCCTCCCCGTCGTCGCCTGGGCCGCCCTGGCCGTGTCACTGGCCGGCATGGCGTTCTTCGCCGCCATCTTTGTTCAGGACGTCGCCCCGGTCGGCTCGCTGACCCGGGATCCCACCGTCACCGCCGAAGAGCCGTGGTACCTGGGGATCGCCTCCTCGCTCGGGGCCGTCGGCTGGGCCGCCGCCGCCGCATTCTTCGGCTTCGGTGCCCTCCTGGTGTGGCGGGCGGCCGGGGTCGGCTCCCGGGTGCTCGGACTCGCCGCCCTCTATTCGCTGCTGCTGTTGGTCGACGACGTGTTCCTGCTCCACGACGACATCCTGCTTCGCGCCGTTGGCAGTGAGCGCCCGATCTATGCCGTCTACCTCGTGCTCGGGGCGGCCTGGCTGCTGTCGAGCTTCCGCATGCTGGAACCGCCGACCATGGTGCTGCTCCTCGCCTCGACCACCCTGCTCGGTCTGAGCATCGTCGTCGATCAGATCTGGCAGAGCGACTCCGACCTTCGTCTGGTGGTGGAGGACGGCGCCAAGTTCATCGGGATCTGGCTGTGGGCCCTTTTTGCCATGGCCATGGGCACCTCGGCCGTCGAACGAGCGATGGTGGGCGACCGTGTCTGATCGGCGGCCATCCGTCCTGGTCACCGATGCCGGCTACACGCCGGGGTTGACCGTTGTACGATCCTTGGCCCGTGGCGGCTGGCGGGTGGTGGCCAGCCACGGCCGGGAGCGGCCCCGCTGGTCGATCTCCCGCCACGCCGACCGGTGGTACACCGTGCCGTCGGCCGAGCATGAACCAGCTCGTTCGGCCGCTCGTCTCGCAGCCATCGCCGCAGCGGAGGACATCGACCTGATCCTGCCGACCACCGACAAGTCGATCTACCCCATCGACGCCGACCGGGCCATGTTCGAGCCCCGATCGACGCTGGCCCTGCCAAGACCCGAGGCACTCCGGACCGCTCGGGACAAGGGCCGGACGACCCGCCTCGCCGACTCGCTTGGGATCCCGACGCCCCGGTCGGCGGTGGCCGAAGACACCGAATCGGCACGTCTGGCGTCGGAGGAGATCGGCTGGCCGGTGGTCGTCAAGCCCATCTCGTCCCATGCCCCCGACCGGCGCGGCACGATCACCACCCGGTCGGTCTTCCACGCCCGCAACACCGACGAACTGATGGACGCCATACGATCGGATCGCCTCGGCGGCTTCCCGGTCCAGGTGCAACAGCACGTTGCCGGACCCGGGGTCGGTGTCGAGCTGCTGGTGTGGCAGGGGAGAACCATCGCATCGTTCCAGCACCGCAGGCTCCACGAAGTGCCCCTGTCGGGGGGCATGAGCTCCTACCGGGTGGCCGAGTCGCCCGACCCCGTCCTGCTCGACCACAGCGAGCGGATTCTCGGTGCCCTGGGATGGGACGGACTGGCCATGGTCGAGTTCAAGGACGGCCGGGACGGCCCGGTGCTGCTGGAGATCAACGGTCGAGTGTGGGGGTCGATCGCCCTGCCGGTGCGAGCCGGTGTCGACTTCCCGCTGCTGCTGGCCGAGCGGTACATCGAGCCCGGTCGTGTCCCCCCGGCCTCCAACCGGCTCCGGGAAGGTGTGGGTTGCCGCAATCTCGAACTCGAGCTGCGATGGCTGGCCCTGGCATCCAAGGCCCGGCTCGCTCCAGGTCTGGCGGCCCATCGACCACCCCGATTCGAGATCTCCCGGACGGTCGCCGCCCTGGTCCGGCCGAGCACCGAGTTCGACGTCCAGGTCCTCGACGACTGGCGTCCCGGGTTGTACGACGGCATGCACTCGGTGGCGTCGCTGGCCGGTTCGGTCGTGTCCCGGGGCCGGCCGCCGTCATGACCGGAGAACGCCGGACCGGCGATGAGCAGATGACAACGGTCCCAGACGATGACGGCCGGCCGGGAGATGGCCGACCGGGAGACGGCCGGCCGGGAGTCGGGGGCCGAACCGAAGAGCACCATCACCTCGGCTCCGGGGGACGGTTCGCCTCCAACACCGCCGCCCTGGTGGCCAGCCGATTGATCATCGCACTCGTCGGCTGGGGCGGCACGGTTCTCATCGCCCGCCAACTCGGCACCGAGGGATTCGGCCAGTTCACCCTGATCTTCAGCATCCTCGGCATGCTGTCGATCGTCACCGACCTCGGCGTTGGTCGGGTTGCGGTGTCGGCCCTGCTGGACACCGATCGGGACCGGGCCACCTTCGCCGGGACCTACATCGTGCTGCGGATCGTGCTCGGCTTCATCGGCTACGGCATCGCCATGGCCGTCGTGCTGCTCGCCGACTATCCCGACGTCGTGGTTCAGGCCACCGCGGTGGCCGGACTGGTCGTCGTCTTCGCCACCCCGTCCCATGCCTACGACGTGGCCTTCCAGGTCAAGGACCGTCTGGCCCCGTTGGCGGTGCTCGCGGTTGTCGGTCGCCTCGGCCAGCTGGCCCTCACCATCGCCATCGTCCTGCAGGGCGGGATGCTGCTGTGGTTGGTGGTCCCCGCGGTGCTCAACGATCTGATCGTCCTGGCGTGGAAGGTCCCCGCCGCCCACCGGCTGATGGACTTCCGGTACCGGATCGACATCGGCATTTGGAAAGCACTGCTCAAGGAGGCGGTGCCGCTGGCCACCGGTGCCGCCTTCGTCACGCTGTACTACCGGATCGACTCGGTGATGCTCTCCAAGCTCGACACCTTCGAATCGGTCGGCCTGTACGGTGTCGCCTACAAGTTCGTCGACCTGGTGCACTTCGTGCCTTCGGCGGTGGCCGTCGCCCTCCTGGCCCCGCTGGCCGCAGCCTGGCCGGACGCCCCGGGACGATTCCATGCCATGACCAGCCAGGCCCTTCGTGTGCTGGCCGTCACCGCCGGCGCGGCGCTGGTCGGGTTCTGGCTGTTCTCCGCCGACGCCGCCGAACTGCTGTACGGCAGCGACTACCGGGCGGCCGGGCGGGCCACGTCGATCGTGGTCTCGGCCGAGGTGCTGGCCTTTGCGGCCCAGGTGGCGATCACCGCCCTCATCGCCACCGGTCGCCACCGCTGGTATCCGATCATCGCCATGACCGGTCTGGCCATCAACCTCGGGCTCAACCTGTTCTTCATCCCGGCCTGGTCGTTCGAGGGCGCGGCGCTGGCGACCCTGGCCACCGAGGCCGTCGTCGTGGTTCTGATGTGGCGCCAGTTCGCCAGGATCCCGGGGTGGGTCGACGGCCGGCAACTGGCGAAGCTGGGGCGGCTCCCCCTTGCCGTCCTGGCCGGCCTGGGCACCGGTTTCGCCGCCTCCCTCGTCACCCATTGGATCGTGGCGGCCATGGTGGCCATCGCCAGCTACGCCGGGCTCGTCGTCGCCCTGGGGATCATCGACCGCTCCGCCCTGGTCAGACGGTGACCGCGGGGCTCACCAGCCTTCGCACGGTGACTGCGGGCTCACCAGCCTTCGCACGGTGAGCCCGGGGTTCACCAGCCTTCGCACGGTGAGGGAACGGGCGTGCCGGGAGCGATGTCTCGAAACTCCCGAACCACGGTTGCTGACCGCTTCGGTTCGCCGGCGGCGGTGAACAAACCGAAGTTGTCCTCGGCCTCGTCGGGGTCGCCGGCGGGCCGATCACGAAGGTTGTAGAGGAACAGGGGCCCGATCCAGTCCAGCCGACCGGCACACTGCAGTGACTCGCCGACCATGGCCGCCTGGTCGGCCTCGCCGACCGCACTGTCGGCGGTCCCGGTGGGGGCGCCGAACTCGGTGAGCCAGATCGGGACCGCCCGCCCTTCGGCCTCGGCAACCAGATCCCGGATGGCCGGGAGCCTCCCGAACAGGTTCCAACCCTTTGAACGATCGGACGGGTTGGCGGGATAGCTGTAGGGGTGGATCGCAACCCCATCCACCACCCCCGTCTCCAGCTCCTCGAACATGGCCTCGAGAAAGGTCTCCGGCGAGAGCTCCCGTTCCCGGTCCCGTGCCGGAGCCAGCCCGCCGGAGATCACGGTGGCATCGGGGTCGACGGATCGGATGGCGTCGGCCGTGGCCCGGAGCAGCCGGGCGTAGGACGTCGGGTCGGCGCCGGGCTCCCAGAAGTTTGCGACGTTCGGTTCGTTCCACACCTCCCAGCTGCCGACCCCGGCCGGCTGGTAGCGCTCGGTTGCGGCCCGGGCGAACCCGGCGAAACCCAGGACGTCGTCCGGGGGGTGTTTGTCGGAGGTTCCCGGTGGTCTGGCCCAGGCCGGCGTGTAGACCAGCAGGCCGTGAACGGCGATGCCCCGACGGCCTGCCGCTTCGACGACCCGATCCGTCGCTTCCCAGTCCAGCCGGCCCCGGGTCGATTCGATCCGGGACCAGTCGACGTCGAGTCGAAGCGAGGTGACCCCGAGGTCGGCCATGATCTCCAGGTCCCGCTCGAGCTCGGCAGGGTCGAGGTCCTGGATGCCGGCCCCGGGGGAGAGCCCGAGCTCGACCGTGGCGACCGGGGCCATGGGTGGAGGGTCGGAATCGAGCACCAGGTTGAGGCCGATGGCCACGGCCAGGAGCGCCGCCACCCCGGCCGCGATCGATCTGGTCCTCAATCGCCCGTCGGTCCGATGGCATCGAGCTGGTGGGGGGGCCAACTCGATGGCTTGCGGAGCAGGTGGTAGGCCAGCCTGGGGACCGAGGCGTGGGCGCCCATGGTGAGCCGGGGAAGCCGCATCGGATCCTCCTCGCCCTCCACCCGGCCGTTGAGGAAGGTGCAGGCGGCGGTGTAGCCCGCGCCGGCCGACGCTTCCCGGACCCGATCGTCGTGGTGGCCCGAGGGATAGGCGAACATCTGGACCGCCTGACCGGCTACCTGCTGCAGCCAACGGCGGGACGCCACCAGTTCGTCGTTCAGTGCGTCGTCGTCCAGTGTCACCAACGAGGGGTGGCTCACCGAGTGGGAGCCGATCTCGATGCCGTCGTCGGCCAGGCCGGCCAGCTGGTCGGCGGTCAGCGTGGGCCGGGCCCCCGGCCACCAGGAGGGAGCCGATCCCGGGGCCTCGGTGGTGGCGAACACGGTGGCCGTCACCCCGAACTCGGCCAGCACCGGTCGGGCCACCTCGGCCACCCCGGTCAGGGCGTCGTCGAAGGTGAGTGTGGCGTACCTCCTCGATGCCGACTGCGGGAGGTCGGCGGTCAGCTCGCCCAGGCTGACGATGGTGAAGCCGAGCCGCTGGAGCAATCCGATGTGAGATCGGAGCTGGTCTGCGGTCACCGTGAGCCGATGACCGCCGGGAACTGGCGGGCCCCACACCACGTCGTGGTAGCCGAGGATGACCGCACCGGGGGCGGCGGCCCGGCTCCCGGCGAGCTGTCGGGCCGCGCCCCCCAGGGATCTGAGCGCCGCCGTCATCGTTCGGGCCTCCAGACCGCCTCGGCTTCGATGATCGTTGCGATCAGGTCCTGGAGGCCGATCTCGAGCTCGTACACCTGCTGGAAACGGCGGCGGCCGGCGCAACCCATCCGGCGACGCTTGTCGGCATCTGCGACCAGTTCGGCCAGGGCCTGGCCGAGGCCTCGAACATCGTCGGGGCCGATCAGGAGCCCGGTTTCCCCCTCGACCACCATCTCGCCGACCGCCGCGGTGTCGACCGCCACAACGGGGAGACCCGATGCCATCGCCTCCAGGACCGCATTGGGCGCCTGGTCGATGGTCGAGGGGAAGGCGAAGATGTCGCAGCTCCCGAGGAGATCCCACAGCCGCCCATCCCCCTGTTCGAGGTCGGAGACCACGGTGATGCCAGGCCCGGGGGCCACCTCCTCCCTGGTGACGAGGAGCAGCTCGGCTCGGCCCCGCAGGAAGCCGTTGAACGCCGCCAGCAGCGTCGCCCCTCCCTTGCCGACGAACTGCCGGCCGACGAAGCCGATGCGGGGCCGGGTCGATCGGCCGGCCCGATCCGGTGGGGTGTGCGGCCCCGTGACCCCGAAGGGGATGACCCGGAGCTTGTCGGTTGGGAGGTGGTAGGTCTCGACCAGCGAGTCCGCAGCCCACTCGGAGTTGGCCACCACTCGGGTGGCGGCGGCGAACACCCGATGCTCGAACCGTTT
The DNA here is from genome assembly GCA_947259095.1 of uncultured Acidimicrobiaceae bacterium. Lineage (GTDB taxonomy): Bacteria > Actinomycetota > Acidimicrobiia > Acidimicrobiales > SZUA-35 > JAHELU01. The sequence continues at coordinate 17,650 of CAMYLA010000030.1, read as the reverse complement.
CGACAGGGCCACCGTCATCGGCGTGAACCGTGTCGGTGATCGATAGGGGAGGCGATAGCCGTTGCGGGCGGTGGTGGTGTCGAGCGAGACCACGGCCGGGCCGGCCCGCAGCAATCCGGTACTGAGCAGCCCCGCATTGTGGGTGTAGACATGCAGCACATCGTAGGGATCGGGGTGCACTGCCAGGGCTCGCCGGACCCAGGCCGCGGCCGCCAATTGGGCTCGCAGTGGCTGCAGATCGAGGTCGAGGCGCCCCAGGCCCGGTACCCCAGCACCGGCCAGGCGGCGCCCCAGGCCCGGCGGTGGGACGTCGAGGAACGAGGCGTCGATTTCCGGGTGGTCCAGGAGGCCGTGGCGCAGGTGATGATGCACCGTGGCGTGGCCGCCGATGTTCTCGTTGACGAACAGTGTGCGGAGCCGCCCGGTCATCGGCCGGCGACGACCTGACCGAGCAGCGCGGCGAACCGGTCGGACGCCCGATCGAGGTCGTGGTGGCTGGCGATCAGATCTCGACCCCGCCGTCCCCGGTCCTCCCGCTCATCGGGATCCCGAAGCAGCTGTTCAATGGCCTCGGCCATCGATGTGGCATCGCCAGGGGAGGCCAGCAGCCCCACCTTGCCTGCCATCTCCGGCGCTCCTCCGTGGTTGGTGACGACGACTGGGAGCCCGATGCTCATCGCCTCCAGCACCGCCAGCGGCCCGGCCTCCGGTTCGATGCTGGCCGACACCGCAACCGACCACCGGCGCATGGCCTCGATCGGATCATCGAGATGACCGAGGAACCGGACCCGACCGGCCAGCCGCGGTTCGCCCGCCAGCTCCCGGAGCTGCCGTTCGTAGTCGACGTCCTTCGGGAAGGTGCCGCCGAGGAGCTCGATCTCGACCGGTGACTCGACCAGGCCCATCGCCTCGAGGAACTCCTTTTGACCCTTCCATGGCGTCAGCATCGCGTTGAGCCCGACGATCGGGGGGTCGGTTTGCGGACGGCACGGGGCCGCCGGGGAGTGCACGCCGTTGCGAACCACCGAGGTCTCCATGCCCAGTCGGGCCGGCAGGTCGGCGGCGGCGTTTGAGACCCCGACCGCCAAGGTGACGCCCGGTTTCGAGACCTGGACGACACGGCGGAGATCGGGTCGGGTGATGACGTCGTGGACCAGCCAGACGACCGGGACGTCGCGAGGTATGCCGAGGCGTGCCGCCGGCAGCGCCATCACCGAATTGACCACCACCACGTCGAACCGGGATACGAGCCGACGGAGTGTGATCGCAGCCCGGAGGTTGTTGCCGGCCAGCCTGGCGCCGGCCGCCGCTCGTCGACCTTGGCCGAGCTTCAAGTCCGGGAGGGGGAGGTGGTCGATGCCCTCGGCGGTGACGGCGTCGGCGAAGGGACCGGGAGGGGAGGCGATCGTCCATCGAGCCTCCTGCGATCGACCCCCGAGTCGGGCACATCGAAGCAGCACCCGCTCCGCCCCCGACAACAGTGGCGACGCCGACACGCCGAGTACCCGCAGCGGCCGTGTCTCAGCTGCCATCGGCCACGTCGGACAGGGCGGTCTGGTCGAACACGTGCCGTGGCCAATTGGCGGCCGGCCGAGGACCCCCGCCGATCGAGGTGATCCCATCGCGCCGAGAGCGCCGTCGCCGGTCGAGATCGACCGTGGTCAGCCCGTTGACGATGCGGTTCATCTCGGCCTGGAATCGTTCTTCGCCGAAGGTCTCGGCGTGGGCCCTGATCCGCTCCGGGTCGAAGTCCGAGGCACGGAAGTCGGCAAGGGCCTCGGCGAAGCCGTCGACCAGCGCCGCGGTGTCGTCGCTCGGCGGCACCAGCACGCCGGTGCGGCCGGCCACCACGGTGTCTCGAAGGCCACCCTGGTCCAACCCGACGACGGGTGCACCGCAGGCCTGGGCCTCCACCGGGACGATGCCGAAGTCCTCGACGCCGGCGAAGACCAGCGCCCGGCAACGGCGGTACAGGTCTTCGAGCTCGGCGTCGCTCACCGCCCCGAGGAAGGTCACGTTCGGGCCGGCGATCGCTTCACACTTCGCCCTGGCCCGCCCGTCGCCGGCGACAACCAGGGGCACCCCGGCCTTACTGGCGGCCAGGATGGCGATGTCTGGGCGCTTGTAGGGAACGAGACGGCCGGCCAGGAGGAAGAACGGTTCACGAGGGACCCCCCGGTCGAGGCGGTAGCGATGAACCGCCACCGGCGGGTGGACCACGATGCTGTCGCGGCCCCACCAGCTCTCGATACGTGCCGCCACCGTCGAGGAGTTGGCGACGAGCACATCGGGTCGTTGGGCGGCCAGACGATCCCGGCGCCGCTGGGTGGCGGCGAAGGCGGTGAGCAGCGCCCGATGGGGCGCGCCCGCTCCGTCCATGGCCCGGGTCCGGGGGTCCCACAGCCATCGGGCCGGGGTGTGGACGTAGCTCACCACCGGCACATCGGGGGCGACCCGCACCCGGTTGGCGAACGCATGATGGCTGATGACCACGACGTCGCTCTCCGGCAGGCGGGCTCGGGCCATGGCGCCGGGGAGCAGCAGTAGCAGGTGGGCGTACCGGCCGTCCCCGCCGTAGAGCCGTTGCAGCAGGGAGGACTCGTGTCCACCCAGGTTCCTCAACGCCTCCGACGGGACCGAGGGATCGATGAGCGGAGCGAAGAGGTGGGCGTCGGGCCAGATCCCGGCCAGGGAGTCCACCACCTTCTCCGAACCTCCCAGCTCGGTGAATCGTTCGTGGATCAGCGACACTCGAAGCGAGGATCTCACCGTCATGCTGCGTGGTTCTTCGGCTCTGCGCCGGTGGTGGGGTTCGACGTCAGGCGGGGCGTGGCGCCGTCGACGACGATGTCGCTCCTGGTCGTCGCCTCCTTCTCCGAATACAGCATGATCGCCGCCAGGCGGGCGCCAACCGATGCGACTGCGGCGGCCACGGAGCGAATACTGGCCGCCTTGACCGACGATGGGTCCACCGCCAGCACTACGGCATCGCCGAACCGGCTGGCGACCACCAGCGCGTCGAACAGCGACGAGCGGGCGGTGATGCTGAGCACGGCGTGGTCGGAGGCGCTGGAGCTGATCACCCGGTGGGTGGCCATCACCCGGTCGACACCGATCAGATCGGATCGGAAGGTCCCGGCGCTCACCACTGCGGCGGGGTTGGCGTCGCTGGCCCGGCGGGCCACCTGCCTCAGCGACTGACCACCGGCCAGCACCTCGGCCAACCCGGGGGACCGAGGATGTCCGAAGTGGTCGTGCAACACCGGATCGAACAGGTCCAGATCGACCAGCATCACCTGCTGTTTCAGCCCGGCTGCGGTTGAAGCCACCAGGGTCGCCGGTTCGGCGGTGGCACGACCGCCGAATTGCAGGACCGTGATCACCTGCTGGTCTGCGAGGTGCGATGCGAAGAAGGGCAGCGGATTGCCGATTGCCGAATGGCCCCGGCGGACGTCCAATGTGGCTGTTCCCAGCGTGCGTTCGAGTTCGGCTGCGGTGTCGATCGGGCTGAGCCTGCCTCGGAGCTTGCGGATGACGACCACCGATTCGCCGGCGATCAGGAGCGCCACGACCGCCGCCAGCAGACCCTCCTGGACCGGACGGGGGGAGACCGGCCCACTTGCATCGGTGGCATCGACCACCACCTCGGTGGTCACGCCAGACTGATCGACGGTACCGACCACGGCCAGACGTTCGGCCATCGCCTGGGCCAGGCTGGTTGCTTCTGCGGCTTGGGGGGCGGTTGCGGTGACTTCGAGGAACCCCGGCGTGTCCCGGACCCCGATGTCGATTCGGCCCTCGACCTCCTCGACCGAGCCATCGACGCCGGCGGTCTGCGCCGCCGCCGCGACCACCGATGGGACGGTGGCCAGCTCGGCCAACGACTCGGTACGGAACTCGGTCGTCTGGCCGTCATCGATGACATCGGCCGGAAGCCTGAGCTGAAGCACCGCAGTGGACTGATAGACCTCGGGCCCGGCCGCTCTGAACACGAAGACGCCGAGGCCGACGAGCACGGTCACGGCGGCCAGCAGTTTCCAGCGCCGGCCCATCTCCTGGAGATGTCGCCCGAACTCCGATGAGCTCGACGGCTGCATCGAGTCGGTGGTTGTCATTGGCCGCTTCTTTTCACGATGGATCCGATGGTGCGGATCATGATCTTGACGTCCTCACCGAGGGACCAGGTCTCGACGTAGACGTTGTCGTACTCGGCTCGCTCCGAGATCGAGGTGTCTCCCCGGAGGCCGTTGACCTGGGCCAGCCCGGTCAGCCCGCTGCGGACCCGGTGTCGGGACTCGTAGTGGGTGTAGGTGTCGCTGAAGTGGCCGACGAAGTGGGGCCGTTCCGGACGTGGTCCGACGAAGCTCATGTCACCTCGGAGGATGTTCCACAACTGGGGCAGCTCATCGAGCGACCACTCCCGCAGCAGCCGCCCCACCCGGGTCGGTCGGCGGCTGGTCTCGGCGGCCCAGGCGGTGTCGCTCTGGGCCGAATCCACGTTCGGCAGTGATCGGAACTTCAGGATCGAGAAGTGTTGGCCGTCGAGACCTACCCGTTGCTGGCTGAACAGGATCGGTCTGCCGACGAAGATCGCCACCGCAGCGGCCAGTACCAGTAGCACCGGCGACAGCAGCAGCAGGAGCAGCGCCGCCAGCAGGCGATCGAGGATCGCCTTGACCGTCCACATGATCGACCGGTGGGCCGCTCTGCGGAGTCGGATGAGAGGGATGGATCGAACCCGCTCGACCTCGCGCCCGGCCCCACTGTTCACCTGGTGGAGCCGAGGGACGAAGAAGAACTCGACCGTGTCCCGGTGCCTGGACTTGATCAGATCGATCAGCTCGGAGTCCGGTGTGGCCACAGGGGCGAACACCACCGCCGATGCTCGCGACCTCTCGATCGACTGGTCGAGGGTCGTGGCGTGGACCGGCACCGAACGGTGCGAGCCGTCTGGCGGGAACGGATCGTGGAACGCCACGGGCCTGAGGCCGTTTTCGGGGTGGGCGAGCAGGTTCTCGGCCAGCATCGAGCCGACGCTCCCTGCGCCGACGATCAGCGTGCGATGGTTGACCCATCCCCGCCGCCGGGCAGAACGGACGATGCCGTACATCAGGGTTCGGCTGACGATCAGGGCCACGGCCGCCACCACGATCGACCGCCACCAGGCCCGACCGAGGTTGTCGCCGAGGGCGGCGATCGTGCCGGTCCCGTTGTCGCTCAGCGAATAGGTGATCGTGGCTGCGATGAGGAGCCGACCGACCAACGCCACGAGGTCGTTCAGAATCGATGGGTCGAGGCGAGATCGGTAGAACCCTCCCGTTCCGGCCAGGAAAACGAACCCGGCGGCCGTCGCCACGGCCGGGACCCAGCCCAGCCCGAAGGCCAGGATGGCCGAAACGATCGACAACATGTCGGTGGCGATGACCCACGGGCGGGTGCCGTATCTCGATGCCGACTGGATGAAGCGAGCCCAGCGGGAACCGCGTGGCGGGACGGGGCGATCGTCTGACTCGCCGGAGCGCGGTGCGGCACCGTGTTCCTTGTCGACCGGCTGGCCGTCGCCCTTCTGAATCAGCCCCAAGATCTACACTCCGTATGCACGCTTCATGCGCAACCTACGACAAGCAAATCGAGAAATGACTCCTAAGAACTAGAAAGTATTGGGACAATTCACCTAAGGGAGTACCTTCTGACGGTTTGCTTGCGACCGGCATTGTCGGCCGCTGGACGGTCAGCGTGAGGTGCGGTATTTGGCGTTGTCCGACCAGCTCTTCTTGCGCAGCGCCCGCTCGGTCTGGTTGAACCGGTCCTGCAGGGTTTGCTGCAGCGGCTGGTTGTTCAGCCCCCGGGCCAGCAGATCGGCCACGGTGAGGCGCAGCCCGAAGTACTCGGCCCGATGGATCAGCCGCCCGGCCCGATCCTGCCACCGCAGCACCGACTCCTGTTGTCCGCCGACCACGAGTGGATCCAGCCCGGACGGTTCGAAACCGAGCCGGGCGAGATGACCGCCGACGCGCGCTTCCATGAGGCGCACCTCGCGAACCGACATCGAATCCCGCCAGTCGCCTGCCACGTGGGTGTTCGGCTCCTGGTAGTCGGTGTCGCGGGTGTAGTCGAGCATCTGGGCGGTGTAGTCGACGCCGATGTAACGACAGATCCCGTCGAGGGTGCTTTCGAAGTCGCGGATCAGATCGTCGAACCGAACGGTCAGGATCCGGTGGGGATCGATCCTCGGTTCGAGCCGCTGCCACTCGCCCTCGGTGGCCAGCCAGGCGTCGAGCCCGTGCCACACGTTGCCGGCCAGTCCCTCGGCCATTCTCGCCGGGGCCACATCGCGGGGATCGCGGATCAGGTGGATCAGCTTGAGGTCCGGCCACAGCCGGAGCGCCTTTGTGAAGTCGGTGTGCATGGTGGCCCCAACCGCAGGGGTGTTCTTTCTGTGCCGGCGGGAACGGAGGAAGCCGTTGACCAGCGAGACGTAGTCGAGGGAGGGGTCGATCTCGAAACCGCTGGTGGAGAACGAGCGGCTCTGCCGGAGGTGCCGGTGGAAATCCTCGATGTCGGGGAAGGTGCCGTCGGTGGCGATCGGCGCAACCGCGTATTCGAACTCCTCGGCGAAGGCGATCTCGGGATGCGAGTCGAGCATAAGCCGCAGCAGCGTGGTCCCTGATTGCTCGGCGCCGACCAGGAGGGTGAGGTTGGCTACCACGTGGCCAAGCTTACAGCTGCTGACTCGGTTCTGTAACGCAAGCCACACACAGTTGACCAATTCGATTCGAGGTCATATGTCACCGGGTGCTGGGCCGGCTCGACATCGAGCCCCGGCCGAGACCTGGCTACTGTAGGGCGATGGCCGATCAAGCCACCTTCGTCGAAGACACCGAACCCTTCATGCGGTCCCTCTACTCGACGGCGGTCCGACTCTCGGGCAATCCCACCGATGCCGAGGATCTCGTCCAGGAGACCTACCTCCGGGCCTACCGTTCCTATGGGAGTTTCCAGGCCGGCACCAACCTGCGGGCCTGGCTGTTCAGGATCCTCACCAACGCCCACATCAACCGGTATCGGGCCAAGAAGCGCCGCCCAGACGAGACCGAACTCGACGACATCGAAGACCTGTACCTCTATCGCCGGCTGCGAAACGAGACCAAGTACGGCCAGAGTGCCGAGGAACAGCTGATGGAGATGTTCTCCGAAGCCGAGGTGGTGAGCGCGGTCGAGGCGCTCCCGGAGGCCTACCGGATGGCGGTGCTCCTGGCAGACGTCGAGGGTTTCAGCTACAAGGAAATCGCAGAGATTCTCGACATCCCGGTCGGGACGGTGATGAGTCGTCTCCATCGGGGAAGAAAATCGCTGCAAAAGGAGTTGTACGATTTTGCAGAGGCCAGAGGCCTCGTCTCGACTCCTTCCGACTGACCATCGCCCGGTCGGCGGTTGGCCGGAACCGTCGAGCGGCCTCGAATCGGCCTTGCGAAGCTTCAAGAAGTGGGATTTCTTGTGTAGTGCCCACGCGACCCAACGAGCCCGAACCGATGACAAACGAGAAACCCGAACCCGACCAACCCCAGACCAGAGCGGCCGGCCTCGGTCCGATGGGTTGCCAACCGTCGTTGGAGGAGATCTACCGGTATATGGACGGCTACCTCGACGAGGACCGCCAGGCCGTGATCAGCTCCCACCTCCACAACTGCGGAGGATGCGACGACTTCTACCATTTCCAGACCGGCCTGCGTGACCTGCTCGGCCTGCGTTGCCGTAGCGAGCTGCCGGCCGATCTCGCCACGCGGGTGTTCCGGGCCGTCACCGACCTGCGGTAGTGCCGGCTCGTGATGGGTCGGCCATACCCGGCCCGGTCTGGTTGACCGCCCGGATCACGGCTCAGGGCCGCAAGGCCCTACACTGAGCTCATGATCAGTGGAGTGGTATGGCATTGGTGGCTCGGGTTCTTCCTGGTGATCGGCTCGATCGGCGCCGTTCTCGCACTTCTGGCCGGCTATTTCGCAAAGGTCCAGAACCCCCGGTACCCGCGGAAGCCGTAACCGAGCCTCCCCACTGCTGAGAGAAACGAGCGGACCAGCGTGAACGCCGAAGTCGATTGGGAATTTGCCAGGAGCGTCGCCGGTCGGGTGGCTGGTCGGGAACCGTTTTCCGACAGCTACCACGGCGAGTCGCTCGACGCCGATCTGCTGGAGCTGACCGCCCAGGCCGAGGAGTTGGTCGAACTGGAGACCGGGCTCGTCTCGGCCGCCGGCTCGGCCAAGGCCAAGGTCACCGACCGGATGGGCTGGATCGACGCCAATCTGGCCAGCTTCGACCGGTTGCTCCGGCCGTTGCTCGGTCGGATCGACGAGGCTGCCGAGGCCAATGGCGAACCCGGTGACCCCGACGGCGAGGACGGCGATGGCCGGGCCGACACCGCTCTCGGCCGAGCGCTGGCCCCCCTCGGCGAGGTGCTGGCACCGCTGGGGACCGCCCTGGCCCCGGTCGGCGCCGCGGTCGGCGATGCACTCGGTCAGGTCAGTGGGGCCGTCGGGCCAAAGGTTGCAGGGGCCGAGGTCGGAGCCCTGCTGGGCTGGATGTCTGGCCGGGTCCTCGGTCAGTACGACCTGCTGATCATCGAGGACGAACGGCCGGAGGACCAGGACTGGGTCTACTACGTCGGGCCGAACGTGTTGTCCCTCGAGAAGCGGTACGGCTTTCCTCCCCGTGAGTTCCGGCTGTGGATCGCCGTTCACGAGTGCACGCACCGGGCCCAGTTCACCGGCGTCCCGTGGTTGCGTCCCTACTTCCTGTCGTTGGTCAATGAACTGCTGGACACGGTCGACCCCGACCCGAAGCGACTGGTCGACGCAGTTCGCGATTCGATGAACGACCGTCGAGCCGGCAACGGCCCGTCCCTGAAGGACGGCGGCATCTCGGTGCTGTTCGCATCCCCTGAACAGCGCGAAACCATGGACAAGGTCACCGGCCTGATGAGCCTGCTGGAAGGCCACGGCGACATCACGATGGACCGTGCGGCCGAGCACCTGATCCCCAGCCAGCAGCGGTTCGCCAGGGTCATGAGCCAGCGTCGCCAGAACGCTTCGGGGGTCGCCAAGATGGTGCAGCGGCTGACTGGCATGGAGGCCAAGATGGCCCAGTACCAGGAGGGCGAGGACTTCGTCCATGCGGTCGAAGCGGCCGGTGGGCCGGAGTTGTTCAATCAGGTCTGGACCGAGCCGGAAACGCTCCCGACGATCGCCGAGATCCGATCCCCGGACCTGTGGGTCGACAGGCTCCGGGCTCGCAACACCGCCTGAGCCGCCGCCGGTGACCGGACGGGGCGAGCGGGCCGAGGCGGCGCCGGCCGACCTGGCGAACACGCTGCTGGGCCGTTGCCACTTTCCCCAACCGGGGACCGAAGTGGTTGCCGCGGTGTCGGGAGGCGCTGACTCCCTGGCGTTGCTGGCCCTGGCCGCCGAAGCGGGGCTGTCGATCACCGCCGTCCACGTCGACCACGGGCTGCGTCCCGGTTCGACAGACGAGGCCGCCGTGGTGGCCGTCGCGGCCGACCGGTTCGGTGCCCGTTTCCGAGCCGAGCAGGTGGTGGTGGCCCCCGGCCCGGACCTGGAGCAGCGGGCCAGGGAGGCCAGACGCTCGGTGCTCGGACCCTTCGCCATGACCGGCCACACCGCAGACGACCAGGCCGAGACCGTGCTGATCAACCTGCTTCGCGGTGCCGGTCCGGCCGGTCTGGCGGCGATGACGCCGGGCCATGCCCACCCGATCCTGGCCGTCCGGCGCCGCGAGACCGGCCGGCTGTGCCGGGAGCTCGGACTCGAACCGGTGGTCGACCCGTCGAACGACGATCCCCGCTTCGTCCGCAACCGGATCCGCCACGAACTGCTCAGCCTGGTCGCCGACATCAGCCACCGCGATCCCGTCCCGCTGCTCAACCGGACCGCCGATCGTTGCCGGGCGGTCCAGGCCGACATCGCGGCGCTGGCCGACGGTGTCGACCCGACCGACACCAGGGCGCTGGTCCAGCACCCACCGACCGTCATGGCCGAGGCTCTGCGGCGGTGGTTGGTCGACGATCGGGGTCATCCGCCGTCGTCGGCGGAGTTGTCGCGGGTGCTGGCCGTGGTCCGTCACGAGGCCACGGCGTGTGAATTGTCCGGTCACCGCCGGGTCAGTCGGCACGGCGGCATCCTTCGCCTGTCGACCGACAGCGATCGCTGAACAACACGGCACCGGCGGAAAGGGTGGGGTGACCCACCGGGCGAGAGTCCAGCTCGTGCACTCGGTACACTCCAAACATCGTGGGCCAGTCGGGTGTGACTTCCTCGAACTCGGGGCGTACTTCGGGTTCCGTGACGACGATCCTTGGCGTTCTCAATGTGACCCCCGATTCGTTCAGTGACGGCGGCCGCTACCTCGACACCGCGGCCGCGATTGCCCACGCCAAGGCCATGCTCGACCAAGGAGCGGACATCATCGACGTCGGCGGCGAATCGACCCGGCCCGGTGCCACCCCCGTCGACCATCGGATCGAGCTCGATCGGGTCGTCCCGGTGATCGAGGCGCTGAGCCCCGTCACCAGGGTGGCGGTCGACACCCGCCACGAGGAGGTGGCAAGGGCGGCGGTGGCCGCCGGCGCCACCATCATCAACGACGTCGGTGCCTCCCTGGCGCCGGTGGCGGCCGACCTTGGCGTCGGTTGGATCGCCATGCACATGCAGGGCGATCCTGGCTCCATGCAACGCAATCCCCGCTACGACGACGTCGTGGCCGAGGTCACTGAGTTTCTCAGCGAGAAGGCGGCCGCCGCCCGTGACCTTGGGGTCGAGGAGATCTGGATCGACCCCGGCTTCGGTTTCGGCAAGTCCCTCGATCACAACCTCCAGCTGCTGGCCCACATCGACGCCCTGGTCGACACCGGGTGGCCGGTGGCCATCGGGACCAGTCGGAAATCCATGCTGGGGCAGCTCATCGCCCGCTCCGATGGTGCCGATCAGCAGACACCGGCCGACGATCGGCTAGTAGGCTCGGTGACAACGGCGACGTATGCGATGCTGCAAGGCGTGGCAATGATTCGAGTTCATGACGTGAAGGCGGCCAAACAGGCTGCGACCGTGGTCGCAGGAGAAAGGTGATATGGCCAAGGGAAAGTGGGCACAGGGAATCAAGCCCCGAGGATTTCACTGGATCATCGAGGACCAACTGGCGATCTGCGAGCGTCCCGGTGGGTACGGGTCGAACCATCGTCGGGTTCGCCGACAGGAGGAAGTGATCTGGGTCCGGGAGAACAACTTCTCCTACGTCGTCTCGTTGATCCCCTCCGATCACAACCTCCACAGCTACGACGAGCAGGGCATGCCGTGGAAGCACTGGCCGTTCTCGCCGTCGCTCGATCTCGACGTCGCCCTACCCCAGTTGTATGGCGAGTTGCAGGTACTGCTCGGCGACGGCCGCAAGCTCTTGCTGCATATGGAGGAGGTCGGTGATCGCATCGCCGGCCTCATGGGCGGCTACCTCCGCTGGACCGGCCTGGTGCCGGTCACCTTTGATGCCATCATGGTCATGGAGCGGATCCTGCAGCGGCAGATGGGGCCAACCGGTCGTTCGATCGTCACCGCCGCCGAACACGCCAGGACTTCCGAGCGGGCCTGCGGGGCGTAGCCACCATCGACCGAAAACGGACGGAGCAGGTGATGGACGATCGCATCGAGATCCGAGGATTGGAGCTGCTGGTGTACTGCGGCGTGCTCCCCGAGGAGCAGGCCCGGAAACAGCCGTTCCTGTTCGACATCGATCTGTACCTCGATCTCTCGGCCGCCGGTGCCAGCGACGATCTGTCCCACACCGCCGACTACGGCCGCATCATCGACGTGCTGAAGTCCGAGCTCGACGACGAGCGGTTCCAGCTGCTGGAGAGGATGTCGGCCAGGGTCGCCGAGCTCATCTTCGAGAACTCCATCGTCGATGCGGTCACCATCACCGCCCGGAAGATGCGGCCCCCGGTGGCCGCCCATGTCGATACCACCGGGGTCAGCATCCACCGCAGCCGTTGAGAGCGTTCCTGGCCATGGGTTCCAACATCGGGGACCGCCGGACCATCCTCCGGGAGGCGGTGGCGGCGATCCCGGAGCTGGTGGCGGTGTCACCGGTCTACGAAACCGATCCCGTCGGCGGCCCGGAGCAGGGGCCGTTCCTCAACATCGTGGTCGAGCTGGAGACCGGGCGCACACCCCAGGAGCTGCTTGCCTTGTGTCACGAGCTTGAGCAGGCGGCCGGCCGGGTCCGGGCGGTTCGGTGGGGGCCACGAACCCTGGATGTGGATGTGCTGCTGGTCGGAGACCTGGTGGTGGAAGACGACAACCTCTCGGTTCCCCATCCCAGAATGGGCATCCGGAACTTCGTCATGAGGCCGCTGCTCGACCTCGCCCCCGACGTCGCAGTGCCCGGCTACGATCCGGCGGCTGCGGTCGGCGACGTGACCAACCTGGGGCCGCTGTAGCCGCCGGCCCGGGCTCGGTGGCTCCTGTCGACCGCCGTGGTGAGCGGCCGCCGGCCGGGCTGCGTTGCGGTGTCGCGTCGCAGTTGGAACTAGTCTGGAGCCCGACCGGCGAGCCCTAGGGAGTACCACAATGGACAGTGTCTACAACGTCGTAGAGCTGATCGGCACCAGCAACGAGTCATGGGAGAAGGCCGCCACCACGGCGGTCATCGAGGCATCGAAGACGCTTCGGGATCTACGGGTGGCCGAGGTGATCCAGCAGGATCTTGTCATCGAGGACGGCGACGTCATGTTGTTCCGGTGCAAGGTCCGGTTGTCGTTCAAACACGAATCGGTCGACGGCTGATGGCAGGTTCGGCAAACGGGCAGGTCCACAAGATCATCCGGGTTGTCGCCACCTCCGAAACGTCGTGGGAGGATGCGGCCCGGGCCGGTGTGGCCGAGGCGATGAAGACGATCCACGATCTCCGGTCGGCCACCGTTGTCAAGGCCGACCTGTTGCTGGCCGACGGCGGTGTGGCCCGCTACCGGGTGAAGCTCGAGATGGCGTTCCGACTCGACCGCTCACGGCCCGGCGACGACGGTGCGGCCGAAGTCGAGGTCCATCGCTACCTGATCGTTGCCGACCACACCCTGCCGAGCCCCGCCCTCCAACAATGGATCGACGACAAGGAGGCGATCGGACCGGCCGAGTTCCATCTGCTGGTGCCCGAGTCGAACCGGCCGCTCGTCTACACCGATCCGACAGGCGGCGTCGATCCCCAGATGAACCACATCACAGACTACGATCGGCTGGTGGCGCTCGAGGAGGCCGAGGAGCGGCTCGATACGTTCCGGAAGTCGTTCGCCGGCCGCAGCTCTCGGCTGACCGGCGAAGTCGGGGTCGGCGATCCGGTCGGCGCGGTCCAGCGAATCATGGGTCGGGCCGCTTTCGACGAGATCGTCGTCGCCACCCAGCCCGCCGGTATCTCACGCTGGTTCAAGCTCGATCTGCCGGCCCGGCTGGAACGGCACTTCCGGCTGCCGGTGACCCACCTGGTCGAAGAGGAATCGTAGGCCGAGACCGGCATCTCGATGCCGGTCTCCGGTGATGCCCTGGCCGCTTCCGGTTCCGGTTCGGGTCGGGATCTACAATCGTTCGATGCCCGTTCCCCCTCCGCCGGGGCCGACCACCGGCGGCCCGATCCCGCCTCCCGGCCGAGCCCAACACCTCGTTGCCAGCTCGGGGTTCGTGGTCTACGAAGCCGGCCGGTCGATCTTCGACGAATCGGTCCTGGTCTACCTGGCCCGATCCCGTTGGGACCTTGGCGACTTCGACGTCGTCGACCACGTCGGACGGCCCCTGGGGGCAAGCCGGTCTGAGGAAGCCAGGCAGTTCCTGACGCCGAGCCGGGCGACGGTGTTGATCGACCCCGGCGGTTCGGAGCTGCTGCGGGTGGTGGCAGAGCGGGGCTGGATGAAGTTCGTCTTCGCGGTCGGCGGGGTGGCAAACGCCCGCTTCGAGACCGCTTCGGCCGGCCTGTCGGAGTTGCGCATCACCTCGAACGCGGAACGCTTCGGCTGCGTTGTCGGCCAGGGCGTGCGGGGCCTGGCGGCATCGGAGCTGGCCATCCTCGATCACCATCGGCTCGAGGTCGGTCGCATCCGGGTCCATCGCAGGCGGAGCTGGTCTCCGGCCCGGGACTACGTGGTATCGATGAAGCCGGGGCAGCGAGATGAGCTCCGGCGGCTGCTGCCCGCCGTCCCGCTGGTTCTGGCCAGGCTGCGGGAGACCCGCCGGAAACGGGCCTGAGGCCCGCCGGCCGGGGGCAACGAGCCCGGCGGCACCGAGGTCGGCGGCCGGCCCGCCCCTATGCTTGCAGACGCACCATCGGACCGGCCCCGGTGCCATCGGGCCCCGGCGTAGCGAATCGGGAGAAGCAACACTGTGGCCCTGCGCAAAGATCTGCAACCTCCGGTCGCCGATGTGCGGTTTCTGGTGCAGCGGGCCCTGGCCGAGGACCTGACCCCGCTCGGCGATCTCACCTCCTCGCTGCTGGACCAGGACCTGCAGGCCACCGCCGAATTCGGAGCCCGCTTCCCCGGGGTCATCGCCGGTTGCCTCTGCGTCGAGGAGACGTTCGCCGCCGTCGATCCCGACCTGGCGGTGGAGTGGCGCAAGTCGGACGGCGATCGGGTCGAGGCCGGGGAGGTCTTCGGCGTCGCCGCCGGACCGTTCGCCGCCATGCTCACCGCCGAGCGGACCGCCCTGAACTTCCTCAGCCATCTTTCCGGCGTCGCCACCAATGCCGCAACCTGGGTCGAGGCGGCCGCCGGCCGGGTCACCGTGTGGGACACCCGCAAGACCACCCCCGGGTTCCGGTCGTTGCAGAAGGCGGCGGTGCGGGCCGGGGGAGCGGCCAACCATCGGGGCAACCTCTCGGACTGGCTGATGCTGAAGGACAACCACCTGATCGGCACCACCATCGCCGCCTCGGTGGCCAAGGCCCGGCAGCGCTGGCCGGGGCGGACCATTCACGTCGAAGCAGACCGGGAGAACCTGCTGTTCGAGGCGCTGGAGGCGGGGGCCGACATCATCCTGCTCGACAACTTCACGCCGGCCCAACTCAGCGAACTGGTGCCCAAAGTCGACCACTGGGCGGCCTCAAACGGTAAAAGGCGCCCCCTGCTCGAGGCTTCCGGTGGTATCACATTGTCTACCCTCGACGGCTACGCCGACACTGGCGTGGATCTCGTCTCATCGGGGTCGATCACCAATTCGGCCCCGGTCCTCGACATCGGCCTCGATGTCGTGCCGACCCAGAACTGATCAAGAGAACCCCACATGTCTTCCTCCGAATCACCTGCCACCGCAGCCCCGATCGTCGCCTCAGGCGCCGAGAAGAGGGCGGCCATCCCGTTCCGCTTCGAGCCGAACGCCACCTCGGCCGAGATCAGGACCGACTTCGACTCGATCGACGACGGAACCGAAACCGGCAAGCAGGTGACCATCGCCGGCCGGCTGATGCTGCGGCGGGTCCAGGGCAAGTTGGCGTTCGGGACCCTCCAGGATTCCGGCGGCCGGATCCAGCTCTTCGCCCCGGCCAAGGTCACGCCGGACTTCGCCGACTTCTGCAGCCTGTCGCTCGGCGATTGGATCGGCGTGACCGGTGAAGTCATGAAGACCCGCAAGGGTGAGTTGTCGGTGAAGGTCGAGCAGTGGGTCGTGCTGGCCGAGGCCCGCCGGCCGTTCCCCGACAAGTACCACGGCATCTCCGATCAGGACCTCCGCTATCGCCAGCGCTACATCGATCTGTGGGTCACCCCGGAGAGCCGTGAGGTGTTCGTGCTGCGGTCCCGGATCGTGTCGATGATGCGGCGCTGGTTGGAGGACCGGGGCTTCATGGAAGTGGAGACGCCGATCTTCCATCCCATCCCCGGTGGGGCGCTGGCCCGGCCCTTCACCACCCACCACAACGCATTGGACCAGGAGTTCTTCCTCCGGATCGCCCCCGAGCTGTACCTGAAGCGGCTGGTGGCCGGTGGCTTCGAGCGGGTGTTCGAGATCGGCCGGGTCTTCCGCAACGAGGGCATCAGCACCCGCCACAACCCCGAGTTCACGATGTTGGAGTTGTACCAGGCCTACGCCGACTACGACGACATCATGGGCCTGGTCGAGGACCTGGTGGCCCACCTGGCCACCGAGATCCACGGCACCACCAGGCTGACCTACAACGACCGGGAGATGGACCTGTCGGCCCCGTGGCGGCGAGCCTCGATGACCGAGCTGATCGAGGAACAGCTCGGGGTCGGCGTCGGCCTGACGATGGAGCTCGACGAGCTGCGGCGCATCGCCCGGGAGCACGGCGTGGAGATCAAGGAGAGCTACGGGCCTGGCAAGCTGATCCTCGAGCTCTACGAGAAGACGGTCGAGTCCGAGCTGTGGTCACCGGTGTTCGTGACCGACTACCCGAAAGAGGTGTCGCCGCTCTCACGGGATCACCGGGAGCGGCCGGGGTTCACCGAACGATTCGAGGCGGTGGTGGCCGGCAGCGAGTTGGCGAATGCCTTCAGCGAGCTGATCGATCCCGATGAGCAACGGGCCCGGTTCGAGGACCAGGTCCGCCAGAAGGACGCCGGCGACGACGAGGCGATGCCGGTCGACGAGGACTACCTGCGGGCCATGGAGTACGGTCTCCCGCCCACCGGCGGACTCGGCATCGGCGTCGACCGGCTGGTGATGTTGCTGACCGATGCCCACAACATCCGAGACGTCGTCCTGTTCCCCACCATGCGGCCCGAGGCCGGTGCCGCAGCTCCCGGACCAACCGGCGAGGCCGAAGCCGACGGCGACGGCCGGGTCGACGGCGAGGACCACTAGGCCAGGAGGTCGCGATCGGCGTCGTCGAACGACACGACCCTGCCATCGCCCAGCACCAGGGCGTCGGCGATGGCGTGTTCGGCGTAGCGCAGCAGGTCATGGCCGGTGTCGCCGGCGCGGCTGGTGGCGGTGCCGATGGCGACCAGCCGGATCGCCGGCCCGGCCTCGGTGGGTGACCGGTCGGCCAGATCGGTTCTCAGTCGGTAGGCCAGGCCCTCGGCCTCGGCCGGCGCCGAGAGCCCGGCCCTGACCACGGCGACGCGGCCGGCTGCGATCCCGATGACGGCATCGGTTGGCCTCAGCCCGCCCGGCAGTCGATCCTGGCCGGCTCTCTCGGCGAGGAGCCGGTCGGCCCGCCCACCGGCAGTCGCATCGACCTCGACCGCGACCGCGACCTCGACCAGGAGGACCGCCACCGGCTGGGTGGCCATGGCGGCGTCGATGGCATCGAGCAGCGTGGCCCTCAGACCGTCTCCGACAGGGCCGGCAGGGTCCCGGACCGGGTCGACGAGACCATCGCCCGGCGGGGCGACCGCAGCACGGTCCGGTGAGCGGCGTGGGGGATCGTCGATGCCTCGGTCGGGGCGGTCTGTCACCCCAGGTGTATCGACGGGCCCAGCCGACCACTGAACCTCGAGCTGTGGTGGCGGCGTCCCGGTTCAACTTCCCACAGCTCGACGCCCCGCCGACAAGATCTTGATCGCTACCTTCAATATTCAAGTGTTCGGCAAGAGCAAGATGGCGAAAACCGATGTGATGGCCGTGATCGTGCAGGTCATTCGCCAATTTGA
>CAMYLA010000029.1:58171-74609 GCA_947259095.1 uncultured Acidimicrobiaceae bacterium | reverse complement strand
TTCGTCGTTCCAATGGAGCCCACCGACCTGATGGAGCCGGTTGACACGGCCGAACCCACCGCCGACGACGCCACCGATCCCGGCGGCATGGTCGGGGTTTCGGTGCTCGGCAACTTCACCATCGAGGGGCACCACGTCGGCGATCGCACCAAGCCATGGAAGTACACCAAGACCCCGGAACTGATCCTGTACCTGCTGCTCCACCCCGGCGGGGCCAGCCAGGACCTGTTGATGGAGCAGTTGTTCCCGGAGCAACCCCCGAACCGACCCCGTTTGAATCAACTGGTCAGCGATGCCAGAACGAAGGCACTGGGCCAGAACGCCGACGGCGACTACCACCTGCCCCATGCCTCGCCGACCGAACCGTTCTACAAGCTCCTGCCCTCGGTCGGCCTCGACCTTCGCGACTTTGCCCAGCACTGCGCCAACGCCAAGGGGGCGGAAAACGTCTTGGAGGCGAAACGGGAGTGGGAGGCCGCACTCCGGCTGGTGCGGGGTCGTCCGTTCACCGTGCCTCACGACGGCTACGAATGGGCGCTGGCCGAGATCGAGGCCACGATCATCAAGGTCGAGGAGGCGGCGGTGGCCTTGGCCGACATCGCCTTCGAGTTCGAGGACTACCAGCTGGCGGTGTGGGCCACCAAGAAGGGGCTGCTCACCGGCACCGGCTACTACGAGCTGCTGGTGAAACGGGGTCGAGCGGCGCTGCTGCTGCAGGACCCGGAGGAGATCGTGCGGGCCTTCGCCGATCTGCAGGTGTCGCTCGAGTACTCCGGTGCCCCCGAGGAGGGCGTATTGGACCTCACCCTCCATCCCGACCTGGAAGAGGTCTACAACGAGCTGTCGAGCGAGGGCCGCTCCAAGGATCGCCCATCATGACCCGCCGGCTCCGGCCCCCGGCGCGGTGGTGGACGCCGCTGTCCATCGGCTTGACGTTGGCGCTGCTCACCGGCTGTTCCGGCTCCACCGGTTCCGGCGATGGCAATGCCACCGACCTCGCTGCCGGAGAGGCTGCGGCCTCGGCCGCCGACCGGTCCGGTGGCGACGATGAGGCCGCACTCGAGGTTCCAGGATCAACCGCTCCGGTCCGCCCCGAGGTGTCGATCCCGGCCAATTGGGACAGCGACGTCGAGGAGCTCTACGGCCGCTACTGGCTGTACTGGGAGGCGTTCGCCGCCGCCCACGCACCGCCGAACGCCGATCCGTCGTTCGAACCGCTGCGGGAGCTGTCGACGCCGGCCAACTGGCGGACCCTCCAGGCCGACCTCCGTTCCTTCGCCGACGACGGCCTGGTGCTGGTCCTGCCGGACGATTCGATCACCGAGCACCTGATCCGCCTTCCAAACGCCTCGGTGCTGGCCAAGGACGAGGGGGCCGACGTGGTGCTCCAGGACTGCTGGCTCGACGACTTCGTGCAGCAGACGGTGGATGGACAGGTCGTGGCCGAAGCCCGCCAGGCGCGGCTGATGAACGTCACCATGAGAGTTGTGGAGGGGGAGTGGCGGGTCGACGGCGTGACCCGGGCGACCCCGGAATCGGATGGATATGAACAATGCGTAGCACTCGTTTCACCATAGGTCCGGCCAGGTTTGCCTTCGTGATCCCGCTGATCCCGCTGCTGGCCCTGCTGGCGGCGGCGTTTGCGGGCCCCGTTGCGGCCCAGCAGCCGGACGTACCGCCGCCTCGGGAGTACGGGGAGTCCGGTGTTCAGACCGGGGTGGTCAACGTCCGGGCCCGATCGGACTGGTTGCCGGTTGGCTCCAGCGGATCCGGTGGCTCGTCATCGTGTACCACCAGCTCGGCCAAGATCATCATCGAGGACGACTTCGCCCAACCGGTCAACCGGGAGTGGCGCTATTTCGGGGCCGACGGATCGATCCCGTTCACCGCATCGCCAAACGATCTCCCGTCCAGCCTGCCGGCCAACATGCGCCACTTCTCGCCTACCGGCCGGTGGTATGCGGTCAGCTGCGACGGAGCCATCACCGTGGTTCCCGAGGGTGGCCCGGCGGTCACCGTTGCCGGTCTGACCCAGCAGGCCCTCGACCAGCTCGATCCCCCCGATCCCGACGTTGCGATGACCCCCGAAGACCTCCACTACACCCAACTGCAGTCGTGGCTGGCCATCGACCCGGCCTACTGGTCGGCCGACCGTCGGGCCACCGCCTCGGCCGGTCGGGTGGCGGTGACCGCCATCGCCAACCCGCAGGACGTGGCGTGGGAGATGGGTGACGGCGAGACCGTGCCCTGCGACGGGCCGGGCACGGTGTGGCAGCCCGGGCTCGAGCCCGAGGCCGCCACCTGTGCCTACACCTACGATCAGACCTCGGTCGGCGCCCCCGGCGATTCGTTCGACGTCACCACCACCGTCCGGTTCGAGGTGACGGTGGTGAGCACCGCACCGGGAAGCTACGGCCCGTTCCAACTGGAGCGGTCATCGGTCCAGACCATCCAGGTCGGCGAGATCCAGGCCGTCAACGACTGACCCGGCCCCGGGGATCGAACCGGATCGGCCCGCCGGAGACCGGCGAGGCCCGACCGGGTTTGCTCGGCCGGGTGGGCTGCTCAGCCGTAGGAGCCGGTGCTGGCCGGGCCGGCGGCGCGACTCTTGCCCAGCTCGATCAGCAGATGGTCGATGTCCTCATCCACCGTGCCGTCGCCGAGCTGGGTGGTATCGAGCTGCACCAGCCCGGTGACCATCCCGTCGCCTTCGGGATGCCACGGCGACGGGACGGCCAACCGCACCTTGACCGGCGTGACCAGCGCCGGATTGGCAATGGACTGCTCGCGGTTCGGCCCGACCCACTCGAACCGTTGCCTGCCCCCGGCCATGCCGATCACCGCCACCACATCCTCCGCGGTCCCGGTGGCCGGCCCGTCGTCGTCCCCGGCGGTGTCGGTCCTGAACGCCGCCACCAGAAACACCTTCTTGTCCCTCTGCTCCGCCATCGTTAACGTCCTGTCGTTGACCAGTGCCATGGTTCGCTCGCAAGGTTCTTGAGGCCGAAGCTAGCGGCATTGGCGTCCAGCCATCGGAACCCGGGATTGCGACGACTGGAGATCGAG
This sequence comes from uncultured Acidimicrobiaceae bacterium, assembly GCA_947259095.1. Lineage (GTDB taxonomy): Bacteria > Actinomycetota > Acidimicrobiia > Acidimicrobiales > SZUA-35 > JAHELU01. The sequence goes on along the minus strand of CAMYLA010000029.1, from coordinate 71,543 downwards.
CCGCCGTTGTAGGTGAAATCGATGGCCAGGCCCCGTTCGTGTTGGGACCGCCCGGGGCGGGCGGTCGGGGGCCGGCACTGCGAAGACGGCATGCGGTAGACCGCGTACTCGCTGGTTCCGCAGTGCTGTCGGCGGAGCCGGATCTGGGTCCGGTTGTCCCGCCAGCCCCATCCGCTGAGGGTGACGCCGTCGGCTTCGGCTCTGTCGAGCAGGGCGGCGATGTTGTCGGCGATCGATCGATGGACTCGGATACCTCGCACCGAAACCACCTGGGACGGGCCAACCGTGCCGGTCGGCATCGGCCCGGAGCCGCCCGCAGCGCCCCCGCCCGCGCCAGACACCTCGCTCTCGTCACCCTCGGGCCCACCATTGATCACCAGCGAGAATCGGTTCTGGGTGTTGTTGCCACTCTGATGGGAGATCGTCAGGAACGCCTGGGCCGACGAGACCGCGATCAGCAGGATCGTCACGCCGACCGACAGCACGAACCCGGCGATCATCGCCGCCCCCCGGGGGTTCCGAGCGGCGGCGGTGCTCAGCGCAAGGTAGGGATTGGAGTTGGCGGGAGCGGCCCGGAGCCGCCTCGGTGACGAGCCCGCGAACCGGCTTCGGGTCAGCTGGCTCATGGCCGCCCGGCTCCGATCGGGATCGGCGTGTCCGGGCGGGCCTTCGAACCGGTGGCGGCGGCCCCACCGCCCGCTCTGTCGCCCGAGCCCGAGGTCGGGCCCGCTCTTTCGCCCGGGCCCGGGTCCGGAGCCGGGTCTTGCCGTCGCTTGACCGTGCGCAGGCTCGATCGAGCGCCGTCGACCACCAGCCGGGTCCCGACCGACTGGCGAACCCCACCGCGGGGGGTCTCGGGACCGGCGGGCTGCGAGGCGGTCACACCCCGACCGCCGACCGGGTTGATGCGCCTGGTCATGCCGCTGAGCCGGTAGAGACCGTAGAAGCCGCTGATGGCCATGGCGATCGATGCGAACAGCGAAACGAAGATGCCTCGCAGGGTCAGCTGTTCGTAGACGATCAAGGAGAAGAGCGACAGCCAGACCACCAGACCGAGGGACAGGATCACCGTCCGGATGACAACGCCGACGAGATGTTCGGCCCACTGCCATGCCAGCCTCCGGGAACGGCCGGGGAGGATGGCGAAGACCAGTGCGTGGGGCATGGTCACGGTCAGGAACAGCAGCTTGATCTGCTGCCACAGCAGCATGGCCGCCACCACCAGGACCAGCACGGTCACCATCGCCGCCGCCACCGTGTTGGCCGAGGCGATGCCGAGCCGGATGTAGGTGGCCTGGTGGTTGAAGTCGGCGTTCTCCTCGCACTCGGTGGCCGAGCGCATCCGGTCACGGGGCTCGTCGTCGTTGCCCCACGGGCCCTCGACCAGCAACTCGAGGTTGATGGCGGCGCAGCGCTCCTTGCCTGCCACGCCGTCGAGCACCTGGCCCCACTGAAGGTTCTGGTACGGCAGCTCGACCAGGCTCCGTTGCATGGCGAAGCCGAAGCTGCAGGCCGACGAAACCCCGCCGTCCCCGGTGGTGCCGGCCGGCGCCTTGGCATCGGTGGCCGCCTCGGCGCCGGCCAGTGGCACCGGCTCCGGTTCGGAACCGAGCCGGACCGCACAGTCCTGCTGCTGTTCCTGTCCGGCGGCAAACGAGGCGATGTTGGCCGCCAGGTCGGTGCTGATCCGAGAGATGGTGAGCCCGGCGGTGCCGAAGCCCGATGTCAGCGTCAACACGATCAACACCACGTAGGCGGCGAAGGCCATCAGGACCTCCGAACCGGCGGCGATCATGCCCTTGGTCACCGCTTTGAAGCCGGCCACCACCATCGTGACCGACAGCGCCAACCCGTACACCGAGGTGGCGAGCCCGAACCCGAAGAAGTCGATGGTGTAGTTCTGAGCCAGCACCCCTGCGTCGCCGACCAGATCCTGGGCCAGGGGGAACTCGAAGGCCCAGTCGAGGGCGTTGGTGGCCAGGATGACCAGGAAGGTGGAGGTGGTGAAGGCCCAGTTGGTCTGGGAGGCGACGAAGGCATCGAGCGGATCCGGCACCCCGAGCCAGCCGGTCACGTCGGCCCCGATCTGATAGTGGGAGATGGGGATGGACCGGGTGCCGAAGTTCGATCGGAGCCCGCCCCGCTCCCACGGGTCGAGGGTTGTCTGGAGCGGGCGGTCGCTCCGCTCCGGTTGCTGCTGGGCCGTGGCGCCGCCCGCTCCGGCCGTGGTCGCACCGGCGGCCCCGGTCTCGCCGGTCCCGGTGGTTGCTGTCGTCTCGGTTCGTGGGGTCTCGGTTCGTGGGGTCCCGGAGGGGGTGCCGTCGTCGGCCGGGCCCGCTTCACCGTTTGCGGTGGTGGCCCGTCGACCACCGAGATCCGAGACCTGGAGGGTCAGCGACACCGACCCATCGGTTCCGGTGATCGACGCCACGCAGCCAACGACCATGGCAACTTCGCACGGCACCGGCTCGCTCGGCGTCTGGGCTGCGGTGGTGGTCGGCCACGCCAGGCCGATCGAGAGACCGAGCGCTGCCAGTACCACCCCCATTGCCGCCACGACGCTGATCGCGGCGCCGGCCGCGGCGCGATGGCTCGGGGCGGGCCGCTCAGCCGGGGCCGGCATCGAGCCTCAGTCCCTCTGCACGACGAGCGCCGTCACGTCCATCGGGCGGCGGTCGGTGGCGTTTGCCCGGTCCGCCTCGTCCTGTTGGAGGCGCTCGACCAGATCGTTTCGCAGCCGGGGGCGGTCGGCGACCGGCTCCGGCCGGAGCCCGCCATGGCCCCCGCCCGGTCCGTCGAGTTGTGGCCGCGGGGCGGCGGCGGCCGCCACCACCACCGGATCCGGGGTCGGCTGCGGCCCGGGATCCGGGCTGTGGGTCGGGGCCACGGCTCGGCCAGGGTCGAAGTCGCCCGACCCCGCTCTCGGCCTGGTGTCGAAGGATCGGGCCACCCGGGGATCAGCAGGTGGAGCTACATGAATGATCCCCAGGCGGCCGTACTCGTCCCGCATCACCATTTCGCCGACGCCGAGCTGCTCGACCATGGTGATCGACTCGGGGGTCGGTTCGGCACCGACCATTCGCAGGGCGGTCGCCCCCGCCCCCTCGACCTGCCGGGTCAGGAACACGTTCGACGCCATGTTCAGCAGGTCGGTGGGGGCATCGGCTGGATGCTGGGACCAAAGTTGCAGCTTCTTGAAGTCCTTTCGGCCGTCACGCAGAACCCGGTTGGCCAGGTCGAGACCGAATGACGAGTCGAGGAACGCCCAGGCCTCGTCGAGCACGATCGAACTCAACCGGTGGGGCGTGTTGCCGATCGCATCGGCCAGGGCCATCAGCAGGTAGACCATGGCGATACTGGCCGCCTTGCTGGCGTCCAGGTCCTCCCCGGCCCGCACCTCCTCCTTCGACGGCAGCACCAGCCCCCGGGCGTGCAACACGATCAGATCCGCCCCCCGGACCGAGATCCCGGCGCCCGGTTGGAACGCCAACTGGGCGAATCGGGTCCTGGCCAGCGGCGAGATCCGGTAGAACAGGTCCCGGCTGAGGTCGTCGCCCTGCTCGCCCCACAGCCGGAGCACATCGAGCACGTCCTGGGTACAGCCGCCGTAGCGGTCGAACCGCTCGTCGACGTACTCCACGGCCTGGGAGATCCTGGCGCTCTCCATCGTCCTGGCGCCGACACCGGCCAGCAGGCAGCAGAAGCTGGTCGTGATCTCCACCCGATCGTCGGGGGGGAAGGTGGACATGGGGCACAGGGAGATCCGGGCCCCGCCGGAAAGGTCGACCACCTCACTGCTCAGGAAGTCAGGGAGCCCGGTTGCGAAGTGCACGTACTCGCCCCGGTTGGTCCGGTCGATTGCCACGACCTGGGCCCCACCGAGCAGCTCCTGAAAGGCGATGGTCTTGGCCGTGAACGATTTGCCGCCGCCGCTGGCCCCGAAGCCCATGTTGGAGGCGCTGGTGGTCACCGACGGCGAGAGCAGCACCGGCACCGGGGGACCGACGTCGAGCCGGTGCCCGAGGTAGGCGCCCCGCTCATCGCCCAGTTCGGGGGTGTAGCCCGGCAGACCGGAGGCGATGGCCTCGGCCGACAGGTCCTGGTCGTAGTCGGCCACCACCCCACCGGGCCGCACTGCCGTTCCCGGCAGGCCGAGGAAGAACAGATCCTGCTGGTCGCCGGTTGGTGCGTGCAGCTCGTAGCCACCGGCGGCCAGTTCGGCCTTCACCGTGGCCACCCGCCGCTTGAGCTCCTCAGGTGAGGCGGCCGAGACGGTGTAGCAGGTCAGGGTCCGGTGGATCCGGTTCAGACGGGACCCTTCGAGCTTGGTTTGGGCTGCATTCGACCGGTCGATCAGCTCGAACACCGAATCGGGAACGCCGGTTGTGGTCCCGGAGTACTGCTCGGGTTGGGCGGCCAGCTCCTTGTGGCGGCGGCGGAACTGCTTCTTGGTCTCGTGCTGGGGTGGCGAGTAGATGCGGACCGTCACGTCGACCGGGAAATCGAACTCGTCGGCCCCGGCCAGCCAGTAGCCGCTTTCGGGAAACTGCCACTCCGGCGGCATGGAAGCCAGCACCAGGTTGGTCTGGAACGACTGGCCGGCCGCCGACTCCACCTGCAGCAGCTGGCGATGGGTCGGCAGGCCGCCGGCCCGCCGACCGCCCCCCTCGATGAGGGTCGCATCGAGCAGCGGTCTCGACGGGTAGCTGGTCGGCCGGACCTTGGCCCCCGGCCCGTTCTCGCCGCCGCTTGCGGTGGCGACGTTGGTCCGCCGGGGCGCTGGAAGCGGCGGCTGTTGCTCCAGGCCCCGGCTGACCGCTCGCTGCATCAGCCAGCGAACCTGTTCCCGGGTGGCAGGTCTCACCAGATTGCCGAGCGACGCCCTGGTCAGCTCGGCGGCGTCCAGCAGCTGCCGGCGGCGGGCCGCCGACGACGGTGCACGGCGCTTTCCCACCAGCTGTGAGATCTGGGAGAGCGTTTCGGCCGCCGATGAGCGCAGGGTGTCGGCCGAGTCGAGGGTGACGCAAAGGAAGTGGTGACGGCGGTGGGCCGCTCGCTCGACCGCCCGGTCCGCCGCCTGGTGGGCCTGCTCGTCCAGGGCGGCACGCCGGGCCCGGGAGATCGAGTCGATCAGGTGGGGAGCGGACGCCACCGCCTCTGCCAGTTCGTCGGGACCGATGGGAACGGCGACCGACAGCAGCCGGCTCTCCAGCGGCAGTCCCCGAATCCAGCCGAGGATCTGGGCCGCATAGTTGACCATGGCCGCATCGGAGTGGAAACGATAGGAGGTCATCCCCGGAGGTTCGCCGAGCTCGAACACCGCCCACGGCTTCCCGGCGGCATTGACGGCGATGTGGTCGAACATCTCCACCGGCATGAGGTTCATGCCTGGCCCCGCCGCTTCGCCCGCCTGAGTGCCCGGCGGCCTCGGCCGCTGCGTCGGTTGCGACGACCCCGGTCGCCGTCACCGGAGGTCGTTCGGCCTCCGGTGCGGCGATCGCGAGGTCGGCGGTCTTGGTCGTCCACCAGTGGGTGGAGTCGGAGTCGTACGGTGTGAACCGGCCGTTGGCGCCGACCGTTCATCGTTCCGTGGCGGGGGGCCAGCCACAGCCTGATCAGCGCCAGCACCGCCTTCGACAGCGGGCGGCCCTCGACGGTGGTCCGGGAGATCTGCTGGGCGACCACCACCGGCGCAGCCACGAAGACGACGATGTGCAACCGGTCGCTCAGCACCGCACCCCATGCCGGCCGGGTGGCGAACAGCAGGGCGAAGACGATGGCGCCGACCGCCAACTGTGGCATGGTGACCACGAACGGCAGCCGGACCTGGTCGAGCTTGCCGATCACCAGCGGCCGTCGACGGATGTCGGAAAAGTTGTGGCAGGGGATGGAGACGGCCGTCTTGGTGGCGGATTGCTGGGTACGGTCCATGGCGAGGCGAGGCGAGGCGAGGCGAGTCGAGTCGAGGCCGGTCGGGATCGGTTCGGCCGGTCAGTCGCCGGGAACGGTGATGGCAGGGGTGTTGCTCCCGCTCTGGTTGATGATGGCGTCGGCCTCTTTCCCGGCCTGATCGCGGAAGAAGTCGGGCCCGGCCACGATGCCCCACAGGGCTATCCCGCCGACGATGATGGCGGCCAGGACCGCCTTGAATCCGCTGAAGAGATATTCGCGGACCACCTTCCAGGCGATGATCAAGCCGAGCAAGATCACCGCAACGCTCATCAGCCGGCCGGCCTCGTAGACCAGGGCATCTGTCAGTCCAAACATGAATGATCCGCTCATTCGGCGTCTCCTTTTCTCACTATCACTGGGGAATGCAGCACCTGCGAGACCTCCCACCGCTCGTCCCGCTGCGCCATCACGATCGAGTACTCCAGCCGTTGGCTGCCGGACGGCGAGTCGGCGTCCACCGTGACCCTGGCCAGGCGGATCGAGGGATCGTCGATGCCCGGCACCGCAGTCCAGCCGAGCTCGAACACCTCGGCCCGACCGAAGGGGGCCGGTCCGACCGCGCCCACGATCGAGTCGGGCGAGGTGAACAAGCGCACGTCACCGACGCCGGTGAGGTAGGCGGCGAAGAAGCCGTTGAGGGTCTCGGCCGGCAGCGCCATGTCGGGGGCGGTGGCCCGACGCATGTCAGACACGAGGGCCTGGCCTGCGGTGGCCACGTCCGGCGCGGTCACCATGGCCGGCAGGCCGAGCACCACCATGTCGCCGCCGTCGTCGACCGAGACCCCCACCGCATAGAAGCGCAGCCCGACCGGTCGGAACTGTTCCTCCGACCCCGAGACGAACTCGACGACATCGGCCGCCACCACCACATCGAACAACCCCGGCCCCCGCTCCTCGGTCCGGACCGGAGCCACCCGCTCCACCAGGACGCCGGACTCACCTGCGCCCAGAACCGGGTTGAAAAACGCCAGGTCGTCACCCCGCAGCCAGCCGGCCACGAACAGTGAGGCGAAGTCGCCGACCACACCGGCACGAGTGTCTGGTTGGACCGGCTCGACCGGCTGGTCGTCGTTGCGCGCGGTCAACGCCAGGTACAGCGCAGGCGGCCCACAGGCCGCGCCGACCAGCACGGCCAGCCCGAGGGCGGTGCTGAGGGCTCTGGTTCGCAACCAATCGAACATTGCTGCCGAGCCTGGACGACGGCGCTCTGCGGCCGGTGTGCGACACCTCTTCCACTGCGTTGCGATCCCTTTCCCGGCGCTTGCCCACAGGGATTTCCGCCGGCAAGGGCGACGTTGCGGGCCGCTTTCCCGCCTCTGGTCGCGTGCCGGGAACCGTGGTCGATCTCATTGCGCGGCCGGCTGCCACGCTTCATGTATGTTCGACATCGAGTACAGCGAGAGGTCCATGGGTTGGCTAAGGTTCCGAGATGCTGGTCGCCTTTATCATCGTCGCCGTCATCGCTGCCGGGCTGCTCGTCCTGCTGCTGATGGGCCAGCAGAAGACAACTCGGATCACCGCTGAGCGTGACGATGTCAGCCGGCAACTGAGCGAGACCGGGGCAGCCCTCGATGCCGCCGAATCCCGGATTGCCACGTTGGAGGCCGAACGTCAGGAGCTCATCGCCGAGGGCGACCGACTCCGTGCCGACGGTGAGCGGCTTCGTGCCGAGGGCGACGGTTTACGGGCCGAGGGGCAGCGGCTCGGTGCCGAGGGGGAGCGGCTCCGTGCCCAGGGCGAGCAGTTGGCGGCCCAGGTCGAGGAGTCGGCGTCGACGCTCCGCAAGCGGACCGAACTGGCTGACGCCCAGGCCATGCAGATCGATACCCTCAGCGCCGCCCGCGATGAACTTCAACAACAGTTGAATTCGGCGGAGGAACGGATCGTGACCCTGGCCGCCCGGCCCGGCGTGGTGGTCGGCGAGTTCTCGGCGGGAGACGCCAACGCCGAGATGCTGTGGGGTCTGGAGCTCGCCAGGAGCGAACGGGCCTGGCGCAACAGCGTTGCCATCAATCCGGTCGACGATGCCAGCCCCTTCGAGTCGACCGACGACCCGGTCCGCACCGCAGTGGAGGTGGAGGCCCAGGCCCTCCGGGAAGATGTGGGGGCGATGATCACGGTGGACTGGAAGGCCGATCGGATCGAATCGTCGGCCCGGCGGTTGATGGTGCTGCGGGTTGCCCAGGAGATGCTGGCGCTGGCGTCCAAGGCCCCCGGAGCGGCCCGGCTGGTCGTGTCTCAGAGCACCGAGGACGCGGGTTCGCTCACCATGGAGTTCGAGGCCGATGACAACAGCGAGCAGGTCATCAACCTCATACCGCCGCAGATCTCGAGCGACCTGATCGACGTGAGCCGCGACTCCGGCGTCTCGGTCACGGTCAAGGCCGAGTAGTCGGCCGGCGTTCCGCCGAGATCGTTCAGATCAGAAGAACGGGCTGACGAAGGTGGCCGGCTTGGCGTCGGGCCTACGATCGGGCTGCCCGGCCTCCGGCCGCTGCTGCAGCGCCCGCATGGCCCACCAACCAAGCGCCGGCCCCGGGGCCAGCAGCAGGAACGCCCAGCCCCAGCTCGACGCATCGCGCACGACCGGCACCAGGAAGATCGTGAACACGGTCAACACGAATCCCGCCGCCAGCTGCACGGTGAGTGCGGTCCCGACGTAGCGGGGGTCGGTCACCTCGGTGACGATGGTTGAGAACTGGGCGCTGTCGGCCACCACCCAGAATCCCCACACCAGCCCGGCCCCGACGACGATCGGCTTCGGGGCGTCGATCAGGAACCCGATCACCAGCGCCACCGAGGCCGACCAGCGCAGGGCGATGGCCGCCGCCTGCGATCTGCCGATGCGATCGCTGACCGAACCGGCGTAGATCGAGCCGGCGGCGCCGATGGCGATCACCGAGAACGCGGCCAGGCTGGCGGCCCGGCCGGAATCGAAGACATCGCCATAGAACGCCGCCACCCAGGCCCACATGGCGTACAGCTCCCACATGTGGCCGAAGTAGCCGGCGCTGGCCAGCCGGAACCGGGGGTTGTTGGCGATGGCCACCAGCTGACCGGGGTCGAAGCCGGCCGACCTGGTCAGGTGGGGGCCGTCCCGCCCTGCCAGCTCCGCGATCAACCCGCCGGTCACGGTCAGCAGCGAGGCGGTGACCAGCGTGGTCCGCCAACCGAGCCCACCGAGTGCGTTGATCAGGTGGGGGAGGGCCGAGCCGATGGTCAGCGCCCCGATCATGACCCCGAGGGCGAACCCTCGCCCCTCCCGGTACCAGCTCGACATCGCCTTCAACGACGGCGGGTAGACGGCGGCCAGGAAGACCCCGGTCAGGAAACGGGCCGCCAGCGCCGGCCCGTAGGCGTCGCCAACCACCACCGCCAGGTTGGCCATCGCAGCACCGATGGTGCCGAACAGCACCAGCCGCCGGGGTGGGATCCTGTCTGCCAGGTTGGTCAGCGACGAGATCAGCGCCCCGCCGACGAATCCCAGTTGAACCATGATCGTCAGCCAGGCCCCGGCGGCTTGCGACAGCTGCCAGTCGTCTCGGAGTTGGCCAAGAACCGCGGCGGTGGAGAACCACGTCGACATCGCCAGCACCAGGGCGGCGGCCAGGATCGCCAGTTGCCGCCGTTGCCGGGAGTCGCCGGGGATCATGGTGAGAGAACCGGCGAACCCGGTCGGGTCGTCCCCGGCGACGGGGTGGGGTCGGCTAGCGGAATCGGAATGCCCTGATCTCGCCCAGGGCCGAAACCAGTTGCTCCACCGCCAGCTTGAACAGCTCGGCCCCGGCGGCCTCGTTGGCCCCGGTGGGGTCGCCGATCACGCCACTGTCGCCGAAGTCGGCCGCCAGCCAGCCGAAGGTGACGGACCCACCGAAGCGGACGAACCGGTTGTCGGCCAGATGCTCCGGCACGTTCCTGGCCGCCAGCTCCATGCGGACCAGGTCCGGCCGCAGGTGCAACATGATCGAGGTTTCGGCCATCCCGGCGTGGATCCCCATCCCCAGCTCGGAGGCGGTCCCCGTCTCGGAGCCCGCAGTGGATTGGGCATTGGATCCCGCATTGGATTGCGCATTGGATCCCGCATTGGATTGCGCATTGGATCCCGCGTTGGATTGCGCGTTGGATCGGTCGCCGCCCCCCTGGTCGGGAGGCAGGCTGGGGTGGAGCAGGAAGGTCTCCAGGCCGTGGTGCAGCCGCAGCTCCCGGCAGGCCACGTTGAGCAACGAGGAGTTGCCGCCGTGACCGTTCAGCAGGGCCAGTTTGCGGGCCGGCGTTGCGGCCAGTGAGCGGCCGATGTCATCGAGGACCCGGAGCATGGTCTCCGGTCCGAGCCAGACCGTGCCGGGGGTCCCGGCGTGCTCGTTCGACTTGGTGTAGGCCAGCGGCTCCAGCAGCCACAGATCGAGCGCCTCGCCGGCCGCCGCCACCGCAGCCTCAGCACACCGCTCGGCGATCACGAGGTCGGTGTTGAACGGAAGATGGGGGCCGTGCTGTTCGACTGCGCCGAGGGGGAGTACCAGGATCGACTCGGCGCTAAGTTTGTCCCCGAGGTCCGATGCTCGGAGTTCGGCCAGTCGACGGGAGGTGGTCATCATCACTCAAGATACCGGCACCGGGCAGAGGGGATCGACCTTCCCCGGGTACAGGCGCACCTCGCGGTGCGGTCCACGGCCGACGGTCGGTCGATGAGCGATCGTCGAGTCGTCGACTACGACGTGGTGGTGGTCGGTGGTGGCCACAACGGCCTGGTCTGCGCTGCGTACCTGGTCCGGGCCGGCATGTCGGTCTGTGTGATCGAGGCCCGATCGGAGGTCGGGGGCTGTGCCGGCAGCGATTCGGTGTTCGGCTCCCGGGTCAATATCTGCAACTGCGATCACTCGCTGCTGCGAACCCTGCCCCTGATCGACGAGTTGCAGCTCGGCGATCACGGGCTGCGCTACATCGACCTCGACCCTGGCCAGGTGGCGCTCGGCTGGGATGCGCCGGGCCCGGTCCCGCTGTTCCGAGATGTGGAACGCACGCTGGACGGCCTTGCCGTGCACTTTCCCGGGGAGGTGGCCGGCTACCGTCGCTATGCGGCCGACGCCATTCCGATGGCGTCGCTGGTCCTCGAGCTGGCCAGCCAGGTGCCCAGCCCCGGCGCCATGGCCAGGAGGGCGCTCGGCCGGAGCCGGGCCGCGGCCAGGCTGTTGCGTTGGTCCCGCCGGTCGGTCGGGGATGTGCTCGACTCCTACTTCGACCACGACGGCCTGCTCGGTCCGGCCATGGCCGGTGGACCGGCGGTCTGGGGCCTGCGTTCCACCACACCCGGCACCGGACTCGGTGCCCTGGCCTACGCCCTCAAACATGTGGCCCCGGTCGGTCGGCCGGTCGGCGGCAGCGGCATCCTCACCGATGCCTTGGCATCGCGGGTGCTGGCCGGCGGTGGGGCCATCAGAACCTCGAGCCGGGTTACCGGGATCCTGTGCGAGGACGGGGTCGACGGTGGCGGTGTGCGGGCGGTCACCATGCGCCGAACGGCGGCCGCCGAGGGCGACGAGGCCGAAGACCAGGCCGACGAGGCCGAAGACCAGGCCGACGAGGAGGTGTCGATCACCACGTCGTCGGTGGTGGTGGCCTGCGATCCCCGTCGGGCCTTCGTGGAGTATCTCCGGAATCCGCCCCCGGAGGCATCGGCCCTGATCGACCGCTGGCGGGATCGGAAGCCCTCCGGCGGCTACGAATCGAAGATCGACGCCTTGGTCGAGCGCCTTCCCCGCTGGAAGCACAGCGCCGACACGAGGCTGGCCAGGCGGGTGGGGTTCGAGGATCATCTGTCGCCATCCACCGTGGTGGCGCCGGGGCTGGCCGACATCGACCAGGCCCACGACTACATGGGCCGGGGCTGGATCGCCGAACGGCCGATGCTGTTCATCAACATCCCATCGGTGCTCGATCCGTCCGTGGCCCCTGCCGGCAAACACCTCCTGAGTATCGAGGTCCTGTTCACGCCGTATCACCTCGGCGGGAGCTGGGCCGACCCCGCAGGGACCCGCAGTGAGCGGGGCCGTTGGTTGGAGGTGGCATCGACGCTGTTCGAGCCCGGGTTCCTCGATTCGGTGGAGCAGTGGCGGGCCGTGACCCCGATCGACTACGAGCGGGACTTCAACATGCCAAAGGGTCACGCCGCCTCCTATGCCGGCGGTCCGGTGGCGGCCCTCCTCGGTCATGATCCCGAGCTGAGCCGGTACGAGACACCGATCCCCGGTCTCTACCTCACCGGTGCGGCGACGTTTCCCGGGGCCGGTGTGTGGGGTGCGGCCGGCCGCAATACGGCCGCCACCGTGCTCGACAACCGCTGACGGCGCTCGACAACCGCTGACGGCGCTCGACAACCGCTGACGGCCGTCGCCCGTCGCCGGGCCAGATCGGCCGAGGCCATCGGCTCAATTGACCGAGCCGGCTCCGGAGGTCTCGACGGCAACCGTGGCGTCGTCGGGTACGTCGAGCGAGCTGGCGCCCCCGACCGTGCCGTCGACCTCGTCGAGGTCGACGAATTCGGCCGACGATGCACCATCGAGGTCGACGGTTGCCCGTTCGACCAGAAGATCTTTGAGGTCGGCCGCTGACGCGCCGTCGGCATTCAGGGTGAGGCTGGCGACGCTGCCTTCGGCGGTGACCTGGCTGGCGCCGCCGAGGCGGAGTTCGAACGACGTGGCGTCGATGCCCTCGATCTCGGCCTGGGCCGCACCATCGGCGGCCACGGCTTCGAGGTTCGGCGTTGTGATACGAACCTTGAGGTCGCCGGTGGTCGAAGCGAGGCCGCCGCCGAGTCCGACGGTCAGCACATCACCGTCGACGACGACGTCGACCCGGTCGATCAGCTCCTCGTCGACCTCGACCTCGACCCGGGTTTCCTCCCCGACCACGATCTCGGCCTCGAAGGCCTGCGAGATCTCGATCCGGTTGAACCCTTCGACATCGAAACCCTGGGTGACGTTGTCGCCGTCACCGTCGACAGAGATCCGACAGGCGGTGCCGAGGACGGTGACGGTGCCGGCGATCACCAGCATGGCGGCTCGGTGACGGTTGGCCATGACCACGAGCCTACGCAGCGTCGGCCGACGAGTCGGCCGGGATGGGCTCGACCGTGTCGACCGTGTCGACCGTGTCGACCGGGCCGGGGGCCGGGGCCGGCGCTGGGGCGGTGGTCGTGGCCGGAGCCATGATCGGTGCCACCGGCGCCTGTTCGGCCTGGGGGATGATGAGCCAGGCTGCCACGTAGCCGATCGGTACGACCGGGCCGCCGAGCAGTGTGCCGGCGACGAGGCCGAGCCGGATCAGGGAGACGTCGACGTTGAAGTACGCCGCCATGCCGGCGGCGACACCGCTGATCGGACCGTCGGTGCGGTACAGCCGCTTCACGTTCCTGTTGCCGGTG
>CAMYLA010000029.1:47168-58160 GCA_947259095.1 uncultured Acidimicrobiaceae bacterium | reverse complement strand
GTGTAGGTGCGTTGTTCCATGCCTCCATCTTGATCGCGGGGCCACCCGATCGGTATCAGGTCTGTCCCTGATCCGACCCTGACGCCCCCTTACGCCGTCGCCGGCCTGGCTCGTCACCTGCGGCCGAGACGGTCCGGGCCGCAGGCCGGTGGGCCTCCGGGCTCACGGATTGTTTGGTGAGCGGCGAGCCTCGACGTTGGCCGCGACGTCGATCAGCACCGTGACCCCTTCGGCGTTGCGAGCCTTGGCCTCCTCCAACGCCGCCACCAACTCCGACGTGGTGGTGACCCGGAGACCGACCGCACCCATGCCTTCGGCGATCTTGGCGTAGTCGCCCTGCATCCGGGTCACCCCGAATTCGGTTCGGGCCGTCACCGGGTCCATGACCGACCCGATCGGATAGGTGGCCATGGCACCGTTGTTGAGCAGGACGGTGGTGATGGCCACCCCGGAACGGGCTGCGGTCTCGATGTCGGTGCCGGACATGCCGAAGGCCCCGTCACCCATCATGTTGCAGCAGAACCGGTCGGGGTGGGCCAGCTTGGCCCCGATGGCCAGGGGGATGCCGAAGCCGAGGTGGGTGGTCTTGCCCCAGCCGACATAGGAGTGTGGGGTGGTGGCGGCGTAGAACGGAACCAGGCAGTCCCGGGGGGCGCCGGCGTCGTGGGTGACGATCGAGCGGTCCCGATCGAGGCTGTCGTTGAGGGCCTGGATGACCCGGTAGTAGCTGAGCGGCTCCTCGTCACCGTCCAGCGCTGGGTTCCAGGTGGCCAACCACCGGTCCCGAGCGAAGGCGATCTCTGCCTCCACCGCACCTCGGGCCTCGACCCTGGCCGTGGCGTCGTCGTCGCCGGCCGCCACCCGACGGTCGAACTCGTCGAGCAGGGCCCGGAGCGTGAGGGCGGCATCGCCGGGCAGGGCGATGTCGACGTTCTCGTCCTTGCCGATGTCGTCGGGGTTGTCGGTGTTGTGCACCAGCCGGGCCCCACCGGGGAGCCGTTGACCGTAGGGGGTGCGGGTCAGGCTGGTGCCGATGGCCACCACCAGGTCGGCCCGGTCGAGCCACGTCCTGGCCGGGGCCGTTGTGGTCATGCCCCCGGCGCCGAGCGACAGTGGATGGGACTCGTCGATGGCCGACTTGGCCGCCATGGTGGCGAAAACCGGGAGCGCGGCCCGAACGGCAAGGCGGACCAGATCGGCGGTGGCTCCACCGAACAGCACACCGCCGCCGGCCCACAACACCGGGTGCTCGGCCGCCACGATGGCGTCGACCGTGGCCACGACCCCGGCCGGATCGGGGGCCTGGACGGCCCGGGCCGGCGAGCTGTACCGATCGAGCGAATCCTCGGGCACCTCCTGGGCGCAGACGTCGGCCGTCAGCTCGACCACCACCGGTCCGGGGGCACCGTTGCGCAGGGCGCTGAAGGCCCGTCGCATGGCAGCCGGGATGTCACCGGGCTTCAGGAGCACCTCGGCCGACTTCACGATGCCCTCGTAGTTGCGCACCGCCGAGTAGTTGGGCCGCACCGGCATCTGGCCGGTGGTGGCCCCGCCGGGCAGGACCAGGATCGGGATGTTGTCGGCGTAGGCCTGGGCGATACCGCCGAGGGCGTTCTCGGCCCCGGCCTGGGACTGGACCGCCACCACCCCGAACCGTTCCCGGTCGCTGACCCGGCTGAAGCCGTCGGCGGCCATGACCGCCCCCCGCTCGTGGCGAAAGGCGATGGGACGGATGCCGACCTTGGCCGCCGCCTCGATGAGCGGGTTGTTCGGGAAGCAGGCCAGCCACTCCACCCCTTCCCGCTGCAGAATCCGGGCGATCAGTTCGTTGCCGTTCACGGCTTCACGCTAGTGGTCGGTTGTAACGGACCACCAGTGCCCCGCCCGCTCGGCTTCGATCCGACCGGAAAGGCCGCCGGACGGCCGCCGCCCTCGACCCTACGATGACGGTATGTACCAGCCCCCGGCCTTCGCCATCGACGACCCCTCGGTGGTGCTCGACACCCTCCGCCAGGCGGCCTTCGGCCATCTGGTCACCGCCACACCCGACCATGGCATGGAGGCGACCGCCCTGCCCTTCCTGGTCGACCCGCCGGTCGACGGCGGGCCGATGGTCGTCCGGGCCCACCTGGCCAGGGCCAATCGCCACTGGCGCTCCATCGGCGAGGGGGTCCACGCCCTGCTCATCGTGGCCACCGTCGACGCCTACGTGTCGCCCCGCTGGTACCCCTCCAAGGCCGAGGACGGGCGGGTGGTGCCGACGTGGAACTACGAGCTGATCCACCTCCGGGGAACGGTCCGGGCCGACGACGATCCGGGGTGGAAGCTGGCCATGGTCCGGGATCTCACCGACCATCACGAGGCCAGGACGGTCGGCCCAGACGAGCCGGCCTGGGCCGTGAGCGACGCCCCCGACGATTTTGTCGAGCGACAGCTCCGGGCCATCGTCGGCGTCGAGCTCACCGTCGATGCGGTCGAGGCCAAGCGCAAGCTGAGCCAGAACCGCTCCGAGGACGACCGCAACCGCGTCATCGCCGCACTGGCGGCGTCACCGGAACCCCGCGCCCGGTCCACCGCCGAGGCGATGATCGGGCCGACCACCCCTGCCTAGACGATGCCTAGACGATGCCTAGACGATGCCTGGACGTGGCCTGGACAGGGCCGAGACCACGAGGGCCGGGCCGTCGATGGCCACTCAGCGCAGCGTCTTCAGGTCCTTGGCCAGGATGTAGGTGGTGATCACCACCGAGAGGGTCAACAACGCTGCGGCCGACATCGTCACCCCGATACCGATCGCCGAGGCGATGAACCCGAGGGTCAGGGCGCCGAACGGCATCAGCCCGACCTGGACCAGGGTGAACAGGCCCATCACCCGGCCCATGAGGGCCTGGGGGGTGTTGGCCTGGATCAGCCCCTGGTTCATGTTGATGTAGAACCCGCCGGCCAGGCCCATGGTCAGGACCAGGGGGAACAGCTGCCAGTACTCGGTGGTGCGGCCCATCAGGAAGACCATCGTCGAGCCGACCATCATGGCTCGCATGAAGGCGGCCCCCTTGTTGGCCATGTCACCCTTGCGCATGACCACGACCGAGCTGACGGCGATCCCGATGCCCATCATGGCCAGCAGGGGAGCGGCGTCACCGGAGTTGCGGCCGAGCTCCTCCTTGACGAAGGCCTGGAGGGTGACCATGACCGCCGGGTTCATCGTCAGACCGGCCACGGTCAGCAACAGGAACAGGACCCGCAGGGCACGGTCGTGGGCGACGTGGCGGACGGCCTCGATCGTGTCGGCCATCAACGATCGCCGTGGACCGGGGGGCCGCTCCCGCTCGGGAACCTGGAGGGGCCAGATGATGGCCAGGCCGACGACGAGCAGGATGGCCAGGAACCACATGGCCCCGTCGAAGCCGAACCGGTTGCCCGCGACCTGGGCCAGCACCGGCCCGAGGATCATCGACGAGGTCATGGCCAGGGCGTTGAGGGCGATGGCTCCGAACAGGTTCTCCCGTCCGGCCAGGGCCGGGATCAGGGAGGCCCGCACCGGCTGACCGACGGTGGTGGCCGCCCCGGCGGCCAGGGCCACGAGGAGCAGGACCGGCAGGGTGGCCCGGTCGGTGGCGATCAACAACGCGGTGACCACCATCACCACCAGGGCCGCCAGCTGGGTCAGCACCAGGAGCCGCCGCGGGTCGACCCGGTCGGCCCAGGCCCCGGCCTGGAGCACCAGGAACAGCGCCGGGATGCCGAGGGCGAAGACAACGAGGCCCTGTTCCTGCTCGCCCCGATTGATGCCGTCGAGCACGTACCAGCCGAAGACGAACCGCAGGGCGTTCGCGGTCATGAAGTAGGCGATGTTGTTGGCCCAGAGCCGCCGGAAGTCGGGGATCCGCAGGGCGCCGATCGGGCTGACCTCCTCAGCCTTGCCGGCCGAGAAGGCCTTTTGGCCCGATGCAGGCTCCGGCTGGGCGCCGTCGCGAGACGTTTCGGTCATGTTTCACCATGCCACCGATTCGAGTCGAGCCGCCAGCGCCGCGGGGCCGGCGCTTCGGCTGCGACCGGGACTCAGGTCTCCTCGGCCGGGACCCGGCCGGCGGCGACCTCGGCCCAGTCAGGGCGGACCCTGGCATCGGGGTGGCTCCGTATCTCGACCCCGGCTGCGGCCAGCCGGCCGACCGCAGCCGGCACCGCCGGATGCCGCAGGAACCGAGGGCTGAGGCTCAGCTCCGCAACCATCGGCAGCGACGGTGTCCCCAACGCCTCGCACAGCAACCCGATCGCCAGGTTGTCGGCATGTCCATCGGCCCACTTCGTCAGTGTGTTGAGTGTCACCGGCGAGGCCAGCACCCGGTTACCCAGCGGAAACAGCGTCGATTGTGCCGGCGTCAGCATGGCAGACTCGAACCGGCGTCCGGTGAGCTGTTCGATCTCGTCCCGGTCGAGCCACTGGGCGGCCTGTGGTGTGGCGATGACCCGGACCTCGAACCCCCGTGCCAGCTCGACCCGGATGCGATCGACGGTCCGGACCACCGGGCCTCCGGCCGACACGATCAGGTACAGCACCGACCCTGCGTTGGCCTCGAAGTTGCTCACCGGTCCGGGGTCGGCCCGAGGGATCCGGCATTCGGCTCGATCGGGGCGGGCCGGTACCGTGGAGAGATGGACGAAGCCATGTCGGCGGCCGGCGGTTGAGCGCACTCGATGCAAACACCTGCCGGGCCCGGTTGGATGCCGCCAGGGTCGGCCGGTTGGCCACGGTCACCGCCGAGGGGCTGCCCCATGTCGTGCCGTGCTGTTTCGCTCTGGTCGGCGACCGGCTCTACTCCGCGGTCGACGGAAAACCGAAGTCGACGATGGCCCTGCGCCGACTCGACAACATCCGGGCCAACCCGGCGGCATCGCTGGTGGTCGATCACTACGCCGACGATTGGGAGCAGCTGTGGTGGGTTCGGGCCGACGGCGGGTGCTCGGTGGTGGCAGCGCCCGGCGAGCGGCGGTCGGCGCTGGCCGCCCTGGCCGACAAGTACCGCCAGTACCGGCTCGCCCCGCCCCTGGGCTCGGTGCTGGCCATCGAGATCGACCGTCTTCGCGGCTGGTCGTTCGTCCCCCAGGAGCATGGCTGAAACGGTCCGGCTCAGATTGCCGGTTCGACCATCGACACATACATCTTCGTCACCGGCGAGACGAACCCCTCGAATGCCGCCGCCCGCTCCGGTGACCGCTCGTACTCGGCAAGCGCCGCCTCGAAGTCGCCGGGATGGCTCACCGACCAGGTGAACTGGTGGTTCTCCCGGTCGGCATAGGCCACGTCGACGGTGAAGCCGTACTGCTCCCGGACCTTCACGATCTTGGGGAACCAGGCCACCAGCTCGTCGAGCCGCTCGGGGTCGACCTCATAGCGTCGTAGTTGTGTGGCCACCGAATGTCCTCCATGCCGCAACCGTTGAGGCTGCACCCGTGCGTGGTCGCCGGCCCCATGACCGGCTGGGTGCTCATGGTAAACCGAAGGGCCCGCCCGGTCGACCTGGCGAACCGAGCTCGGCCACTGCCAAGATGTCGCCAGGCCGATCCGGCCCAAGCGAAACGGAGACGTTGGCGTGCAGGCATCGCTGGAACCGAAATGGATCGATTGTTTCGAGGACTCGTTCCGTCTCTCCGGGGTCGCAGCCGGCGATCTGATCGCCGTCCTGGCCGAGACGACGAGCCGTCAGGTGCTCGTCGAGCTCGCCGAACACGCATTGCATCGCATCGACGCCAGACCGGTCCGGGTCACGGTGCCGACCCCGCCCCTGCGCCACGCCATACCGGTCCGATCGACCGGCGCCAGCTACGCCTTCGACCAGTATCCGGAGATCATGGGCTCGCTCGGCTCTTGTGCGCTGGTTGTCGACTGTACGGTCGAGGGTCTGCTGCACAGCAAGGCCCGTCAGGGTCTGCTGGGAGCCGGGGGCCGGGTGCTGATGATCTCGAACGAGCACCCGGAGGTGTTCGAACGGTGCGCTCCCAGCGTCGAGGTCCATCGGTCGGCCATGGCGGCGCTGGCCGCCCTCGATGCCGCCTCGAACATGCGGGTCCGGTCCGAAGCCGGCACCGACCTGACCGTCGACATCGCCGGCGCCCCGAGCCGCGGTGGCGGCGGCATCCTGGGCCCCGATGACAAGGTGGCGTACTGGCCGGCCGGTCTCTGCCTCTGCTTCCCGCTGCCGGACACGGTGAACGGCACCGTGGTGCTCGATGTTGGCGACGTGAACCTCACCTTCAAGCGCTACGTCGACTCACCGGTCACCCTCACCATCGAGCGGGACCGGGTGGTCGACGTGGCCGGCCCCGGCCTCGACGCCCAACTCATGCGCTCGTACTACGAGGGCTGGGACGATCCCAACGCCTACGCCATCTCCCACGTCGGCTGGGGTGTCAACCCCGGGGCCCGCTGGGATGCGCTCACCATGTACGACCGCAACGACATCAACGGCACCGAGCTCCGGGCCATCGCCGGCAGCTTCCTGCTGTCGACCGGTGCAAACGAGTTCGCCGACCGGTTCACCGACTGCCACTTCGATCTGCCGATGCGGAACTGCGACATCTCGATCGACGATCGCCCGGTGGTGGTCGGCGGCAGGCTCGTCGAACTCGACCACTAGCACCGGACCCCCACAGTCCAAGGATCGAGCATGCTGTTCGCCATCATGATGACCGACCGCCCCGGCGGCGCCGAGACCATGGTCATCCGCAGGTTCGCACCGGTGGTGGAACCGGCCCCGGCCTCGTCCCCGGTCGTCGAGCCGGCGGTGGAACGATGATCGACCACCACTCGCCGATACGGCCGCGGTATCCGGTGCTCATCGCCGGTGGCGGCTCGGTGGGGATGTGCCTGGCCGCCGAACTGGGTTGGAGGGGGGTCGAGTGCCTGGTGGTCGAGGAGCGGGATCGGCCAAACGATCATCCCCGGGCCAACGCCGTCGCCAACCGGACCATGGAGTACTTCCGGCGGTGGGGCATCGACGATGCGGTGACCGCAGCCGGGATCCCGCCGGACGTGCCTGCCGAATACCTGTGGGTCTCCACCCTCCACGGCCGGGAGATCCACCGGGTCTCGCTGCCGCCGTTCGATCAGCTGGTGGCCACCCGCAACGTCGGCGGCTATGCCGACGATGAGCACAGCTGGTCGCCATACCTCAAGACGATCGCCGGCCAACAGGAGGTGGAGACCATCGTCCTCGACCACGTCGCCGGCCTCGACACGGTCGACTACCGGTTCGGTTGGCGGCTGCTCGACTTCGAGGTCGAGCCCGGCCCCGGAACCGGCCCCGATGCCGGTGCCGGTGGAAGTGCCGGTGGAAGTGCCGGTGGAAGTGGAAGTGGAAGTGGCAGTGAGGTCGTTGGCTGTCGGCTGCAGCACATCGAGTCGGGTCTGGTGGAGGAGGTGGCCGTCCGGTACCTGGTCGGCTGCGACGGTGGTCGATCGGGGGTCCGCCGCAAGCTGGGGATCGAGTTGAACGGCCGGGCCGACCTGGCGTCATTCGTCTCGATCTACTTCCGGGCTCCGGACCTGATCCGCCGACACCCCTTCGGTCACGGGAACATCTTCTTCCCGCTCCATCGGGACAACCGAGGCTTCATCCTGACCTGGGACGACGACACCACCTACACCTACCACCTCGTGCTCGACGACGGCGGTGACTGGCGGTCCATCGATCCCGTGGCGGCCATCACCGACGTGGTCGGGGCCGAGTTCGACATCGAGGTCCATTCGGTCCAGCCGTGGACCGCCCATGCCCTGGTGGCCGACCACTACCGCTCCGGTCCGGTCTTCCTCGCCGGTGATGCGGCCCACCTGTTCAGCCCCACCGGGGGTTTCGGTATGAACACCGGCGTCTCCGACGCGATCGACCTGGCCTGGAAACTGCAGGCCTCGCTCGAGGGCTGGGCCGGGCCCCGGCTGCTCGACAGCTACGAGGCCGAACGGCGACCGGTCGGCATCCGCAACACTCGGGAAGCGGCCGACTGTTTCGACCGGCTGTTCGCCGTCATGCAATACGGCGACGAACTCGATGCCGAGGGCCCCCGGTCGGACGCACTGCGGGCCGAGCTGGCCCGCGACCTCGAGGACCAGGAGAAGCTGATCGCTTCGTCTGGCACACTCCTGGGCTACCGCTACGAGGGGTCGGAGGTGATCGTGGCCGACGGCACGCCCGAACCGCCGGACGATCCCCGGCGCTACGTGCCGGTGGCCAGGCCCGGTCATCGTGCCCCGCACCTGTGGCTTGATGACGGCGACGCCGCCTACGACCGCTTCGGGCCGGGATTCAACCTGCTGATGCTCGGCCCCGATCCCGATCCCGGCCTCGAAGATGGCGTTGCCTCGCTGGTCCGGCGGGCAGACGCCATCGGGCTACCGCTCGACGTGCACCACCTCTCGGAGCCTGCGGCTCGACAGGTGTACGGGGCGGCCCTGGCCCTCGTCAGGCCCGACCTGATGGTTGCGTGGCGGGGCGACCGACTCCCGATGCCGGTCGACCACCTGCTCGACACCGTTCGCGGGGCCTGAGGCCGATCCGCCCGGCCGGCGTCAGGCCGAGCGGCGAGCTGCGTACTCGAAGGAGTCGAACGGCCAGTCGGTTTCCAGCCACCGGGTCACGGCCAGCCACACCTCCACGTCGAGCTCCGGCCGGTCGCCGACCACCCACGACCGCACGCTGGCTACACCCTCCCGTTCCGGTGAGCCGTAGATGTAGACACAGCCGACGACGCTGGTCTCGTCTTCGATATCGAGCACCGTGTAGGTGAAGCCGGTCCGTGCCTCGAAGTCTTCGGCATGCCTCTCGACATCGCCGAGGTTCTGGTCCAGTGTCATGGCGTCGGCAGGCCACGGCTTGGCCGGGTCGAACCCCGGCGTTGCCCGGATGTGGTCGACGCTGGAGGTCCATGCCCCGTGGTCGGCCTCGTTGTGCTCCGGGCCCAGCGGCCGCAGGATCGTCCGCTCGGTTCGCAGTACCAGGGGCACGGCGAAGTCGGCGGGAACGATCGGCGGCGACTGCGTCGACTGCAGCGCCTCGGTGTCTTGGCTCTGGTTCGGGTCGGGGCCCGAGCTCTGGTTCGATTGACGGCGAGTGGCCATTGCCGGTTCCTTTCCTGCCGGAGCAAGTATGGCCCACGCAGCCATCACCGCCGAGCGATCGGCCCTTCGGTCGCTGTCGGCGTTCCCCTGCGCCGGGCGGCTGCGGATGTTGCCGGCAACGGCGGTGGGCTAGCTTGCGGGGATGAGCAACGATGCCTGGGGCCTGGAGGGAAAGACGGTGCTGATCACCGGCGGAGCGTCGGGGATCGGTGCAGCCACGGCCCGGCTGGCGGCCGGGGACGGGGCGGTGGTGGTGATCGCCGACCTGCCCGGCTCCGACGGCGCGGCCCTGGCGGAACAGCTTGGCGGTTCGTTCGTTGCCACCGACGTGAGCTCGGCCGAGTCGTGGGCCGAGCTGGCCGGCGGGCTCGACGGGCTGGACATCGCCATCCTCAATGCCGGTGTGGAGTTCCGGGCGCCGGCCGACTTCCAACTCACGTTCGACAATCCCGGCACCTGGGATCTCGACCTGTACCGTCGGGCGGTGGGGGTCAACATCGACGGGGTGGCCCTGGGGGTCCGGGCCCTGGTGCCGGTGCTCGATGCGAGCGGCGGGGGTTCGATCTCCGCAACCGCATCGTTGGCCGGCTTGATCCCCTGGTCGCCGGATCCGGTGTATTCGATGACGAAGTGGGCGGTGGTCGGCTTGGTGCGGGCCCTTGCCACCCCGCTCAAGGCGATGGCCATCCAGATCAACTGCGTCTGCCCCGGGGCGGTGGCCACACCGATGACCCGGGTCACCGACGGCTCGGTTCCCGACCACATGGCAGACCCGGCCCATATCGGTCGAGCCCACCTGTCGATCGCCACCTCGGGCCAGACCGGCCGGGCCATCAAGGCGGTTCGGGGTCGCGAGCCGGAGCCCCACCGTTTCGCCACGGTCGACAACATCGGGGAGGGCTGAGCCCTCATGTCCGAGCCAAGAGCCAAGAAGCCCCGTCTGCCACCTCGCTGGTTCATGCGCCTGGCGTGGTTCACCCACCGCCGCCTGTACCGGCTGACCGGGGGGCGGCTCGGTCTGTGGCGGCCGAAGCCGGACGGGTGGGGCACCATGCGCCTCACCACCATCGGGCGCCGGAGCGGCCGGGAGCACAGCGTCATGGTCGGCTACTTCGAGGACGGTCCGAACCTGGTCACCATGGCCATGAACGGGTGGGGTGAGGGGGAGCCGGCGTGGTGGCTGAACCTCCAGGCCCACCCCGAGATCGGGGTCGACGTGGCCGACGGACCGCGGCTCGTCACCGGTCGGGCCGCCGAAGGCGAGGAGCGGGACCGGCTGTGGGCCAGGTGGCGGGAGATCGATGACGACCTCGACGCCTTCGCCGCCCGTCGCTCCACCGAAACCGCAGTCGTGGTCCTGGAGCCACGATCGGATTCGTCGCCGACGTGACCCTTTGCCGGCCGACGTGACCCCTTACCGGCCGACGTGACCCCCCGACCGACGTGACCCCTCCCGACCGGCGGGTTCAGTCGATGCGAATGGCAGGATTCGACAGACCGCTCAGCACCTGGTCGAGTCCTGCCTGGTAGAGCTCGTCCGGGGTGGCGGGCCCCACCGGCCCCATGCCAACCAGCTCCAGCATGAGGTAGCCGTGGACCGTGGCGTGGACGTGGTGGGCCGCGGTCAGTGGATCGTCGGCCCCGTGCCTGGCCACCGCCTGCACGAGCAGCTCGAACGACTCGGCGGCCCGGGCCATGGCGGCTTCGCTCGGCTCGTAGTCCGGCACCGCGCGACTGAACATCACCAGGTAGTGCATCGGGTTGGCCAGGGCCCAACGTCGATAGGCCAGGCCGGCGGCGCGGAGGTCGTCGGTCCGATAGTGATGGCCCAGCGCGGCGTCGAACGACTCGAAGCCGTCGAGGAAGATGGCCTCGAT
>CAMYLA010000029.1:0-47136 GCA_947259095.1 uncultured Acidimicrobiaceae bacterium | reverse complement strand
GGAGCAGCCGGCGTGTTCGGTGATGCTGCGCACGGTGAGCGAGGCCGCACCCTCGCGCTGCAACAGGTCGAGGGCGGCGTCGAGCAGCTTCTGGCGCATATCGGGGGTTGACTGAACGGACATGCTGTAACTAAGTTATGGCTATAACAAAGTTACAGCAACCGGTATCGGCAACCAGTACTGGCAACGGCACTGGAAACTGGCACTGAAAACCGGCACTGAGAAGTACTCGATCGAACTCCGAGGAGCGTCCCCATGTCCGCCACCGATCTCAGCCTCTACCTCTCCGGCAACTACGCACCTGTCACCGAGGAGGTCACCGCAGTCGACCTGCCGGTCGAGGGGCAGCTGCCGGTCGAGCTCAACGGCCGATACCTGCGTAATGGTCCAAACCCGGTCGGCGAGGTCGACCCGTCGACCCACCACTGGTTCATGGGCGACGGCATGGTCCACGGCATCCGGCTGCGGGAGGGTCGGGCCGAGTGGTACCGCAACCGCTATGTGGGCTCGAGCGACCTCAGCAAGCACCGGGGCCGGCCCGACATCGCCGGCCCGAACTGGAACAACAGCGGCCATGGGCCGAATACCAACGTCGGCGGCTTCGCCGGCACCACCTGGGCCATGGTCGAGGCCGGGGGTTGCCCGGTCGAGCTGACCTACGAGTTGGAGACCGTGGGCCGCAACGACTTCAACGGCACCCTGCCGGGGGCCTTCACCGCCCACCCCAAGGTCGACCCCGACTCGGGGGAGATGCACGCCATGGTCTACGCCTGGGGCGAGTGGCTGGACCACGTCCAGTATGTCGTTGTCGGTCCCGATGGCAAGGTGTCCAGAACGGTCGACATTCCACTGCCGGGCATGACGATGCTCCATGACATGTCGTTGACCGGGCGGTTCGCCGTCGTCTACGACCAGCCCTGCACCGTCGACCTCGACCTGGCGTTCGCCGGACGTTTCCCGTTCCGCTGGAACCCGGACTACGGCAACCGGGTCGGCTTGTTGGCCCGGGATGGCGGCGCCGACGACATCGTCTGGATCGACGTTCCTCTCGGGTACAGCTTCCACCCCCTCAACTCCTATGACGCCGAAGACGGCAAGGTCGTCATCGACCTCTGTGTCTACGACAAGATGTTCGATCAGGACCTGCTCGGCCCGTTCGAGGGCATGGCCCGGCTGGAGCGGTGGGAGCTGGACCCGGCCCGTCGAACCGCATCGACGACGGTGATCGACGAGACCGCAAACGAGTTCCCCCGCCATCGGGGTTCGCTCACGGCCAAGCCGTACCGCTACGGGTACTGCGCCTCGCCGTCGACCGCCGGTGGGGTGGGTTGGCCGACCATCAAACACGACCTGGAGACCGGAAAACGCTCGGTGTTCGACCACGGCCCGGGCCGGGCCGCCGGTGAGCCGGTGTTCGTGGCCAGGGCCGCCGACGGCGGTGGCCAGTCGGCTGAGGACGACGGCTGGCTGGTGACCTACGTCCACGACCTCGGCCAGGGCACGGCCGAGTTCGTGGTGATGGACGCCCAGGACTTCGACCGCAAGGACTACGTTGCCAGGGTGTCGCTGCCGCAGCGGGTTCCGTTCGGCTTCCACGGCAACTGGGTCAGCGACCGGTCGGTGTCGCCACCGGCCTGATCCGGGACCCGCTGGTCCCGTCGCCCGGGTCGAGATCCCATCATGACGTTCGTCCGTTCCCGGGGCGGACCGGCCGTCCTAGAGTGATTTCAACCACACGGAGGGAAACCGATGTTCAACACCACGGTCGTACAGCAGCCGCAACCGAACGACATCGTCGGTCGGCGGGTCAGGGTCGGTGGGTTGGCCACCGGCTTCGAGGCCAGCATCGTGGCCAGGGTCCGGGATGGCAACGGTCAGGAGCTGGTCTCGATCGGCGCCATGGCCGGCAGCGGCACCGGCGAGATCGGCCAGTTCCATACCGAACTCGAGCTCCCGGTCAGACCGGAGACGCCAAACGGGTTCGTCGAGGTCTTCGAGGAGAACGTCGCCTACCCCGATGGCGGCCCCCATGGCGGTGGCGCCTCGGAGATCAACAAGGTGGTGGTTCCGGTCGTCTTCGGGACGAACCTGGTCGAGGCCTACGTCGGCTATCGCCATCATGTCGTGGTCGACGGGGACAGCCTGTCGGCCATCGCCCTGGCCCAGTACGGCGACGCCGACCGCTGGCCGGCCCTGTTCGAGGCCAACCGGGATCAGATCGGTGATCCGCATCTGATCTTCCACGGCCAGCGCCTCCGCATCCCGCACCACGTCGGTGCGGCCACCACAACGGCCGACGTGTACTTCATCAACCTGCCAAACTTCATCGCCGGCACCCAGCCCGATCTCGAAGTGGTGTCCAGGTCGGTGCCGGCCGTCGCGCCGGCCGGTGGTGCGCTCCAGGAGCTGTTCGCCGGTCCGACGGCCGCCGAGCAGGCGGGTGGACTGGCGGTGGAGCTCTCGGGAGCCACCGGGTTCCGTGCCCTGTCGATCGACGGGGGGATCGCCCGGGTGACGCTGATGGGAGGCTGCGACAGTCGTGGCTCGACGATGACGATCGCCAACCTGATCGTGGCGACGCTCAAGCAGTTCGCCACCGTGGATCACGTCAAGATCTACGACCCCGCCGGCATGACAGACTCACCGGACGGTCCCGGCGATTCGATTCCGGCCTGCCTCAACCCCTGAGCTGGAGGCCGGCTACTCGTCGGCGTGGCGGCGGAGGACCCGCCGGCCGAGGCTGGTCTTGTGGACCTCGTCCGCTCCGTCGTAGATGCGGGCGGCGCGTTCGTGGCGGTACCAGTAGGCCAGGATGGTGTCGTCGGTGACACCGAGGGCGCCGTGGGCCTGGATGGCGGTATCGACGGCCTTGAGCATGGTGTTGGCCACGACGAACTTGATGGCCGAGATCTCGTCCCGGGCCGTCTTGGCCCCGTGCTGGTCGATCATCCATGCCGCATGGAGGACCTGCAGGCGGGCGCCACGGATTTCGGCGTCGAGCTCTGCAGCCCAGTGCTGGATGACCTGGCGGTCTGCCAGGTGACTGCCGTCCTCGGCGATGACCCGTTGGTTTGCCCGCCTGCACATCATCTCGAAGGCTCGGGCGGCGATACCGAGCCAGCGCATACAGTGGTGGATCCGACCGGGGCCGAGGCGGTCCTGGGCGATGACGAACCCACCGCCCTCGGTGCCGAGCAGGTTGGCTCGCGGTACCCGGCATGACTGATAGATGACCTCGCCGTGGCTGGCGTGACCGGACCCGGTGTGGCCCATGACGCTCACGTTGCGGACCAGGTTGAACCCCGGGGTGTCGGTGGGGACGATGATCATGCTGGCCCGCTGGTGGGGCGGGGCGTCGGGGTTGGTGACGGCCATGACGATGGCGAAGGCCGCCCCGTCGGCCGACGACGTGAACCACTTCTGGCCGTCGATCACGTAGTCGTCGCCGTCGACGGTGGCCGTGGTGGCCAGCAGCACCGGGTTGGATCCCGCGGTCTCCGGCTCGGTCATGGAGAAGCAACTCCTGATCTCACCGTCGACCAATGGACGTAGCCAGCGGTCGTTCTGTTCCGGTGTCCCGTACTTGTGGAGGATCTCGATGTTGCCGGCGTCTGGGGCCTGGGTGCCGAACACCGTCATGCCGAGCGGGCTCCGGCCGACGGCCTCGGCGAACAGGCCGTGGTCGACCATCGAGAGACCGAGGCCCCCGAATTCGACGGGGTGGTTTGGGGCCCAGAGCCCCATCTGCTTGACCTTGGCCTGGGCCCCGGCCACGCCCTCGGCCAGGGTTTCGGGATCGCCGTGGAGGAGCTCGCCCTCCAGCGGTAGCACCTCCCGGTCCATGAACGCGTCGATCATGGCCAGCCTGACCGTCATCTCCTCTGAGACTTCAAAATCCATGACACACCTCCGGCCGCAAGTTACGACACCCGCTCGGCCCTGCATAGGGTCTTTGGACCGCAACCTGTTTGGCCGGCCGCTCGGACCGCTCGGGACCCGGGTTGACGCCGACCGGGAATCGACGGGTCGCGGTCAGCCATGCTGGGCAATCGTGCAACGACATCGAGGTGGCGACCCGACTGCTACGTTGGTCACCATGTCCCCGGAACAGACCGTCACCGCGTTCATCGAGGCCATCGAGCGCCAGGATGTCGGCGCCGCGGTCTCGTACACCGCGCCGGACGTCTCGTACGAGAACGTGCCGATCGATCCGATCGTCGGACACGAGGGCCTGGCCGCCACGCTGGAGATGTTCCTCGGTCCGGCCGACGTCGTCGATTGGCGGATCCTGAGCCAGTACGAGGTCGGCTCGGTCGTGATCAACGAGCGGCTGGATCGGTTCAAGATCGGTGACGGGTGGCTGGAGTTGCCTGTGGCGGGGGTGTTTCATGTCGATGAAGGAGGCAAGATCACCCTGTGGCGCGACTACTTCGACATGGCCACCTACCAACGTCAGTTCGCCGAGTTGAGCGACGGCTGACCGGCCGGGACGAGCCGGGCTGTCGACGGGTCGCCACCTGACGGGAACCCTCCGGGTTCCTCGAGTTCGGCTGTGCCGAACGTCGGGGGGCAACGGTGGCCCGGCCCGAGGCGATCGCGGTGCTGTAGGAGCATTGCCCCCCGCTTTTCTTGTCTCCGCGTTGCTGGTGCTGCATGCGCTCCAGATACTGGCGCAGAGCAAAACGTGGGAAAGCCCCGGAACCGAGCAACCGAGGGCGACCATGAGCAGGGACATCGGGCTCCTGCTCGAGTTCAGACTTCGAGACGAGGACGACGGCGTGAGTGCAAGCAGTGAGTGATCAGGTTCCTTTCGACGAGGACGACGACGAGCCGGAGCTCTCGAAGGGGTATGGGACGTTCGAGGGTGTCTTCGTCCCGACCTTGCTGACGATCCTCGGCGTGATCATGTACCTGCGGGAAGGGTGGGTGATCGGCAACGCCGGATTGGGGGGTGGGATTCTCATCATCCTGCTGGCGTTCGCCATCACCGCTGCCACCGCCATGTCCATGGCATCGATCACCAGCAACGTGCGGATCGGTCCCGGCGGCGCCTATGCCATCATCTCCCGCTCCCTCGGTCTGGAGGTCGGCGGCTCGATCGGCGTACCGCTCTACCTCTCCCAATCGCTGGCGGTGGCGTTGTACGTCTTCGGGTTTCGAGCAGGTTGGCTTTCGATCTTTCCCGACCACAATGCGCTTCTGGTCGACCTGGCGACGTTCCTGGCCGTCCTGGCCATCGCCGCCATCAGCACCGCGTTCGCCTTCCGGACCCAGCTCATCATTCTGGTTCTCATCATCGCCTCCCTCGTTTCGGTCGCCGTCGCCGCCTTCCAGGGTTCGATGACCGAACCGATCACCTGGTTCGGCGACTACCCCGGTGGGTCCGGGCAGACCGGGGGTACCAACTTCTGGTACGTGTGGGCGGTCTTCTTCCCAGCCGCCACCGGGATCATGGCCGGCGCCAACCTCTCCGGAGAACTGGAGAGTCCCCGCCGGAGCATCCCCCGGGGCACGTTGGCGGCGGTGGCGGTCAGCCTCGTGGTCTACCTGCTGCTGGCGGTGTGGCTGGCAACGTCGGCCACCGAGGCGGAACTGGTCACCAACTTCGAGGTCATGATCGACAAGGCGGCCTGGGGGCCGGCGGTGATCGCCGGCCTGCTCGGCGCCACGTTCTCGTCGGCACTGTCGTCACTGGTCGGGGCGCCCCGGATCCTGTCGGCGCTGGGAACGGGCCGGATCCTGCCCCTGGGTCAACACCTTTCGGCCAGGCCGGGCAAGGAACCGCGAGCGGCCATGGCGGTCACGTCGCTGATCGTGGTCGGCGCGCTCATGCTCCGCGATCTCAACGCGATTGCCCCCCTGATCACCATGTTCTTCCTGATCACCTATGCGATGTTGAACGTCGTGGTGCTGGTGGAGAAACGGTTGGCTCTGGTCAGCTTCCGCCCCGCACTGGAAATTCCGCTGGTTGTGCCATTGCTGGGCACCATCGGGTGCGTCGGCGCCATGTTCATCGTAAACCCGGTGTTCAGCGCCGTCGCCGTGATCGCCGTCCTGGCCTTCTATCTGTATCTAACCCGCATCCAACTCAAGGCGCTCGAGAGCGATGTGCGCAGCGGGCTGTTCGTGGCCCTTTCGGAATGGTCGGCCAAGCGTGTGTTCCGGCTCCCGTCCCGCGAGGATCGGGCCTGGAAGCCGAACCTCGTGGTTCCGGTCCGTGACGTCAGCCAGTTGCGAGGAGACTTCCGGCTGATCCGCTCCATCACCTACCCGAAGGGGTCGGTCAAGGTCCTCGGTTTCTCCACCGACGAGCCCGACGCCCGCGCCTCCCGCCGGATCGAACGGATCACCGAGGCGTTCTGGGAGGAGGAGATCTTCGCCAGCTGGGCCAGCGTCAGCGACGACGATGTCGGACGGGCATTCGTGACGTCGATGGAGACGTTGCAGAGCGCCTTCTTCAAGCCGAACGTCGTTCTGCTCCACTACCGACCGGACCGACTGGACGAGCTGAGGCCCATCATCGCCGCCGGTCCCGATCGGGGGCTGGGCATCGCCCTGTTCGCTGAACACCCCAAGGCCCATCTCGGTCGTCGTACGTCGATCAACCTTTGGTTCGACCCCGAGGAGATCAACAAGGGCGATCTGAAGACCGAGGCGGGGCGGATGGATCTGGCGGTCCTGCTGGCTCTGAAGCTCAGGGACAATTGGGACGGCACCCTTCGACTGCTCACCGCGGTTCCGGACGAGGCCTCAAAAGAGGAAGCCCGCCAGTACCTCGATGCGATCGCCGACAAGGCCCGGCTCGGCGCGACCGAATCCTACGTCATGACGGGAGACATGGCATCGGCACTCGGACATGCCCCGCAGGCCGATATGAGCGTCTTCGGCTGGTTTCCTGAAAGCGATCTGGCCGTGGTGCAGACCCGGGTCGAGGCCACCCGGTCGACTTGTCTGTTCTGCGTCGACGCCGGCTTCGAGAACGCGCTGGCCTGACATGAACTCACAGGTTCTTCACCTGACCGAGTCGTTGCGCGGCCACAGTTGCCGAGGCAGCGCCCCAGGGCAATCGCGGTGAACGCCGCCTGACTGCAATGGCGCTCCTCTATGACTGGCCCCTGTTTTGTCGTATGATCGAGTGACAACCCGCAACGATTGCCGCTGGTGGTAGGGCTATCGCACCCTGAGAGGTATGGCGACGTCCAACCCGAATTCGGTAGAGGACGCGATGGCCGATATCGACGAAGGATGGGACCCCGCCTCTTCGAGGCATTGGGTCATCTCGGCGGTCAATGGTGTCGTCGCCATTTCCCACGACGTGGCAGGGCGAGGACTCGGACGCTTGGCGGGGTTCGGCGATGTCCTGGTGCACAGAGCGCCTGGCCGGCTTGGCGGGGTGTGATATGGCAAGAGAAAGGATGTGGGAGATCAGCAAGCCTCCGCAGGTGGTGAGCCAACCGCTGTCGGAGTTCGAAGACGCGATCTTCATCAGTTATACCCATGTCGACAACCAGCCGTTCGGCCCCGATGAGCAACGCTGGATCACGCATTTGCATCGGCACCTCAGTAGCCGGGTTCAGCAGCTCTTCGGAGAGCCTCTGACGATCTTCCGGGATGAGAAGTTGCAGGGCAATGACGTCTTCCCGGAGGCGTTACTCGACCGGCTGTCGAAGGTTGCAGTGCTGGTTACCGTTTGCTCACCCCGATACCTCCACTCGGTGTGGTGCCAACGAGAGCTTGACGCTTTCGTCAATTCGGCAGGATTCAGCGGTGGAGTTGACATCGGGACCAAGAGCCGGCTCTTCAAGGTGCTGAAGACGCCAGTTCCGCTGGATCAGTTGCCAGATCCGCTGGTTCCACTGTTGGGCTATGAGTTCTATGAGTATTTGGCCGACGAGAATCATGTTCGGGAATTCCTGCTCAATCCCGATCCGGAACAGCGATGGAAATTCTATGCGCGGGTCGATGACCTCGCTCAGGATATTGCCCGCCTCTTGGAAGAGATGGTCGCGCCTGAAGATGGTCCAGCGTCATGGTCGGTGGCGCCGGCCGAGGGCGGTGTGGTGTATCTGGCCGAGGTGGCGTCCGACATGGCTGAGCATCGCAACAGCCTGAAGCGAGAGCTGGAACGCCGGGGCCATCACATCCTTCCGGACCGGCAACTGCCGTTGATGGTCGAGGAGATGACGACGTCGGTGACCGATGCGCTCTCCCGTTCTCAGCTGTCGATCCATCCTCTGGGTTCTCGCTATGGGGCTCGTCCGGAGGGTACCAGTCGCTCAATGCCCCATATCCAGTTGGATCTTGGATCCAGGCAGGCTGTTGGCAACAAGACGTTCCACCAACTGATTTGGCTCGATGACCCACTCGGCGACCCGGAGATGGCCCAGGCCACGTTGCTCGACGAGCTGGAATCGGCCGATGCCGGGAATCGGGTCGAGGTCATACGATCCCCACCCGAGGCATTCAAAGCTCATGTCCTCTTCACGTTGGGCCAGGTTGCTCAGCAACCAAGCCCACCGGAGTCCACCGGCGAGACGAGGATCTACGTTGTCCACGAGCAGGAAGACCGTCCGTCCGCCGCATCGCTCCAGGCGGTGCTGGAGGCTCGAGGCTACGTGGTGATGCTGCCCCTTGGCCACGGCTCTGAGACCGAGATCCGTGAAGTTCACGAGATGTCGATGGTGGTGTGCGACGCCGTGATCATCGTCTACGGCAGCGCCACCGAGCACTGGGTTCGGATGAAGCTCTTCGATCTTGTCAAGGCTCGAGGGTGGGGACGGACCGCGCCATATCGGGCGAAAGCGGTGTGGCTGGCCGCACCACACACCTCACAGAAGCAAACGTACACCACTGCCGAAGCGCAGGTCCTCGAAGCGGGCCCCGGCACGGAAAGTACGATCCTCGAACCGTTCTTGGCTCGGCTGGGGTCCACGGCGACCGAGCCATGACCCCGGAGTTCAGGGCGGTCAACCCGTTCCCTGGTCTTCGCCCGTTCCGTGATTCGGAGGCCCATCTCTTCTTCGGCCGGAGCGAACCCATCGATGGACTCCTGGCGGAGTTGAGCGGGTCCCGTTTCGTGGCGGTGATGGGTGCTTCGGGCAGTGGGAAGTCGTCGTTGGTGACAGCGGGACTGTTGCCTGCGCTCCACGGGGGTTTCTCGGTCGGAGTCGGGTCGCACTGGCGAATCGTCGGGCTCCGACCGGGTCGGAATCCCATCCACAATCTGGCCCGGACGCTCGTCGGGCTGGACGGCCACACAGACCCGACATCCGAATCGATCATCGAAGCAGCCGGCATCGAAGCCACGCTGCGTCGCAGCAGTCTTGGCTTGGCCGACGTCGCCAATGGCGATGGGCTCACCCCAGACGGTCGCCTCCTGGTGGTCGTCGACCAGTTCGAGGAGTTGTTCCGGTACCGCGACGCAAGCTCCGATGAGGGCCGGCGTGAGGATGCGGCCTCGTTCGTGCAACTCCTCATCGAGGCGACACGAGACGGCAATGCCTCGATCGATGTCGTCATCACGATGCGGTCCGACTTCCTCGGCGATTGCGCCGAGTTTCGTGAGCTCCCCGAGATCATCAACCGGGGCCTGTTCCTGGTGCCGCGGCTGACCCGAGCCCAGCTACGTGAGGCAATCACGGCACCGGCTGCGGTTGCCGGCGCGGCCTTCGCACCCCGACTCGTCCAACGCCTCCTCAATGACGCCGGCACCGATCCAGATGTCCTCCCCGTTCTGCAACATGCGTTGATGCGGACCTGGGATCTCTGGGCCGACGAGACCGGTGGGGTGGGGCCGATCGACCTGGCCCACTATGAGAAGGCCGGGGGCCTGGAAGCCGCTCTGTCCCGACATGCCGATGAGGCATACTTCGAGTTGGACGGCGACCGCCAGCGGGCCATTGCCGAGATCATGTTCAAACGCCTGACCGAGTTGGCGCCTGACCGGCGCGAGGTCCGACGACCCACGCCGCTGGCCGAGATCGCCGAGGTGGCCGAGGCGACACCGGATGAGGTCGAGGAGGTCATCGGTCACTTCCAGGCGCAGGGTCGCTCCTTCCTGACGGTGTCCGCTGACGATGTGGTGGACATCTCCCATGAGAGCCTCATCCGCCAGTGGCCGCGATTGTCTGACTGGGTCGGCCAGGAAGCCGAGTCCCGCGACGTCTACCTTCGCCTGGCCGATGCTGCAGAACGGTGGACACAGAACGAGGCGGCACTGCTCCGCAATCCCGACCTTCAGATCGCCGCCAACTGGTGGAATCAGGATCGACCGAACTCGCCGTGGGCCGAGCGCTACTCCCCGGGTTTCGCACACGCCGCGGCCTACCTCGACCGGAGTCGGGGCGCGGCCGGGAAGCGTCGAGCTCTGGCAGCAACTGCGGTTGGCGTCCTGGTCCTGCTGACGGTTGCGTCGACCTTGCTCGCCCTTTTTGCAGTGAGTGAGCGGAACAGGGCCGAGACCGCCACCGCCGTGGCGGTTTCAAGGCAGCTGGCCACGCAGTCCATGAGCCAGCGCCAGCATGATCGCCCGTTGAGCGTGCTCACCGCACTGGAAGCGATGCGAGCAGGGGAGGCTAGAGGGCTGCCGATACCGGTGGCCGAGCAGGCACTGCGACTTGCGTTGCAGGATCCGTTGAGCGTGCGGCTTCCCGGGCCGACCGGTGAACGGGGCCACGAGGGTCCGATCAGGGCGGTGGCCTTCATCCCCGACCGGTCGTTGTTGGCCACCGCCGGGGACGATTTCACCACGTTGTTGTGGAGCCTGGACAACCCGGCGGCCGAGCCGACGGTGCTGGATCCTCACGATGGCATCGTCAATGTGGTGGTCGCAAGCCGTGACGGAGGATGGTTGGCCACCGGCAGCGCAGACAAGACGGCCCGGCTCTGGGATCTGGCCGATACGACCCGTCCCCCGATCCCGCTGACGGGCCACCAGGCTCCCATTACCAGTATGGCCTTCAGTCAGGACTCGAGATGGCTGGCGACCGGGAGCGACGACAACACCGCACGATTGTGGCTCGTCGACGACCCGGAGGCTGCACCGCGAGTCCTGCCCCATGATGGCTTCGTCCTGAGCCTCGACTTCAGCCCCGACGGGAGCCGGTTGGTGACCGGCAGTGGCGACCGGATGGCCCGGGTTTGGGCCGTCGACGACCCCGAGGCCCCGCCTGTGAAGCTGGAGCGCCACACCGATCATGTCGTCGCCGTCGCCTTCGCCGCCGATGGGCAGTCGGTGGCAACGGCGAGCCTCGATTCCACCGTGATGCTCTGGGATCTGGGCGAACCGTCCGCCCCGCTCCACGTCCTGCAACACGAGGATTCGGTGGACACCGTGGCATTCAGCGGTGACGGTCGTTGGCTGGCCAGCGGCAGCCGCGATCGCACGGCCCGCCTCTGGGATGTGACCTTGGAGAAGCCGGGAGCCAGCCCCAGAGTCTTGCAGCATTCCGGGGCCGTCGAGACTCTCCAGTTCGACCCGGAAAGCCGCTGGCTGGCCACCGGCAGCAGGGACAATGTGGTCGAGCTGTATGAACTGGACGACCTGGACACCCCGAATTCGGAGTCACTCAATCTGGGAGGCCACGAAGGACCGATCACCAGCCTCGACTTCAGCCAGGACTCGAGCTGGTTGGCCACCGGTAGCGATGACGGAACCGCTCGCCTCTGGGATCTCGACGATCTCGCCACTCGGCCGGCCGTCCTGGGGGAAGAGGGCGACGTTGCAGATCTCGCCTTCAGCCTCGACGGAAGGTTCTTGGCCACCGGTATGACCGACCGGATCGCCATGCATCTCCGGCTGGTCGACGACCCGGCGTCACCGCAGCGCCTGTTCGAGGATCATCCAAGGGCCAACTTCGAGCTGGCCGGCGTCACCGCGGTGGCGTTCAGCCCCGACGGTCAACGGATCGCCGCCGGTGCCGGCGACGAAATCGTCCGAGTGTGGGATCTCGACGACCCGGACGGCACCGAACCTCTGCGCCTTCCTGCCTCCGAATTCGTAACAGACCTCGCGTTCAGCCTCGATCGTCGATGGCTGGCTGTAGGCATCAAGAATCAGTCTGCGTGGCTTTGGGACCTGGAGGATCTGTCGGAACCCATGGAGCTGCCGGGCCACGACGTCGAGGTGACCAGCCTGGCCTTCAGCCCCGGTAGTGAGTGGCTGGCCACGGCCAGCTGGGACACGGCGGTGCTGCTATGGAGCCTGGACGACCTGGATTCCAACCCGAGACGGCTGGAGGACCATGCCGACCTGGTGACGGCTGTGGTCTTCAGCCCAGACGGACGCCGGTTGGCGACCGGGAGTGAGGACGAGACCGTCAGGATCTGGAACCTGGACGGCGTTTCACCCACGGTCGAGCATGTCCTGGAGACGGACGGTCCGGTGACCGATGTGGCCTACGCGTCCGACGGGAGGCTGATCGTCTCTGCTGGGCGAACCGTTCAGCTCTGGGATCTCACCGGGTCCGATCCCGCTGATCCGATCGTCAATCCGGTGGTGCTCACCGACCAGCACGGTGAGGTGCGGGCCGTTGCGTCTCCTCCCGAGGGGCGGTGGTTCGCAACGGCTCACCTCGGTGGAACGGTGCTGCTGTGGCGACCGCTCGACCACCAAATGGACCTGGCCTGTGACGCCGCCGGCCGGAACCTCACTCGGAACGAGTGGCGTGCCCTGTTCGTCGACAAGCCCTACCGCAAGACCTGTGAGATGTGGCCGGAAGGGCCGTCGTCGGGCTAGGAGCCGACCACGGTCAGCCGGTCATAATGCATGTGGACCAGGTCCTTGTGGTAGGTCTGGACAAAGAAGCCGAAGTCGCCGCTCGGCATCGGCACCGGCGCTTGGCCGACCTCGGTGCCGTCGATGGTCATGACAAGCGAGCCGGCATCGCCGACTGCGATGCCGAGCGTGTTCTCGAGGCTCGAGACCTCTGCTCGACCACTGGCGACACTATCGCTGCACGGCTCCCCCCGGTGTCGGTTCGGATCGCGCTCCTGCGGATAGTGCGAAGAAGCGTAGGGGCGTCCCGATTCGAGAGCGGCGAGGATCGGATCGGATGGCTCTTGGAGGCACCACCAGAAGTAGTTGCGATCTCCCTCGTCCTCGGGCCGGACGGTGAAGAGCAGGTAGCCGGAGCTGGGCGAGCCGACCACGAGGCCGTAGCGGAAGTTGCCGGCCTCAGAGCCGATCTCATTGATCACGACGTCAGTCTCGACCGAACGGAGCTGGGAGAACGGCGCCCCACTCATCACCGCAACCTCGTTGTGAGTCCGGTTCGACTCGACGTGATAGAAGCACGGTGGGTGATACCCGATGTCGTAGCCGTCACCCGCGAACAGCGGCCAGTCGTTGTCGAAGTTGCAGAACTCGTCGTTGTAGGGGACATCGGCGGGTACCGCTTCTGCCGCTTTCGGCTCCAGAACCGTGTCTGCGATGCAGCGAAACCCGACCTTTGCCCTCGCCACCGGCTGGTCCGCTCTGTCGGCCTGGACGGAGCGATAATACAGGTCTTGGTCGAAGACCTTATTCTGCCCCCGCAACACCTGCATGCCAGGGGGTACTCCCGGTCCATACTCATCCCATCCGGTCACCCACTCCCGTACCAAGCCCACGTCCTCCAGCACGCCCTCGCGAGCTGCCAACTCCCAGTTGATCTCGGTGGCCAACGACTTGAAGGTGAACCCGCAGAATCTCCCCGCCGCCTCCGACCGGACACCCAGCACCGGCTCCTGATCCCAATCGGTCGGGAACGTCGCCCGTGTGGGGTCACCCTCCGGTGCGCTCCTCAGCCAGGCGTCGGGGGCGAGCTCGGTCCACAGCTCCGCCTCGACGCCGGCCGCCGAAATGAGCCAGGCCCGGTAGTCCTCGTTCGAGACCAGCCGTTGGTCGATGTGGAAGCTGATCGGCCCGTCGAGGGTCGTTTGTTCACGGTAGACCTCGGGATTGGCGGCGAAGTCATCCGTGCCGATCACCGGCGTTTCGACCGACACTGCGGCCATGCCGACCCCGGTCGGTATCTTCGACCCGCTGTACTCATCCAGTCCGCCTTCTTCATCGACCGGTTCGGCTACTTCGTCGTCCGGTCCGCCTTCTTCATCCTCGCCACAACTCGGTGCCGCGGCGACCAGCTCCCCCAGGTCTGGGCCAGGCTCGTTGCGGCGCGCATCGTCGAACCATTTGATGTAATCGTCCTCGGAAAGACAGAGCGGCGGCCCGGGAGGCTCGCCCAGCGCGGCGAACTCGCTTTGGCCCTGAAGGACCGTGAGGTTCTCGCCTCCGCTGAGCCAATCGGCCTCGCCGCTCACGACATGTAGGCACGTGAGTCCAGTTGGGGCTTGGCAGACGGTGAGCTCGAAATTCCTCGTCATGGTGGTGATGGTCGCATTCGGCGTGGTCAACCGCACCCGATATTCGGTTTCCTCGTCGGACTTGATGTGAAGGTGGCCGGATCTCAAGAAGGCCGACAGGTTCAGCCGGTCGGCGCCGAGCGGCTGGAGATCCGATCCCTTGAACAATTCGAACTGGAAGGGAGCGGCGTCGAGTCGTCCTGAACCGCCCTCGTCCAGCACGATCGATTGCCCGAATGCGATCTCTGTCGGCTCGCCGATGGGGGCGTCGTTTCCGTCGACCGAGACCGCGGCATTCTCGACGACCAGCTCCATCGAAAGGGAGTCAGGCACGTCGGTGTCCGCGCCGCAGCCAGCTGCGACGAGCAGAAACGCAATTGCTGCGATGAGCTTGAGAGGTGAGAGCTTGAGGGGTGAGATGCGGTGGCTCACTGCGGTGCCTCCAATAGAGGTCTCGGTGCTTGAATCGCACCCACCGGTTGTTTTGGTCGTGGATTCAAGCTCCGACCTGCCTCCATTCTAGGTCAAGCAAAGACAAGGAGCAGCGAATTAATTCGCTCGTCGATGTCTGGTGTCGATTTTGCATGTGTGTCTGGCGATTCTCGGGGCGGCATAGGGGATAATGCTGAGCGTTCTCGTGGCGCCCGAGACGATCAAAATCGACGCTCGTTGCCATACGCCCTTGCATACCGAGCACGGCGAATTTTCGAGCTCACGACTCGGGTGCTGGATCGCAAAAGCCGTTTCGGCGGCTGCCATCCGGGCCATCGGCGCGCTGTCTCCACCGGCTGCGGTTTGCATCACCGGGTCAGGGGCCACCGCCCGTGACATCTGCCGTTATCGGCCTCGATGCGAGGTCTTGGCGGTGACCGACAATCCTCGAACCTACCGCCAGCTCAATCTGGTCTGGGGTGCCACGCCGATTCTGGCAACGTCGAGAGGGGAGGGCCCGGGGCGCATCCGCGGTCTGCTGGGCGATCTCCGTGACCAGGGCTACCTGCACGCCGGCCAGATCGTGCCCGTGGTGGCCGGCTCCTCCAGCGCGTCTGTTTCTTCAAACGTGCTGCGGGTCGAAACCATCGAAGCGGGCTGAGGGGTGGAGGCAGCGGTTCCCTCTCCGGTTTGATGCATCGATCCTGCTCCGGGTCGGGCGGGCGGGCGCTACTGGAGAAACGCCAGGGTGGCCCGCTCGGCGGCGTCGATGTGGGCCCGAATGGCTTTGTCGTAGTTGTATCGGAGCTTGGCCAGGTCGTTGTAGCGTCCGGGAGGCTTGCCGGTGGGGAGCACGTGGATGTTGACCGATCCGCTCGCCGCTTCCAGTTCGCGGTGGAAACGATGCCGACGAGCGATTTCGAACGACACCATGGCCACGTCCCACGGGTGGCGGGGGACCGCCAGAGGGTCGTCGATGTGGCCGACGTGCAGAACGTAGATCTCGGTCGCCCCCAGATCGATCGCCCGGGAAACCGGGATGGAGTTCACCACGCCCCCGTCGATGTAGTGCCTTCCGCCCACCTCGACCGGGGGCAGAACCCCGGGGAGTGCGCAGGAGGCCAGCACGGCATCGGTGACCGAACCCTCGGTGAACCAGTGCTCGGTGGAGGTCTCGATACAGGCGGCACAGGTCTGGATGTCGGTGTAGGCCTCTTCGAGCTTCGAGAACGGGACCCACTGCTGGACCAAGAGCTTCAGCGGTTCGTTGGAATGGAAGTGGGTCCAGTGGTTGAGCAGGTGGCGGGCCCGGCTGAACAGGGAGTCGCCGAACACCGCCGAGGCCTGCATCTGCTCCCACATCAACGTCAGGCGGTGCACCGACTGCTCGATAGGGGCGGAGGCGAGCACGGCACCGTTGAGCGAGCCGATCGAGGTACCGACGATCAGGTCCGGCTGCAGACCCTTGTCGGCCAGCACCTTGGCCATGCCGACCTCGCTCGCCCCTCGTAGGCCTCCTCCGCCGAGTACCCATGCGCACTTGTGGTCCTGGCCTGGCATGTCACCGAGAGTACCCGCCTCGGTCCACGCAGCCCCAAAGCTCACCGCACCCCGGCCCTGGACCGGCTCGCACGGGGCGGGTAACCTCGGTTGACAACACGAGTTGTTGAACGGACGTCGCTGTGGCCATGGAGTATGTTCCCCCACGCTGGATCCGCCGTCTCATCATCGCGCCGATCGTGTTCGTCGGGGCGCTGGCGTTCACGCTGGCATCGCCGCTCATCCACCTGGTGGCGGCGATCCTGGACCTGCTGTTCGACCGCGGGCGTTGGCGCCTCAGCCGACTGGTCGGTATCGGGCTCGCCTTCTGCGTTGCGGAGGTGTTCGGTCTCTTTGCGCTGTTCACGGTGTGGGTGGGGAGCGGTTTCGGTCTCTTCATGGATCGACCGTTCTGGGTGAAGGCCAACAACCTCCTCGCCGGCCAGTACATGGAGCTGGTCACCAACGCCATCGTCTTCTTCATCGGGTTCGAGTTCTCCCTCACCTATGACGTCAGCCCGGCCGGGGCGCAGTTGCTGTTCGCCAGACACGTCGGACCGGGGGATGCACTTCGCCTCATGAAGATCGTCTTCCGGGACATGGACCGCCGCTGCCACGCCGTCGGTGCGGCCAAGCTCCAATGGGACCCGTTCCTCGACATCTCCGGCGAGCGCCTCGGGTTCCACTACCTCAGCCAGACGCCCAAGGACACGGCGGTCGAGCTCGACAAGATCCGGCAACTGACCGCCGCCATGGGCGATGACGAAACACTGATCCTCTGCCCCGAGGGGGGCAACTACACACCGAAGCGGCGGGCGCACCGCATCGACCTCGAGCGTTCGCGTGGTCGGGAGCAGCGAGCCGAGATGGCCGAGTCGCTCAAGCGCACCCTGCTCCCCAAGACCGGCGGGGTCATCGCCGCCCTCGAAGGTGCCCCGAACGCCAACGTCGTCTTCCTGGGCCACGCCGGGCTCGACGACATCCACAGCCTCAGGTCCCTGTGGCGGCTCATGCCGCTCAATCGCACCGTCGTCGCCCACGGCTGGACGGTGCCGATGTCGGGCCTTCCCTCCGACCGGGCGGGCCGGTCGCAGTGGCTGCTGGGGCAGTGGACACGGGTGGACGACTGGATCGACGAGACACTGCGCGCCCAGGCCTGACGAGCGAGGCGATCCGCCACTCCGTGTTCACCCTTCCTCGAGTAGATCCGCAATTGTCGGATGTCGCAGTCCCCGCACCTGCTCCCGGGGTAGTTCATGCGAGGGCCGCAGCTACTCGACAAGGTCGATCGTGGCTCGGGGCATCTCCTCGACCTGGACCACAGCCGTCGCCATGTCATCGCGGACTACGCCCACGTTGAAATCGTCGGCTCGATGGTGCAGCGCACCGGCAAACCCGGCGACCGGGCCCGACCAGGCCCGAAGGAACTCGACGACGCCGTCCTCGCCGAAGAACTCGTCGCCTCGGCGAGCCTCGGTCACTCCGTCGGTGTAGGCAACCACGATGTCGCCGACATTGAGAATCGTTCGAGCCTCTTTGAATTCTGGTGACCGCATCAAGCCAAGCATCGGACCCGATCCCGCCAGCCGCTCGACTTCACCGCTGACCCGCCGGACGATCAGGTCGGGGTGCCCGGCCGTTCCCACCCGCATCTGCATGCCCCCCGCGGTGTGACGGAACCGGACAAAATGACACGTCGTGAACCGATCGTCGCGTACCGCGGCTCGGTGCGCCTCGTTCGCAGCTCGCAGCACCCGCGTGGGGTTGCGGCGGACCAGCGCCGCGGCCCGGATTGAATACCGCACCGATGTCGTGATGGCAGCGGCTGCCGTACCGTGACCGCCAACATCGCCGATACTCAATGCCCAATCCCCACCACCGACCGGAAACAGATCGTAGAAGTCGCCGGTCGCAGCACCTTCGCCACTGCTGTAGGCCGCGTCGACGCTCAGGCCGGGCACCGCAGGCATCGCCGGTGGCAGAAGCGCGGTCTCCAGCGCCCGAGCGACCCGATCGCGTTCGTTGAACAAAGCGGTGAGCCGTTCTTGGTCGCCGGCGTGCTCGATGTCGCTCCGCGAGATACCAACCACGTGACTCGACGCCAAATCGTCGAAGCGTTTCGCGTCGATCTTGATGATGTGGCGGTCATCGCCCTCCAGGTGGAACGAATGGGAGAGCCCCGCTTTCCCAGTGGCCACGTCGCGAAGCGCAGCAGCCAGCTCGGCTCGCTCCCCATCTTGGGCCAGAGCGACGAAACCATCGAACGATTCGAATGTGAGCTCTGTTGCCACGGACCCGTCTGCCCGCGGGACACCCCAAGAAACCACACCCGTCTTGATGTTCCAGTTCCAGACGCCAATCCCGCCTGCATCGAGCACCTGCGCCAGAGGACTCGACACGAAACGATCGAGGTCCGTACCAAACCCTCTCTCGAATTCCATTGCTCGGTCCCAACACGCGTCGTCGCCGCCGACGATAGTCGCCGGTCACGAAGCGGTCACACTGCTCCAGAGCCATCGGGGTCGATGCTGTTCCTCCAGGGGGCCGGTCGGCGGACCTCGAACCGCGCCGTTCCAGCGCGATGCGCCGGCTGTCCTGATGGGCCAGGCCCCAGGCGGCGTGCTCTCACATCTGTTTGTTGAGATCGGTGGCGGCCGAGGGCCCCTCCAACCGGCCATTTCGGTTTCGAGGCCATAACGCGCAACTCCGGCACGCCCGAGACTTTTCGTGATACGGTGATGTGGCCATCGGCACAGCTGTCGGATGAAACATGGGGAGTCGCAGTGGGCGAGGCATTGGCGAGCATGCGTGGCGTCAATAAGTGGTACGGCGATATGCACGCACTCAAAGACATCAACCTTGACATCGCCGAGCGCGAGGTCGTTGTGGTCATCGGCCCTTCGGGCTCCGGTAAGTCGACTCTCATCCGCACCATCAACCGGCTGGAACCGATTCAGGAGGGCGA
Organism: uncultured Acidimicrobiaceae bacterium; assembly: GCA_947259095.1. GTDB lineage: Bacteria > Actinomycetota > Acidimicrobiia > Acidimicrobiales > SZUA-35 > JAHELU01. The sequence continues at coordinate 27,857 of CAMYLA010000029.1, read as the reverse complement.
GATCCGGATCGACGGCGAGCTGCTGCCGGAAGAGGGAAAAGACTTAGCTCGGCTTCGCGCCGAGATCGGCATGGTCTTTCAGTCGTTCAACCTCTTCGCCCACAAGACGATCCTCGAGAACGTCACGCTCGGGCCGATGAAGGTACTCAAGAAATCCAAGTCCGAAGCGAAGGAAACCGCTGAGCGAATACTCAAGCGGGTCGGGGTTGATCATCAGGCCTCCAAGTACCCGGCCGAGCTGTCCGGCGGTCAGCAACAGCGAGTGGCCATAGCCCGGTCGTTGGCTATGGAGCCAAAGCTCATGCTGTTCGACGAGCCAACGTCGGCGCTCGACCCTGAGATGATCAACGAAGTGCTACAGGTGATGCTCGACCTGGCGGAGTCCGGCACCACCATGGTCGTCGTCACCCACGAGATGGGCTTTGCCCGGTCCGCCGCCGACCGTGTGGTTTTCATGGACGAAGGGGCCATCGTCGAGGAGAACGACCCTGAGTCGTTCTACAAGAACGCAAAAACGGAGCGAGCCAGAGACTTCCTGTCAAAACTGATCACCCACTGAATCTTTGAAAATCGGCGAACGATCCAACGATTCGCCACTACTGCGTTACTTATAAGGAGAGGTGACTACATGTCACGAAGTATTCGACTATTGATCCCATTGCTTGCTGCCTTTTCGGTGGTGCTTGCCGCCTGCGGCAGCGACGACGACAGCACTGATGCCGGAGACACGGAAACAACGGCGTCCGGAGACACGGACACAACGGCGTCCGGAGACACGGACACAACGGCGTCCGGAGACTCGGAAACAACGGACTCCAGTGCCGACGGTTCGGACGGAGCCGCAGCGCCCGCCGGTGGAACGCTGAAGGTTGGTACCAAGTATGATCAGCCGCTGTTCGGTGTCAACGAGCCGGACGGCGTTGTCGGCTTCGACGCCGACATCGCACGATATATCGCAGGTGAGCTTGGCATGGAAGTCGAGTTCCAGGAGGCCGTTTCGGCTAACCGTGAACCGTTCCTCGAGAACGGCACCGTCGACATGGTCGTCGCCACCTACACGATCAACGATGAGCGTGACGAGATCGTCGACTTCGCCGGCCCTTACTACGTGGCGGGCCAGGACATCATGGTCGTAGCCGGTAACCCGAAGGGCATCACCGGGATCGAGAGCCTCAACTCTGGAGACATCGCCACCTGTAGCGTCGAGGGTTCGACGTCGCTCGACAACCTCAACGAAATGGCACCCGACGCCGACGTGACCACGTTCGACGCCTACACCAAGTGTGCGGACGCCATGGGGCAGGGTCGGGTCGACGCCGTGACCACCGATAACGTCATCCTGCTCGGCCTTGCGGCAGAGTCCGACGGCGCCTATGAGCTGGTGGAGAATCCGTTCACCGAGGAGCCCTACGGCATTGGTGTGCCCGAGGGCTCGGAGCTGCGGTGCCAGATCAACGTCATTCTCCAGACGATGTACGACGACGGCACCTGGGCCCAGATTTACCAGGACACCGTCGGGGCGGTTGCAAGCGAGACGCCGGATCCGCCGGCCTTGAACAACGAGGGCTGCTGATCCGGGCGTCGGACAGCTGAGACTGCGATTCCCGAGGCCGTGACGCAATGAGTTGGTCCGAGTTCTTCGACGAATACCAGGACGCGCTCATCGATGCAACGTGGGTGACCGTGAAGCTGGCACTGGTCAGCTTCACGATTGCCGTGGTCGTGGGAATCGTGGTCGTCTCGTTCCGGGTCAGCCCCATCCCGCCGCTGGTAAAGGTGGCCACATGGTTTGTAGCGGTCTTTCGCAATACTCCGCTGCTGGTGGTCTTCTTCCTGGCGCTCTTCGGCCTCGGTGATATCGGCCTCGTTTGGGATTTCTTCCCGACGGCTGCGGTCGCCCTTGGGCTCTATACGGGAGCCTATATGGCAGAGGTCCTGCGGTCTGGCATCAACGCCGTACCGCAGGGCCAGGCTGAAGCCGGCCGCTCCATAGGGCTGGGCTTCATCCAGTTGATGTCGCTGGTTGTCATCCCCCAGGCCGTTCGGACCGTGATCGGCCCCATCGGCAGTCTGTTCATAGCCAACTTCAAGAACACCGCGGTGGCGTCCACCATCTCGGTGTTCGAGCTCACCGGTCAGTCGCAGCGAATGTTCAACGATGCCTCCGCCGGGGTGTGGCGGGTGCTTTTCGTCATCTCGATCATCTATCTGATCTTTCTTCTCCCGGCCGGCTATTTTTTCCGCTGGCTTGAATCCAGATACGCCATCAAACGATGACTACCAATGTTCTGATCGAAGAGCTCGGTCCTCGAGGCAAGCGGCGGGTTCGCATCGGCACCATCGTCGCTCTCGTGGCCGCAGCCGCCGTCGTGATCTGGGTATATTTCCAGCTCAAGAACAACGGCCAGCTCGAGGCCGCGAAATGGACCGACCTTTTCCAAGCGGACACACTGGAGTTCCTGGCCAAAGGCCTCTTGGCAACGGTCATTGCCGCCGTTGTGGCCGGGATCCTGGCCATCGCTGTCGGTTTCGGCTTGGCCTTGATGAATATGTCGAAGGCCAAGCCCGCCATCACTTTTGCTGTCGGCTGGGTCGAGCTTTTTCGAGCCCTGCCGCTGCTGCTGCTGATCGCCGGGATGTTCGCCATCGACACCTCGCTTGCGAGGGAGCGAGGAGGCGATGCCCTGTTCGGCGTTTTCGGGGCCCTGATCATCGCCCTGGTGCTCTACAACTCAGCGGTCCTGTCGGAGATTTTCCGGGCCGGGGTGCGCTCACTGGATTCGGGGCAGACCGAGGCCGCCCAGTCGATCGGCATGACCTACTGGCAGACCATGTTCATTGTCATACTGCCCCAGGCGGTCCGACGGATGGTTCCCGCCATCGTGGCCCAGATGGCAACCCTGACCAAGGACGTCTCGCTCGGGTTTGTGATCGGCTACGAGGAATTTGTGCGCAGGGGTCAGGGCACCGCCAACTTTCGTGGCACCGAGGTTGACAACTTCCAAGCCTACGTGGCGGTCGGCGTCGTGTACTTCATCCTGGTATGGGCCATGGCCAAACTGGCCGAGCGGTTGGAATCTCGCCAAAAACGCGACCCACAGGTCGCAGCCGCGACAGTTGACGAAGCGGAAATCGACGCCGACCTCGAGGTTGGCATCACCGTAGGGCCGTAACGTACGTCGGACACTGTCGCTCCAAGCCGGTCGGCAGGGTCTGCCACCGGACGGAGCACCGATTGGGACCGCTCGACAGGACATCAGTGCCCTGCGAGTTCCGAGGTCGACTGGAGGCGAAGGGCAGGATGCTCGTCGTCGTCATGGCCAAAAAACATACCGATCTCGCCGAGCTCGAAAACGGCTTCGAGAAGGTAGCCAAGGGCTACGCAGAACGCAAAGGCATCACCTATTCGGCGTTTCGCCAAATCGGCGTCCCGGCCGCCGTCTTGAAGAAGGCAGGGATTTCCAGAACCGCCTAGTTCGCCGTCCGTGAACTGGAGAGCGACCTTTCCGAAACAGCTGAACTGAGCCTTGAACGTCCTGCTCGACTCTTAGGAGCCGGCGTCTCTTCGTTCATCGGTCCAAGAGGCTCATGCCACGGCGTCGGCCGGTTTCTTCCCGGCCTACGATCCGCGGTTGGCGAGGTGGTGGGTCAGCCGGTCGAGCATGACCTCGTAGCCGTACTGGGCGCCTTCGATGGGCCGACTGCCGGCGACCGATGTTGTTTGGTCGGTGATGGTGAGCCGGGAGCTTGTGCCGGATGAAACGATGAGCCAGGTGATGAGTGAGACGGCGAGGAGCTCGTTGTTGGGGTTGCTGAGACGTTCGGTGAAGACGATGCATTCTTGGCTGACGATGTGTTCGTAACGGATGGTGCCGGCGATGGTCGGGTGCTCTCGTGGACCACGGATGAAGCGGTCGATACCACCGACCCGAAAGTCGTGCGACTCGAACACCACGATCTCATCGTCGGGAACGCTCCATCGGGTCCGCTGGTCGATGTCGGCGTAGGCGTCGAAGATCAGTTCGGGCCGACAATCGAGATCCCGTTCGACACTGATCATGACCCGCACGACGGCTTTTGATAGTGGCATCCTCACCGATCCTTCAACTCGAAGCCTGGCGAGACCTCCGCCAGGCGCACACCATCGCCAAGACCGACCAGGACCTCCCGCTCGCCCTCGAAGGGCTCTCTACTGTGGGCGGTGCGGACGTTGTCGACCAGGAGCAGGTCGCCATTTTGCAGCGGCTCGCGTCTGGTATTTGCGTCGTAGACCTCGTTGATCAACTGCACGACCTCCTCACCGATCGGGTCACCATTTCCGAATCGGGTGTTGAACGGCAAACCGTCGGCGCCGTACATGTCTACGAGGAAGTCATGCACCTCGCGATTCATCGTCCACTCGTTGAGGAATGCGATCTGGTTGAACCAGCAGCGTTGACCGGTGATCGGGTGGTCGACGATGGCCCGTCGGCGCTGCCTGGTGCGCAGCCCACCGTCCGGTTGCCATTCGACCTCGATGTCGTTGGCCCGGCAGTAACGCTCGACCGCCTCACGATCATCGGTACCGAAGGCCTCGGCGACAGAGAGCCCGATTTCGTCGGTGTAGTTGCGAGTGAGCATCCACCCGTCTCGCTCGAACCGCTCGACCAACTCGGCGGGCAACGATTCGAGCACGGTCGGCGAGTCGGCCAATGCGATCGCCCCGCCGCCGGTCGGTGCGACCAGGCAGGCGAAGATCATCAGGGCAGGAGACTCCAGCCGGTAGCTCAGCTCGTGGTGCATGCACATCTGCTGGTTCGGCGGCCACTCCGACGATGAGTAGAGCCCACCCTGATACTCCTGCCGGGCGGCGAAGGCTTCCCGTTCGGCGACGAGGTCAACCGCCAGTGCCCTGGTGATCGCATGAACCTGGGTTGCGTCGCTGAGCTGGAGGCCGCGAACGAGCACGGCGCCGTGCTCGTCCACCACCGCTTGGAGGTCGTTGCGGTTGTCGGCCACCCAACTCGATGGGTCGCCGTTGGTGTCGACCCGAACGATCGGAGGCTTGTCCGGCTGGAGGACGACGTCGAGCGGCGAGCTCGAGGCAGGCCCTGAGCCGTTGCGTTCGCCGTTGTCGCTCTCGATGTTGTCTGTGATGTCGATATCGATGTTGTCGGTGATGTCGATATCGATGTTGTCGATGTTGTCGCCGTCGGTTGTGTCGCTGCCGCTGCTCGATGGTCGTGCGGCCAGGAGCACTGCCTCTGCTGCCTCCTCCGGGCGAGTGCGAAGGAAGTAGTGGCCACCGTCGGGGAGCTCGTGAACATCGATGTGTTCGGCCAGCACCCCCCAGTCGCCGTGCCGTTCTCGCCACTCGGCGGTGGCCGGGTCGTCGGCGGCGACGACGACGGTGACCGGCGCCGACAGTTTGTCGGCCGGCGGGTCCTCGACGGCGTCGAGCAGGTACCGATGAGCGGAGACACAGTCGTGGCGGTAGGCGGCGCCGATGCGCGCCGCATGCTCCTCGTTCAGCTCTCCGAGCTCGGTGTAGCCGCTGTCGGTGGTCAGCCCTGCTGCGAGATCGGCATCGATCCGTTGGTCGAGTTCGGCCATGTGGGCCCGGCGGTTCGCCGGGTCGCCGGGCAGCTGGGCGGCGAGAACGACCCGCTCGACATCCACCCCGGCGTCCTGCAACGCAAGGGCGGTCGCCACCGCGAACGCCGTGCCAGACGAGTGTCCCCACAACAGGATGGGAGCGCTCGCCAGTTGGACGATCTCGGCCACGACCTGTTCGACCACTCGTTCCATCGATTCGAACGGTTCGGTCTCGGCGGTCAGGTCGTGGCCCGGCAGCTCGACCGCATAGACCGTCAGCCCACTGCCCCGAAGGGCCCTGGACATCGCCTGGTAGTTGATGGCATTCCCGCCTGCGTATGGGAAGCACACCAGCGCGCCGGCCTTGGGGCCGTCCGACTCGGACAGCAGCTGGAGCAGCCCCGACTGCGATGGCGAGTTGCCGTCGAACAGTTGCGCCAGATCGGCGAGGACGGAGTCTCGGGTGACGTCCTTGAGCGACACCTCGCCGTCGAGAGCGATGACCAACTCGACGGCCGAGAGCGACGAGCCGCCCCGCTCGAAGAAGTCGTCCTGTCGTCCGATCTGATCGGCCGGGACACCGAGAACCTCGGCCCAGGCGGCGGCCAGCCGCACCTCGGCCGCAGTGGTCGGTGGCAGGACATCGTGGCCGCTGGCTTCGAGCTCTCCGGCCAGCGCGATGAGGGCCTTTCGATCGATCTTGCCGTTGCCGGTCAGCGGCAGCGTCTCCCGCCAGTGGAAAACGGAGGGGACCATGTACTCCGGCAGCGACCGGCCGAGCCGACCGGTCAAGGCATCGGCCTCGAGTTGCTGACCGGAGTAGAACCCGACCAGTTGTTTGCTCTGGTTGGCGCCCTCGGTGACGACGACCGCTCCTTGGCGCACCCCGGGCACGCTCTGGATGGTGTTCTCGATCTCGCCGATCTCGATCCTGAAGCCGCGGATCTTGACCTGGGCATCTCGCCGGCCCAGGAACTCCAGCTTCCCATCGGGCCGCCACCGGCCGAAGTCGCCGCTCCGGTAGAGACGTTGGCCCTGGCGGAGCGGATCGGCCAGGTAGGCCAGCCCGGTGCGGTCGGGGTCGTTGATGTAGCCGCGGCCGACGCAGATCCCGGCGAAGACGATCTCGCCGGGGGCGCCGAGCGGGACCGGCGACAGATGCTCGTCGACGACCCGGACCTCGACGTTGTTGATGGCCCGGCCGAGCGGGACGCCCCCTGTGGCCGGTGCCCGGTCCATGACCTCGTGGTTGGTGTCGTCGGAGGTCTCGGTCAGTCCGTAGGCATTGGCCAGCTTGATCGCCGGCATGGTGGCGAACCAGCGTTGGGTGAGCTCGAGCGTCAGGGCCTCGCCGGTGACCGAGACGCAGTGCAGTTCCGGCAGGTCGCGGCGATCCTGTCCGAGGTAGGACAGGAGGACCTCGAGGTACGACGGCACGACCTGCATCACCGCGACCCTGCCGTCGACGATGGTATCTACGAACCGCGGTGGGTCGAGGATCGTTTCCTGTTCGATCAGCAGGGTGCGACCGCCGACCAGCAGCGCCGAAACGAGTTGCCAGAGGGAGATGTCGAAACACTGGGGAGCGATCTGGGCCACCGTCTCCCCTTCGCCGATCTCGAGGTCGTCGATCTTGGCGTAGAGGTGGTTGAGCATGCCGATGTGTTCACACATCGCTCCCTTTGGCTCGCCGGTGGAACCCGAGGTGAAATAGATGTAGGCCAGCTGGTCCGGGCCAACGGCGATACCGAGATTGTCTTCGGTATGTTCTTCGCCGTAGGCCGCATCGACCAGCAGGGTTTGCACACCGCTCAATGAATCGAGGGCGCCATCGAGCGTCGCAGTGCTGCCCGCTTCGGTCACGACGAGCCTGCACTCGGCCCTTGACAGGGTGGTTGCGATTCGATCGGAAGGGAAGTCCGGCTCGATGGGCAGATAGACACCCCCGGCCTTGAAGATGGCCAGGACCGCGGCCATCCAGTCGAGGTTGCGCTCGGTCACCACGGCAACGACACCCTCGGGGCCAAGGCCTCGGGCCAGCAGGGCCCGTCCAAGCTGGTTGGCCCGAGCGTTGAGCTGTCGATAGGTCAAGGGCCGGTGACCGTGCATGGCGGCGACACGATCCGGGTGTTCTGCCACCCGTTGCTCGAACAGCTGGTGGAACCGGCGGTCGGGCAGCTCCCGGTGCGGCCCGGACAGCCCCGTCAGCTGGAAGTCGAGCTCCTCGGCCGACAACAGGCTCTGCTGCCCGTGTTCGGCCTCGGGATCGGCTGCGATCATTGTGAGCGCTGTCAGGTGATAGCCGGCCATCCTGGCGGCGGCGTCGGCGTCGAGCACATCCACTCGATACCGCAACTGCAGGAGACCACGATCGTCATGTTGCGAGATCCCAACCGAGACGACGGTGTCTTCGGGGAGCTCGCAGCTGCCGGCGGGATCGAGCACGGTCTCGAACAGCGGCTCGGCAAGGCCGAATTCCTTCCGGAGATCGTCGACCAGGACATCGCTGTGCGACAGCGTGTCGGTCGCCACCCGATCGGCGTGCAACAGCAGTGCCCGCCAGGTGCCGGGTTCGGTGGTCAATCGACAGGGCAGCGGTCGATCGCCTTCGACTGCGACGTAGCCGGTGGTCACCTCCTGTTCGCCGGCCAGCGCACCCAGAACCTTGGCGTGGGCCGCCAGTACGATCGAGTTGAACGAGACGTCCAACCCATCGGCTACTCGGCCCAACGCCGACATGAGGTCGTCGGCGATGGCCACCTCGTGCTGGTCGACCCTCGGGCCGAGCCTCCACCGAGGGATCGCCGTCATCCCCCCGGCCAGCAGCACACCGCGCCAATAGTCGCGGCCAGTCCCTCGTTTTGAGCTCACGGCGTCCTCTCGTTCATCGGTCCTCCCGGTCTCGCCGGCCACAGGTCGGGGTTCGGTTTCGGCCACCAGCGCCGGCGCAACAGCGTCATCTGCTGTGAGCTCGGCAACCCTGCGGGTTGCATCGAGTTCCGCCGATTGGTGAAACGGTTCGTCTGCGAGCTGCCGGGCCGGGTTGTCGCCCCAGTGGGTCCGTGGCTCGATCTCGGCGCCCTTCATGAGGAACGCGTTCGCAGCCAACGTCGCCCCGTCGCCCATGCTCACGCCGTAGTGGACCAGGGAGCCGACCCCGAGCGTGCAGCCGTCACCGACCGTGACATAGTCGGACTTGAACGAGCCATCCTCCTGGGAGTGAGGCTGGATCACGCTGGCGGCATTGAACGCACAATCGTCCCCGACGGTGATCATGGTCTTCTCGATCAGGAGGGCACCGTCGTCGAAGAGGCGTCGGCCGACTCGCACACCGAGCAGCCGCCAGATCAGGCCTTTCATGGGGGTGCCGTTGAACAACTGCGGTTGTCGGCTCAGTTTCCAGAAACGCTCGACCTGCCAGGATTCCCGCTCGTACATGGAACAGTAGAGGGGTCGGAGCGGTTTGAATCCCGTGGAGGCCCGCTCGACGAACACGAAGTAGAGCGTTCCGGACACGGTGGCGAGAATCGAAGCCGCCAGGACAGCCGCCGCTCCGTAGCGGGTGTAGTAGTCGGCCGCACTCAGGGCGAACAGGGCGGCTCCGAACAACGCGATCCAGCGCACCAGCAGGAACAGTCCGATGGTGGCCAGGTTGTGCCTGTTCTTGGCCGCCAGTCTCCTGGCCAACTCGTCGCCGTGCTTCATGTCGTCGAACTTGCGGTCACGGAGAACCTGGCGTGGGATCTCGAAGCTCGGTGAGCCCAGGAATCCGATATCCTCCCGCCGGTCGCCGTCGACCGGAACCATGACCTTGGAGGCGTGCAGGCAGTTCTCACCAGTCTTGCCCTGCGAAGGGTAGGCGACCTGGTTTCCGAAGTAGCTGTGCGCTGCGATGGTCACCGGGGACACCCGAAAGGAGCTGCTCGAGTAGTCGGTGTTGATGATCGAGAGCCCATCGGCGGCCATCGTCCCCGGGCCGACGCTGACGTTGAATGGATTGTCGTGCTTGACGTTCAGTCCGAAGTTCGCCCCTGTTTGTTCGTCGAAGGAGACGTCGTATCCGAGCAGGTGCAGGTAATGGACGATGTAGGAGCTGTCTCCGAACAGGTTGGTGAAGAACGGGACGTTGCTCACCCTGGTGATGGTCCGATGGGCCCAATAGCGGGTGCCGTAGAGCGGATAGGTCTTGTACGGTTTTATGGCGCGTTTCAGCAGTCGGGGAATCGTGAGAACCACCGCCAGCCTCACGATGGTGAGGATGAGGAACAGCGCGATCGAGAAGACCAGGACCTCGCCGAAGAACGTCCAGCCGGACAACGGCGCCGTCCCCGAGTTGAGCAGCCCCGTCGACGAGATCCGCAACTCGGCGAGCGCCATTGCGATCCCGAACGGCAGCGGCAGGGTAACCGCGAACAAGAAGAGGAGCTGCGCCAGCGAATACGTGAGCCTCCGCAGGGAACTCCGGTCGCTGCGCGGAACCGCCCGGTAGTCGACCTCGGTTGGTTGCTCGGCCGGCGACCCCACTCGGCGTTCACCATCGGGAATCGACTGCCCGGCCAACAAGGCCGAGGCGTGGCCGATCTGGCCCCGGTCGCCAATCGAGGTGTGGATGTCGAGCACGGTCGCCTCGCCGACGAACGCATCGGCGCCAATGGTCACCGGACCGGTGTGGATGAACCCACCGTCGGCGCGATAGCAGGTGAAGGAGGAGTCCTTGCGTACGACGGTGTTGTCACCGATCGTGAGCAGGTCGGCGCACACCGGCACACTCGGGGAGAGCACCACGACATTTCGCCCGATCTTGGCCCCCAATGCCCGCAGATACAGCACATAGATCGGGGTACCGACGAAGACGCGCAACGGGTTCGACTGGACGACGATCTTGACGAACCAGAAGCCGACGTAGCGGAGACTCCAGATCCGAATCCTCTCGGGCCGCCACCGCCCGACCAGGGCCCATTTTGCCGCGATGGCAATGGTCGACCAAGCCACGAAGACCCCACCGACGAAGAGGGTCGCCCGGAGGTAGGTATCGACCAACCCGGATCCGGCGGCGACCCACCCGTAGCCTCGATCGACGACGACGGCGGTCAGTGCGGCGAACACGAACAGGGTCAACATCTGCATCGCCCCGCACAGGACATACTGCCAGTTGGCGACCGGTGTTGGAGCAGCGGCCGGCGTTGGTGGCGACCTCATCTCCGGCGCCGACACAGGACCGGGTGTGCCGTCGGAAAGGGCCACCGCCAGAGCTCTGATCGAAGGGTGCTGGTAGACCTCCTTGATCGAGACCGACGGCAGATCCTCCCGCTTGCTGAGCCGGGCGCAGAAGTGCGCCATGACCATCGAGTCAGCGCCAAGGTCGTCGAAGAAGTCAGCCGTCGCCGACACCTGCTCCAGCTCCAGCACCTCCGACAGCGCCTCGGCCATGAGCCGCTCGGCCTGTGTCGCCTCGTCTTCGGCCGGCTCCTCAGCAGCGGCTGCCCCGGCTCGGCCATCGGTCACGGTCACCATGGCCTGATCCTCCGAGCGACCGTGCGATCGTGACCGCCGCCGGCGAGGAGGTGGTGCTGGACGAAACGCTGGCAAAGGGGGAAATGAATGGCCTGCGCTACAGCCTTGGAATCTCGATCTGGCGCTTCCCCCGCGTCGGAAATACCGTCGAATCGTCGCCCGATCATGGCGTCACGCTTCGGCTCCGGAACCAGTCTCGGGCACGCGGCCGAAGCTCGATTCCGCACCTGTCGCAACCGTTCCCTCCAGGTTTCCTGCCGACTCCTAGCATGAGTCTAGATCGTTTGAGACGGATGCTCAAATCGGAGCGCCGGCCGGAATGCAAGGCATCGATATGGCTTGCCATCGCTCGATCATTTCTCCTACGAGCAGATGAATTCTGTCTCATTTCGCGATTCAGTTGTGACTTCTGACCACTCCGTTTGGAGGTTTGAAGACCATCTTGGAACGGCCATATCGCAAAGGTGCTCGAAGGCGACCCCCCACCGGCCGGGCGGGCGTCAGGGGTGAGCGCGCCTTCTCCAAGTACTCGTGTTTGATGCCCATCGGGATACGGCCTTCGTCGCAGCAGCCGGGCAACTGGCCGAGGGGCGGTTGCTCAGCCCGGGGGTCGGCGCCGAGAGGGTCATCGGTTCGAGTGGGACGAACCTTCGGGGTGCCATCGAGCGGACCCGTGATCTGCCTCCGTCTCGTCTACGGGGACAGCCGATACGAGGTCAGACACATATCGTCCCGTCCGAGCCGCGCCCGCAGAACTCGGTGGCCTCAATCGCAGTGAGCACGAACCCCTCGCCGCTCTCGCTGGGAGCGGCGAAGATATGGAGCCGGACACCGGCGACGGAATCATCGCCGAATCCGATCACGTCGTAGGTGACGTCACCGAGATCCCCGACCGAGGCAGCAACACTCTGCACGATGCGGGATGGCGGGTCATCGGAGGCGAAGCCGGCAGCGACCAGCTCGCCCATCTCGACCATGGTCTCGGTCTCGGGCCTGGGGGCCCCGTTGAGGAACGCTGATGTCACGTCGTCGGTTGAACCGACAAAGGTAAGGAACTTCGAGTTTGCCCATCCGATGACGCCGTCCACGCTCACCTCGTACCAAATCGAGCGCTGAAGCATCCGCGCTCGGCCGGTGGCCACTGCGTTATCCAAGGTCGGAGCGGCCTTGGCGACCACCTTCTGGTCTGTGCCCGGCGCAGCGCGAATATTCAAGACGTCGTCGTGAGCAACCCCCATGACGCCAAGGTGGTCCCCGCTGTTCGGGAAGCCGTCGAAGGGCTCACCCGGCAAGGTCGGTGAGGGGGAGCCTGCCGCAGCGGGCCAGTGGTGGGTGACGTCGATAACCAGTCGCGACCCGTCGCCAGGGCCGTCGAGGGCGAACACCCGGAACGGGAGGCGTGCCCGGACGCCCAGCCCCAGCGTCGTCTGACCCTCGAAGCCTCCGGCCCAGGCAACATCTCGAAACGTCCCGAAGGGGCCGACGTTGGTTGCGTCGACCGCTGCTCCGTCGACCCTCGCCTCCCCGTCCTCGCCAGAGGGAGGGGCGAGAACCGTGACGGCGAGAATTGCGCCACCGGAAATCGGAACCGCATGGCCAGATCCCTCCTGCTCGAGCTGTGAGACAAACCTGACCCGGTAGCCCGTTGTTTCTCCGCCGAGATCAATCACCAGGCGGTCGAAGCAGGTGTGTCGGCCTACTCGGACGCCGGTGACAAAGGTGTCCACCCCGACCTGGCTCGACTCCTTCTCCAGGGAACCCCAGCTGACATGGGGACAGCGTTGGCTGGCCCCGACCAGTGGCCCGGCGCCGACAACGGCGAGCAGAACCAGCATGGAGACGACGACTCGTGAAGTCCTCATGTGCGCATTCCTTCTGCACGGGTGGACTCCGGACGACCGGCGAGGACCGCCGGGTCTCGGCTTGTCCACGTACGACCGATACTAATCGACGCGTGGTGCTTCATGGGCCCGCAGCTGACCGTACGTTCGTCAAACTGCAACATCGACAACCGGCCGAACGGATCCGCATGATCCCGACCGGTCACGACGTCTTTCGGCGCCAGCTGGCGTGACCGAGCAGTCTCCTCGTTCCCAAGATCGGGACGTTTGACCGTGACCCGAAGCCAGGATCGGCGCGCACGATGAAGGTCCAACCTCGGATCGGAGGCACTCCGTGCGAAAGGGAGCAGCCATCGTCGCCGTCCTGCTCGCCATTGCCATCGTGGCCGGCGGCATCACGGGTTGCAGCAGCGAAAGCGATGAGGCGTCCACCACAGCAGCTGACGGTTCGGCTGCAACGTCAACCGCCGACACCGCGACGGCCGGCACACAATCTGGGACCGTGGAAGCTGTGGTTGCCCAGATCCAAACACAGTTTGATGCTCGCTTCGCCAAGTCGCCGCCGCCGGGGGTGACCGGACCAACCGAGCTTGTCTGCACCGACACCGGCCCGATCGAGGTCGGCGGCGTCTTCGGTTGCTCAACACGTACCCCAACCGAGCCGGGATCCGAGGTAGAGGACGGGGGACTGATCGTCTATGTGCTCGACGCCAACGGAAGGGCCGCATACGATGTGGCCACCGACATTCCCGCCTCCACCGACGGGCTTGTGGAGGCCTACCGGAACACCCCCAAGGGCCTGTTCTGTCGTGACCTCCGCAACGAAGAAATCGAGGCGTACCCATTCCGCCAACTCAGCGCACCGTCTGTCGACTTCTTCTGGTCGCTCGTGTACTGGTCGCTCGAAGGCAGGCCGGACCGGATGGACGCCGATCTGAACGGCATTCCTTGCGAAACACTCTATGACCGGGAGGTTGTCGCAGGGGTACTGGCCGGCGGCCAGGTCGGCTCATGACGACGTCGATAACTCGTGGGCGAAGGGCCCTCACGCTGTTGCAGAGCCGGTGGTGACCGACCAGCCCGCTGCGCCGTTCAGCCTCGGGGCCCTCGTTGGCACAGAGTTGGCAAAGCTTACTGAGAAGGAATCATGCCAAGCTGTTGCAGCATGCCGAGCGTGTCTGAGTAGTGCCAGCCCTCTGCCATCTTGCCGGCAGCACATCTTTCCAAGCTCATGCCACCCATTTCTATCTTCTTTCCAGTGGCTGGAATGCCGCGAAATGTGCCCAGATGAGTGCCACGAACGATGAAGCGCACCATCACTTTTTGTCCCTCGGCGATGATGTCTTCAACCGTACAACTAAGATCAGGGAAAGCCGGCAGACGCGTAATTTGATACTGCACAAAAGCCTCAAGAGACATATCACCTCCAGGACGATGTGAGGTGTATTCGTGGGCAAAGAACGCTGGCATAGCTGACTTCAATTTGTCTGTATTGGTTCCCACTACGTTCTCAATTTCGGGTCTCCGGCGAAGCCATTCTTCGATGCTGGGGACATCGTACCAACTTCTAACGAGGTCTTTGTTCTCGTCTATTGACATTATGTATTGCTCCTTAATCGAAAACTATCTTTGGAGATATGGCAGACCGGAACATCGGCAGGACCGACCAATCGAGCGGCGAGATCCCGATCTCCCAGCTCCAGCTCGACCAGGGACGGATCGCCCTGATAGGCGGCGACCGTGGCCTCCCTCACCGCGGGCCGGTGAGGCTGACCGAGTGAGGGAAGGCATCGCGGAACTCGCTTTCCGCTGTGCTCAGGCGTCCGCCATACCGCAGCTCGATCGATCCCCCTTGCAGTTCGCCCCACCCAGAGATAAGAAGCCCTCCAACGCACGACCACAATCACACCGAACCTACTGGTCTGAGGCCAGAGGCATAAGTCCCGACCGGTCGCCAAAATAGGCCCCGAGGCACGTTGGGAGTGAAACGTTCTCCAGAGATGAGGAGGTGTTCGCATCCACGGCCACGTATTCCGCGGCAACCATCGAGTCCGTCGCCAACGATTACGATCTCACGCCGGCCCAACAGTAGTACGTGAACCGAGTCAAATCCGCAATGCGAGCGTTCCCGAACACGCTTGACATCGACAAGCCTGACACAAATCGCGGAAGACCGACCGGCCGTCGGCGACCCGCTACCGGCGGGAGGTGAATGGCTGGACTCGGCAAAGGTCGCGTTCTGTCTTGAACTGGCCAGAGCACTGGGCGAGGCCGGTGCTCGAATCGGAATGGCGCTTGCCGACACAATGCTCTTCGCATGCAACCAGGCAAAATCTGCTGGACTGGTTGGCGATTGCAGCAACGAACAGAGCGCTGCCTCAGCTGCGCGGACCCTCTTCCTGCTGCGCCAAAACAACTACCTGGCGACCTGCACATAGACAGACTTCATCGAGCAGCGTCGAACGACCGGCCGGGGACTCGTTCTCGACGCCATCGTCACACCGCCTGGTGCCAGTGCACGGCTAGCTCGCCGTCCGGCGGCCCGACCGACGAACCCGCCGGAGATCCTGACCGATGATCGAGCGGCCTGACCGACACTCAGCGGCTGGACCGCTCCATATCGTTCACTTCCAGTGTCGCCACGACGTCGTGGGCAACCCGTGGGGTATGCGTGCATCCAAGAACATCGCCGGCCGACCGGAGGTCGGTGAGTCTCCGCGAGGCCCAACGAGCGGCTGAGCAGATGACCACCCCTGACCAGGTCCGATCGCCGTCGGACCCCAAGCCCTCTTCGCGGCGACCAGGACGCTCAACCGAGGCGACCAGGACGCTCACCCGAGGCGGCGAGTTGGGGCGAGGCACGTACCCATCGAGATCGGGTGGGTCGACCACGACGCAGGTTGACCGTTGGTTGACAGAGCGACATCAGTCGTCATACTCGCGTCATGAGCTGCCTGGCCTCCCTCTCTGCCCCGCTGGAACTGCCCGCCGGGGTCACCCTCGCCAACCGGCTGGCGAAAGCTGCGATGAGCGAGAACATGGCCGACGACAACGGGGCGCCGACCGACGAGCTCGTGCGTCTGTACGATCGGCTTGGTCACAGCGGCGCCGGCCTGCTGATCTCCGGCAACGTGATCATCGCCCCTGGCGGTCGCACGGAGACACACAACGTCGTCGTCGAGGACGACCGACACCTGCTCGAGCTGCGCCGTTGGGCCGCCGCCGCTCAGGCTGACGGAGCGAAACTGTTCATGCAGATCAGCCATGCAGGTCGGCAGGCACCGAGGATGGTGACGTCCGATCCGGTGGGCCCCTCGGATGTGCCGCTGGTGGGCATGGCCGGCCTGTTCGCCCATCCTCGGGCGCTGGGCCCGGCGGAGATCGAAGGCCTCTTGCAGCGCTACGTGAACACGGCCCGCGTCGCCATGGAGGCCGACTTCTCCGGGATCCAGGTCCACGGCGCCCACGGCTATCTGGTCAGCCAGTTCCTCTCGCCGCTGTCCAACCGACGCAACGACGAATGGGGCGGTGACCTGGCCGGGCGCATGCGGTTTCTCCTACAGATCGTCGAGCGCACCCGTGCCACCGTCGGGCCGGACTTCGCCATCGGGGTCAAGCTCAACTCCGCCGACTTCCAGGAGGGTGGCTTCTCGCTCGAAGACTCAATGGTGGTCGCACAGGCCCTCGAGGCCGCTGGCATCGACCTGCTCGAGATCTCCGGCGGCAACTACGAGTCGCCACGGATGATGGGCGACGGCGCCCCCAGGCGTGAGAGCACGCGACGACGCGAGGCGTTCTTCTTCGAGTACGCCGAGAAGATGCGCACGACGGTGGATCTGCCGCTAATGCTGACCGGGGGCTTCCGCACCGCCGCGGCGATGGCCGACGCCATCGACTCTGGGGCGATCGACCTTGTAGGGATCGCCCGACCGATGGCGCTCGAGCCGGAGCTGCCTGCCCGCTTGCTGACCGGGCAGGCGCAGGCCGCTGCGGACATCGAGCCCAAGGTCGGCGTGCGACTACTCGACAACATGCTGCAACTTGCCTGGTACCAGCGTCAGCTCACCCGCATGGGCGACGGCCTCGACCCGGACCCGAAGCTGAGCAACTGGGGCATCGTGGCGCGCCTCCTCGGCTCCGACCTCCTAGCGATCGTGGTGCGAACGTTGGGACGACCCCCTCGCGATGCGCTCGCCGCCAGAGCTACCGGAAGGGCCCGATAGCCGGTCGGACCAGCACGGTACGTGCGCTTGCGAGTATCACAGGATGACGAACTCGCTGAGGACGGCAGCCATAGGGCGACGATCACTGGCACTCCCCAAGGCGGGATCCTCTCGCCGCTGTTTGCCCAATATTGCCTTGTCTGTTCTTGATGAGCATTTCACCCAGAAATGGGAAGCGCTCGGCCCGGAATGGACTCGGGCCAAGCGCCGTCGTGCCGGGGAAGAGAAGACGAGGGACTGCCACATTGATGAGGGGTTCGACTTCTTGGCTTGGCGCATCCAGCCTCGGAACTGGAGAGGTCGGGCAGTCAAGACGGGCAGTCAAGACGGGCAGTCAAGAAGGCGATCTACACCTATCCGTCGAAGAAGTCGTTGGCTCGATCATCGGGAAGATCAGATCGCTGACTCGCCGTCATCGTCACCGAACCCTCGCCGACCTGTTGCGCCGATTGAACCCGACGCTGCGGGGCTGGTGCAACTATTCCAGGCACGGGGCGTCGTCGCGGACCTTCAACTACATCGCCCACTCGCCTTCTGGCGGATCCGCGGCTGGTTGAAGAAGCGACACGTCGCGCTGAATATGCACAACCTGGTTCGCCGCTACCTCCCTGGTTGGAGGATCCACGACGGCGGCATCGAGATGTTCCGCCCCAACACGGTCGCTCTTGAGCGATACCGCTACCGGGGCGCCAAGATCTCGACGCCAGGGACGAGCGCAACAACAGGATCACCCGTGCCAGCGGCGTGAACACATGGAGAGCCGGATGTGGTGAAAATCGCACGTCCGGTTCGGAGGGCGGGCCGCAGAAATCGACCAGCAGAAACGCTGACAGGGCGCTGCGGTCCGACCCCAAAACATCCACGGTCCAACCTGGGCGGGGTTCGGGTATCTCGCCACCGTGCTCGATGTGTTCTCCCGACGGATCGCCGGGTGGTCCTACGCCACCCGCATGCGGCCCGAACTCATCATCGACGCCTTCAACCTGGCGGTCGAGACCCGCAACCCTGGCCCTTCTCCTGTCCATCATTCCGATCAAGGAACCGCCCAATACACCTCGATCGAGTTCGGCCGCCGCTGCCGCCAACACGAGGCCGGAGTAGGTCGATGTTGAGAGGGAATGCCGCTTGTCTATCCGATTGGAGATCGCAGAGGCGCGACTCCGGTATTCACTTCGGCTGGACAATGGGTCCCGTATGAGCAGCAGGTCAATGTCGCTCTCGGACGTTGCTATGCCTCGGGCGTTCGAACCGGAGAGGACGACTGCTCAAATTTCGGGAAGGCAACCTGGCCCCTGCCCCAGTCGCTGGATGCGATCCCGGGCTGCTACGGATGGCGTTTCGGGGCCTGTCGCTCACAACTACGAGGGTCGTGGGTGTGTGCTCAAGACGCCACCGGGCTTGAACGCCATGGGCTGGACCGCATAGCCAAAGCGTAATCCTGGGGTGTCGGCATCCCGACTTGGGGGTTTGGCCGCCGGCCCCCAAAACGTAGAAACCCGCTGAACTACTGGAGTTTCAGCGGGTCTCATGAGCGGAGAGGGTGGGATTTGAACCCACGGTCCCCTTGCGAGGACACCTCCTTAGCAGTGCTGTTCGGGTTGGTGCAGGGGTGTTCAACGCCGCTAGTTGCAGTTCGCTAGGGACGGCCGTTGTCTCGGCGCACGCTTGCGAACGGCGGCGGACGCGGCCTCCTCGCGGCCTCGGGCGATGCTCGGCGGTAGCCCGAATGTGGCCGGTTGACGATCGATCGGGCTCCGAGATTATCGAGCGTCTGACCCACGCATTTCGCTGCAACCCGAGCGCTCCGGTTCCCGATCTCTGAGCGGCGATACTGAGCGGCCGGCGGCGGTTGCAGGAGGCGGCGCGGGCGATCTCGTATCCCTACCTGCTGCCGTGGAACACCACGAACAGAGCCAGTGTGTGACCAACCTCCGGAGGAAGCCGACCGGGACGAAGTTCTCGCCACCGTTCACGAGCTGGAGCGATCGCCTTCGGCGACAACGGGCTGCGCTCTGTACAACTCGGCGGGAAACACCGGTCGCTCATCACTTCCAGATCGACGACGGCCTAGGATTCGGTTGGACGTCGGTCATTGGCCCCGATCTGCTGGGTTGATGATGATGACGACCACCGATAGCTGGAGTCCAAGTGATCACAAGGGTTGTAGTCCCGACCGACAGATCTGAAGCTTCCTTTCGGGCCCTTGGACCGGCGAGGGTGTTTGCCGATGCAGTCGGGGCCGAGTTGGTTGCGGCGACGGTTGTGGCCAAGTTCGGCGAGAGGGCGGACGCCGAAACGGAACTCGGCCGGAGGGTCGCCGACTCGGGCACCGAGGTCGACAGCTGTGTCGTCGCCGTCAATGGCTACACCGTCAGACAGGGCCTGGAATCGTTGTGCCGGGGGCCGGAGGTGCTCGTGGTGACGGCCACCCCGGGGCATCCCCACAACCGACTCTGGACCGGCAGCGTCGCCGAGGAGCTCGTACATATGCGACCGGAGGGCGCAACCGTCCTCGTCGGCCCTGTGGTCGATACGAACCGGTTTGGGCTCGACGGCCCGATGATCGGCTGCGTCGACCCCCGGCGCACCTCTGACGAGCTGTTGCACTGGACCAATGGGTTCTCCCTGGAGTTCGGGATCGAACCCCGGTTCGCCACCGTGATCGAGCCGGCGATGGAGCCCACCGCAGTCGACCTCATACTCGAGGACCTGAAACTCGACGTGCTGCACGCCGACCATCCCACGGAGGCGATCGTCGAGCTCGGTGATCGGCTCGGCGCGTCGATGCTGTGTGTCGGGACCCGGCAGCGAGACGAGCTGTCGCGGCTGGCTTTCGGCAGCGTTGCCATCGACCTCGTCGTCAGGGCACATCAGCCGGTCCTCGCCATCCACGAGAACGTCGCAAAGCGCTGAGCAACCGCAGCGGCGAACCGGCTTTGGAGGCTTGGATCCTCCGTCTCAGCACCGAGGGACGTCAACGAGCGAACATCATCGAACACCACAACTGACCGGACCCCCTTTGATGGCCAGGTGAACCAACCCCCGGGGGTCAGGCCACCCTGCCCGCGGCGCTCGAGGTCGGCCGTCGGGTGCACCCATCTTGGGGCACAGCTCGCCGCCTCATTCGAACCCACGTACGTGATCAGGATCACGACGACCAGGACGACGGCGGTGGCCAGGGCTACGCCCAACCACTGACGGGGGCGTTCCAGTCCCGAGAATTCAACGCGCCACCCGTAGCCCGGAAGTCGCCGCCACAGTCCACTCTCCGACTGACGCAGTACGGCACCGAGCATGAGGTCCACGAAGAGCGAAGCCGGTTATCGCTCGTAAGTGATATCGACTGGCCCGGCGGTGTGGAACGTCGAGTAGGAGGCATCTACCAGGGGCGCTGGATCTCTCCTGGTTCTAGTTGCTCGGCTGCGTAGATCGCGGGAAGCAGACGGGACAGGAACGTGAACTCGTCATAGCAGTGCTGCAGGAGGTTGGGCCCGATCACATCCGGGATCATGTTCCCTACTTCGGCGGGACCGAGACCCATGGCGGGAAGGTCGAAGCCGAACAGGAACCGGCTTCGCAACACAGCGCCCCACTCGGTGTCCCGACACAGATGGATCAAGCGCGTCCCCAACAACGCCCCGTCGGGCGTGTACTGCGCAGCGTCTCGCAGAGCAACGTGGCCGTAGATCAGGGCCGAGACTGCCCCGGAGGCCCGAGCGTCCTCAAGCACCTGGTTGTCGAACGCCTCGACCGGATCGCGGAACTGAATCAGGAGATTCTGCGAGGGGAGGTTGGTCAGCCGTTCCTCCACGACATGAGTCGAACCGACGGCATCACCAGTTTCGCCGCCCTCCCAGGACGAGGAGATGTGATCGAGTGGGTGCCACCACCGGTACTCGCGGTCGCCCGGTCGGGAGCTGAACCACCACTCGAGCATCGCTCCCGCACATTCGTGTAGATCGGTGCGTACTGCGATGTCGAGAACACCTGAGTCAAGCCGTTGGTAGCCCATCTCCAACGCCATCGGAGCGGGATCGAGCAGTCGATCGAAGTCGTAGTCCACAGGTTGGTCTCCTCCTCGGGCCGCGCCGAGCGCAGTCTTGACATCGTTGGCGACGGGACGGGTCAAAGGCAAGCGGAGAGGACCGCTCGATGCCCGCGTCTTCGCGAAACCTCCGCGACGTACACGACCGCGCTCGACGGTGGCAATCACGAGCCTGACCAGCGCCGGACGACCGACCGGGGGATGGCCTGGGCACAGGTGATCGGTAGCGCCAGCGATACGCGGCGGACAGCGCACTCGAAACACCAGGGATGCGCTAGCGGATAGGCGCGACGGTCCGGGCGTGGAGTGGTCTGACGATGTCGGCGCAGCGGACTGGTGGATCGAGAGGCTTCAGCCGTTCTCCAACTATGTTGTCGGTTCGATGATCCCCGGCGGATTCGAAGCAATCACTCGGATCTTCCATCCCATCGAGGATGAGCCTGCGGAGGGAGACGAGCTTCGCTGGAGCGATCTTGCTGCTGCGAACGAGCGAGTCGCCCACGCGGAGATGCAGCTGCATCGGATCGCATCCCGCATCGGAGAACACCGCCATGACGACGACGTCCCCATCGTCAGCTGGGGAACCCTCCCATTGAGCAAGATGCGCGCCCTGGCTTCAGTCCTGGCCTCGACCGGTTCGACGGGGCCGGTCTGGTTCGGGTTCACCACCATCAACTCAGGATTTCGTCAACCAGCAACAGCAGCGCTCCCAGCAGCCGGGACGTCCTCACGAAGGTACTTCCTGATCCGTTCAACGCTCGCTGCGGTCAACGAAGTCTGCCGGTTCGCCAACGACCGCCCGCTTGACTCACCAGGCATCGACGCCCCGACGATCTGGTGGCCCGAAGATCGGAGCTGGTACGTGTTCAGCGATACCGACTTCGCTTGGTCCTATGTCGGCGGAACAACCGCCGTGGTCGAGGCCATCGAAGCATCGTCCGACCTCGAAGCGATCCGGAGCGACTACCACCACCGAGGCACGTTCGACGCCGACACCATTAACACGCCCTAGCCAGCCAAACGATGTGAGCGCTCGGGAGATCTTGTGTTCGGCGCTCAGCGAAAGTCGCGTTGGCGGCTCGGGGCTGGTCCGGTGGTGGTGAGGTTGAGGTAGCCGAGGTCGGCTTTGATCTGCTCGTACAGGCTCATGCGATCACCGTCGAGTAGCCGCCATCGAACCCTTCGGGGCGGAGCCGATACCAGACGCTGATCCCGAGCAGTCTCGGCCACTTCGTGATGAGCTGATCGATCCGATCCTGCCAATGGTGATTCATCACCAACGAATCATCCGACACCGCCCGCCGGACCGGTGGCCCATCGGCGGCGAGATGCTTGGCGATCGTGGCCGGATGGAACCCGGTCTCGGCGGCGATCTCCTTGTTCGTCCAGCCCCGTTTCTTCAAGTCTTCGATCTTCACGTACGTCTCCTGGTTCATCATGGAGCCGGCTCCTCTGGCGAGTCGTTGCTTGGTCGCACGACACGCTGGAGGGGCCACCCCCAAGGGTGGCGGATGCTTCGATGCCGGACCAGAAGACCCCCGACACCAACGCGAATTTCAGTGAGTGAGCGCAGATCGCGACTCTCACCGAGCGCTCACAAACCACCCGAGTACTGCATACCTGTAGAGCTTGTTCCCGTCAACGGGTGTGGTTGCTGAGTGGTTGGGTCTTCCGGGACGGAGTCCCGGATCGGTGGGCGCGTGAAGTGGCTCCCCTGGTTGGGGAGCTGGATGATGTCGCCGGTTTGGTCACGGTCTGATGGTGGTTCTCTCGCCGGGTGGTGGGTGCGGTCGACCTGCTCCATTTCTCGTCTAGTGAGAAGCGCGCAGCCCGAGGATTCGGGTGCGGATAGGCATTCCTTCGCCCAGCCGTGGCGGTGCGCATGGAGCGGTGCGGCCGCGACTGGTCAGGTCCGACTCACTTAGAGGCGACGCCCCACAAACCGGGGGTCGCATGCCGTTACGGACGAGATCGCCAACCGGCCGCGCCCGAACTCATCACGCAGCCGGCAGCTGGTGACGATCCTGAAGGCAACGGATCTCTCCGTCGCGTAGCCCGTAGAAGACCAGGGCCAGCGGTTCCCGTGCGGCGGCCGGAGTGGCCTGGGAGCAATATTGGCTCCCACCGGGGCCTTGACGCGAGAAACCCGCTCGACTGCTGGGGTCTGAGCGGGTCTCTAGGAGCGGATCGCAGCGGTTCGCCGGGTCGTTGCAGCGCCCGTTCAGCGCCTGCAGGACGATGGCAATCGGCAATGGACGGTGGTGAACGCGTGACCAACGCGTAATTGGCTTGAAGGCGACGTCGACCGTCTGTTTGCTGATCGGACGCCGGCGCAAACGATCATGAAGAGAACGTCGCCCGGCACCTGGGAGCGCTTCGGTTGCAGAAGTTAGTCATCGCCAACTAGACCACGCGGTCCGCAGGGTTACTATCGAGCGCCGACCGCTCTTCGCTCGCTGCAGCCATCAGTTTCTGATCGGCGATCCGCTGGTAGTGGAAGATCGCGATCCAGCTGGCGATGGCCAGGTATACCTCGCTGCCGATAGTGGCAATGACCGCACCCGGCCAGCCCCGCCCGGGGATGAGCACGGCATACAACAATAGGGAAACTGCGGCCGAGGAGAGGTAGATCGCCGCCCGCTCCTTGGCCCGGCCGAGGCCGAGCAGGCCGTTCATTGGAGTACCGCTCAGTGCGATGAGGGGGATGAAGAAGAGTAGCCATGGAACGATGTCCCTGGCCTTCTCGAATTCGCCGAAGAAGAGGTAGTCGAGCAATGGCGACGCAACGTAGATCGATCCGGCGGTGATCACGCCGACGCCGAACATGAAAGCGGTTAGCCGCGCTGCTTTTCGCATGTGGTGCCCCGAGTCGATCGCGTTATCGGGTAGAAAGCGGTGGAACGCGGCCTGCTCGATGACCCGCAACGGAAGCGAGCCGAGGGAGACCACCCGGTAGGCCGCACCGTAGAGGCCGGCGTCGGCACTGAAGTTGAAGACGTTCAGTGCGAACTTGTCGCCATCGAGCTGCAGGTTCGACGCCGCCATCGGCACGGCGAAGACGGCGGTCGATCTGAGCGCGTTATTTGACGGTCGGCCGAGCTGCACCTTGTAACCGACGGCGGGCAACCGGCGGGCGAGCAGCCAGACGAGGTAGAGGCTGTAGAACAGCAGGTAGCAGGCGGCGAGGTTTCGGACGCTGAGGATCCCGAACGCATACAGACCGCCGACTGCGAGCGTCTTCAACGCCACGACTACCAGCTTTACCCGGACCATGGCCGGATAGCTCACCGCGGCTTGCACCAACCTTGAGCAGACGAAGATGGTCGAGCTGGCGAGGAGTTCGCTGGCCACGATCAAGAGGATTTCGAGTGTGGACAGATCGATGAAGATTACGGCTAGCGTGGTGGCGACCACGCTGGCCGCGAGCCCGATCATGAACGTCAGTGACAGGCTCGATCGCAGGATCTCGTTCAGGTCTTCCTCGTAACGGATCCGCCGCTGGATGACCGCTAGTCCTGGGCCGGCAAAGGTCAGCGACCCGAGGGGGCTTACCAACGCGTAGAGGCCGAAAAGGGCGCCGTAACTCTCGGGGTTCAAGGCCTGCTGCAACAGTACGAAGGAGAAGACTGCGCTCATTACTGCCGCCAGGTCGAGGACGCCGGCCCACAGCGTGTCCTCGGCCAGGCCGTCGAACGCACCCCAGACTCGGGCGAAGGCCCGCCGTAGCTGTTCACCCACCGTCAGCCTCGTCCACTGCCGACTGACTTAGTTAACCTGGACACTTCGACGATCCGTCTTCGCTGCGGCACCATCGTGATCCTGGTCTCCGACATATCAGCTGACTTTATCACCGGCCTCTTCCACGCCAGTGGCGCCAAGCCTTGGGCAAAGTTCCGAAGGTCCGTGTAGAACCATCCGGTTCGGGCTATTTGGCCCCCTGATGGCTGACAAGCGGAGCGCGATTCCGGTGAAATATGGCTCTTGCGCGAACTCGCTGGCACCGTGGAGAACGCACGGACTTGGGGTAGACTTCAGGTCGACCGGCGGCCATGGCGTGGGTTCCAATCTGCCAGGTAAGAGGAAGTCCGAGACGTGGATATTGAATATGTGGTGTGCTGTGCTCCGCGCCGAAGCGGGTCGAGCCTCGTGCACAATATTGTCGAAGACATTCTTGAGAGTTCTGGGCTGTCCGAGAGCCACCAGGTCCTGAAGGCTCACCACCCGACGGCTCCCGCCTACCTGGCGGTGAGGGAACTCCCGTGCAGGTATGTCTATGTCGCCCGCGACATACGAGACGTGATCGTTTCCGACATCACGCTCCACGATCTCTCAAACACCTTTCCACGGGTGGCCGCGATGTCGGTCCTGCCAGAATCGCTGCGATCCTATCGCTACTGGAACCAGAAGGACGATCTCTACAAGACCACGTATGACTCCCTGCTCGCCGATCTCCCGGGACACGTCAAGGCCCTCGCCGACTTTCTCGGCGCTGACTTGACCGATGCGCAGGCAGAGGAGATCGCGGCCAGACATTCCGAGCGAAAAGTTCGGAGCGAGGTCGCCTCCCATTACGCCAAAAAGCCGACTGCGCAAGCGACGGATATCGACAGTGAAGTCGGCTTCAGAAAGGGACACTTCCAGGGCGGCAAGACGGGTAAATGGATGGAGGAACTGTCACCTCTGCAAATCGCCTTCATCGAGTTCTACGGACGCTCTTGGTTGCTTGACAACAGGTTCTCGTTGTCGCAGTCGAAAGGACGACGACTGCTGGCAGGCATACTCGGGGCACCGTTCATGCTTGCCGGGCGGATCGTGGTCAAAGCCAAGCTTGCCCTCGGGCAGGCGGAGGTGCACTGAGGCTCCATCGGGAGCCGACGGAAGGTGGCCAGCAATTGTTGAGTCAGAGCGAAGTCGGTCGGGACCTGCTTGCGGCGGTCCGGCGCGCAAGCAAAGACGAACACTTCTCCTTTGATGGCTCGCCCCGGGCTGCCAACGCGAGCGGTTCGGTCGTTTTCGTGGAGCCGCGAACAACCACCGGCGAGTTCGGCGGTACAGCCGTCGTTCGGTTCTGCCCCGACATCAAGGTGGCCAAGCGTGAGGCTGCGATCCAGCAGTTCGTCAATGACCGGGGATTCCCGGCGCCGGCCGTGTTGTTGAGCGGCTCGGCCGACGACGAACTCGAAGGGGCGTGGCTGCTCACCGGACACGTCTCTGGTCTGGCTGTCCGGATCGGACAGTGGCAAAGGCCGATCTCGGGGTTGAAGAGCTTGCTCGCGATGTGGCGGCGACCCTCTTTGTTGGCCGACCTTGTCGTTTGGCTGCATTCCATCGATCCGGGCCCGCTGGCTTCGACGCTGGAGGAGGCGGCCGTCAGCTTCGACTGGTATCGCTATCAGTGGGATCTGGCTCAACAACTGAGGGGCGAAGACATCGGCGAGCTCATCGATTGGCTCAAGGCCAACCGGCCTCTCGACTCCGAGGCTGTCGTGTCGCACGGTGACCTCCATCCTGGCAACATCGTGGTCGGCCCGGACGGCCCTCATGTCGTCGACTGGGGGATTGCGGGGCTGGCCCCGGCGGCGCGAGACGTTGCATGCACCATGTTCGCTCTGCTGAACACCGGCGGCCAGGCCCCCGCCCAGATCCGCCCGATCTTCTCCGTTCTGGGCAAGGTCTTGAGCCGTCGCTTCCTCCGCCTGTATCGGCGCCGGAGTCCTGCCCCGATGACTGACGAGGAACTCGATTGGCACCGTGTCCTCTACTCGGTCAATCGCATCTTCTGGATCAGCAACGAAGAGGGCACCGGTCCCGCCGCCAACGACGACCATGCACTGGCCAAGCGGGCGGCAGGCCGGACGGCCGGGGCGCTCGGCCAGGAGATTTCGCTCAACGTCGAACTCATCGAGGACATCACGGGCATCGAGATTGGTGTCTGAAGTTCGCCGGAAACCGATTGTCGCCGACGAGCGTCAATCCGGTATGAGCAGCACTATCGCACGCCTTGGTCTGCCGACGGATACTGATGCTGACGTCGTGCGGTGAGGGGGAGTCGGGCATCGCCGCCACCAGGCGGTTGATGTTGAGGAGCTGTCGATGCCGACCGAGGACCGACCAGTTGCTCGGCCACGATCGATAGGGGAGCAAGGCGAGTGTTGGAGCGAAGGCCGCCACACCAAGCTGAAGCGGACCTCTAGGTCACTCTGGCGAACCGGTGGGGCGTGCATGGAATACAACGGTAGGAGCGAGTCCAATCTGGTGCTCATGCCTCCGACGGTGGCGAGTTGCCGCTCCTCGGTTGATCCGGACCTCACACGGTTGCCGAGCTAAGGGTCCTTGTCGTCCTTGCCGTCCTGGGCGGCAGCGCGCAATGGCGCGTAATGGCCCGGCATTGGTGAGCCGGGCAGATCTTGGTCTCGAAGCTGTCCATCGATGGTCAGAGAGAAGAAAACCCGCTCCACCAGCGGTGTGAGCGGGTTTCCAGTTTGCGGAGAGGGTGGGATTTGAACCCACGGTCCCCTTGCGAGGACACCTCCTTAGCAGTTTTGTGAGGGTTCGTTCCGCACTATGTAGGCGAGTCCAAAGCGCTGTGTTCTGGCGGGTTCGAGATCGTAGTCGATGGCTGTGGACGCAGCTGGACGGGTGCGGTTGTGCAATGGCTGT
>CAMYLA010000028.1:47198-58276 GCA_947259095.1 uncultured Acidimicrobiaceae bacterium | reverse complement strand
CCGCCAGTGCGGTCTTGCCGACCCCGCCGGGCCCGATCAGCGACACCAACGGCCCGGCATCCAGGGCATCGCGCACCGCCCGGACGTCCTCGGCCCGACCGACGATCGATCCACTGGGCCGACGAAGCTGCATCACCTCGTCATCGTAGGACCCGCACCAACGTCCCCCGAGGCCCGGTCCCCCGTTTGGGGGATGGGCCGCTCCCCCCATCGCCCGGGATGCTGATCACCACCAAGCAAGCCAACGCATCGGCGCCGAGCCGAGCTGATGGAAGGAAAACATGATGAAGAATCTGGCCGAGGAGTACGGGAGCTGGGCGCTGGTCACCGGCGCGTCATCGGGGATCGGGGCCGAGTTCGCCAGGCGGTTGGCGGCCGATGGGGTCAACCTGGTCGTTGCCGCCCGCCGCCTCGATCGACTGGAGGCGCTGGCCGGGGAGTTGACCGAGGCCCACGGCGTCGAGGTCCGTCCGGTGCGAGCCGATCTCACCGAACGGGACGGCGTCGATGCCATCGAGAAGGCGACGGCAGACATCGACCTGGCCATCGTCGTCAACAATGCCGGTGCGGCCCGGCCCGGCAACTTCCTCAAGTCGGGTGTCGAGGACCAGTTGGATGTGGTCCGGCTCAATGTCACCACACCGGTCCAGCTGGCCCACCTCCTGGGGGAACGGCTGGTCGACCGGGGCCGAGGGGCCATGATCTTCACCGGCTCGACGGCGGCCTTCGCCGGGGTCCCGACCCTGGCCAACTACGCCGCAACCAAGGCGTTCGTCGGCACGTTCGCCGAAGGACTGGCGGCCGAATGGGGCCCCCTCGGCGTCGATGTGCTGGTCGTCCACCCCGGCCCGACCAGGACCGAGATGGTGGAGATGGACGGCGTGGATTTCAACGCCGTTCCGATGAACTGGATGACCCCGGACAAGGTGGCGGGCAAGGCGCTGGACTCCCTCGGTCGCAAGACGGTGCTGATTCCCGGTGCGGCCAACAAGGTCCAGCGATTCGTCTTCACCAGGCTCCTGTCCCGGCGGGCCACATCGGCCATCTGGGGAACGTTGATGGGCCGGGTCACCTCGGCCGATCTCCGGTAGGGCGCGACGATGACCGAGCCTGTCACCGGGTCGGCCGACACCGGGTCGGCCCAGCGACCGACGACCAGGATCGACCGGCAGGTCCGCCTCGACGTCGCCCCGATGCGGGTGGCGGCGGAGCTGACCGGCTCGCCGTGGCGATCAGCGCTGCGGATCGAGCCGGCCGGCGCCGGGACCATGGTGCTGATCTCGGCCCGGATCGAACCCGGGGGGCTGGCCAGGAGCATCGAAGCGCTGGCCCTCGAGGAGGTCTGCCGGCTGCGATCGCTGACGACGACCACAGCACAGCCAACGACCACAGCACAGCCAACGACCACAGCACAGACGACGACCACAGCACAGCCAACCAACACAACCAGAAGAAAAGGAAACACAACCATGACAACCATCAGGAAACACGTGACCATCGACGCCCCGGTCGAGCGGGTGTGGCCGGCGCTTGCCGACTTTGGAGCCGTGGCGGTTTGGAACCCGAACGTCAAGACCTCCCGGCTGACCTCGGACGAGGGAACCGGTGTCGGTATCACCCGAGAGTGCAGCCTGCTGCCGGTTGGCACGATTCAGGAACGGGTGACCGAATGGACCGAGGGCCGCATGCTTGGCATCGAGATCTTCGACTTCAAGAACGTGCCGGCCATGCGCCGGGCGGTGGCCGTGATCGACGTCGAACCCCGGGACGGCGCGACGCTGGCGACGATGGAGATGACCTACGAGGTCGGCCTCGGTGCGCTCGGAGCGGGCATGAACTCGGTGATGATGAAGCGGCAGTTCACCAAGTCGGTGACCGCCATGCTGGCCGGGCTCAAGCATCACGTCGAGACGGGCGATGAGGTGGATCGACGGTCGAAGCTGCCGATCGCAGCCGTGGCCGCGGCTTGAGCAGTGGCCGGGCGAGGGGCCGGTCAGCGGTCGGCCGAGGCCGGCGAAGACCGGGATCCAGTCGCCTCACCGTCGAGTTCGATGATGAGGCGACTGGCGCGGTCATAGGTCAGGTAGCTCCAGGCCCAGTTGACCAGGACGTTGGCCCGATTGCGGAACCCGACCAGCATCAGGAGGTGGAGCCCCAGCCAGGCCACCCAACCGGGGAACCCCGTGATCTTGAGCCCACCCGGCATCTGGACCACCGCGGCGTTGCGGCCGATCGTGGCCATCGAACCCTTGTCGGTGTAGACGAACCGGCCGACGTCATCGACCAGGCCGGCATCGGCGGCCCCGCCGGCCTGGGACGGGTCGGTGGGCGCCAGCCCGTCGGCGATCCGCTTTGCCACATAGCGGCCGCCCTGCATCGCCCCCGGTGCCACCTGGGGGACCAGCTCGCCGGGCTCGATCCTGGCCGCGGCGACGTCGCCGATGGCGTGGACCCCCGGGTACCCGGGAACCTGGAGCCGATCGTCGACAACGAGACGGCCGCCCCGGGTCGTCGCCATCCCCAGCGCCTGGACCAGCGGGTGGGCCCGAACGCCGGCGGCCCACACCACGGTGTTGGCCTCGATCGTCGTGCCGTCGACGAACCGCACGCAGTCGGCCTCGACCGCTGCGACCTGGGTGGCCAGCATCACCTCCACCCCCATACGTTCCAGCCGCCGTCCGGCGTTGTCGCTCAGCCTGGGGGCGAAGCTGCCGAGCAGCCGATCCTGGCCCTCCACCAGGACCACCCGGGCCCGATCGGCATCAATGCCGGGGAAGTCACGACGCAGCGGCCTGTCGATCAACTCGGAGAACCCGCCGGCCATCTCGACCCCGGTCGGGCCGCCGCCGACGATCACGATCGTGGTGGCCCTGGCCCGCAGCCCGGCGTCGGTGGTCCGCTCGGCCCGCTCGAAGTTGTGAAGGACGTGGCTGCGGATCTGCATCGCCTCGGCGGCGGACTTCAACCCGAAGGTGTGCTCATCGACCCCGGGAACCCCGAAGTCTGCGGTGATGGCGCCGATGGCCAGGATCAGGTGATCGTATGGCAGGGGTGGTCCCTCGGCGGTCTCCACCATCCGGGTGCCGAAGTCGACCCCGGTGACCGTGGCCCGCAGTGCCCGGGCGTTGGCCTGGCGATGGAAGATGCCCCTGGTGGCGTAGCAGATGTCATCGACGTCGAGCCCGGCCGTTGCCACCTGATAGAGCAACGGTTGGAAGGTGTGATGGTTGCGTTGATCCACCACCGTGACCTCCACCGGCACCCCGGCCAGGGCCTTGGCCGCCGCCAACCCACCGAATCCGGCGCCGACGATCACCACCTTTGGTACCGATGTCATGGCTCCAACCATAGGAGCCCGGTTCGCTGTTGTCGGTCGCCAATTCTTCGGCCCGGTCTCCCGATCGGTAGGTTGTTCGACATGCCGGAATCGAGGTCCCACCCGTCGCCCCTGTACCAGCACGGCGAGGCCGTGGCCGACCCCGGGGCGGTTGCGGTTCGCAACGCGGCGACGGTGATGGTCGTGGCCGACCGACCGGAACTCGAGGTGCTGCTGGTGCAGCGGACCTCCCGGGCCGCGTTCGGACCGCGGGCCTGGGTCTTCCCCGGGGGCCGGGTCGACATCGGCGATGGTGAGAGGATCGAGCACGTCGTCTCGGGGCTGAGCGACGCCGAGGCCTCGGCCATGCTGGAGATCGGTGGTGGCGGCCTGGCGTGGTGGCTGGCCGGGATCCGGGAGACCCTGGAGGAGGCCGGGCTGCTCCTGGGGGTCGGCCACGCCGACCCGCCGGCGGTGGAACGGGTTCGCTCTGCCGTGCACGACGACACAGGGGCGCTGGTGGGCGCGCTGGCCGACAACGATCTTGTGGTCGACCTGGGTGCGCTGCACGAGGTGGGTCGGTTCGTGACCCCCGTCGGGCCGCCACGGCGGTTCGACACCCGGTTCTTCGTGGCGATGGCCCCCGACGACCAGGTTGCCCGTCATGACGAGCAGGAGGTGGTGGAGCACCGGTGGATCCGACCGTCGGAGGCCATCGAACGATGGCGCACCCACGAGCTGGAGTTGATGGCGGTGACCCATCGCATGCTGGCCTGCCTGGCCCGCTACCCCTCGGCCGAATCGCTGCTGGAGGCGGCGGCCCGCCGCGGTCCGGCCCAGCGGGTTCGGGTCAACGACCCCGACGGGGCCTACGAGGTGGTCATGCCGGGCGAGCCGGGCTACGACACCGCCGACGTCGAGATCGAACACGGAGCCGTAAGGCTCTGAAGATAAACGGAGCCGTAAGGCTCTGAAGGTGAACCGGGCCGGCCCGGGCGCGCCGGTGCCGGCCGGACGATTTGCCAGACCGGCCCCGGACTCCGGTGCAGCGATCAGACGCCGGCCAGGACGCCGGCCCGGTCGTCGTCGGCCTTTGCGCCGTTTGGAGCCCCGTCGCCACGGTGCAGGGCCGGTGGTTCGCTGATGCCGAACCGATCATGGAACCGCCGCAGCGGCTTCGGGGCCCACCAGTTCCACTCGCCGAGCAGCCGCATGGTGGCCGGCACCAGCAGCGATCGCACGATGGTGGCGTCGACCACCACCGCCAGGGCAAGGCCCACCCCGAGCTGTTTGATGGTCAGCGTCTCCCCGGCTGCGAACCCGGCGAACACCACCACGATCAACAGCGCGGCCGAGGTGATGATTCTGCCGGTCCGCTGGAGCCCGGTCGACACCGACAGGTCGTTGTCGCCGGTTCGATCGTGTACCTCCTTGATCCTGCCGAGCAGGAACACCTCGTAGTCCATCGAGAGGCCGAAGGCGAACAGGAAGATGATCGTCGGGAGCCACAGATCGATCGACCCGACCGGGTCGAAGCCCAACAGGCCGGACAGGTTGCCGTCCTGGAACACCCACACCAGGGCACCGAAGCTGGCCCCGAGGCTCAACACGTTCATCACCACCGCCTTGATGGGGATGATCACCGAGCCGGTCATCAGGAACAGCAGTACCAGGGTGGCAAGGACCACCACGCCGATGGCAACCGGGATGCGGTCGGCGATCATGTGCCGGATGTCGAGGGTGGCCGCTGCCGTCCCGCCGACCTCGACGGCGAGCCCCTGGCCGTCCGCCGATGCGGCTCTGGCCCGGATTGTCTCCACCAGTTGCATGGCGGTGTCACCCTGGCCTTCACCCTCGGGCACGACGTCGACGACCAGCATGTCGGCCGGGAACCCGTCACGGACCTGGAGCCCGGCCACGCCGTCGAGGCCGGACAACTCGCCAACCCACCGGTCGGCCGCCGCAGTGCCGGGCTCGACCTCGGTGACGACCACGATCGGATCGGCCCCCCTGGCCGGGAACCGTTGCGACAGTGTGAGGGCCGCGGCCCGGGCCTCCGATGATCGGGGCAGGCTGCGGGCGTCACCGTTCTCCAGGTTTGCGTCGAGGAACGGGGTGGCCAACAGCGCAAGGCCGCCACCGACCACGACCACGATCGGCAGGGCGAACCGCTGGACCACCTTGGACAGTCGGAAGAAGCCGCCGGAGCCGTCGGGTCGGATGGTTGCCGGCTTGATCCGGCCCCCGAAGATGCCGAGCAGTGCGGGCAGCATGGTCAGGGCGGCGACCATGGAGAACAGCACCGCCGACAGCCCGCCGACACCGAAGCTGGTCATCGTCGGATCGCCGAAGACGAACATGCCGCTCATGGCAACGGCCACGGTGAGCGCACTGAAGACCACGGTGACCCCGGCGGTGGACACGGTGGTTGCCACCGCATCGGCGACGCTGTGGTCGTGGCCCCGCTCCTCCCTGAATCGTGATACCAGCAGCAGCCCGTAGTCGATGCCGAGTCCGAGCCCCAGCATCGAGACCACGTTCAGTGCGAAGA
Source organism: uncultured Acidimicrobiaceae bacterium (assembly GCA_947259095.1). Classification (GTDB taxonomy): domain Bacteria; phylum Actinomycetota; class Acidimicrobiia; order Acidimicrobiales; family SZUA-35; genus JAHELU01. The sequence goes on along the minus strand of CAMYLA010000028.1, from coordinate 52,409 downwards.
CCGACACCGTGTCCAGCAGGTAGGTCGCGGCGAGGAGGGCGATCCCGGCGGTCAGGAACCCGGCACCGGCGATGGCCAGGGGCATGCCGGCGGCCCGCAGCCCACCGAAGATGAACACCATCGCCACCAGGGCGATGGGAAGGGCGATCGTCTCACCTCGGACCAGGTCCCGCTCGGCCTGGGTCTCGAACTCCTGGAGCACGATCGGTTCGCCTCCGACCAGGACCTCGTCGACGCTGTTCGTGGCCGCGAGCGTTCCCGCCAGATCGGAGACCGACTCGGTCAGGGCCCGCTCGGCCTCGGGTTCCAACCCGTTGATGAACGACACCACGACCAAGGCCGCCTGTTGGTCGGTGGCGGCCAGGTCGGGGCTCCCGGTCGACCACGGGTCGATGACCGAGACCACCCCCGGAACGGCGGCCAGATCCGACAGGGCCCGGTCGACCTCCTCGGTCGGCGGTTGGTCGACGGCGGTGCCGTCGAGCACGATGGCGATGTCGCCACCGGTCGGCGACGTCTCCTGCAGCCGGTGGAGGACCCGGGCCGACTCGATCCGGTCGCTGCCGGTGAACTCGGCGGTCACCCGGTCGGCCAGTGGTCCCGAGGCCAGGACCCCGGCGATGAGGACCACCGACCAGACGCCGACCACCCACCAACGTCGCCGGTACATTGCGACTCCCAATTTGTGAAACATCTTGTTCTCCGTTCGCTGCATGTCCGGCGTCGGTTCGGCCGGTTGCCCTCACCCTGTCGCCCGACGCTGAGGGCCCGGTGATCGACGCCTGACCGTCGCCTGACCGGCGGTTGACCCTCGCTGACCGACGGTCGGCGGTCGCTTCAGCGACCCGGCTGGTCGACCAGCCGGGTCAGGCGCTCCACCGCGGCCTGCCACTCGTCGTGGCCGTGTTCGATCAGCGACCGCTGTTCGCCGAGGGACACGGCCTGCCGGTACAGGTCGAGCGCAACCTCGAGCTCCTGGACCGCCTCTGCGGCATGGCCCATCCCGGCCAGCGCTTCGGCCATGCAGCCCCGGTTCCCGTCACCCTCGGCGATGCGAATCGATTCCCGGTGGTACCGCCGGGCCAGCTCGTGGTCGCCCCTGGTGGACGCCAGCCGACCGAGCTCGGTGTAGAGGTAGTGGCTGCCGTGGTAGTCGGCGTCGCCGAACAGGTCGATCGATTCCAGGTAGCAGGCTTCGGCGTCATCGAACCGGCCAAGCGTCTGGTACAGCCGGCCAAGCTCACCGAGGCCGACGCCGAGGGCCCACGGTTCGTCCAGTTCGCGGAACACCGCCGCTGCGGCCAGGCCCTGGTCGATGATGGCTTCGATCTCCGGGTCGGGGGTGGCCCCCTCGGCCAGATCGGTCCCGCCGCCGGCCGCTTCGAGTTGCAGGGCCAGGGACCGCATCGTCATGTGGGTCATCTCGACCAGCGCCATGGCCCAGCGATCATCGGGGGAGACCAGCTCGGCCGCCTCCTCGAGCAAGGCCAGCGGCCGCTCGGGGTCATCCAGGGCGGTGAGGGAGAACGCGGCCGCCACCCGGGCCAGGGCGCGGTCGGGATGGTCCACCTCGTCGAAGATGTCCAGCGCCTGCTGCGACGTCTCGGCCACCAGGGAATCGGGGCCGGCCGCGGTGGCGATCCCGATGGCCAAGGTCACCTTTGCCCAACCGAGCGGGTCTGCGGCTCGATCGACGATGGGCAACAGCCGGTTCAGCAACCGCTCGCCGGACTTCGGGTCGTGGGTCAGGAACCACCAGGCGCTGAGGAAGGCAATATCGGGCGCCAGCTCGCGGTGGCCGCTGTCGGCCACCCAGGTGATCGCCGCCCGCAGCTGATCGGCTTCGGCGTCGACTCGGCCGGTGGCCGCGGCCCGGGAGCCGTCGCGGCGCCGGTGGAGGTCCCCCACGAGGTCGATCAGCCAGGTGGCGTGGGCCCGGCGGGTTTGCTGCTCCAGGCCTCGCTCCGACAGCTCGGCGGCGGCGAACTGTCGGATTGGTTCCAACATCCGGAACCGGCTGCCCCCGGGCTCGACCGCCACCAGCGAGGCGCCGGTCAGTTCTTCGAGAACCTCCAGCGAGTCGAGGGGGTCGAGATCGCAGTGGGTCAGGATGGCCTCGACACCGTCGAGCCCGAAACCACCGGCCATCACCGAGAGCCGGTCGAACAGCTCCCGGGCCGCAGGCGAGAGCTGATCGACGCTCCAGCCGACCACCGCCTCCAGGCTGCGGTGGCGGCGGTCCCGGTTGGACCTGATCTGGCGCAGCAGTCGCAGTTGGTCGTCGAGTCGGGCTGCGATGTCGTCGATCGACAGGAGCGAGGCCCGTCCGGCGGCCAGCTCGATGGCCAGTGGGATGCCGTCGAGCCGGCGGCAGATGTGGGCCACCACCGGCAGCAATCCGCTGGGAATCTCGAAGTCGGGTCGAATCGATCTGGCCCGTTCGATGAACAGCTTGACCGAGGGTGACCGGCCGGTGGTGCTCAGGTCGTCGCCGTCGTCCGGCAGTTCCAGAGGCGGGACGCCGACGATGGTCTCATCCTGCAGGCCCAGTGGATGCCGGGACGTGACCAGGAACGAGCCCTTCAGCTCGTGGCCGAGGATGCGATCGGTGGTGTCGGCAACGGCATCGAGCAGGTGCTCGGCGTTGTCGATGATCACCAGGTCGGTGTTGGCTCGGAGCCGGTCGATCATCCGGTCGACGGGCTCCCGGGCCCCATCGTGATCGCCGGGCACGATGCCGTCGGCCATGCGCTGGGCCACGGCATCGGGGTCGTCGACCCGGGCCAGGTCGATGAAGGTGACCGGACGGCTCGCCGCCACCTGCCAGGCCACGGCCAGGGCCAGGGATGTCTTGCCGATACCGCCCGGGCCGAGCAGCGTGACCAGCTCGTTGTCCTCGATGTCGGCCCGAACCTGGTCGATCAGCGACGTTCGACCGAACAGTTCGCCGCGGAGCCGGGGCAGCGACACCGGCCCTCGGGAGTTGAGGGCGGGGAAGTTCGAGCGGACACCGGGAGCGTCGACCTGCCACACTGCCACCGGTTCCGGGACGTCCCGCAGCCATTGGGTACCGAGGTCCCGGAGGGTGATCGCAGCTCGCATGCCGGGGGAGTGGTCGGGCCGACCGTCGGGCGCCCCACGATCGGGCTCGAGCCGGGCCAGGTCGTCGGCGGCCAGCTCGGCGGTGGCACCGGTGACGAGGATCTGGCCACCGTGGGCCAGATCGAGCAGTCGGGCGCAGCGGTTCACCACCGGACCGCGGTAGTCGGCATCGTCGACAGGAGTCATCGAGCCGGTGTTGATCGCCGCTCTGACCTGTAGCGACTGGTCCTGCTGTTCCGCCATCGCCCTCGCCGCAGCGGTGACGGCCGAGGCCGCGGTTTCGAACACCGCCAGGATGCCGTCGCCGGTCGACTTGACCAGGTGGCCACCACTGGCAGCGGCAGCCTCGGCCCAGATCCGGTGCAGCGAGGTGATCTCGCGGGCGGTGTGGTCCGGAGCGGCCTCCCATCGTTTCACCGACCCTTCAACGTCGCACAACAGCACACTCAAGGTGCCTCTCGGGAGCGAGGTGGCCACGGCCGGCCCCTGCCCTGTCCCACCGGGCTCGTCTGGTGCCGACATGGCGGCGCCGACCGGGCCATCGGTTTCGAGGGCCGGGTCGTGGGCCAGGATTTGCTGCTCCAGGCGAGCCAGTGCCGGGCCCGGTTCGAGGCCGAGGTGGTCCGACAGCATCGATCGGGCCCGTTGGAAGGCCCGGAGGGCGTCGGCCTGGCGGCCGTCGCGGTACAGGGCCAACATCAGCAGTTCCCAGCGCTTCTCCCGCAGCGGCTGTCCACGGACCGATTCCTCGAGCGCCAACACCAGTTCCCGATCGGCTCCGGCCAGCAACCGCCGCTCGAGCACCGAGTCCTCGGCGTCGGCCCGCAGCCCGTCGACCCTGAGCCGCTCGGTCTCGATCAGCTCGCCACTGAGACCATCGAGCGTCGGCCCATGCCACATGGCAAGTGCCCGATCGAGCAGGGTGGCCGCCTCGGTCGGGTCGGTCTCGACCATGGTCGCTCGCAGCAACCGCTCGGCTTCGTCGAGATCGAGGGTGGCGTCGACCAGCCGGTAGCCGTTGGTGGTGGTCTCCACCGCACCGGCCGAGCGGCCGAGGCTCCGCCGCAGTCGCGACACCATGGCCTGGACCGCGTTGCGGGGATCGGTGGTGTTGCGCTCACGGTACAGCTCGGAGGCGATCCGGTCGGTGGACAGCGCCTCGGGGGACACGACGGCCAGGGTGGCAAGACCATCCCGTTCCCTGGCCCCCGGCGGGGTCAGATCCATGCCGTCGTCGTCATGGACCAGGAGCGGCCCCAGGAGCTGCAAATGAAGCATTGACCAGAACCTACGCCAACCGACGGCCGGAGAACAGGGCTCGTCAGCGAGCGGTCACCGAGCCGTCAGCGGTCGGCAGCCGCCGGTTGGCACGGTGGTGTCATGAGCGATCACATCGATGTCACCGCCGGTCGTGCCCACCCGGTCCGGCAGAACCACGCCCCGTCCACTCTCGGCGCCCGGGCCACCGGAGCCACAGGGGCCCTCAACCGCCGGCTGCTTCGCCGGTTGGCCAGCCAGTTCCATCGGCCCCGAGGGCCGCTGGGCGTCGTCGCCGGCCGGATCATGGCCCGCCGGGGTTCCAACGTGGAACGAAACCTGTGGCTGGTCGACCTCCTGGAGCTGGAGCCGGACCATCGGGTGCTGGAACTGGGCCCGGGCCCCGGCGTCGCCCTGGCCGCCACCGCCGAACGGGTGACCACCGGTGGGCTGGTCGCCGTCGATCATTCGGCCACCATGCTCCGCCAGACCGCGTCCCGAAATCGGGGTTTGCTGCGGGACGGTCGCCTGACGCTGATCGAGGGCCGAGCGGAGTCGCTTCCCGACGACCTCGGCCGTTTCGATCGGATCTATGCCATGAACGTCTGGCAGTTCTGGTCGGACCAGGAGGCGGTGATCGCCTCGCTGGCCGGGCTGCTGGCGCCCGGTGGTCGCCTGGTCATCGGCTACCAGCCCCGGCATCGGGCCGCCACCGCCGCCGACGGCGATGCCGCCCGTCGCTGCCTGCGGGACCACTTCACCGACGCCGGCCTGGTCGACCTCGTCGACCGGGTGTTCGAGCTGGCGCCACCGGTCAACTACGTGATCGGCTCCAGACCATAGGCGGCCCGA
>CAMYLA010000028.1:0-47186 GCA_947259095.1 uncultured Acidimicrobiaceae bacterium | reverse complement strand
CCCGATGGCGGCACCGTGCGCCCCGATGGTGGCACCGCTACTGTCGGCCCATGACCATAGCGATGATCACTGGAGCGAACTCGGGAATCGGTCGGGGAGCGGCCGTCGATCTGGCCGGCAAGGGTTGGACGGTCTACGGCTCGATGCGAAGTCTCGACAAGGGTGGCAAGCTTCGGGACATGGCCGAGGCGGCCGGGGTCGAGGTCCAGCCGGTGATCTGCGACGTCACAGACACCGACTCGGTGAACCGGGCGGTGGCCAAGGTCACCGAGGCCTCGGGCGGCATCGACGTGATGGTCAACAACGCCGGTATCGGTGGCAACGGGGTGCTGGAGGAGACGCCGCTGAGCCTCTACGAGGAGGTGATGGACGTCAACGTCTACGGCATCATCCGCTGCACCCAGGCGGTGCTGCCCCAGATGCGGGAACGGGGCAGCGGCTGCATCATCAACATCTCGTCGATCGCGGGGCGGATCGCCGCCCTCGCCCAGTCGCCGTACGTGGTCTCGAAATGGGCGGTGGAGGGCCTGACCGAGGGCCTGGCCCAGGAGGTGGCCCCCCTCGGCATCCGGGTGGCGATGATCGAACCGGGGATCGTCCGGACCGCCATCCTGGCCAAGAACACCGAAGCGCCGAACGAGAGTGGTGCCTACGATGCCGCCTATCGCAGGCTGTTCGCCTTCTACGCCGCGGGCCTGGCGAATCCCGGGCACCCGTCTGAGGTGTCGGAGGTGATCTACGAGGCGGCAACCAGCGATGATCCGAAGCTCCGGTACGTCTGCGGTTGGGGTGGCACGGAGCTGACCGAGAACCGGGCCAAAATCAGCGACGAGGATTGGGTGGCTCTGGGGGCGATCGAGGACGACGGCGAGTACGTCTCCCGCTTCTCCGAGTTGTTCGGGCTCGACATCAGCGGCTGACACCGGCCCCGGCTGGGCCCCTGCTCCGACCACCCTGGTCGGCGGTCGGTCCTTTCTCGCCAACCGGCGGGCCGTCGGTCCATACTCGTTGCTGTGATCAGGTCGACCACGATCAGTACCACGGCGCTCGGAGTGGCGGTGGCGTCGCGGATCCCGGTGCTGCTGTGGGGCGCCCCCGGCACCGGCAAGAGCTCGGTTGTCCGGGATCTGGCCACGGTCATGGACTGGCCCTGCGAGGTCGTGATCGCATCGATTCGGGACCCATCGGATTTTGCCGGCCTACCGATCGTTGTCGATGGCGGGGTGCGGTTCGCCCCGCCCGCGTGGGCCACCACGCTGGCCGAGGCGGAGCGGGGACTGCTGTTCCTCGACGAGATCTCCACCGCCCCGCCGGCGGTCCAGGCCGCCCTGCTGCGGGTGGTGCTGGAGCGGACGGTCGGCGATCTCCAACTGCCGGACGACGTGGTGGTGGTCGCCGCCGCCAACCCGCCGGACCAGGCGGCAGACGGCTGGGATCTGTCGGCGCCGTTGGCCAATCGTTTCTGCCATCTCGACTGGACCACCGATGCGGCGGCGGTGGCCGAGGGGTTCACCGCCGGGTTCCCGCAGCCGACCGTGCCCGACCTCGGCTCACCGGACGATCGTGCCAGGGCCGGGGCCAGAGCCGGATCCCGGGCCGAGATCGCCACCTTTCTGGCGCTTCGACCGGGCTCGGTGGTGGCACCGCCGACCGACCGGGCCGCCGCCGGCCGGGCTTGGCCGAGCCCCCGGGCCTGGGAGATGGCGGCGGAGCTGCTTGCCGCCTGCCGGCTGGCCGACGTCGAGCCCGAGGTTCGAACCGCCCTGGTCTGCGGTTGCGTTGGGCAGGGGGCCGGCATCGAATTCCTGTCGTGGCGGGCCGAGCTCGATCTACCGGACCCCGAGGCGATCCTGGCCGACCCCGACGGGTTCGAGTTGCCGGGCCGGGGCGACCGGGCCTACGCGGTGTTGACGTCGGTGGCCGCCGCGGTGGCGGCCGACGCCACCGTCGATCGGTGGGCCGCAGGGTGGCTGGTCATGGGCCGGGCCGGCGAACAGATCCCCGACATCGCCGCCCTGGCGGCCCGGATCCTGGTGTCGTGCCGGCCGGAGGGCGCACCGACGCCGGCTGCGGCGGCGGCGTTCCTGCCGCTGCTGCGCGACGCCGGCCTGGCATGACCGGTTGCGCTTCGCAGCCCGGACCGCCGGCCGGGCCTGATCCGCTTCCGGAGCTCGACCGGATGAAGCTGGCCGCGGCCAGGCTGTGGGCCACCAACCGTCATCCGTATCTGGCCTCCGCCATCTTCGCCAGCCCGACCCTGCCGGCCCCCGGTGTTGGCCGACTGCTGGTCGATCGATGGTGGCGGGTCCATGCCGATCCCGAGGTCGTGGCCGGGGCCACCGTGGAGCAGATCGGCGGCGAGCTCCTGCACCTGACCTCGCACGTGCTCCGGGATCATGCGAGCCGGGCCGACGAGATCCACCTGGCCGACCAGGATGAGCTGCACCACTGGGTCGACGCCGCCGACGCCGAGATCGCCGATGACTTCGCCGTCGATCTGGCGCGGGTGTCGGAGGTGATCCGAGCCGACGATCTCGACTGCCCAGACGGCCGGCTGGCCGAGGAGTACTACCGGACGGGATCGGTCCGGGAAGGCCGGCGCAGCGACTGCGGCAGCGGTGCCCACGGCACCGTGGCCGGGTGGGAGCAACCGCCCCCCGACCCCGATGACCCCGAGGCCGACGGGCCCGGCGGCGTGTCCGGCGATCAACAGGAACTGATCCGGCGGAACGTGGCGGCCGAGATCGCCAGGGCCGACGCCGCCGCGGTGGCGGCCGGGTTGCGGCGCTGGGCCGAACAGCAGCTTGCACCGACCATCGACTGGCGGGCCGAGCTGGCCGCCTCGGTCCGGCGGGAGATCTCGGCGGTGGCCGGAGCGGTCGACTACAGCTACCGGCGTCCGTCCCGCCGGGCCGGGTCCCTCGGTGCGGTGGTGCTCCCGGCGATGCAGCGGCCGACGGTCGAGGTGGCGGTGGTGTGCGACACCAGCGCCTCGGTGTCGGAGGAGATGTTGGCCTCGGCGGTGGCCGAGGTCGACGGGCTGTTGCGGGCGGTCGGCACCCGAGACGTCCGGGTCCTGGCCTGCGACGATGCGGTCCGGGTCGTCCGCCGGGCCAGCCGGGGTCGGGAGGTGTCCCTGATCGGCGGTGGCGGCACCGACATGTCGGTCGGCATCGCCGAGGCCATGGAGCTGCGACCACGGCCGGGGCTGGTGGTGGTGCTGACCGATGGCTACACCCCGTGGCCGGATGAACCACCGCCGACCAAGGTGGTGGTCGGGCTGCTGCAGCAGCAAACCCCGGTTCCCGGGCTGGCGCCGGTCGAACCTCCGGCCTGGGCCAGGACCATTCCCATTCCCGGCCCGTGACCTGGTGGCGGACCGCGGCCGAGCTGACGATGGCGGTCGGTTGCGAGGGGCGACGACATCGACTGCGATGGCGGCAGGGTCGGCTGGAGTTGCTCGACCATCCCGAGCTGGAGGCGGAACTGGCGATGGTGGGCCTCGGCGGGCCGGAGCCGGCGTGTGTCTCCCTGCTGCACCTCTGGGACGAGGCGGTGGTCGATGGTGGGTTCCTGGCCGAGTGGGTTGACGAGACTCGGCTGAGCCCGTCGTGGTTCTCCTGGCTGGCCATGGCGTTGGAGCGAATGCGGAGCGAGGGATTTCACGAGTTCCTCCGTGGCCTGCCGCCGGCCAGGGCACAACGGATGGGACAGTTCCTGGATTCGTTTCCGTTGCCCTGGATCGACCGGGCGTCGGCCACGGTGAGCCTGGCGGTGGCCGACGGAGCCGGCGTGGTCTGCGATCATGCCCCGGACCTGTTGGCCGCCGGGGTGTCCCATCGGCTCCGCCGGGCGTTCGTCGATGCGGTCGGTGGCCGGCAGCTGGCGGTCGGCGCCGCCGCCCTGGTCCCGCTGCGGATCGTGGTCGAGCCCGGGGTCGATCCCTCCATCGGCGGGTCGCTCACCGGCACCGACAGAGGTGTGACCCTGGTGGTCGACCGGTCGTGGTTGCATCGGGTCTGGGCCGCCGCCGGGCCGGTCGTCGACGGTCGCCTGACCCTGGAGCTGGCGCCGGACGAGCCGTCTGGTTCGTCGGTGTCTGCGGTGTCCGGGGTGTCGGCGGCCGCAACGCTGGTCGGGTGGTCGCCATCGTCCGGCCGAGAACTGCGGCCGGTGATCGAACGGCTCCCGGTTCGCTTCGTCGACCATCGATGGCGGATCGCCTGATCCGGTTATCTTTGGGGAGGTGACAACGCCCGCCATCGAGCCGACCGCCCCGGAACGGGGGGTCTTCGCCAATCGGACCCTCAATATGAGGAACGTCCCGGCCGTCGGCTACGACATGGACTACACCCTGATCCACTACCGGGTCGAGGAGTGGGAGGGGGCGGCGTTCGCCACCGCCCGGAACCTGTTGGCGGCCCGTCGATGGCCGGTGGCCGATCTGGCCTTCGACCCCGATCGTTTCACCCTCGGCCTCGTGTTCGACCTCCAGCTCGGCAACATCGTCAAAGCGACCCGGTTCGGGTACGTGGTCAAAGCCCAGCACGGCACCAGGATCCTCGACTTCGACGAGCAGCGCGAGGTCTATCGGGAGACGGTGATCGAGCTGTCGGACCCCCGGTTCGTTTTCATGAACACGCTGTTCGAGCTCTCCCGGGCCGAGCTCTACAGCCAACTGGTGGAGATCCACGATCGGGAACCGCTGGACGGTGTCCCCAGCTACGCCGACCTCTATTGGAAGGTTGACGACGCCCTCAGCGAAACCCACCTCACCGGCACCCTCAAGGCCGGGATCATGGCCGATCCCGATCGTTTCGTCGACCGAGATCCCGGCATCGTGGCCACCCTCCTCGATCAGCGGGCGGCCGGCAAGCAGCTGCTGCTGATCACCAACTCGGACTGGTCCTACACCCGGCAGATGATGAGCTATTGCCTCGACGGCTTCTGCCCCGGTGGAAACACCTGGCGGGACCTGTTCGACATCGTGATCGTGTCGGCCAACAAGCCCGGCTTCTTCTCCAAGACAGATCCGATCTACCGGGTGGTCGACGAGACCGAGACGCTGCTGCAGCCCCACTACGACAAGCTGGAGCCCGGCCATGTCTACTTCGGCGGCAACGCCAGGCTGGTCGAGGAGAGCCTCGGCCTTGTCGCCCCGCCGCTGTATGTCGGCGACCACCTGTTCGGTGACGTGCACGTCACCAAGGACGTGCTCCGGTGGCGTACGGCCCTGATCGCCCGCGAGTTGGAGGACGAGATCAGCGATGCCATGGCGTTCGCCCCCCGCCATCGTGAGCTGGAGGAGCTGATGGACCAGAAGGTCGACCTGGAGTACCGCCAGGCCGTGCTCCGCCTGGAGCGCCGGCGCCAGGGAGGCAGGCCGTCCTCGGAGTTGAACGAGGTCACCGGCGAGGTGTTCCAGCTCGATGAGCGAATCGCCCCGCTGGCCCGGGCGTCGAGCGAACTCGGCAACCGGATCTGGGGTCCCTTGATGCGGGCCGGGAACGACAAGAGCCTGTTCGCCCGCCAGGTCGAGCGCTACGCCGACGTCTACACGTCGCGGGTTTCCAACCTGCGGCACCAGACACCCTACGGGTACCTTCGAGCGGCCAGGGGGTCGCTGCCCCACGACCGGGCCTGGGAGCCGACCGCCGCCGATTGAGCGGCGAACCGGATTACCTTTTCAAAAGAATCGGCCGACCTGAAAGGTCGGCGGCCCATCCGGACAAGAACCGTATGTGGCAAGCATCACCAGACTCGATCGAGGCCAAATGGACCACACCAGCGCCGCCGACGTCGATGCCGAGGCATCGTTCCGCCGGCTGTTCACCTCGACCTACCAGGATCTGCTGGCCTATGCCCGGCGTCGCTCGTTCGACCACGCCGAAGCCGACGACATCGTGGCCGAGGCCTACGCCGTCGCCTGGCGCCGCCGAGCCGACCGGAACCAGGAAGCGCCCCCGTTGCCCTGGCTCTACGGCATTGCCGCCAACGTGTTGCGCAACAGCCGCCGGGCCGGCGACCGCCGGTTGCAGCTGGTCGAGCGGCTCCAGGCCCAACCCGATGCCGCCGATGGCGCCGGGATTGCCGGCCCGGTCGACGCCCCGGGGGTCGAGATACGAGACGCCCTCGGCCGGTTGTCGTTCGACGATCAGGAAATCCTGCGGCTGGTGGCCTGGGAAGGCCTCAGCCACGCCGAGGCGGCCGAGGCGCTCGGGTGCTCGGTGAACGCCGTCGGCATCCGGATCCATCGGGCCCGCCAACGGCTGCGGGTCGAACTCGACGGGCCAAGCCCCGAGACCGCAGCATCACCGGACAACACCCCGTTCCGACCGTCCACCGAAGCAAGCTCGCGTCGAGGAGGCGCCACGTCATGACCGACCCGACCGACGATCTGATCCAGCAGCTGGCGGCCGCCAATCCGGTCGACCGGCAATCCATCCCTGCGGCCGACGAACCGGCCGCCCAGTCCCTTTTGGAGAACATCATGAACCAGTCATCCCCCGATCATGTACCCCACGGGCCGCCGACGGCCCCGGCGCCGCTCGAAGCCCAGTCCGTCGACGGCCAGACCTACGATGATGTACGAGACGGTGTTCGGGCCCAACCGATCACAAAACGTTCGCTGCTGCGAGGTCGGGGCATGCTGGTCGGCGCAGCCGCCGCAGTGCTGCTGCTCGTCGGCGGGCTGCTGGTGTTCTCGCCCGACAGCACACCGTCGGCGGTGGCGACCGTCCACAGCGCGGCGGCGGCTGCCGCCGATGCCGACACCGGTCGCATCTCCACCACCTTCGCCCTCAACGGCGAGAAGGACGGGGAAGCCGAGCAGTTCGAGGGCCGGTTCGACGCCGCCTATGCCGGCTCGAACGTGATGTTCTCGGTTCAGATCGACCAGCAGCCCGGCGACTTCGCACTCGGCGAGCTGCCGTTCACCGATGCCCGGCTGGTGGACGACGTGCTCTACGTCGACACCGGCGGCCAGTGGCTGGCCGTCGACACCGAGGGATTCCTCGGCGACATGGTGGTGCAGTTCATCGATCCTCGGGTGGTCCTGGAGACGGTGCAGGAGCTGACCGACGCCACCGAAGTCGGTTCTGCGACGATCAACGGGGTTGAGACCACCCACTACCAGAGTGTGGTTGATCTCGGCGATGAGACGCTGGCCCAGTCGGGCTGGATGGCCTTCGAGGGCGTGTCGATCGAGGCCGAGGGCGAGGTCACGGTCGACCTCTACGTCGGCGCTGATGGTGTGCTCAGCCAACTCGACCTGAGCGGTGATGTGCAGGACGCCGCCGACTCCGGCGACTCCGGCACCTTCAACGTGTCGATGGGCTTCTCCGACATCGGGTCCGACATCACCGTCGAGGCTCCGGCCGATGCCCTTGTCGTCAGCCCGCTCGAGGGGCTGCTGCAGGAGGACTGATTCCCGACCCGGGCGGCACCGGCCCCACCCCGGCCGCCCGGGTCGAACCCGGTCGACAAGGCCGGGTGACGAGCGCCCCACCGGGATCCCCCCGGCTCCCGGCTGGGGCGCCGACGGGTTCAGGCCCAGTGATCGAAGCGCATGATCTCCGACGTCCGGCGCCTGGTGACCGGGCCGAACCTTCCCAGGGGCCAGCCCACCGGGATCAGCGTGTAGGCCGCCATCGTCTCCGGAAGTCCGATGATGGCCTCGAATTCCTCCCGGCGGTTGATGGCGTAGGTGGTGGGTACCGCACCGAGACCGAGGGCCCTGGCCGCCAGCAGCAGGTTCTGGACACCGGGCCAGATCGAGCCGCCGCCGGCTGCGATGTCGTCGGGCCGCTCATCGAACTCGAGGCAGGCCACGATCAGCGCCGGGTAGCTGTGCATGTGCTCGGCCAGGTACAACACCGCGTCGAGCATCCGGGATCGGGTGGAGGCATCGTGATGGGGGAGCTGTTCCTCCCGCTCGATCCTGGCTCGGACAAAGTCGGCGCTGACGGCGTGGTTGAGCTCGGCGATCGCCTTTTTCCGGGCCGGATCCCGGACCACGATCCAACGGCCCCGTTGCCGGTTCCCGCCGCTGGCGGCCTGGTTGGCGGCGTCGATCAGTTTGACCAGCAGCTCCTCGGCTACCGGACGGGTGTCGAGCCGCCGCATGGCCCTGCAGCTGTACATCACCTCGAACAGCCCCGGGTCTGGCGTCCCCACGGTCGATTCGGTCATTGGATCTCCTTTGTTCGTGATGGGCGGCAACGGCGCCATGCGGGCCGGGCCGGATCCGTCCTCGATCGTCAGCCGGTCAGACCCTGGCCGCCGTCGACCGGCAGGGCGATCCCGGTGATGAATCGGGCCTCGTCGCTGTGCAGGAAGAGCGCGGCATGGGCCACATCCCAGCCGCTCCCCATCTTGCGGCCGAGAGGGACCCGCCGATCCCGTTTTGCCACCACCTCGTCGCGGGGTGTGCCCTGGGAGACTCGGGCCTCGATGGCCATCGGTGTGTTCATCAACCCGGGGAGGATGGCGTTGACCCGGATGCCGTTGGCGGCATTGGTCAGGGCCAGGTTCTCGGTCAGTCCCAGCATCGCCACCTTCGTCGTCTTGTAGCCGACCAGGGGGTAGGCCAGCTTGGCGGCCATCGAGGAGATGTTGACCACCGAACCGGAGCCCTGCTCCCGCATCACCGGGATGGCGTGGCGGGCCGCCAGCCACATCCCCTTCAGGTTGACCTGCCACAGGTGATCGAAGGTGTCCGGATCGAGCTCGAGGGCGTCGGCGTCACCGCCGGCGATGCTGACCCCCACGTTGTTGTGCAGGATGTCCAGCCTGCCGTGCTCGGCCACCACCCGCGCCACCAGCGCCCGGTGCTGCTCGTCGTCGGTGACCTCCAACCGGGCGGCATCGGCCCGGCCTCCCTCGGCGATGATGGCCTCGACCGTCTCCATCGCCAACGACTCGTCGCGGTCGGCCACCATGACCGTTGCACCGGCTCGGGCCAGCAGGATCGCAGTGGCCCTGCCGTTGCCGATCGTCTCCCCCGGGGTCTGGCCACCACCGACCACGATCGCCACCCGGCCTTCCAGCCGATGAGCCACCGATACCGCTATCTCCGTCATTGTGCCCGGGCCTTTCCGTTGCCTTGGGTCCCGCCGTTGACCGCTGCTGCTCCGACACTACCCGGCCCGTCTGTCGCCGGCCCGGTGGCGCCGCGGCCACCGGCTCTGACCGAGTCGTCGCATCGGCTCGTGGACGGCCGCCCGGGTGGCGAGTTGTCCACGATCACCAGATCGAGGTCGGATGTCCAGGTCCCTTCTCCTCGCATCACCGACCCGCCGAGGAACGCCGCCTTGGCGGTGGGATGGCGGCGCCCGACGAAACGGCGTGCGGTGTCGACGGCGTCCGGCTTGGCGGCCATGGTCAACCATAGGGTTCTACAGCGGTCGGCGTGGCCGAATTGGAAGCGGAAAGGGCCGGCCCGCCCGAAGGCGGCCCGACCCTTCACCCTGTCCCTGTGATTGGAGTTGCCGACGAAACGACTCGGATCAGCTGTAGATCTCGATCAGGCCGGCTGCGCCCTGGCCGCCGCCGATGCACATCGTCACCACACCCCAGCGAGCGCCCCGGCGCTTCCCCTCCTGGAGGATGTGGCCGGCGCAGCGGGTGCCGGTCATCCCGAACGGGTGGCCGATGGCGATCGAGCCACCGTTGACGTTGTACTTCTCGGGATCGATGCCCAGTTGATCACGGGAGTAGAGGCACTGGCTGGCGAATGCCTCGTTCAGCTCCCAGATGTCGATGTCGTCGACGGTGAGACCGTGGCGACCGAGCAGCTTCGGCACGGCGTAGATGGGGCCGATGCCCATCTCGTCGGGCTCGCAGCCGGCAACGGCCCAACCCTTGAACGCCCCCATCGGCTCGATCTCTCGGCGGGCCGCTTCCTCGTCCGACATCAACACAACGGCGGCGGCGCCGTCTGAGAGCTGGCTGGCGTTGCCGGCGGTGATGTAGTTGCCTTCACCACGAACCGGCTTGAGCTTGGCCAGGCCCTCCAGGGTGGTGCTTGGCCGGTTGCACTCGTCGCCGTCGACGGTGTACTCGACGATCGACTCCTCGCCGGTCTCCTTGTCGACCAGCTTCATCTTGGTCTCCATGGGGACGATCTCGTCCTCGAACAGCCCGTTCTCCTGTGCGGCGGCCATCCGCATTTGCGACTGGTAGGAGTACTCGTCCTGGTACTCACGAGACACGTTGTAGCGGTCGGCCACGATGTCGGCGGTCTCGATCATGGCCATGTAGATCGCCGGGTACATCTCGGTGAGCTCGTCGTCCATGTTGATGGCGCCCCCCATGCCGGGGCTGGGGATCGAGATCGACTCGACGCCGCCCGCCACCACGACATCGGCACCGTCCATCTTGATGTGGTTGGCCGCCACCGCGATCGAGTTCAGGCCGGACGAGCAGTGGCGCTGAATGGTGTTGCCTCCGGCGGTGACCGGCAGCCCGGCCAGCAAGCCGGCGAGCCGGCCGAGGTTGCCCGCACCATGGGCTCCGTTCCCGAGCGCCACATCCTCGACCGCTCCCGGCTCGACGCCGGCCTTCTCGACGGCGTTGCTGATGGCATGGGCCGCCATGGTCATGGCCGGGGTCATGTTGAAACCGCCGCGGGCGGCCTTGGCAAGGCCTGTTCGGGCGTAGGATGCGAAAACTGCTTCGCGGGTCATGTGCGCTTCTCCGGGGTTGTGAGATCGGTTATCGGTTCAAAACTAACGCGTAAGGTCGGCCAGGTCAGATTTGAGCGTCCTGCCGGTCGCCGCCACCGGGCACCGGCGCGTTGTGGCAGCTTCGCCATCGGGCCTCGCCGCCCCAAATCTAAACGAGAAAGTTACACGGTCGGGTCTTGGTCCGCGGCGGTACTGCCGGGTAGAGTCGTCGGTCGTGTCGGACTTCCTTCGCGAGTACCTGCTTGTCTTCCTGTTCACCCTCTTGGCGATCGGGGTGGTCGGCGCCTTCCTCGGCCTTGCATCGCTGCTCCGACCGAGTCGGCCAAGCACCGGCAAGGTGGAGAACTACGAGAGCGGCGTCGACCCGGTCGGTGAGGGTTGGTCCCAGAGTCAGATCCGGTACTACATATTTGCGTTGCTGTTCGTCATGTTCGATGTGGAGGCGGTGTTCATCTTCCCGTGGGCAACCAGGCTGGAGCAGTATGGTTACTTCGGTTTGGTGGAGATGTTGATCTTCATCTCCATCCTGGCTCTCGGTCTGGCCTACGCCTGGCGCAAGGGCGTCCTGCGATGGGTCTAGGTCGGGAATTGAATCGACCGCAGTCATCGGCCGGTACATTCGAGGTGGGTAATCCGAGAGGGCACCGATGGGGCTAGTTGAATCCGGCAAGATGCCGAAGGGGCTGAGCAAGCTCCTCAATATGAGCCGCAAGTACTCGCTCTGGGCGTACCAGTGGGGGCTTGCGTGCTGTGCGATCGAGATGGGGGCGGCCCTTGGCTCCCCCCGCTACGACGTGATGCGGCTCGGGGTCATCCCGTTGCCGGCCAGCCCCCGTCAGGCCGATCTGGTGATCGTGTCCGGCACGGTGACAGACAAGATGGCCCCCGCGGTCCGTCGGCTCTACGAACAGATGCCAGAACCGAAGTACGTGATCTCGATGGGTTCGTGCGCCAACTGCGGCGGCCCGTACTGGGACAGCTACTCGGTCACCAAGGGTGTCGATCAGATCATCCCGGTCGATGTCTACGTGCCCGGCTGCCCGCCTCGGCCCGAGGCATTGCTGGAGGGGATCGTGCTGCTGCAGGAGATCATCCAAAACGAAGACATGGCCGAGAAGTGGAAGGGGGATCCCCTTGCCGTCGTCTGATGCACCCACCGAGGAAGCAGCCGAAGAGGAAGCGGCAGTCGAGGTCGATGAAGCCCGCAACGCCCTGCTGGAGGCGGTCACCGTCGAACTCGGTGATGCCGTGCTCGGTCATCACCTGATCGCCGGTCGCGACATCTGGGTTCGGGTCGAGAACGGAGCCTGGGCCGAGACCGCCCACTACCTGCGGAATCGCCAGCGTTTCCGTTTCTTCGATTGGCTCTCCGTCGTCGACTGGCTGCCCTCGCCGTTCGGCCGCAGCCTCGAGGCGACGGTCGATGAGGACCCGGCGGATTCCGCCGCCGCCGACGAAGCTGCCGGCTCGTTCGAGGAGGCGGTCACCGGCTCCCATGCCGGCGGCGAGGCCAGATTCCAGGTTCTGGCCCGGGTCTACAGTCTGGCCACCGGGATCGGTATCAACGTCAAGACCGACGTCGATGCCGAACTGGCGGTTCCGACCTGGACCGAGATCTATCCCGGCGCAGCCTGGCATGAGCGGGAGGCGTTCGAGATGTTCGGCGTCGGTTTCGTCGGCCACGCCGGGCTCCGCAAGCTCTACCTGCCAGGCGATTTTGAGGGCTACCCGCTGCGGAAGGATTACCCGTTGATGGCAAGGATCATCAAGCCGTGGCCCGGCATCGTCGACGTCGAGCCCATGCCCGAGCTCGATCAGCCCGAGGAGCCGGCGGCGGCACCGCCGGCCGCATCAACCGAAAACCCCGAGGACGTGTCGTGACCACTACGACGGCACGGCCGGCGGCCACGGTCAATTCGACGGCCGGGTTTCGGCGAAGCCGAAACGTGCGTCGTGGCGAGCGCAGCGAGGATCGGCCATGACCGCAATCAACGACCGCCGCCAGATGGCCTACATCGCCGCCCAGGCGGCCGACGCCAGGGTGAACGTCGAGCTCGAAGCGGAGGGCATGACCCTCAACATCGGGCCCCAGCACCCGGCAACCCACGGCACGCTTCGGATTGTGCTGCAACTCGACGGCGAGCAGGTGGTCAACGCCGATCCGATCATGGGCTACATGCACCGCGGCTACGAGAAGCTGGCCGAGGTCCGTACCTATCCCCAGGTCACCACCCTGATCAATCGGATCGACTGGCTCGGCAGCTTCGCCAACGAGGTGCCGTTCATCCTCGCCGCCGAGCAGCTCATGGAGATCGAGGCCCCACCCCGAGCCCAGTGGATCCGCACGATCCTGTTCGAGCTGGCCAGAATCGCCAACGTCACGCTGTTCCTCGGCGATATGGGTGTCCAGCTCGGAGCGGTCACCCCGGTGTTCTACGCCTTCCGGGACCGCGAGTACATCCTCAACCAGATCGAGGCCGCGACCGGCGGTCGTTTCCACCCCAACTTCGACCGGATCGGCGGGATCAAGGACGATCTGCCTGCCGGCTGGATCGCCGATACCAAATCGGCTCTCGGAGAGATCCGGGACTTCTGCGATGAAATGGAAGATCTGCTGGTCGGCAACGAGATCTTCGAGGCCCGAACCCGGGGTATCGGGGTGATCCCGGCCGACGTCGCCCTTTCCTACGGGCTGTCGGGGGCCAACGTTCGGGCGTCCGGCGTGGATTGGGATCTCCGCCGGGACAACCCGGTCGGCCTCGTCCACGACCAGGTCGACTGGAAGGTCTGGACCCACCCCGACGGCGACTCGTTCGCCCGCTACTGGGTGCGGCTCCAGGAAGTTCGGGAGGCGTGCAACATCGTCGACCAACTGCTCGACGGCATCCCCTCCGGCCCGATCATGGCCAAGGTGCCGCGGATCATCAAGGTGCCACCCGGCGAGGCCTACGTGGCCACCGAGAATCCGCTGGGGGAGATGGGCTACTACGTGATCAGCCAGGGCGGCCTGGAGCCGTTCAGGGTCAAGATCCGATCGGCCAGCTTCTCCAACATGTCGATAACCCCGTGGCTGCTCAAGGGCACCTATGTCCCCGACGTGGTCACCATCCTGGCCTCGCTGTACTTCATCCTGGGAGACATCGACCGATGATGGATCGCTCCGCTCACGGTCCCTTCGCTCACGGTCCTCCCGAGTTTCGCCGTAGGCGAAACTCCAGGTTGTGGCTTCGTGCTGTGGTGTCGCGGTCCGGGAGGGTTTGCCGATGATGGCCACCACCCTGGCGGCGGACTTCGCCTACTGGCAGACCACTGGCTTCAAGTTGTTGATGGCCTTCGTTGCGGTGCTGATCCCGGCCGGCGCAACCGTCTATCTGTACCTGTTCAAGATGGTCAGCTTCATGCAGAGCCGGCTCGGCCCGATGGAGGCCGGCCCCTACGGCACCCTGCAGCTGGTGGCCGAGCTCGGCAAGAACGCCCAGAAAGAAGACATCATCCCGGCCAAGGCCGACTTCTTCGTCTTCAAGGCCGCGCCCTATGTGGTGCTGCTCAGCACCTTCCTGTTGGTGCTGGTCGTGCCGTTCGGCCCGGATGCCGCCTTCGTCAACTTCGACACCGGCATCTTCTTCGCCCTGGCGGTCTCGTCGATATCGGTCATCGGCATCCTCATGGCCGGTTGGGCCAGCGCCAGCAAGTATTCGCTGCTCGGTGGTCTGCGGGCCGCCGGCCAGTTGATCGCCTACGAGTTGCCGCTGGTGCTGGCGGTGGTCGGTGTCGTCATCCAGGCCGGAACCCTCAACATGCAGGGCATCGTCATGGCCCAGGTCGACGGCCAGATCTTCGGCTGGGGCGCCATCGGCAACCCGTTCATCATCACCCAGATCTTCGGCTTCTTCATCTTCATGGTCGCAGTCCAGGCCGAGTTGACCCAGGTGCCATTCGACATGCCGATCGCAGAGTCGGAGCTGGTTTCGGGCTACATGACCGAGTACAGCGGCTTCCGGTTCCTGATGTTCTTCATCGGCGAGTTCGCCACCGCCAATATCTTCGCCTTCCTGGCCGCCACCCTGTTCCTCGGCGGCTGGGCCATCCCGCCGTTCCTGATGGATGCACTTCCCGGCGGTGGCGCCGGCGAGGTCTCGAACTGGATGAACCTGCTCGGACCTCTGGTGATGGTCACCAAGATGCTGGTGCTGACGTTCGTCATCTACTGGGTCCGGTTCACCTACCCCCGGTTCCGGGAAGACCAGCTGCAGACGTTCGCCTGGAAGTTCCTCATTCCCCTCTCCCTGGTCAACATCACGATCACCGGTCTGCTCAAGGTGGTGTTCTAGCGATGGCGCTCCCCAGGCCGCCGGCCACGGCCGACATTGCCAGGAACCGGGATCTACCCAAGGTGGTGTGCTAATGCCTCAGTTACCAGGTCTGGTCAAGGGTCTCGGCGTCACGTTCAAGGAGATCGCCAAAACGGTCACCCAGGGCGCAGACACCGTGCAATACCCGCACGTCAAGGAGGACCCGGCACCTCGGTCCCGGGGGGTCATCGCGCTCCACGAGGAGAACTGCACCGCCTGCATGTTGTGCTCCCGGGAGTGCCCGGACTGGTGCATCTACATCGAGGGTCACAAGACGCTGGCCCCGCCGAGGCGGGCCGGCGGCAACCCGCGGTCGGTCAACAAGCTGGACCGTTTCGACATCGACTACGGCCTGTGCATGTACTGCGGGATCTGTGTCGAGGTCTGCCCGTTCGAGGCCCTCTTCTGGAGCCCCGACTACGAGTACTCCGAGCCCAAGATCGCCGACCTCCTCCACGACAAGACCCGTCTCGGCCAGTGGATGGAGACCGTCCCCGACTTCGAGCCGTACGAGTCCGGTGCCGAGGTCAAGGCCAAGAAGGTGCCCCGGCCGTGATCCAGCTCCTGGCACAGGACACCACCGCGCTCACCAGTACCGGCGAGTGGATCGTCAACGGGTTCTTCTACGTGATGGCCGCGGTGGCGATCCTGTCCGCCCTCAAGATGGTGAGCACGGCCAACGTGGTCCACGCTGCGCTGTATCTCCTGGTGGTCCTGGCCGCGGTGGCCGGCACCTACGTGATCCTCGGTGCGGAGTTCGCCGCGGTCACTCAGATCCTGGTGTATCTCGGCGCCATCATGGTGCTGTTGCTGTTCGGTGTGATGTTGACCAGGGCCAAACTGGGCACTGAGGAAGACCTCGACCATGAGCAGCGGTGGATCGGTGCCCTGGTCGCGGCCGGGATGCTGGCGGTCATGTCGTACTCGATCTGGGAGGCGTTCGACACCCAGAAGCTGCCGGCGGAGCAGGTACCACAAAACACCCAGCAGGTCTCGGACGAGATCTTCAGTACCTACATCGTGCCGTTCGAGGCATTGTCGGTGCTGCTGCTGGCCGCACTGATCGGGGCCGTCGTGGTGGCCCGGAGGGACTGATCGGATGTTTCTGAACCAATTTCTGTTTCTCGCTGCGGCCTTGTTCTGCATCGGGATCTACGGTGTGCTGGCCAGGCGCAACGGCGTGTTGGTGTTGATGTCGATCGAACTGATCCTCAACTCGGTGAACATCAATCTGGTGGCCTTCGGTGCGTTTCACCAGCACATCGGCGGTCAGGTGTTCGCCCTGTTCATCATCGCCGTCGCCGCAGCCGAGGTCGGCGTCGGCCTGGCCATCGTTCTGTTGATCTACCGCAACCGCCGCAGTATCGACGTGGCCGAAGCAAACCTGTTGAAAGGCTGAGTGCGAGTGCGTGAGGTACATCAAGCGACGTTCGACGCCTGCCGGAGGGGTCGCCGTCGAACCCTGGTCGCCGGCCCCCGGCCGACAGACGCTGATCTGAGGAACTGTGTTTGCTGTTGACGAAGCCGCCGAACTGGCGGACAACCCCTGGCTCTACGACAACGTCTGGCTGATCCCGGCGCTGCCGGCGGTGTCGTTTCTCCTGATCCTGTTCTTCGGTAAACGCCTTCCATACAAGGGCGCCGAGATCGGGATCGTGGCCGTGCTCGGCTCGTTTGCGTTGGCCCTGCTCACCACCTTCACCTGGATCGGTGACATCCAGGGCCTGGAGGAGGAGGAACAAGAAGAGGCACGCTCGCTCGTCACCGCCGACGGCGAGGTCCAGGATGTCGTGCTCACCGCCGAAGCCGGTGAGGAGCACGGGCCGCCAAGGGGTGCCCCGGTCGTCAACGAGGTCGAGTGGTTCGGCATCGGGACGGGAGCGAACCAGGTCACCCTCGGTTCAGACGGATCGGACGAGGCCGCAGCAGCCGAGGGCACCGCAGCCGCCGGCGAGGAAACGTCCGATGGTGAAGAAGGCCACGGTGAGGCTGCAGGCCACAGCGATCGTTTCAGTATCTCGATCGGCACCCTGGTGGACGGCCAGTCTGTCATGTTGTTGTTCGTCGTCACCTTCATCTCGTTGCTGGTCCACGTCTACTCCACCGACTACGTCAACGGCGACCGCCGCTACACCCACTACTTCGCATTTCTCTCGCTGTTCACCGCATCGATGCTGTTCATGGTGTTGGCCAGCAGCACCCTGCAGTTGATCGTCGGCTGGGAGCTGGTCGGCGTCTGCTCATTCGCCCTGATCGGTCACTGGTGGGAGGAGAAACCGAACTCCGACGCCGCCCTCAAGGCGTTCCTGACCAACCGTGTCGGCGACATCGGCCTCCTGATCGGCGTGACGATCCTCTACTTCGCCGCCGGCCGCACCTTCAGCATTCTCGAGATCAACGAGATGGCGGTCTCCGGTGCGATTCCCCGCAGCACGCTGACCATCGCTGCGCTGTGTCTGATGGCCGCCGTCATGTCGAAATCCGGCCAGTTCATCCTCCACACCTGGTTGCCGGACGCCATGGCCGGCCCCACGCCGGTGTCGGCCCTGATCCACGCCGCCACCATGGTGGTGGCCGGGGTCTACTTGATCGGTCGGCTCTACCCGGTGTTCTACGAGGGGTTCAGCATCGCCGGCTCCAGCATCAACGCCATGGCCTTCATCGGTGGTCTCACCACCGTCGGCGGCGGCCTCCTGGCCTTCGTCCAGCGCGACATCAAGAAGGTCCTGGCCTACTCAACGGTCTCACAGCTCGGCTACATGGTCATGGCCCTCGGCGTCGGGGCCTACACCGCCGGCATGTTCCACCTGTTCACCCACGCCTTCTTCAAGGCCTGCCTGTTCCTCGGTGCCGGTTCGGTCAGCCACGCCTGCCACCACAGCTTCGACATGAAGGCCGATATGGGCGGCCTGCGGAAGTTCATGCCGAAGACCTTCTGGACCTTCATGATCGGCTCCGCCGCTCTGGCCGGTATCCCGCCGTTGGCCGGCTTCTGGTCAAAGGACGAGATCCTGGTCGGTACCGGCGCCTTCCCCGGCACCGGCGGGAACGGCACCTACACCCTCCCGCTCATCTTCGGCATGATCACCGCAGCGATGACCGCGGCCTACATGACCCGTACGATCTACCTCACCTTCTTCGGCGACTACCGCGGCCACGAACATCCCCACGAGTCCGGACCTCGGATCACCACTCCGCTGATCATCCTGGCCTTCATGGCCGTGGTGGTCGGTTTCCTCAACATGCCAAGCGGGTTCGTCGACTTCATGCGGCTGCCGAGCGGCTGGGCCCACCTGTTCGAGGACTGGGTCGAGCCGGCGGGGATCGCCTCGTTCGTCGGGGCCGAGAACGGCTTCACCCACGCCAAACCCAGCCTGGCGCTGGCGGTGATCGCCACCGGTCTGGCGGTTGTGGCCGGGTTCGTGGTGTGGCGGTACTACGAACGGCTCTACGCCAAGGATCCCAAGGCCACCGAGTACGCCGACGGCATCGCATCCCGCAACGGTCTCGCCGCCGCCGGGCACAGGGTGCTGGAAGAGAAGTACTACCTCGATTTTCTCTACACCGACGTCATCGTCGCAGGCGTCAAGGGGCCGGTGGCCCGTGCCGCCTACTGGGTGAACCAGCACGTGCTCGACCGTGTGGTCGACCTCGCCGGGTTGATATCGGTCGCGGTCGGTCGCTTTGTCTACCGGTTCATCGACCAGGGGGTTGTCGACGCCACCGTCAACGCTTCGGGTCGGACCGCCGAGCAGTCTGGCCAGTTCCTTCGCAAGAGTCAGACCGGTCAGGTTCGGGAATACGCAACCCTGATGTTCGGCGCTGCGGTGCTCCTGGCCGCAGTCCTCATTTTCGCCGTCTAGTCTTCGTCCACTGAAATAGTCAAGGACCTTTCATGCAGAGCTTTCTAGATTCCTGGGGCATCACCGCCATGGTCTTCCTCCCGCTGGTCGGGGTGTTGGTCATGATGTTGCTTCCCGAAAAGGAAGAAGAACTCCACAAGATGATCGCCCTGGTGGCGACGATCGCTTCGGCTGTCGTCGGGGCGCTGTTATTCGGGAACTTCGACTACGACCGCTCCGGCGTGATGCAGTTCACGGTCGACCGGTCGTGGATCGACGTCATCAACGCCGAGTACTCCATCGGGCTCGACGGGATGTCGCTGCCGCTGGTTGCGCTCACGTTGCTGGTGGTTCCGCTCGTCATCGTCTACAGCTGGAATCACATTCCCGAGCCGGGGAACGCCAAGGCGTTCCTGATCCTCATGCTGGTGCTGCACACCGGCATGCTCGGCACCTTCGTGGCCCGGGACCTGGTGCTGTTCTTCGTGTTCTTCGAGGTCGTCCTGCTGCCGATGTACTTCATGATCGGGGTCTGGGGCGGCGAGCAGCGACTCTACGCCGCCATCAAGTTCTTCCTCTACACGCTGTTCGGTTCGGCGCTCATGCTGGTCAGTTTCCTGGCTCTGTACTGGGCCACCGGCTCGGAGACCTTCAGCATCGAAGGGCTGGCCGACCTCGTCGCCGGCTCCGACATCTCGCTGACCACCCAGGTGCTGATCTTCGGCGGCATGTTCATGGGCTTCGGCATCAAGGTGCCGATGTTCCCGTTCCACACCTGGCTGCCCGATGCCCACACCCAGGCCCCGACCCAGGGCTCGGTCATCCTGGCCGCAGTGCTGCTGAAGCTCGGCACCTACGGCTTCATCCGAATCGCCATCCCGATCCTGCCGGAAGCGGCGGTGGAGTGGGCGCCGTGGATCGGGCTGCTGGCCGTCATCGGGATCATCTACGGTGCGCTGGGCTGCCTGGCCCAGACCGACATGAAACGGCTCATCGCCTTCTCGTCGGTTGCCCACATGGGCTATGTGATGCTCGGCATCGCCACCCTCACCGACTTCGGCATCAACGCCGCCATCTTCGGTATGGTCGCCCACGGCCTCATCACCGGGATGTTGTTCTTCATCGCCGGATCGATCAAGGAACGGTTCCACACACTCGAGATCAAGCGGCTCGGGGGCCTGCTCCTCCAGGCCCCCAAGATGGGATGGATCCTCGGCATCACCACCATGGCGTCGCTTGGTCTGCCGGGCCTTGCCGGCTTCTGGGGGGAGTTCCCCGCCATTCTGGCCTCCTACCAGCCGGCCGACGGCCTGTCGGTGACGCTGTTCCGGGTCTACATGGTTGTGGCCGCCATCGGTACGGTCCTGGCCGCCGGCTACCTGCTGTGGTTGTTGCAGCGGACCGCCTTCGGTACACCATCGGAGGAGTTCGAGGACGATCCTGAGATCCACGACATGGTGTTCACCGAGTGGGTTGCCTGGGTGCCGATGGTGATCCTGATCGTGGTGCTCGGCTTCGTGCCCAGCCTGATCTTCGATGTGACGAACGACTCGGCATCGGCCATCGGCGACGTCGTCCAGGCGCTCGGAAAGTAGGAGCAGATGCTCTCCGTTCTGGCCCAGACCACCAGCGAGGTCGTCGAATTCAACAGGCCGGCCATCGATTGGCATGCGTTCGCCCCCGAGCTGATCGTGCTCGGGTGGGGCGCGCTGGTCACGCTGATCGACATCATCGGCCTTGAGCGGTCACGGCGTTTCATGCCCGGCCTGACCGGGATCGGTTTCCTGTTGGCCCTGATCCCCGTGCTGACCCTCTGGGACCAGGGCGAGGATCTGCCCCGGGTCCTGTTCGACGGGGCCTACGTCGTCGACCACTATGCCCTGGTGCTGAAAGGCCTGTTCCTGCTGTCGGCCTATGTGGTGGTGCTGATCAGCACCAACTACATGGCCGAGGGCGACTACTACGACAGCGAGTACTACCAGCTGCTGGCGGCCTCGGTGTTGGGGATGCTGGTGATGTCGTCGGCCCGGGATCTGGTGTCGATCTTCATCGCCCTCGAGTTGGTGTCGATCCCCGCCTACCTGATGGCGGCCTGGCGCAAGCGTGACCTGAAGTCGAACGAGGCCGGCTTGAAGTACATGCTGATGGGGGTCTTCGCCTCCGGGATCATGTTGTACGGCATGTCGATGCTGTACGGCGCGGCGGCCGACACCCGGCTGTCGGTCATCGGCGAGCGGTTGGCCGAGAATTCCTCCAGCCCGTTCGTGGTCATCGGTGCGGTGTTCACCTTGATCGGGTTCGCCTTCAAGGTGTCGGCGGTGCCGTTCCATACCTGGGCTCCGGACACCTACGAGGGCGCGCCGACGCCGCTCACCGCCTTCCTGGCGGTGTCGTCGAAGACCGCCGGTTTCGTCGGCCTCGTCTCCATCGTGTTGTTTGCCCTGCCCGAGGTGTCGGACGTTGTCCAGCCGATGATGTGGGTCCTGGCTGCGGCCACGATGACGATGGGCAACCTCATCGCCCTTCGCCAGACCAACGTGGTCCGGATGTTGGCCTACTCCGGTATCGCCCAGGCCGGCTACATGCTGGCCCCGCTGGCCGTCTACGGCGATGTCCCGGATTCGGTCCAGTCGTCGATCGTCACCTACCTGCTGATCTATGCCGCCATGAACCTCGGGGCCTTCGCCGTGGTCATCGTCGCCGCCCGAAAGACCCGCTCCGGGGAGATCGAGAGCTTCGGTGGCATGTTCCGCTACGCCCCCGGTCTCACCGCAGCGATGACCGCCTTCCTGTTCTCCCTCACCGGCATCCCACCCATGGGTGGTTGGTTCGCCAAGTTCCAGATCTTCAACGCCCTGCTCGAGCCGGGATCGTTCTGGGGGACGACGCTGGCCATCGTGGCTGCGGTCAACTCGGTCATCGCCGCCTTCTACTATCTGAACGTGGCCAAGCACATGTGGTTCCTGCCGGCCCCCGACGGTGACCACTCACCGGTCCGGGTCCCGCCGACCCTGGCGGCGGCGATCGCCATGACCCTGCTCTTCACCCTGGTCAGCGGTTTGGCGCTGTTGGTGCCGGACATCACCGACTTCGTCGAGCTGGCCAACCCGTAGCCCCCCGGGTCCGCAGATGACGGCCGACCGGAGCGAACCGCAACCGGAGCGGTTCGATCGGTACATGGCCCGCTGCCTGTACGGTCCCGGCGGGTTCTATGCCACCAGGGGCACCGCCGGGCGCCGGCAGGGCGACTTCATTACCAGTCCCGAGGTCGGCCCGTTGTTCGGTGCGGTGGTGGCCGAAGCGATCGACGGGTGGTGGGAGGAGCTCGGTCGGCCCGATCCGCTACCGATCTACGATGTGGGGTGCGGCCCGGGAACGCTGGCGAAGTCGATCGCCGTGGCCAAACCGGATCGGCCCTGGCACTATGTGGGCGTCGACGTGGTCGAGACGCCGGGCTCGATGCTCGCCGAACTGCCAGAGGATCTCTCCGGTGCGGTGGTGCTGGCCAATGAACTGCTCGACAACCTGCCGTTTCGTATCGTCGAGGGAGGCGCCGACGGCCTGCTGGAGGTCTTCGTCGTCGACGGCCGGGAGGTCCTGTCGCCCACCGAGTTGGTTTTTGATCTCCCCATCGGGACTCGGGCCCCGGTGTTGGAGGCCGCCGACCGCTGGGTCCGTCAGACCTTGGCCGCAGCGCCGGCCCGGCTGTGCCTGTTCGACTACGGTGCGCCGACCACCGCCGAGCTGGCCGACAGGGGAGGTTGGCTCCGGACCTACCGCCACCATCAACGGGGCCGAGACCCACTGGTCGACCCTGGGTCGGCCGATATCACCACCGATGTGGCCTGGGATCAGCTGCCAACCCCGACCCAACCGCTGGTCCGCCAAGCCGAGTTCCTGCGGCGATGGGGGATCGAGCGGTTGGTCGACGAGGGGCGGCAATGGTGGACCGAAAACGCCGCCGCCCCCGACCTGACCGCCCTGCGCATGAGGTCGAGAATCTCCGAAGCCGAGGCCCTCCTCGAACCCTCCGGGCTTGGCGATTGGTGGGTTGCGGTGTGGTGATCTTCAGCGGGCCCGATCCTTCGGATGGGGCTAGGGTTGGACGAATGACGATGGATGGGCGGCAGAACCTCAGTAGGGATCTGATTGCCGAGACGGCGCTCCGGTTGACCGATGAGGTTGGATTGGCCGGGCTGTCGATGCGCAAGCTGGGTGCCGAGCTCGGTGTCGAGGCCATGTCCCTGTACCACTACGTGGACAACAAGGATGACCTGCTCGATGCGGTCCTCGATCGCCTGTACTGCGAGATCGATCTTCCGTTCCACGTCGCCGACGACCAGTGGGAGACGGCTATCCGGGAGGGTTTGACCGCCTTCAACAACGTGTTGCTCCGCCATCCGGCCGCAGTCGAGATCTTCACCTCACGTCCCGCCATCTCGCCGACTGCGCTGCGGGTGTTGCACTGGGCCTACCAGCGGTTCGAGTCGATGGGCATGACCCCGGCTCAGTCCTCGGTGGCGTTCCGGTTTGCGGTCTCCTTCGTCATGGGCCACGCCGCCAACGAGCTCGGCATGTCGGCGGTGATCCACGGCGAGGACGGCCTCGAGGTGAGCGGGGTGTCCGATCCAGAGCATCGCCAATTCTTGCTGGAGCACGGCAAGTTGACCGGTGAGGAGTTGTTCGAGGCCGGTCTGGAATTGGTGATCGTCGGCCTTCGAGCCACCTACGATCGTCTGCTCTGACCGCCCGATCCGGGCCGCCGACCGAACGGCTTCTCCCGACCGCGGTCCAATGGCCGGGCTCGACACCCGGGGACTAGTATCGCCGTGTTCAGTCGCAGCAGCCGTCCTTCACCTCAAGGGAGCCTCCCAGATGTCTGAAACCATTGGTGTCTACGAAATCGAGGACCGCAGCTTCCCGCCGCCGCCGGACTTCGCGGCGCAGGCCAATACCAACGATCGCTCCCTGTACGAGGAGGCCGAGGCCGACTACGAGGCGTTCTGGGCCCGCCAGGCCCGCGAACTGGTCACCTGGAGCAAGGACTTCCACACCACGCTGGAGTGGGAGCTGCCATTCGCCAAGTGGTTCGTCGGTGGCGAGCTGAACATCACCGCCAACTGCCTCGACCGCCATGTCGAGGCCGGTCGTGGTGACAAGGTGGCCTACCACTGGGAGGGTGAGCCCGGCGACACCGTCACCATCACCTACGCCGAACTGCTGACCGAGGTCTGCAAGTTCGCCAACGTGTTGAAGGCGCAAGGCCTTGGCAAGGGTGACCGGGTGGCCATCTACATGCCGATGATCCTCGAGCTGCCGATCGCCATGTTGGCCTGCGCCCGCATCGGGGTAGCCCACTCGGTGATTTTCGGCGGTTTCTCGGCCGACGCCATTGTCGACCGCTGCGACGACGCCGAGGCGAGGCTCATCATCACCGCCGACGCCGGGTACCGTCGTGGCGCCCCGTCACCGTTGAAGGCGACGGTCGACACGGCGCTGGCCTCCGGTGCGCCAACCGTGGAAAAGGTGATCGTGGCCAACCGGTGCGACCTGGAGCTCGACATGGTCGACGGCCGTGATCTCTGGTGGCACGAATTGATGGCAGACGCAGCCGAGCACTGCCCGGCCGAGCCGATGGACTCCGAGCAGCTGCTCTACATCCTCTACACCTCGGGGACCACGGCCAAGCCCAAGGGCATCATGCACACCACCGGCGGCTACCTGACCCAGGTGGCGTTCAGCCACAAGTACGTGTTCGACATCAAGCCGGAGACCGACATCTACTGGTGCGCAGCCGACATCGGCTGGGTCACCGGCCACAGCTACATCGTCTACGGGCCGCTGGCCAATGGCGTCACCTCGGTGATGTACGAGGGGACGCCGGACACCCCGTCCCAGGATCGGCTGTGGGACATCGCCGAGCGCTACGGGGTGACCCAGCTCTACACCGCGCCGACCGCCATCCGGATGTTCATGAAGTGGGGCGCCCAGGAGCCGGCGAAACACGATCTGTCGACCCTCCGGGTCCTGGGAACGGTTGGTGAGCCGATCAATCCCGAAGCGTGGATGTGGTATCACGAGCACATTGGCGGCAACGGTCGCCCGATCGTCGACACGTGGTGGCAGACCGAGACCGGCGGTCACATGATCAGTCCGCTGCCCGGTGTGACCACGACCAAGCCCGGTTCGGCCTGCCATGCCATCCCCGGGGTTTTTGCCGAGCTGGTCGACGACAACGGCAACGTCGTCACCAACGGCGGGGGGTACCTGACCATCACCCGCCCCTGGCCGGCGATGTTGCGGGGGATCTGGGGCGACGACGAACGGTATCGAGAGACCTACTGGTCAACGTTCGAGGGCCGGTACTTCGCCGGTGACGGAGCCAAGCTCGACGACGACGGCTACCTGTGGCTGTTGGGCCGGGTCGACGACGTGATGAACATCTCCGGCCACCGGATCTCGACCACCGAGGTGGAGTCGGCCCTGGTCGACCATGCATCGGTGGCCGAGGCGGCGGTTGTTGGCGCCACCGATGACGTGACCGGCCAGGCCATCGTCGGCTACGTGATCCTGCGGGGTGGGAACGAACCGTCCCAGGAGTTGGGCGACGAGATCCGGGAGCACGTTGGGGTGAAGCTGGGCAAGATCGCCAGACCGAAGACGGTGATCATCGTGCCCGACCTGCCAAAGACCCGCTC
Source organism: uncultured Acidimicrobiaceae bacterium (assembly GCA_947259095.1). Lineage (GTDB taxonomy): Bacteria > Actinomycetota > Acidimicrobiia > Acidimicrobiales > SZUA-35 > JAHELU01. The sequence continues at coordinate 21,609 of CAMYLA010000028.1, read as the reverse complement.
CGGCAAGATCATGCGCCGGTTGCTGCGGGACGTCGCCGACGGCCGTGAACTGGGCGACACCACCACCCTGGCCGATCCCGGCGTCGTGACCGAGATCGCCGACCGAGCCGCCACCGACGACGAGGCCTGAGCGTCCGGTCCAGCGTTCACCGAGCGGCTGCGCTCGGGAGACCAGTCGCCGGGTCGCCGGTCGACGTCTCGTCGGGTCTCGTCGAGGTCTAGTCGCGGAAGTTCTCGTACTGCAGGGGAAGGTCGAAGTCGGCTTCCTTGAGGGCGGTGATGACGTCCTGCAGCGAATCCCGCTTCTTGCCAGACACTCGAACCTGATCGCCTTGGGTCTGTGACTGAACGCCCTTGAGCTTGAGGTCCTTGATGTGGGTGTTGATCTTCTTGGCCATCTCAGACGAGATCCCGGCCTTCAGTGAGACCATGACCCGGGCCCGGCCGTGGGCGGCATCCTCGACGTCACCGAACTCGACCGACTTCAACGAGATCTTGCGCTTGATCAGCTTCTCCTCCAGCACCTGACGGAGCGCCATCATGCGGTCCTGGGATGCCGACTCCATCTGGATCGTCATCCCCTTCTCATCGAGATCGATCCGCGAGTTGGTGTCCTTGAAGTCGTAGCGGTTGGCGATTTCGCGGCTGGCCTGATCCACCGCATTGCGGACCTCTTGCATGTCGATCTCGGAAACCACGTCGAAACTGGGCATGTTCAAAAAGGCTAGTGGCCTGTCGCCAAAATGAACCCGTCGCTCGACATTCCCGATACCCTCGTAGCTTCCTGGGTCGGTGCCCGAGTGGCCAAAGGGAGCGGACTGTAAATCCGCCGGTTACGCCTACGTAGGTTCGAATCCTACCCGGCCCACGTCGGACCTCCGGAGGAGGTCCTCACGGAGTTTCAGCGGTGCTGAAACTCTGGGAAGTTTGGGGGTGCGCTGGAGGTTGGCGGGGTCCTGTTGGCCCCCTCCGGCTACAGCAGCCGCTGCATCAGCGCCACGTCGTGCCACTTGCCGAACTTCCGGCCGACCTGGCGCTCGATGCCCACCATCTCGAAACCGGATCGCTTGTGCAGGGCGACGCTCGCCTCCTGCGGGCCGACGATCCTGGCCAGAATGGTGTGGAAGCCGTGCTTGCCCGCCACCTCTATCAGCCCGTTGAGGATCGACGAGCCGACACCCAGGCTGTGACTGTCCCGGTCGACGTAGACCGAGTCCTCCACCGAGGTCCGGTAGCCGGGCCGGTCGCGGTAGAAGCTGAGGCTGCCGAAGCCGACCAGACGTTCGTCGATCTCGGCCACCAGCACCGCCAGGCCGCCGGAACGGTCCTGGATCCACGTCCGCTGCTCGGGTATCGTCCGCGGAACGAGGTCGAGGGTGACCGTCGATCCGAGGACCTCCCGGTTGTAGATGTCACAGATCCGTTCGGCATCGGAGACCGTTGCTCGGCGAATGAGCATGGTCGGCAATCCTAGCTCTCGACGGCCGTGCTGACGGTGAAGCGGTGGCTGTTGATGTTGCGGTATGACTTCCCCGAACACCGGTTTTGCCTTATGCTCTAAGGCGCTGCACGAAGTACGTCCCACTCTGCCGCATGTTGATGGGAAGAGAGTATTGATGGGCGGTCCCAGCAACATGAGCTCGGACATTCTGGGAATCGAAGTAGGGCGGTATGCACTGCGAGGCGTTCGCCTTGCCCAGGATTCGGCCATGGTGACCGCCGTTGCCGAGTGCCGTTTCGGTGGCGATGCGGTGGGGGCCGATGGTGTGATCGACCCGCTGACGTTCGGTCCATGGCTCGATGATCTGCTGCTGAAGCTCGGCGTCAATGACCGGTCCGAGGTTCGGGTCGGGTTCACGATCGGGCCCCGGAATTCGGGCGTCGGCAGCGGGCCGGCGATGGCCGGGTGGCTCGAGGCGCAAGCACTCAACCTGCGCGAGCCGATCATCTGCTCCGGTGGGCATGGCATTGCCTTCGTGCCCACCCGTGCGGTCGATGCGGCGGTGAAGTTGGCCAGTGGGGCCGGCATCGACCTGGTCAGGATCGATTTCGCCCCGGTTGCCGCCGCCAGGTCCATCGGAGATCAGGTCGATGATCTGATCTGTGTTGGTTCCGGGCAGGGCTGGCAGGCCAGGATGCGAGACTTCGAGGTTTTGGAGGCCATGGAGAACACCGAGGTCGGCGGCGATGACCCACTGATGATCTTCTCGGCCGCGGGCCCTCCTCGGTCGATCTCCCACTACGGCTGGGTGGAGCCGGCCCCCGGCCTCCTGCAGTCCCAGCGGCTCGACGTCGGCCAGCTGGCACCCGCGGTCGGGGTTGCCATCGGCGTCGCCTACGAGAGTCCGGCCAACCTGTTGAGCGGCAGCCCGGTCGACTGCGGTCAGCCCGATCCGCGGACCGATCCCGACCTCCAGCACCTTGCCGACTACGAGGTGCTCGGCTCCGGTGGCGAAGCCACGCTTCGGCTCCAACCACGGAACCCATCCGATGCCGAGACCGACTCGCCGGCCACCAACGAGCAAGCTCGGCGCACGCCCCGCACCGCACCGACCACCGCCCTGTCGCCTCTCCGCGCCGCCACCGGGGGCCCGGCCCCGCAGCGGGGCTGGGCCGACACCGTTGACGCGTCCGATCCCATCTCGATGTTCAGCCCAGACACCGAGGTCGAGCAGATGATGGGCAAACGAGATCGTCGATTGAGTATCGACATCTTCATCGGCCTGCTGGTGCTCACCGCCGTGCTGTTGGTGCTGGCCTATCTGCTGCTATGAGTGGCGGGGGCGGCCGACCGGTTCGCCCCCTCGCATTGCTGCTGCTGGCGGCGATGCTTGCCCTCAACGGAGCGCTCGTCGCACTCAACCTCCAGAAGCACCGCTCCTGGCCCTTCGATGGGGAGGGCGGCGACGATGCTGCGGGCTCCACGCCCGAGACCGTTTCGACTACCGAGCCCGCCTCGCCGTCGGTCGAGGAATCAGCGGTCGAGTCGGCGACCGGTGCCGGACGGCGGCCTGACATCGACGACTGGCCGGGTGGGAGAGGTCCGGTTCCCCCCGGCCCACCGGTGCCACGACGGGTGCTCCTCCGCACCGACGGGACCGCCCAGCTCCAGGGCTCGGCGCCGAGCTGGGCGGTGGCGACGGAGCTGGCCGGGTCGATCGCAAGCCACGTCCCGTCGGGTTTGGTCGGCGTGGACATCGACATGACCTGGCACCCCGATGCGGTTGGGCAGACCACCGGCGGTGCAGTGGTCATCGACCCGCCCATCGTCTACGAGTCTGGCCAGCTCTCCGGCACCGAAGAGGTCGGGCCGGCCCTCGACCTGGCGGCGACGATGCTGGCCGGTAATCCGTCGCTGCTCCTCACGGTGGTGGCCCATATCGACGATCTGGGCGACAGCGACGAAAATGCTGCGGTCGCAGTGGCCCGGGCGTCGGCCGTGGTCTCGGAGCTGGAGTTCCGGGGTGTGGCGCCGGCCAGGACGGTGGTTGTCGTCGCCCCCGCCGATCCCTCTGCGGCGGCCAACGACAGTAACGAAGCCCGGGCCTTCAACCGAAGGGTCGAACTCCGACTGGAGAACCTGCTCATCGACCGTGAACCGCTCACGGTGGGACGGGCGGCCGTCGACCAGGCCGAAAACGCCGGCGACGGCCAGTCGGCACCGCAGTGGTCGATCGACGATGTGCTGGCCGCCGATCCGGCCTGTTCCGATCCGGTGGCGGCTTCTGCGCTCCGCATCGCCTACGCCGCCGACCTGAGCCCGCTCGGTCGGCCGGTCGATGGTCCGGGCAGCGAGTCGGCCCAACACCTGTCCCGGCTGATCAACTGCGCCGGTGGGGTGGACGGCCGGGCGGTGGAGGTATCGGTGTTCGATGTCGGCGGGACCCCACTGGCGGCCAGACGGTCGCTTGGCCAACTCGTCCAGTGGGAGCCGGACGTGGTGATCGGTCCTCGGTTCGCCGGCCCCGGCCTCCGGCTCCTGGAGCGGTTGGCCGGCTCGGTCCCCGTCGTCTTCCCGGTTTCGACCGAATCGGCGTTGGCCGATCCGTCGAGGTCGTCGTACCTGGTCTCGGCCGACGGCCACGAGGTGGGAACGGCAGCAGCCCGACTGGCTCTCGACCAGGGCTGGCGTACTGCGGCCACCGTCGCCGCCCCGGGGCCCGATACCGGTGTCGTGTCGTCGGCATTCGCCGACGCCTTCGCCGCCGGCGGCGGCATCGTGCGCACCCCCGTCGAGCTCGAGCCAAGCGGCGACGGTGGCACGCTGTCGGAGGTTGTGGCCCGGCTCGCCGATGATCCGGAGGCCGACGTCGTCTTCGCCGACCTCCCACCGTCGCAGTTCGTCGCGCTCCGGGATGGGGCCGCTGCGGCCGGCATCGACGCAGTGTTCGTCAACGTCCATCCCAGCGCACTTTCGGAACTCTGGACCGACCCCGGAGCGGTCGGCGGCACCGCCGGATCGGCGGGGGGAGGGGCCACCCTCGAGGGAAGCCATGCGATCGTTGTCGGTGCCACCGGTCCCGGCCGGCGCTCGAACCTCCTCGACCAGACACTCCGGGATGCCACCGACGCCGATGCCCGGAACGGGCTTGCCGCGGCCGGCGTCGGAGATGCATTGGCGGTGATCATCGAAGCGCACCTGCAGGGTGGGGGAGGGACCGAGGCCGGCGGAACCGGTGGAAGCAGCCTCGCCGCCACCCTTGGCCACGGCTTGACCGCCGAGGGGATACGGGGCACCCTTCGCTATACGGGGGCCGGAAGCCCCGCCGTCGGCATCTCCCTGGTGCAGGTCATCGACGGTGAAGCGGTCACCGTGGCAACCTTCGAGCCCTGACGCCGGCCAGAATCTCCGGAAACGAGTTTGATGGCTGCGCCCGCCATGGCACACTCTTATACGGCCCTTTTGGGGCCGAGCGTGCCTCCTTAGCTCAGTCGGTAGAGCGTCTCCATGGTAAGGAGAAGGTCAACAGTTCGATTCTGTTAGGAGGCTCCGAGAAACCCCTGGTCAGGAGCTTGCCGACGCCGATGCGGGCGGATGAACCAGGAGAGTGACCCCAAGTCTCGTCCGATCAACGGCCGTGCTCAGGGTGAGCGCCCGGCCGGAACCCTGGCCGGCGGTTGGCCGCAAGCCACCGCGAAGGACATCACGGAACGGGTGGCCGGCCCATCGTCACCCAGGGGCCATCCACGTCACCGGCGCGTCCAGCAGCTCTGGCGCGCTCGTCTCCCAGTAGCGCCGCGCTGCAGCGTGCATCTTCTCGGAGACGGACCGGGCCTTGTCGGGATCGCCCCGTTCGATGGCCTGGAGGATACGGCCCGATTGTTTCAGGTTGGCCTCACGCTGCTCCCGGTGATAATCGATGCCGGCGTCGGACATCTGGTGGAGGGCGTTGACAAGCAACCCCAGCACCAGATTCTTTGAGGCGACAGCAACCAGTTCATAGAACTGTCGGGCCTCCCGGGTGGTTGCCTCCGAGCTGTGCAGGGCGTCGTCCAGGCGATCAAGGGATGCCCGCAGCGCAGCGATGTCGTCGTCGGTGGCGTTCTCGGCCGCCTCGGCGACCAGGACCGGGTAGATGGAGCGCCTGGCCTCGAGCACCGACCGGAAGGTCGCGTCTGCGAACTGCAGTTGCAGGGAGAGTGCGCTGACCAGGTGGTCGAGCTGTGGGACCGTCACCACCGGACCGCCACGGGGGCCGGGCCGGACCTTGACCGTGCCGTGCAGTTCGAGGAAGCGGAGGGCCTCGCGGACGGTGCCCCGCGCCACCCCCTGCTTCTCCACCATGACGTGTTCGGGGTCGAGGCGCGTGCCGGGGCGCAGGTCACGTCTCTGGATGTCGCTGACGATTCGGCGGGCGACGCGGGTTGCAGCCCGCTCCGTGGCGTTGGAGGCTGTCATCGTTCGTGGCCCCGGCTCCTGCTCAGATTTCTACTGGTCTTGTTTCGCTGGCTAGTGTGAGGCCTAACCATGATACTGGTTAGCTATCGAATACTGGTTGGACATCACCGAAGATAGATCACAGGAGGAGGAGTCGTGCCGTCCATCGAAACGACCATGGGTAGGCGGCTCGAGACGCCCGGAGTACAGGGCTGGACGCGCACGGCGCGGCCAGGTGACCCGAACAAGTACTTCATCGTGTCGGCCGATTGCCACGCCAACGAACCGAAGGACTGGGTGAAGTCGAGGATCGCGCCGGAATACCGAGATCGGTTGCCGCGCCTGAAGGTCGTCGACGGGCAGGCCTACATCATCACCGAGGGCAATCGCCCATGGAAGATCAAGGCCGACACCACCGACTGGGGTCCGGAAGACGTCGAGCGAAACAAGACGGGCCGGACCGTCGACGAGCGCCTGGCCGATCAGGATCGCGACGGTGTGGACGTGGAGGTCGTGTTCGGCAACAAGGGCATCCATGCCTTCGGGACCAAGGATCCGGGCTTCTCCATGGCCATGTGCCGGGCCTGGAACGATTGGGCTCACGACGAGTTCGGGGCCCATCAGGATCGCATCCTGGCGATGGCTCAGATCCCGACGATGGATGTCGAAGCCGCGGTGGCCGAGGTCGATCGGGCCGCCAACCTGGGGTTCCGGGGGGTCACCATTCCCGCCAAGCCCGAGTACGGCCCCACCGGCATGGATCAGCGCAACTACAACCAGCCGGAGTTCGAGCCGCTGTGGTCGGCCCTGGAGGACGCCGACCTGCCGCTGACCATCCACGTCTCAACCGGACGGGACCCCCGGGCTGCGTCCGGGCCGGGTGGGGCGGTCATCAACTACGCCGTCCACTGCTGTGCCGCCAGCCAGGAGCCGGTGGCGAACCTGGTGGCGTCCGGCGTGCTCGAACGCCATCCGAATCTTCGCTTTGCCACCATCGAAGCGGGCATCGGCTGGGTGTCCTGGCTCCTCGAGGCCATGGACGAGGCGTTCTACAAGCATCGGATGTGGGTGGCGCCCGAGCTGAAGGAGCCGCCGAGCTACTACTATCGCCGCCAGTGTTTCGCCTCCTTCGGCGAGGACACCTCCGGATTGGCCCTCGGCGTCAGCCACGACCTGATCGACAGCTATCTCTGGGCCAACGACTACCCGCACCACGAGGGGACCTGGCCCCATTCCGCAGAGGCCGTCGAGCGCACGATGGGCGGTCTCACCGACGAACAGCGGGCAAAGGTGCTCGGTCTGAACGCGGCGCGTCTCTGGAAAATCGACGTCCCGTCCCGGTACCAGGTGGCGGGCGCGAGCTGATGTCGCTCAAGGGGAAGGCGGCGGTGGTCGGCGTCGCCGAGCGGGCCCCGCAGCGTTACAGCGGCAATCTGACCGTGTTGGATCTGCTCAGCGGGGTTGCGGTCGAGGCAATGGAGGATGCTGGAGTCGCTCGGAGCGAGGTCGATGGCCTGCTGGTCCACCCGGTCGGTGGGCTCCCCGGTTTCGTTCCGGCCACGGTGGCGGAGTATCTCGGGTTGCGGCCGACCTTCGCCGAGGTGGTCGATCTCGGCGGAGCAACGGGGGCGGGAATGGTCTGGCGGGCCGCCGCGGCCATCCAGGCCGGCATGTGCACCACCTGTCTGTGTCTGACCGGCTCCCGGCGCCGGGCCCGCAGGCCCCGCCCAGACGCGGTCAAGCAGGAACCACTGCGGCCCCGGTCCATCCAGCCGAAGCGGGATCGTTCCCCCGCGGCGGAGTTCGACCTGCCATACGCAATGATCGGGGCCAATGTCGGCTACGCCATGATCGCCACCCGATACACCCACGAGTACGGTCTGGGCGACGAGCAGCGAGCCAAGGTGGCGGTCGATCAGCGCCGCAATGCCAATGCCAACCCGTCAGCGATCTTCCATGACGAGCCCCTGACCATCGACGATGTGCTGGCCTCGGAGATGATCTGCGAGCCCCTGCGCATGTTGGAGATCGTCATGCCCGCTTCCGGCGCGGCGGCGTTGCTGGTGACCTCGGCAGATCGGGCAGACGATGCCCGGCAGCCACCAGCCTGGCTGCTCGGCGCCGGCGAATCGGTGACCCACTCCTCCCTCGCCCAGGCGCCGGCTCTGGACGCAACGGGCGTGGGTATCGCCGCCCGGGCGGCACTGGCCCAGGCCGGTGTCGAACCAACGGAGGTCGGCCTCGCCTCTCTCTATGACTGCTACACGATCATGGTGCTGCTCACCTTGGAGGAGGCCGGATTCTGTGGTCGCGGTGAAGCCGGACCCTTCGTTGAAGCCCACGATCTCACCTACGGCGGCGACTTTCCGCTGAACACCCATGGTGGGCAGTTGTCCTTCGGCCAGGCCGGTATGGCCGGAGGCATGAGCCATGTGACCGAGGCCGTGCGACAGATCCAGGGGCGCTGCGGCGAACGCCAGATCCCCGATCTCGAACTGGCCTACGCCCACGGCAACGGTGGCATCATTGCCGAGCAGGTCGGGCTGGTCCTCGGGGCGCAGCGATGAGCGCCCGCCTCCTTCCACCGGTCTCCGATCTCACCTTGCCGTACTGGGATGCCGCTCGAGACGAGCAACTGGTCGTGCAGTTCTGTGATCGATGCGAGCACCGACCGTTCCCGCCACGCACCCACTGTCCCGCCTGCGGAGCTGGAGATCTGGACTGGCGCGCCGTTTCCGGGACGGGGATCGTCTACACCTTCACTGTGGCTCACCGGGCTCCTCACCCCGTGTTCGCCGACCTCTGCCCCCTGGTCATCGCCATCGTGGAGCTGACCGAGGGTCCGCGTCTGCTCAGCAACGTCGTGAACTGCGATCCCGCTGATGTCCACGTCGGCATGGCCGTGAGCGTGAGGTTCGAGGCGGTGGACGGCAGCGACATCCGCCTCCCGGTGTTCGTGCCGGCCACCTCGGAGGCCGGCACCGGCTGAGGGGGTACTCCTCCTCAGCCGGTGAGAGCTTGCCAGTCGAGTGCACTGCTCTCGACGGCTGGTTCGAGTGTGCATCCGTCGGGGTAGTGTCCGTCCACCGGGGCCCAGATGCGGCGGTTCGACAGAGATCCGTCACCGCCCCATTCGGAAACATGAGCTCGTCGGCGCACTCTCGGACTTCGCCGTCCGGGCTTATGAGGGCGAGCGACGCTGGTGCTGCTGCTTCGAGGCCATCGTTGAAGAGGTCGAAGCCGGGCATGCTGTGTGACGGGCGGGCGGCCCATGGTGGGGAGACTGTCACAACTCTCCCGCCAATGGATGGGCGCCCAGGCACTATTCCTCGAGTGTCGGTCCGCCACCTCGGACCCGCGTTTGGCGCATGTTTCGCCGGAAGCGATCGGCGTCGTAGCCGGTGCCGCGGTGCAGGGTGCAGCGGTTGTCCCAGATGACCGTGTCGCCCGGCCGCCACTGTTGGGACCAGCGGTGTTCCTGGCGCGTCGCAAACTCGTTGAGTTCGTCGATCAGCCGCCTGCTGTCGATACCGCTCCACCCGATGATCGAACGGGCGTGGGAGCCGACGTAGTAGTTCCGATGCCCATGGCGTGGATTGGTCCGTACCAGCTGCTGCTCGATCGGAGGCAGCGACGCGGCATGGTTGTCGTGGACCGGCGCCACTTTTGACCGGCTGAAGACGTAGTCGTGGAGCACGTGCAGATCATCGATCGCCGCCCGTTGCTCCGGCGCCAGACGACCATAGGCCGCACGCTGGCTCACGAACTCGGTCCCGCCGCCTTCAGCCGGAACCTCATAGGCGTGCAGGATCGACACATACGACGGGACTCGCCGGAACGAGGAGTCCGAGTGCCAGAGGTTGTTGCCCTTCAGCGCCACGGTGTGGGGGTCCGCCTCGTTGCGTTTCGTCTCGGCGTCGATGACGTTGCCGACGGTACCGATGTGGACGATCTCGCCGGTACGCCCAAACGCGATGTGGCTTTCTTCCGGCTCCCCAAGGGCCTCGGTGAGCAGCAACTGGGCCTCGTCGCTCATTTCCTGGTTTGGGAACAGCAGAACCGAGTGCTCGTCGATGGCGGCGTGCAGCGCCTCGACCAGCTCGGGCGGGAGTGGGCCGGTCAGATCGACACCGCTGACCCGTGCCCCGAAGTCTTCGTGTATGGGTTCGATCTCCATGGCACCAGCTTCGCGCCTGCGATCGACGATGGTGAACTTGGAGCCGATCGGCACCGAATTCTGTGGAAGCACATGGGTGGGTGGGGGCCACACAAAAGGCGACGTCGTCTACCACGTCGACGATCGGTTTCTCTTCTCCGGGGATGCGCTGTCCTGGAACCATCCCGGAACTCGATGGCGCTCGGGCATCCGAACCGGTGCGATCGGTTGGCGCCGGATCAGGTCGCCACCGTACGAACCAGGAGAATGACGGCCGCGCCGGCCGAGACGGTGAGGATCGCCGGCCTCGCAAAACCCCTGTCCACCAGCGGCAAGAAGCGGCGACTGGCCACGAAACCCACAAGCACGACCGGGAACAACGCCAATCCCGACACGACTTGTCGCCAGCCGAAGCGGCCGGCGATGGCGAGCCCGATCAGGGCCACCGGCGATGCCAGCACGAAGTAACTCGCCAGTGAGCCTCGAACGGCCGGTCCCTCCCCACCTTGATAGACGAGCGCCATCGGTGGACCGCCGATCCCCGACGTTGTGCCGGCGAAGCCGCCGATCATGGCGGCCGTTGCGATGTTTCGGCTGGAGGGCTCAATGGCGAGTCGGTTGCTGGCCAGGGCTGCCACCGCAAGCAGCACGCACAGCGCAATGACAATGGCCAAGGCGTCAGGTGACGCAGCCCGGATGGTGAACACCCCGATCGTGGTGCCGGCGAGCAGGCCGAGAACGGCGCCGGTGCCCGGACGCTGCACGATGGCCTGGCGGTCACGAGCCAGGACGAGATAGCTCACGAACGCGTTGGCCAGCAGGACCGGACCGGGGACGAGCGACGGATCAAGGAGAAACACGATCGGCTGGGCTATCACATTCGCTCCGAACCCGATCGACGCCTGGAATACCGCGCCGACAAATACAACGGCCACGATCAGGACCAGCGTCCAACCTTCCACCCGGGCACCGTAGGCCTGACGCCACCCGCCGGCCATCCGACGATCGAACGGACCACAACCTGGTGCTCGCCAAGCCGAAGCTTCCTGGTCATGGCACCGGCCGAAATCGGACCGCAACCGATCAGGACCGCGTCAGGTGACCGAGACCGAGAGATGGACTTGGCTCCTGGCGTCTCGTGGGGGGACGCCGAACGTGCGCGCGTATTCTCGGCTGAATTGTGTGGCGCTGTGGTAGCCGACGGATTCGGCCGTCTCGGACACGGACCGGTCTTCGTCGACCAGCAGTCGTCTTGCTTCCAGCAGCCGCAGTTGCTTCTGGTACTGAAGCGGTGTCGTTTCGGTGATCGCCTTGAAATGGTGATGGAAGGTCGACACGCTCATCTTGGCGGCTCGAGCCAGCCCGGGGATGGACAACGGTTCGCCGAGGCTGTCCCGGATCTGAGCGATCGATCTGGAGATCCTGCTGGCATGGCTGTTGCGATGCAGCAGCCTGCGCAGTGCGGCGCCGTGGCTCATGTTGAGCAGCCGATAGTGGAGCTCGCGGGAGACGAGGGGGGCCAGGGCCCTGGAGTCCCTGGGGTTGGCCGACAGTGCCAACAGGCGGCGCATGGCGTCGACAAGGTCGGCGTCAGCTGGTCCGACCTGGAGTGATGCCGGTGCATCATCACCAGGTTCTGCGTCCTCGAGATCGACGAGATCGTCGAGATCGTCGACCAGGCTCCTCAATACGGCTGTGTCCAACCGGATGTTCATCGCCAGGTACGGGACGTCGTGAGAGGCCGTGGTGATGCGCCACGCAAGCGGGAGATCGTGGCTCACGATGATCGAGTGGCCCTGAGGGCAGACCACGCCCCTCTTGCCGAGGACGATTTCTTTGGTCCCCTGCAGGATCAGGCACATGACCGGCTTGTACAGGCTCGCCCCCAGCGGCGTCGTTGCTCGGACCTGCGTCACAGTGAGATCATCCACGCCTGTCGAGCAGGCCTGACCGGTCGCCCCTAATAATAAGGTATGGCGGCGGAGTCGCTCCACCAGGTCGGCGACCGCCTCGGTTGTATCGACCACCACCGCACCCTATCTCCCCCAGGCCCGGACAGGGGAGGATATGGCACCGCTCGGAGGATCAGGCAGCCATGTCTCGCCCGTTGCGTTCATTGCACAAATTATGCACAAACTGTGCAATATAGTACCATGGTGTGCTACGGTATCGGTGTGGTCGAAAAGCTCAGAGACGCACAGAGACGCATGGCCAGGGAGCGGATCATGCAGGCGGCAGCCGATCTCATCGTCGAGGAGGGACTGGAAGCGTTGTCGTTGGCCGACGTCGTCGCTCGTGCCGGCGTGTCCAGGAGGACCCTGTACAACCATTTCGACAGCCGGGAGATGCTGCTCGCCGAGATCGGTCGGTGGTCCGATGAGCTGACGCTGGAGCAGGGCGGGGCCCTCCGCCCTGACGGGCTCGACACGCTCCCCGATGTCGTCCAGGCGGTCTGGCGGACCTGGGCCGCCCAGGGCACCCTCCATCAGGCTGTGCTCAGGATCGATGCGGCATCGAGCGAATCCGGGATCTCGGAGTCCCGGCGAGCTCGCCGGGCCGCCATGGCCGAGGCCATCCTCGCGGTCCGTCCCGACCTCACGACGGGCCAGGCCAACGACCTGGCCTCACTGCTCCATGCCATGACCAGCGCCCCGGTCTTCGAGCGAATGACGTCCGAGGACGGGCTCTCCGTCGAGGCCGCCGGCGCTCTGGTGGGATGGGCCTTGACCGTCCTGCGAGACGCCCTCAACGCAGGAAACACCCCGTACGACAAGGAGAACTCGCCATGAGCGACACCGAACACCGACAGAGCCAGGTCAGCTGGGCGGCACCCGATGAGGACACCTGGGAGCTGGAGGCCAACCATGGCTCGGCGCTGCCCGTCGTCCCGCTGCGGGACCAGCTCGAAGTCGCCTTCGCCGCCGGTTTTCGCAAAACCTTTGCCCGCCTCGGACTGCCGCTGTCACCTATCGAACTGCGGCACGTGAACGGTTGGCCCTACGTCAGTTTCTTCATCCACGACGCGCCCCGCAAGGCCGGCAATCCACCCCCGGCCATTGTGTTGAAGGTGCTCACCCGGGTGCATCCCGGTTTCCGCCGTCGAACCAGAATTGCCCGCGCCGCGACCATTATCGAGTTCGATCCGGTTACGGCGACCGTCCGCTCCGCCTGATGTGGTCCCCACCCCGATGCCCGGCCGAGAGCGCCACCACGCCGCCAGCACCCTGCGAGCGAAGGTCTCCGGGAACCAGGGACCGGGGGTTGCCGCTCCAGGCCTTGTCCGGGTGTTCGAGGCCGGCTCGGTATGCGGCAAACAGCGTCTCGCCGGCCACGGTCTGGTCCCAGAACCATGCCTTGATCGCATAGGCCCACATTTCGCCCGGTGGGGCCGAGGCCGCCTCGAACGGCCGATCGCCTCGACGGGAGGCGCTTGTTGACGGAGGTGCGCCTGCCTGCCCGGTTGAGGGCCTCTCCTGCCAGGCGGACGCGCATGGTGGAGTTGGCGGCGACCATCCCCGGTCACGATCGAACCTGACGGCCGGAACCCCTCGTGCCTTGGCGGTGCGAACGGTCTGGCTCATGGACCGTGACCTGCCCCTGCCGCCCGCCGTGGATGGGGCGGACTCGGCGCCATCCACGGCCGTAACCGGAACCTGCCCGGGGTCCCCCAGTTTGGGGTTATCTGAGTTTACAGTTGCATTACAAGCGTCACATTCGTACGATGCGACACCAGGGACAGGGCTTCAGACTCCGTCCCTCTCTGGCGGGAACCGGAGCCGAGCGGTTCAAATCCACATGGACTTGGAGCGAGGTAGTTGGCTGACACAAACATTTTTCAACAGACCGTTGGGTTAGACGTTGACGCCTACACGGTGCTGTACGCCGGCGGCCCGGTCGTGGTCCGGGTGTTCGGTCTGTCGATCCTGTCGATGATCGCAGCCCGGTTGATCAAGCGATCGATTCGCCGGGTCGACGACGTCCGCACCCGACGTCAACTCGACTTCTTCGCCCCGAAGGTCGTTCGCATCCTCGTTGTGGCGGCCGGACTGGAGGCGGCCGGCCTCGACATCACCGGCATGGCTGCGCTTCTGACCACGATCGGCTTCACCGGTGCGGTTGTCTTCACCCCGCTGGGACAGAACATGGTCGCCGGCGTCGTCACCACCCTCGATGACATGTACAACGTCGGCGATGTGATCGAGGTCGAGGAGGTGTTCGGAACCGTCGTCTCACGCTCGTTGCTGCGTACCGAACTGGCCCTCCCCGACGGGACGACGGCGTGGATCCCCAACGCCTCGATGTCCGACCAGAAGATGCTCAACCACTCCCGGATGGGTGGCTACCGGATCTCGGTCGAGGTTCCGCTCGATCACAATCCGGATCGGGCGGTGGCGACCAACATCATGAACAAGGTGCTGGCCGATTTGGATTGGCCGGTGCCCGGCCGCAAGTCGTTCCTCTGCTTCGATGAGGTGGCGGGCGAGGCGGTGATCTATCGGGCCTACGCCTGGATCTCCAACCGTGCAACCGAGCCTCTCTACCAATCACGCCTGCTGACAGCTCTGGTCAACGCACTGGAAGAGGAGGGCATTTCGGTGGGTCACACTGCCAATCTCTCGATGCATCCGCAGGTCCCGGACTCCGAATCGACGGTTTGAGATCGTTCACTCCATAGTCGTCGGGTAGGCCGCGGGAGAAGATCCCGTAGTGCACCGCAGTCAGCGGCGATCAAGGGCGATCAACGGCTCACGGTGTGACCGGGGCCTGGTTCTCCGGGTCGCCCGGCTCTGGTAGGTCACGTTGTTCGGGGTACGTCGAGTTGAAGAGGGGGTGTATGTCATCGTCTTTGGAGGTCAGATCGGAGTTCTCCGCCACCCAGCGTGCCTGCATGAGGAGGTAGCCGGTCCAGAGCGCAGCCAGGGTGGTGACGGCAAAGACCGTACACCCGGCGATGAGGATGAGCGTGGTGGAACTCATGACTGCGTACCGCCATCGAGGTTCTCACGTTCGCCGGTGAGGATCAGGGTGCCGAGGGAGTGGATGGCCGGGACCCATATTCCGACGAAGAGGCCTTCTTCCCTGGCCCCGGTGAACCAGAGGGTGACCGAGAGGGCAAGGGAGGCGAAGGCGGCCAGCAGGAAGAGCGCCTTGATCTTGTGGAAGGGGATGATTTGGCGGGGGCCGGCTTCGGTCCGCTGGTCGGTCGGTAGCATGAGTGCTCCTTGGTTTGGCGACTGGTCTGGAGCTCGAAGGCTCGGTTTGTACATGCCCTCCGATGCGGCAGACGAAACATGGACCGTGTGGCTGCGTCGAGCAGGCACCGACCGGGTGGTCAGCTTCGACCCGGATGCTGCTTCAGGGTCTGGGGCCCTCGACGATGCCCGGGCCGATGGACCGAAACGAACCGCCACAACCTATGGTGCGCGGCGCAGGATCCAGGGAAGCTATCCTGGAACCGTCACAGACTTGCAGGAACCTGAACGACTGGCTGCTCATGAACATCATCGGCAAAATCGCACAAACTCTGGCCGCACTTTGGATCTTCAACGTGTGGTTCAACAGATTCAACAAGGACACCGGCTACCGGGGTGGTGACGCCACCAACATGCGGGAGGAGTTCGAGGAATACGGGCTCTCCGAGCGAACCATGTACGCGGTGGGCGCAGCGAAGGTCGGCTTGGCGGGCCTCATGCTGCTCGGCCTCTTCTTTCCGAAGCTGACGCGCCCGGCGTCGACGGGCTTGGCCGCATTGATGCTCGGGGCGATCGGCATGCACTTCAAGGTCAAAGACCCGGTGAAGCGTGCCCTGCCGGCCATGTCGGTCTTCACCGGCGCTGCGGTGGCGGCAATCGCCAGTGGCAGTCAGAGCGACTGAGGTCGGTACCCGGCCGGCTCAACCGGATCGGCCGATCCGATCACAGAATGTAGAGGGCGAGCAGCAGACCGTTGACCGTGGCAAGCGACGCCGCCGGCACCATCAGTCGCGGCGCATCATGGATCCGGTACCGCACCAGCAGGCCGAGCAACATCATCACCATCAAACCACCGGCCGCCACTGCTCCGATCGGCGCAAATTGCAGCCCGAGTAGGAGCCCCAGCGCTCCGATCAGCTGCATGCTGCCGACAAAGACCCGCAAGCGAGACATCCCGTAGCGCTCGTATTCTCCTCTCGGCGGAATCTTGAACAGGGTCTCGTATCCGTAGAAGAGGAACGCTCCCGCTGAGATGAGAGTGAGGGCCAGCTGGAACATGTGGCTGCCAGTGTATGGCCGGCCGACACCAGCGGCGCCGGCCCTGAAACCCTCGGCGCCCTGTCGTCGGTACCGGTGGCGTCGTCTGGACCGCCGCCCGGTTGACGAGCTCTCCAGGAGCTCGTGCTGCTCTACGATGGGGTGATGGGTGCAGCGCAATTCAAGATGGGCAAGCTCGACCATGTGCACATACGGGTGCCGGACAGGGCCGAGGCTGCGGCGTGGTACTCGAAGCACCTCGGGTTCGAGCCGGTCGAGGCGTACGAGTTCTGGGCCACCGGTTTCGACGGCGGCCCGCTGCAGATCTCCGCCGATGGTGGCCAGACGATGCTGGCTCTGTTCGAAGCCGGCGACGGGCACCCGATGATTCCCCAGCAGACCGGGGTGGCCTTCAGCGTGGACACCGAGACATTCATCGCCTTCACCCGCTCGCTCCCGGGAGAGATCAACAGCCCTGCGGGGCGGCCGCTGGCGCCGAACGACCTCGTCGACTTCGACCTGTGCTGGGCGTTCGACCTTGTCGACCCCTGGGGCAACCAGTACGAGCTCAACTGCTACGACTACCAGCGAGTGGCAACCGAGTTGGTCGAGGCCGACGGGATCGAGCCGGTCCGATACTGGCCACCGGAGCTCCACCAGGCCCATTCTTCAAGCTGACAGCCGGCGGTTGCCCGGCCCGGGCGAGGACCTGCCGACCCTTCTTGGCCCAGATCGAGCCCCGGTAGCCCTTCGTCCCGGGCCGGGCCGAACCTGCAGGCAACTGCAACCGGCGCAGGGCCGGCAACGAAGGAGAACAGGACCGACCAAACCAACGATCGGCCGGTCAGCGCCCGTTCGAGCCGGCGCGGCATCCCATCCGACAGCCCGAGGAGGGCACCTCATGACCACATCGCCGCTGGAGCTACCGCACCCCGAGTTCGAGGACAAGCCGTTCTTCGGCGAGACCGTCCAGCTCCTTCGATCGGTACGGGACCACGACTTCGACACCCTGGCCGGCCTCTGCGATGACGACTTCGGCATCGTCGACATCGCCCCCGACGGCACCAATGTCGCCATCCGCAGCCGGGCTGAGTGGGAGCAGTGGTTCCACAACCTCTTCGCCCAGCTCGACACCATGAACGCCGCCACCGACAGTCAGATCCTGGCCTACGACGCCGTCGAGACCGCCGAGATGGGATTCTCGGTTCTCGAATTCCGGCAGAGCCTGTCCGTCGGTGAGCTGACGGCCAGCTTCGATTGTATGACCACCATCGTGTGGAAATCGGTCGAGGGCGGCTGGCGGGAGGCCCGCTGGCACGGATCGGTGTTGTCGAGCGACGTGCCCCCGGAGATGGTGGCCACCTGAGCGCAGTTGTCGGCGGCGGGAGCCAACCGTTGGTTTGAACGCCGGGCGGAACGGGAAGGAGAAAGACATGGTAATTCAGACAGCAAGCTTGTCCCCATCATTGCGGACCGCTGCCACCCGTTTTGCCGGCGAGGACTTCGTCGAGGAAACCCTGATCCTGCTCCAGGCGGTCGTCGACCGCGATCTGGATGCTCTGCTCGGCATCGGTGACGAGGACTTCGCCATCATCGACGTCGACCCCGAGGCCCGGACCGCTCTGGCTAGGACCGAGCCGGTCTGGGAGCCCTGGTTCCGCCGCTACTTCCTGATGCTCGATGCCCTCGACGCCTCGATCGACGTAGAGATCGACGCCTACCGGTCGCTCAAGACCAGCGAACTGGGCTACTCGGTGGTGGAGTTCCGCCAGACCGTGGAGGGACCGAGTCTCTCGGCCTGGTTCGACTGCATCGCAACCATCGTCTGGAAGAACACCGACGACGGCTGGAAGGAAGCTCGCTGGCATTGCTCGATCCTCGACCGCGGTGCCGTCAGTAACGAGGCCGAGCGGTCGCAGGAGACGATCCGCACCGCGGCCATGGCCGGAGGCTGATCGCAGCGAGGGGCCCGCCAACGGTCTTGGGCCAACGATCTCCGGGTCTCGATGAGGTCCGACACGCCGCCAAGAGTCCTCACTCACCCGGCTCGCCTTCGAGGAGCTCGAGCACTCCGGCCCCGGCCCGGAGTTCGACGTGATCCCCGGTCCGAATCGAAGCGCCGACCTCGCCGAGATTCGTCACCGCCGGCAGCCCCAACTCCCGAAGCACGATGGAGCCATGTGAGAGATCGCCGCCGATCTCAACCGCAACACCGGCCACCTGGTTGAAGATCGGCACCCAGCCGGCATCGACACTCCGAGCGACCAGGATCGTGGCGTCTCTCTCGAAGCCTTCGGGCAGCGCGGAGGGCGGTTCGGACGCCCGAAGGGCTCGGCCGCGCACCGTCCCCCTGGTCAGAGCAAGTCCGTGGAAGCGGTTCGACGCCGCCTCGGCGCCGATCGCCGCATCGAGGTCGTCGAAACGTCGGACGGTGTCTGGCAGCCGACGCTCGAGCAGCGTCGCCCGCCGGGCCCGGCGCTCGGCCAGGTCGGCGGCGGAGAAGCGGGTCCCCCGATCCATCGAAACCAGTTCGTCCCTGGTCAGATCCCACACCGCATCCGCATCGGGGAGCGAGCCTGCGTCGACCGCTTCGGCAGCCAGCCGGCGCAGACGGTCCCGACTGGCGGCAAAGCCTCGCATCGAACGATCCCGCAGATTCTCCCTGGCGGTGATCGAGCGCTTGACCACCAACCACAGAGGCGTCGTCAACCATCGGCGCAGCCGGCTGCCCGCATCGGTGGTCGGCCGGTGCTCGGGCCCGCGGGCGGCGGCGAGAATCGGGGTGGGATCGTCTCGGAACCGGGGACGGGCGATGTCGCTCTCGAACACCCCGCGATGGCCGTGGTGGTCGAGCCACGCCGCCCACGCCCGGTCATATCGCTCGTCGCCAGGACCGAGGCCGTCGTCGATGGCGGCCCGGACCGGGCCGAGCCGATCGAGCATCATGGTGGCTGCGGTCCGATGGCGGCCAAGGTGCAGGTCGAGGGCACGGAGGGCCTTGAGCACCGCGGTGGGCGGGGCCAGCGATGCGGCCAACGAGCTCATCTCGGCCACCAACGTCACGTACTGGTCGATGAGGGCATCGAGCGCCGCTTCGAAACCGGGTCCGGACGGCTCGATGTGCTCGACCCGGCGACCGGCTCGCTCGGCGGTGCCGAAGGCACCGATCTGCGACCGACCGAGACGCAGCAGCGTCGGCGCCTTGGCCAACAGGCGGCTTGGACGGAGCCCGACGTCGACGTCTGGCCGACCGCCGTAGGAGTCGGTGACAAGCCTTGTCGGCAGACCGAGGGCCCGCATCAGATCGGTGAGCATGGAGAGGTTCAGGTAGGGGCGTCCGAGGAAGGTCTCGACGAAGGGCCGATGGACCGGGAGGCTGGGATCGGCCTGCGACCAGAATCGCAGCAGGTCCGGTGCCCCGGCTTCGATGACCGAGGTCATCAAGGTCGAGGGAAGCTCGGGGAGGATCTCCTTGTGGTTGGCGATGGTGAAGGCCTCGTTCCGTCGGGGTGGGGCGGTGATCGGCCGAATCTGGACCAGCCAGCAGGTCTGGCCGTCATCGGCCCATTCGATGTCCCAATCGGCGTCGCCGAAGACCCGCCGACAGTCGGCCAGGAGACTCGACAACCGACTGGCCCAGCCTTCGAGCGATCGATCGGGGCGTTCCCAGCGCCGCAACTTCGCCAAGAGGTGTCGCTCACCGGCTTCGGTTCCGCTCATCAGCCCGTCGGCCAGACCGGAGGTGGCGTTGACGAGATCGTCTTCGAATTGCTGCTCGGTGAAGGCCACACCGCCGGTGGTGGCCCGAACCTGCTCCATCACCAGGACGTCGAGCCGAGCCCGGTGCCGTTCATCATCGGTCAGTACCTCGGCCGACGATCGGACCTCGGCGATGGCTTCGGCCACTGCGGCCGGGGCGGCAACCACCCCCAGGACGGTGTGGAAACGGCCGGCCATGCTGGTGGTGGCCCCGTCCTCGGTCGAGAAGGCCGACCGCACCACCAGCCGCCCCCATGGCGATCGGTCGGCACGCCAACCTGCCCCGGGATGGGCGGCGCCGGCCGTGGCCGAGTCGAGCCGGGCCGGATCGAGGTCGGTCCCGTCCAGGACCACGAAGCCGTTCGGCACCGGCAGCCCTGCCGCCGAGGCCCGGTCCAACAGCGCCGCCTTGGGCCCGACGCCGAGGGCCTGCAGCGAATCGTCACCGAGCGTCGCCCTGCTCACGAGCCGGTCATGGGGACACCAGGTCGGAGGCGATCTCGGCGATGCCGGCCGCGAAGTCCTCCGGTTGCTCGATCATCGGGTAGTGGCCCCACTCCGGGCGCACGATCCGTCGGGTGTCGCGAAGAGCCCGCTCGTAGGACTCGACATGGCCGACGTCGAGCACCCGGTCCTTCTCGCCCCAGACGATGGCCACCGGCAGCTGCACCGGCGGCAGGCCGTCGAACCAGGCCGCATTGAGCAGATCGAACATGATCTCGAACGCTTCGGCATTGCGGTACTCGGCCAGGAATCGTTTTGCGAACGGCCGGGGTGCACCCGGGAAGAGGAACCGACCGGCGGTGACCTGCATCACCGAAGAGCTGATGATCGCCTTGGCCGTCTTGCGGACCATCGGGTTCGACATGATCCTGGGGAAGAGCCGTTCGTCGAGCTTCACCCCGACCGGGGACAGCAGAATGAGGCCGTCGGCAACCGTCGGGTCCTCGGCCGCGACGTCGAGCGCAATCGAACCGCCGATGCCGTGCCCCAACAAGACCTTTCGGCCGTCGATCCCGGCCAGCGCCTTGCGGACCGCGTCGCTGAACGTCGACAGGTTCAACGGTCCGGAGGGCAGCGGTCGGCCCTGGAAGCCGGGCAGCGTCATCGGCTGGAGCGTCACCCGGCCGCCGGGCAGCTCGGGTACCAGGGAGAACCGGAAGGCCCCACCGCCATTGCCGTGGATGGCCAGCACGGTGATCGGCTCGGTCGGGGTCGGCATGCACCCAGGATCGCCGCTCGGAGGGCAATGTGTCGGATCGGACCTCCAGCGCGCTGCGCCCGTGGACCACGGTGGACCCTGATGCGGTCTGCGACCCTAGTATTCGACCCACGACGTTGCGCCCGGATCGAGACGAAGGAAGATCGATGCTCATCAGCAAATCCATGTCTGCCGGCTACAGCGATATCGGCAGGCGACGTGGCGACAACCAGGATCAGTTCCTGGTGGCCGACCTCAACAAGTCGATGACCGTGCATTCCTCGAGCCTGCCGATCGAGGCCGAGACCGAACTCTACGGGGGTTTGAAGGCGCAGCTGTTGGTGGTGGCCGACGGGATGAGCGGCCCGGGCGGTGGCGGCGTTGC
>CAMYLA010000027.1 GCA_947259095.1 uncultured Acidimicrobiaceae bacterium | reverse complement strand
CCCAAGAAGCAATCGAAACCCTTAACCGGTACCCCTTCACCCGCAGAGAGATCAGAACGATTCTGAACAACGACGCCTCCGCCTGGCTCGACGGCGACGGGCAGTAGCCAGCCCCACCGGGTCGCCGGTGGGCGAGACCGCACCGGCGACCGCTGCAACCACCCCCGAGCATCCGGTGACCCGATACACGACACAAGGGGATTCGAATATGTCGACAAACTCGTCTGGCTTGAACTTTGCAGCTCTGCCACCGGTACCAAACGTCCAGGTGGCAGACGTGCAGCACTACACGGCCCGAGACGGCACCCAACTCCCGGTCCGCTACTACCCGGCTGACAGCAACATCACATTGCTGTTCGTCCACGGTCGGGTTACCACGGCCGCTACCTCGGGCCCCTCGCCACAGATCTGGCCGCCAGTGGCGCAGCTCAGGTTTACACTCCGGACCTACGCGGCCACGGGGAATCCTCGCAGCGACGGGGCGATATCGACTACATCGATCAGCTGGAAGACGACCTCGCTGACCTGGCGAGCCACATCCGTCGGCGCCACCGCAGCACCCAGATCGTTGTCGGCGGCCATTCATCCGGAGGAGGGCTCGCCGTGCGCTTCGCCGGCGGCCAATACCGATCGCACGCTGTCGGGTATCTGCTCCTCGCCCCCTACCTTGGCCACGACGCACCAACCACACGCCCCGACGCTGGAGGTTGGGCCCGACCCCGCCTACCGGTCATCATCGGGCTCTCGATCCTCAACCGGTTGGGTGTCACAGCCCTCAACAGCCTCACCGCCATCACCTTCGACATGCCCGAAACGGCCCGCGATGGCACCGAGACCGTGGCCTACAGCTACCGCCTCAACACCGGCTACGCGCCACGCAACTACGCCACCGACCTGGCCGCGATCGACGTACCACTCCTCGCCGTGATCGGCGCCGACGACGAAGCCTCGTACCCGGACAGACTCGAGCCGACGCTCACCGCCCACACCCCAGCCCAGGTCGACATACTCCCCGACGTCACCCACCTCGGCCTGGCCGCTGCCTCTGCAACATCGGAAGTCATCCAGCGCTGGCTCAGCAACGTGCAAGTGAACACGAACACGACCATGAACGGATCACGACAGCAACCAACAACCGGAACCGACCGCCGAGTGCTCGCCTACGAGACCTCATCCACGATGCAGGCCATCGGGTTAATTAACTCACCGGCCCAACGTCGGACAAGTCGTCGAGAACCTGGAAATGCTGACCGTGCCGACACCACGGCCCAGGCCCGATGAGGTCGCAATCAAAGCGGTGGCCTCCTCGCTACACATCGACGAGATCTACGCAGCCCAGGGCACGGCGCTTGGTCGGTTCTACGGACCGAAACACCTGTCCCCCGACCAACCGCACATCATGGGATCGGCTGTGTCCGGCGTCGTCGTTGGCCTCGGTAGCGCCGTCGACCGATACCACCTCGGCGACGAGGTCATAGTCATCCCCGATAAGGAACCCGAGGCCGGCTCCTGGGCGACGTATCGCTGCGTCGATCAACGGATGGTCACGGCGAAGCCTCCCGCCATCACCCATCACCAGGCGGTGGCGACGACCATGGGGGCCTGCGTCGCATGGGGCGCTATCACCATGAGTGGCGTGGACCGGGGAGGCCGCTGCATCGTTGTCGGCGCGTCCGGTTCCATCGGGTCGATGATGACCGCCTACCTCGCCTCGCTCCGTTGCACCGTGACCGCAGTCGGCAGCGGCGAACACCAACAGCTCATGCTCGACAACGAGGCCCACGAGGTGGTCGACTACCGAACCCTGAACTTCGCCGACCACACCAACCGGAGTGGCCAGTCAGCCGACGCCGTCTTCGACTGCGTAGGCGGCAGCGACATCGAACGAGACGGCTTCCGAGCACTGGGCGACCAAGGCGTGTTCGTCACCGTCGTCGGTCCGATGAAGTACCTCGGAAAGACCAAACTGTCGTGGTTCGCCACCGCACGAGTATTCGGCTACGTTCTCCGGCGCATCGTCGTAACTCGATTCCGAGCCAAGCGCTACGTGTTCGGCGAGAAACCCCCACGCCGGGTCATCCACGAAGCGCTCGCCCAATCGATCCAGCACGACATCCACATGCCCATCGCCGACGTCCTCCCGTTCGATCTCCACGCAGTCAAGGACGCAGTGAAAGCCGTGCTCGAACACCGCGCCAAAGGCCGCATCGTCATCCAAATCAGCCGCTGACAACGTTCCTACTCGCAGTTCCTATCGCACCAAATCCCCCTTGGGTTCAAGTGGTGCGATGAGCGTTACCTGCTCGATGAGGGCCTGGTCGTCACAGTCTGTGGCAGGGCCGGGGTAGGTCGACCGGTGATCCCGAGTGCACTGCTTGTGCCGTCGTGTTGTGATCGGGATCGGCGCAGCTCTCGTCAGCGTGCTGCCGTCGCGATCTGCTCCGTGACAACCTCCAATGGTGGAATACACGTCTTGCATCTCGATGTGCGAAAATCCGAAATGATTTACGCGCACAGAGGGAGTGAGTCATGAATGGTATTGGTGACGTCTGGGCATCGGCCGCAGACAAATGGGACGAAGTCATGAGCCAGGTAGGCGACGACGACTGGGCGAAAGAAACGCCGTGCGACGGGTGGACCGTGCGTGAACTGGTCGACCACGCGATGCACTGGCAGGGCCGAGGCGGCGAGGTCTTCGGCGCAGGCGTTGGTGCCGACGCCGACTGGGCAAGTCTCAAGCCCGCTCTGGCCGGCGCTTTGGCCGACCCGGCAAATCTGGAGGGTACAGCCGCCGCGCTTGGCGACACCCCAAAGCCTGCTGTCGCCGGGTTGATCACCGCCGATCTGCTTGTTCACTCCTGGGATCTGGCCCGCTCCATCGGGGCTGACGCCACCCTGCCCGAGGCGGCTGCAGAGTCGACTCTGATGGGGCTGCAACGACTGCCGGAAGAGATGCTGCGCAGCGACAGGATGTTCGGCCCCGCAGTCGAGGTCGCCGACGATGCCAGCGCCCAGGACCGGCTGATCGCCTTCGTCGGCCGCAACCCCTAAGCCGCCGCGGGAGTCAGACAATGACAGCAGTGAACCTCCATACCTGTTTAGACAGCAGCGAGCTCCTGTGGGTGCATAATCCGCCCGACCCACGGTTCAGCTACCCGATCGACTATGACTTCGCGGTGCTCGGCTACCAGCAGGACTTCGGGCGATTGGACCTGCTCATCCGATGGGCTCCGAACTCCTTCTGCCACTTCCATCGCCACATCGGGGCTACGACGACGCTCGTCCTCGAAGGAGAACACCACGTCATCGACCTCGACGAGAAAGGCCAGGAGATCGAGCACGACGTTCGCCCGGCTGGCGACTACCGAACCAGCCCCGGCGGCGATCTGCATATGGAGCGCGGCGGCCCCGACGGCTCGCTTGTTCTGTTTGCGATGTTCGAGCCATCCGGCCGGATGTTCGAAATACTCGACGACGACCGCAACCTCATCGCGCCCGTGACCATCGACTCACTGCTCGAGCTTGCAGGCGAGCTCGGCTAACCGTGGCCGCGACGCTGGCGGAATTGCGGCAGAGTCGCAACCGAAACTAGCCCGGTGGTGGTTCAGATCGCCGAAGATGGGGTCCGGGTTGGTGGACCCGACGAGTTTGTGTTTCCGGCCGAGTGGACCAAGTCGCTGGGCTGCAACGTAGCTAGTTGGCTATGTCAATGAAGGGGTCGCCTGCGATGTGCAACATGCTGTGCCGCGCAAGCGCTGCGTAGCGGTGTCGAGAGCTCGACTGAAAGTCGGGGTCGGACAGCATCGCCACGAACGCCGACCGAGTCGGGAAGTACATGACTGCGGCAAGGTCGAAGTCGAGCGCGTCGGGCCCGATCATGATCTGGTCGACACTCGCTGCAAACACCGTCCGGCCTCCAAGGCTTGTGAGCTTCGCTCCGGCCTCGGTCCGGTAGCGCTCAAAGGCCTCTTGGCCGCTGACATCTGCGTCAGGCGTACCGAACTCTGGATCCTCGGGCCGGTACTTGGCACGCTCGTTCAGCTTGAACAGGTTCAGTGCCGCAATCGGGGCGGCCATGGGCAGCGACTGCAGCTTCGCAATCTGTGCCTGGGTCGGTGTGTTGTCGGTCGACATCGATCGCTCCTTGTGTGTAGGGGGTCTATCTGTGCGCACAACATGAACGTGCCGATCTGAACTTGATGTATCTGACGGCGTGTCTCATTCAGGTGCTGAAAGCCCAATGAGCCGAAGCTCGTCGTCCCCACCGGCCTTTGCGGTCGTGGGCTCGGTGGGCGGCTTGAGGCGGCAAGGCCCGCCCGACTCGTACCGCTCCCTGTGTCTCCTAGGCTTCGGCGACCGTTTTGAGGTTGTCGAGCGTCCGAGCGATGTTTTTCAGAAGCAGATCGTGCCGGTTGACCTTCTGGAAGAATTCAGCGTCGAGGATCGGCGAGTCGAAGCTTTCCGTGACCCGGCAGCCGGACGCTGTCGGCTGGATCTCATAGCGCCAGACGGTGCTCCGCCCGTCGTCAGCGGGCACCTCAAAGGCCCACTCCTCCCCTGGTGTAGCGGCAACGACGACACAGCCAGCGTCCCACTCGTTCCCGCCGTTGCGGTTGTAGCCCCGAAACTTGGCGCCAACACTCGCGGCGGTCGCGCCATCTTCCCACTCGGCTTTGTAGCATTCGGGACTGAGCTCGCTGATGCGGGAGAGGTCGGTGAGGACCTCGTACACCGAGTCCGGACTCGCCTCGATCTCAACGCTCGCGGTGCCTGCAGTCTCGACCATGTCATATCTCCTCGTTCTCGGTTTCGTCCGCCTTCGACCACAGACTAGCGTCATAGTAGTCGCCGCAGTACGGTGGCTATCGTGACACAAGTTAGTCAACAAGACGCAGGTGCAACAGTTGATCGAGCGGCATGGAAGGTTCTTGGTGCCACTTCGCTGACCAACTTCGTCGTCGGGCTCGATCTGTCCATCACCAACGTGGCCGTGCCCGACATGCAGCGCGAGTTCGCCAACGCCAGCACCGCAGACCTGTCATGGGTGCTGACCTTCTACCTGGTGGCCTACGCCGCGATGCTGATCGTCGCCGGTCGATGGGCCGACCGGTTCGGACGACTCAGGATGCTCAACATCGGGATCGTCTGCCTCGCTGCGGGCGCGGCCTTCGCCGCCGTGGCCCCATCCCTGCCGCTGCTGATCGCGGCGCGCGGTGCGCAAGGCCTGGGTGCGGCCATGATGACCCCGGCTTCGGTCGGCTTGGCCATCGCCGCGTTCCCTCTCGAGCGACGGGCCAGCGCCGTGGCCATCTGGAGCTCGACGTTGGCCCTGTCCTCGGTCGTCGGCCCCATCCTCGGGGGCATTCTGATCGAGGCCGGCTCCTGGCGCTGGGCCTATGCCCTCGTTCCCCCCATGGGGGCGATCGCCCTGGTGTGGGGGCTGCGTGTTCTCACCGAAAGCGCTCGGGATCCCGAGGCCCGGCCTCCCGATCCTCTGGGGTCAGCCCTCGTAGGCGTTGCGGCAGGTGGCCTAGCCTTCGCCATCGTCCAGGGTGGCGACTGGGGGTGGACGTCGATCCCGGTGCTTGCGTTGTTCGGCACCGGCGTCCTGGCCACGCTCATCGTGGCGCTGCGGGTAGCCCGCCACCCCGACCCGATCGTCCCACGGGCTGTTATCGCGGTCTCGTCGTTCCGGATAGCGTCCTTCTCCCTTTTCCTGTTCGGGCTCGGGTTCTTCCCCGTCATTCTGGCGATGGTTCTGTATCTCACCGAAGTCGCGGGCTACTCCACGGGCCGGGCTGGTTTCGCCATCAGCACGCTGCCGGTCGCGGCCACCATCTCAGCCAACATCTCCGGCCGCCTTGCCGACCGGTTCGGCTTCCGCACCATCGCCGTTCCGGGCACACTCCTATTCGCCTGCGGAGCGCTCTGGCTCTTCCTCCGGGCCGGCCAGAATCCGAGCTACCTCGTCGATCTCCTGCCTGGTCTGCTGCTCCTTGGTTGCGGCATCGGCGCCGGCCCGGCGATCCTGGCCGGTGCTGCAGTGTCGGAGGTCGATCGGGAGAACTACAGCGTGGCCGGCGCCGTCAACCAAACCGCTCGCCAGCTGGCGGGAGCGATCGGCCTCGCCGTCCTCGTGGCCATACTGGGGAGCAGCGCCGGCAGCGATATCGAACTCGCGGCATTTAGGCGGGCGTTCGTCTATCTCGGAACCGTCGCCGCCTTGGCCAGCCTGGTTGCCACCCGGCTGCCCACACGACGGCCGGCTGAGGCCGGACGTGCACAGTAACTCTGGTGACGCTAGTCACCGCCCTGGTACGCTCGATCCATGAGACACAAGAGCTTCGAGGACATGGACTGTCCGATGGCACAGTCCCTCGAAGTCGTTGGTGAGTGGTGGACCCCGCTCATCCTGCGAGACATCGTCATGCTCGGACTGACCCGATTCGACGACATCCAAGATGATCTCGGCATCGCTCCGACCGTGCTCAACAGCCGCCTCAAGCACCTCATCGACAAGGGCCTCCTCGAACGTCGCCAGTACAACGAGCATCCCCCACGCTATGAATACCACCCGACGGAGGCGGCCAGGGACTTCGAGCCCGTCCTCAAAGCTCTCTTCAAGTGGGGCCTCAAGTGGACCACCTCCCCGGCCGGGACCTGGAGCTAGAACAATCCCGAAACGAGCCCAGGCTCAGGACTCCCGACAACGTCGAGCCTGCTGGCGATCACACGGCCCATCTTGCCCGACTGCAAGAGCAAGCACTCACAATTCGAGGCACTCACGGAGCACAACAGGACCGGCGAACTGCCGTGCTCCGTGTGCTCGGAAACGAGACCGCTCAGCGAGCGATGAGCGTTGGTTGAAATGGACGACCGAACCGCTACCACCATCGATCCTGAGGCCCTGGCGGACTCGATCCTGAGCGACCAGAATGCGGCACGGTTTCGGACTACGAACGCGACTCGCAGACATCTGGCGCGGCTGGGCCCGGAAATGAGAGAACGGCTGGAGGCCGCCAGTGGCCGCGTCGAACCCGCTGGCCCGACAACGTCGCGACGCACCTACTCGGACCGAGCTCCACGGGATCCCCGGTGACTGGCCGGTTCGTGTCTATCGCAGGCCCCGATCCCTCCACCGATCACCGATTGGAAAGTCGGTCGCCGTCATGGTGGAGCGAGTGGGCCGGTTGCGGGAACGCGCGCGAAAACGACCATGACCTGCGGCAGCCCAGGTGATCGGGGGAACAGTCGAGTCAGTCAAGGTTCCTGGCGAGCTTGGTCGAGGACTTGGCGGAGGGTTTCGGCTGCGGCCCGGTCACCCCTCGGGGTGGCATGGGCGTAGTAGTTGAGCGTCGTCGAGGTGCGCCGGTGGTCGAGGCGGCCAGAGACAGTGGCCACTGGCACGCCGCGCTCGAGCATCGCGGTCGCCATGAAATGCCGTAGGTCGTGCAGTCGGAATGGCCGCAGCCCAGCGTCCCGCAGCGCACGGCGGAACGCTTTGGTCACCCAGTTCGGCTTCCACGCCGTTGCACCGTCTGCCGTTGAGCTGAAGACGAACCGGTCCCGACCCGGGTTCTCGTTGCCGCTCCGGTGGGCGGCTAGGACCGCGACCGTGTCGGTGTCGAGTTCGACGAGATGGTGGCGTTTCGTCTTGGTCTCGGTCAACACCGGCCCGTTCGGGCCATCAACCCACCCGCCGGTGAACGACACCGTCGCGGCGTCGAAGTTGATGTTGCGCCACCGCAGCCCGAGGACCTGAGCCCGGCGGGCCCCGGTCGTGGCCGCCACCATCACGAACGCGTGCAGGGCCGGGTCCCGGCACTCCAGATGATCCAGCAGCACCGCCAGCTCGTCAACCGACGGCGGGTCCGGTTCCCGACTGGGGGCGACGATCCGGGCTGCATGCGCGGCGGGGTTGTCCCAAATCCACTCCCAGCGGACCGCTTGGGCCAACGCCGAACGAAGCACAACGTGCACCCGCTGGACCGTGCCCCCACTCAACGCCTTGGCGTCACCGGACCCAGTAAGCAGTTTGGCGTAGAGCGCGTCGATGTCGGCGGTGGCCAACTCCCCCACCAGAACCCCACCGATATGAGGACAGAGGTGACGGTCCACGACCGAACGGGTCTGACGGATCGTGGTCGGAGCCCACGACAACGACGCCAGCGCGAACCACCGCTCCAACAACTCCCCCACCGTCGCCCGACCACCAACCGAACGATCGCGACCAACCCGCTCGACAAAGGCCACCAACTCCCGCTCCGCCTCCGCTCGGTTCCCCCGAACCGTCTTCGACCGATACCGACGCCGGCCGGTGTCGGTATCGAGGCCCACATACACTCTGAGCCCCCACGAACCGGCTGAACGTTGACGCATCGAACCCGACATACCCCACCATCGGCAGACCCGCCGCTGAGTTGATGGACAAACCATGGGCATGATGAGCAACCCAAAACGCCGTCAGCGGCCCGAATGGGCCGCTGACCAGGGACTCTATGGAGCGGACGACGAGATTTGAACCCGCGACCCTCACCTTGGCAAGGTGATGCTCTACCAGCTGAGCTACGTCCGCAAGATGTGCGGGACCAACTATACCCGCCTCCCACCACAGCGCATCGCATTGTCGAACCGGATTGCGATTGGGCAAGGGAACGGCGGCCGACGAACGCCGGCCGGCCCACCGGACGAACACAGCCGGCGCCCTGCTACTGGTACATCTTGTCGAACGCCGACTTCATCACCGCTGCCCAGTCCTCGTCGCTCAGCACGTCGGCTTCGCGGTCTTGCGCCCGGCGAGCTTCGACCGGCTCGTCACGATCTGCGGGGCCGTCACCCGGTGGCCGGCCGGGGCCACGACCGACCGGAGCCGGTTGCCCACGTCGTCCGCCGGAACCGTGTGTCGATCCAGCAGCCCGACCGCCTTCCGTTGCTCTCCCATTGCCAACCGAGGATGGCGCGACCGGCGGTGCTCCGGCCCGGTCGGCCCGACGATCCAGCCCCTCGATGCCGCCGGCCGACATCGCCGCCAGCGCGGCGGCGCGCTCCGGTGCCTCGATCGACCCTCGGGACGGACCGACGACGGTGGCCGATCGACCGACCGTCTCGGCCTCGACCGAGGCGATGACCAACTCGGGTTCAGCCGCCTCGCCGCCGGCCGCCGATACTGCCGCCGGTACTGACGAGCCCTCGATCGGTGCGGCACCGACGAGAGGCGGCGGGGGTTGGGGATCGGACGGACCAACGGCCGGATCATCCTGGGGATCGACGACCAGACCGGGCGCAGCCGCGGGCTGCCGCTTGGGCGAGGTGTGGTGCCAGTACCAGGCCGTCAGCGCACTCAGCATCACGGCAATGCCGACAAGGCACACGATCAGGAACGTGATGGCCTGGCGTGTCTCGTCGGCCTCGGCGGCTAGAACCAGGACGAACACTACGACGGACTATACCTGGTGCCGGGGGCAGGAGTAGGTGGTGCGACCTCCGACCTCCCGTCGGAGCAGTTCGGCGCCGTCTCGGGGGCAATGGCCACCCCGGACCCGCGCCGGTTGCAGCCTGCCGGTGTGAGAACCGCCGTCGGTCATGAAGTCCCCAAGCACACGCCGCAGGTGGCGATGGAGCCGGCGAGCCTCGTTCTGATCAAGCGAATCGGCAGCCCGGGCCGGGTCCAGTCCGGCCCGCCACAGCGTCTCATCTGCGATCAGATTGCCGACGCCGGCAATGCGTTGCTGATCGAGCAGCCTGGCCTTGAGCGGCATCTTGCCCACCAGCACCCGGTCCTTGAGCTGGCCGAGGGTGATGAGGAACGCGTCGATCCCCAGTCGCTCCTCGTCAGGGTTGAGTTCGACTCCCCCCAGCCGACGGGGATCCCGAATCCGCAGTTCGACCCCGGACTCGAACACCATCCAGTACCGGTCCCAGGCCGGGTCGTTTCGTTGCGAGGAGTACTCGAGATAGGCGATGGCGGCGTCGTCGCCGACAATCAAACGGCCGGTCATCCCGAACCGCAGACCGAGCGTGTCGCCGCTCGACAGATCGAGCAGCAGCAGTTTGCCCCGGCGACGGGCTGCGGTCACCGTGGTACCGACGGCCGCAGCCACCAACTCGACCTCGGTGGTTCCGTTCTTGAGGAACCACCGGTCCGGCCCGTGAACCGACGCCACGGTCTCCCCGATGACCTGTTCGGCGTGCAGCCGGTACATCTCGATCTCGACGCCTTCGGGCATCACCAACCCCTTCCCGAAAAAACCGGGCGACGACAGCGCCGAGTGAGCTCGATGCCACCTGCCATGCCCGGTTCGTTCGCTACGACTTCGCCTGCTCCGACAGGAACCGATCGAGCACCGGATTCAGCTGCTCGAATTCGATCAGAAAACCATCATGGCCATGATCGGAGTGGATGGTCTCGTAGCGAACATCGGCTCCACCCACTCGGAGATCATCGACCAGTTCTCGCTGCTGACGCGGGGTGTAGAGCGTGTCGGAGTCGATCGAGACGACCAGCGACGGAACCTTGACCCTGGCCAGGGCGGCCGCGCTGCCATCTCGACCCCGGCCGACATCGTGGAGATCCATGACCTTGTTCAGCACCAGATAGCTGTTGGCGTCGAACCGGCGAGCCAACTTCTGCCCGTGGTAGTCCAGGTAGCTCTCAACCTGGAATCGGTCCCACAGGCCGAAGGTGTCGAGCCGGTCCACCGTGCTGCGACCGAAACGGTCGGCCAGCGACTTGTCGCTGCGGTAGTGGATCTGAGCGATTCGTCTGGCCAGCATGAGCCCCTGATGGGGGCCCTCACCAGGGGCGGCGTCGTAGTAGTCGCCGCCGTTCCACTTCGGATCCTGGATGATGGCCAGCCGCCCGACCTCACTCCACCCGATCTGCAGCGGGCTGGACGATGCCGAGGATGCGATGCTGGCCAGCGACACCAGACGATCCGGATACATGACCGCCCACTCGAGGACCTGCATGCCACCCATCGAACCGCCGACCACGGACAGCCAGCGATCGATACCCAGACCGTCGGCCAGCAACGCCTGGGTTCGCACGATGTCCCGGGTGGAGACCACCGGGAACCGGGCCCCGTACGGTCGCCCGTCGGCGGGGTGGATCGACATCGGTCCGGTGGTGCCCTGGCAGCCGCCGAGCGCATTCACGCAGACGATGAAGTAGCGGTCGGTGTCGAGCGCCAGGCCGGGACCGATCATGTCGTTCCACCAGCCGTCGGTTCGCTGGCCGGCTCCGGACGGGCCGGCGGCGTGGGCGTCGCCGGTGAGGGCGTGACAGACCAGGATGGCATTGGATGCACTGGCGTCGAGGGTGCCCCAGGTTTCGTAGGCCAGGGTGATCTCCTCGAGCACGCCCCCGCCTTCGAGGGCGAAACAGCGAGCGTCGCACACCGTCATGAACTTGCGCCACGCCGGAGGATCACCTGGCCGCCAGCCACCAGACGCCGGTATGTCCAGCTCGATTTCCGGCTGCTCTCGACGTAAGGGGAACACGCTCAGAGCCTACACACCGTGCTCGGCGGCCACGCTACGATTCTCTTTGACGCAGCCGGTACGGGCCTCGTCGACCCGATCGTCCTGCCCGCTCCAGCCACCATTGCCATACTGCGTCGTCCGCCCCGTAGGCCCGATTCATGATCGCCGCCACCTCGACGGCCAACGCCCAGCCGGCTTCGATCGGATCGGTACCGACGCTCCCCTCGTGGTCGGCGACCAGCGCCGACGCTCGATCCCAGGCCCGGCGATCCTCGGGCAACGGCAGTTGCAGAACCTGGCGGGCCGCCAGTTTGAGCGCATCGACGGCCAGCGCGGCCCCGAACCACTTTTGCCAGGCCCACGCAACCACCGGTGGGGCCAGCAGTACTGCGGCGATCGACGCCAGATCTTCGGCGTCGGCGTGAACTGCGATCAGCGGCGTGGCGGGGATCATGTTTCCCGCCAGGTCGACCACCGGTTCGAGGATCCGGGACTGGGTTGCCAGCACGACCTTGGGCTGCAGTTGGCGGTCGGTCCAGGCCCGGACCTTCGGCTCCAGTGCGTCGGTGTGGATCCACGGGGTCGACCACTTGCGGCGACCGAAGGTGGTCTGCCCCGACCCCCACTTCACCGCCAGCGGTTCGACCGCACCCACGGTGATGAGGCGATTCGGCTCCTGCCCGACCGGTCCCTCCCACTCGTCGCAGGCCGCCACCAACCCGTAGTACTCGTCGCGGAAGCCGGCGGTTGCGGTCGCCAACGCACCGATTCGTGTGGTGCGGTCCGAACGGCGATCGATCGCATTGAGCCCGCCCGGCAGCGGCGGTGCGCCCAAGGCCCGGGCTGCGAAACCGGCCCACGAACCTGATCGATACGGTTCGGCCCCGGCCCGGGTGACCTCCGGCCCCGAGGCCAAATCGACGGAGTCCGCCGGCGGCCCGCCGGGCCGGAGCACCACCGCACAGGCTCGGACGCCGGCGTCGAACACGGCCTCCCGAGCGGCCCACAACCCGTGAATCGGGGCCACCTCGTCGCAGTGTGCCCGCAGCCCCGCCGTGTCGCGACCGGACAGCACGGATTGGGGTTGGACCAGGGCAACCGTCGATCCGGGCCCCGATTTCTCCACCGCTCCCAGGAGGTGCATGGCCGCCAGATCGGCATAGGGACCAAGCAACGGTTCCCGGCCCTGGCGGAAGGTTTCGATGCCGTCGGGTATCGCACCGGTCCGCAGCGGGGTTGCGAACGGTGGGTTGCCGATCAGCAGCACCGGGGTCGGCCAATGGGCCGGGTAGCCGGTCAGCGCGTCACCCACGGTCACGTCGACATCTGCCTCGGTCATGGCCACGCCGTTGGCCTCGGCCCACAGCACGACCGACCATCGGCTGACCCGGGCCGCTCCCCCATCGATGTCCAGTCCAGCCACCCGTCCCACGGCATCTTGGGGTGGCAGGCCGAGTTCCACCATCCGGTCGAGCGCGGCCAGTAGAAACGATCCTCCACCGCAGGTCGGGTCTGCGGCGAACGAGGGTGTCACCCCGTCGGCGGTTGCCAGACCCACCAGCCCCCGGACGACCGACTGCGGCGTGTACCAGGCCCCCCTGGCGCTGCGGTCCTCGGCCGACACCGCCTGCTCGTGGACCACGCCGGGCAGCCAGACGTTGCCGAAACCTCCCGGCGGGCCTTCGACAGGCCAGGCCAGGAGCGGCGGATCGCCGACTCCGTAGCGGGAGGCGAGACGCCGACCGCCGATGGTGTGGGCGACCGCGGCGACGACCTCGGCCACGACCGTCAACGGGCTCAGATGGTCGTTGGCATCAACCAGGCGCCGGGCCCACGATCGAGTGGCCAGAGCCTCGGCGTGGCTGGTGATCGGCAAATGGGCCGGGCCCGGGTTCGAGGTGGACGTGGCCTACTCGGCCGACGGATCCCAACCTGGGAGGTCGGCCAACCGAGGATCGTTTGAGAACATCTCCACGATCGGGATGTCGAGGGCCAACCGCTTCTGGATGCGCTTGACCTCGAGCTCCTGGTTCCACAGCACGAGCGTGACCGCAACCCCCGAACCACCGGCTCTGGCGGTCCGCCCGGATCGGTGGAGGTAGGTCTTGTGGTCGTCCGGTGGGTCGTAGTGGATCACGACGTCGACGTTGTCGACGTGGATGCCCCGGGCCGCCACATCGGTGGCCACCAGCGCTTGGAGCTCACCATCGGTGAACTGCTTCAACGCCTTCTCCCGTTGCCGCTGACGGAGATCACCGTGGATCGGCTGGGCCGCCACATTCAGCTTCTCCAGATCGCCGGCCAACCGGTCGCAGGCCCGCTTGGTGTTGCAGAACACCATCGTCCTGCCCGCGCCGGCCACGATCGCCGCAACCACCTTCTTACGATCCATCTCGTGGACCGTGATGAAGCGGTGGGCCATCTGCTCGACGGTGACCTCCTTGGCCTCGACTTCGTGGCGCACCGGCTGATTCTGGTAGCGGGTGACCAGCGAGTCGACCGCACCGTCGAGGGTGGCGGAGAACAGAAGGGTCTGGTGCTCGCCCTCGATACGGCGAAGGATCCATTCGACCTGCGGCAGGAAACCCATATCGGCCATCCGGTCCGCCTCGTCGATCACCACGTGACCGACCGACGCCACCGACACCGCCCCACGATCCAGCAGGTCGATCATCCGACCGGGCGTGGCGACGATCAGCTCGATGCCCCGCTTGAGGCTGCTGATCTGTTTCTCGATGTCGGCGCCGCCGTAAACGGCGAGGGCTCGCAGCCCCTTGGCCTCGGCCAGCGGCTGCAACTCCTCGAACACCTGGGTTGCCAACTCGCGGGTGGGCACCAGGATGAGGCCGTCGACGTGGCCCCTGGCCGAAGCATGGATCCGTTGCACCGTGGGCAGCCCGAAGGCCAACGTCTTGCCGGACCCGGTCTGGGCCTTGCCGCAGACGTCTTTGCCCTTGAGGGCATCTGCGATGGTGAGCTCTTGGATGGGGAAGGCCTCGACGATACCCTTCCCCGTCAGAACGTCGACCAACTCCTGGTCGACGCCCAACTCAGCGAATGTTGTAGTCAAGGTCTGGCCTGCCGTCTCTTCGATCTCTTTGATGTTCGTGGTGTCGTTCGTGCCCGATGCGGGATCCGGGACGCTGGCGGCAGCATCTGAGACACCGGTGGCAGCATCTTTGATGCCGGGGACAGCATCTTTGATGCCGGGGACAGCATCTTTGATGCCGGGGACATTGTTGGACGTTGTTGTGTTGGACATGTACCTGTCCTAGAGAGATTGTCTATGAGGGTACCGAGCCGCGGGGCTTCCCACGAGCATGGTTTCAACCTGGCTACGACTACCGTGGCGTCATGAGTGCGCTGGACCTCATCGAATCCTGGCCGGTTGCTACCGTAGCTGCCGGATGGCGTCAAGGCGACGATGCACCGACAAGCAGGGGACCGACCGACCAAGTGTTCCCTCTGGCCTCGGTCACGAAACCGCTGGTTGCGCTGGCGGTCCTGGTGGCGATCGAAGAGGGTTCGCTGGCCCTCGAGCAGCCGGTGGGACCGCCCGATTCAACCGTGGCCCATCTGCTGTCGCACAGCTCCGGCCTGGCCCCGGAGAACACCGAGAACGCAACCCTGAGCCGCTTGGCCACCCGCAGGATCTACTCGAACCACGGCTTCGAGCTGCTGGGCCGAGCGCTGGAGCAGGCGACCGACATCGACATGGCCACCTACCTGCGGGAGGCGATCCTGGACCCGCTCGGCATGGCCGACACCGGGCTCGACGGCTCACCGGCCCACGGCGCAACCAGTACCGTTGCCGATCTGCTGCGGCTTGGCGCAGAGCTGGCCAACCCGACGTTGCTCTCCCCCGACACCCTCACCGCAGCCCTGAACCCGGTGTTTCCCCAGCTCACCGGGGTCCTTCCCGGCTTCGGACGCCAGACACCCAACACCTGGGGGCTCGGTTTCGAGATCAAGGGCGCCAAGCAGCCCCACTGGACCGGATCCCTCAATTCGCCGGAGACCTTCGGCCATTTCGGCCGGACCGGCACCTTTTTCTGGTTCGATCCGGTGGCTGGGGTGTTCTGTACCGCCCTGACCGACCGGGCGTTCGGCCCCTGGGCCGCCGATGCCTGGCCGGCGCTCAGCGATGCCGTGCTGAAAGAGGCCGCCGATCTCCTCGGTGACCCACGAACCGAGGTCGCCCAAACTACATTGGACCCGTGACAAACCAGGAGAACGTCGGGTCGACACAGACCGAGGCACAGACCGAGGCATGGATCGTCAACCCCACCGGACCGCTGGTCGGCGATGTTGCGGTCAGGGGTTCCAAGAATGCGGTGACCAAGCATCTCGTGGCCTCGCTGCTCGGCAACTCGCCTTCGACCATCACCAATTGCCCCGACATCGGCGATGTCGACATCACCATCAGCATGCTCGAAGCGCTGGGGTGCGAGATCGACCGGTCGAACGGCGACGCCGTGGTGGACCCCCGGCCGCTGTCGAGCAGCAGGGTCCCCATGACCTTCAGCGGCATGAACCGGATCCCGATCCTCATGGTCGGTCCGCTGCTCCACAGGGTCGGCGAGGTGTTCATCCCCCTCGTCGGGGGCGACGACATCGGCTCCCGCCCGCTCAACTTCCACGTCGATGCGTTGGAGAAGATGGGGGCCGAGATCGAGATCACCGCCGAGGGGCTGGAGGCCAAGGCCGGCGGGCTCCGGGGAGCGCACATCGAACTGCCATACCCGTCGGTCGGCGCAACCGAGACGGTGCTGCTCACCGCCACCATGGCCGAGGGGCGGACCGTGCTCGACGGGGCGGCACTGGAGCCCGAGGTCATCGAGCTGGCCCTCTTCCTCCAGCGCATGGGGGCTCGCATCGAGATGCAACCCAACCGCCGGTTCATCATCGACGGCGTGTCCGAGCTCTCCGGAGCGGTCAACCACCTCAAAGGCGACCGGATCGAGGCCTTCTCCTACCTCGTGGCCGGGCTCATCACCGGCGGCGAGGTCACCGTGCGGGGCTGCAGCCAGGACCGGCTGGTCACCGCCATCTCCACGCTGTCCCGGATGGGCGCCGAATTCGAGATCACAGACACCACCATTTCGGCCAGGGCCAAGCGCCTCAGCCCGGCAACGGTGGAGACCGACACCCACCCCGGGTTCATGACCGACTGGCAGTCGCCGATGGTGGCCCTGTTCACCCAGTGTCAGGGGTTGTCGGTCATGTACGAGACCGTCTACGAGAACCGCTTCACCTACGTCCCGGCCCTGAACAAGATGGGGGCCCAGATCCAGCAGTACAACACCCCTCTTGGCAGCATCAAAGGCCGGTTCGTCGGTTCGTCGACACCATGCTCGGTCGTGGTTCGGGGACGAACCCAGCTGGTCGGCACCGACGTGGTGGTGCCGGACATCCGCGGTGGCTTCGCCTACGTGCTGGCCGCCGCAGCCGCGGAGGGAACCACCACCATCACCGGCACCCACCACCTCGACCGAGGCTACAACCGGCCGATCGAGAACTTTCGGGAGCTGGGACTCGACATCAAGCGGGCCACGGTGAACACCTCGGCCCCCTGAACGCGCCGCCGAAGCGAGCGACGGCCCGCCTCAGTCCAGAGGGACCTTCGACTCGTCCTCTGCCGGCTCGCTCTCGTCCGTTTCGCTGCCGGGCGGTGCCTTGTCGGACGGTGTCTTGTCGGAAGTTGCTTCGTCGGATGGCTCGTCTTCGGCGGACCGGCCGGCGCCATCGGCCTGCGGCGCATCGGCCCAGTACGACGGTCCGGCCTTCTTGTACAGCAACAGCAACGCCAATGCCGACAGCACCACGGCGGCACCGCTGACCCAGTGATTGACTCGAACGCCGAGGATCAGCGTTGCCGGGTCGATGCGGACCGACTCCACCACGAACCGACCGATGCCGTAACCGGCGACGTAGACCGGCAGGATCATGCCCTTGCGGAGCTTGCCGGTGCGGTCGATCCAGACCAGGAACGCCGCCAGGGCGAGGTTCCAGGTCGCCTCGTAGAGGAAGGCGGGGTGGAAGGTGGCCGAGTCGGCGAACTCGACCGGCCGATGCTCCGGGTCGATCTCCACCGCCCACGGCAGGTCGGTCGGCCGGCCGTAGATCTCCTGATTGAACCAGTTCCCGAGACGGCCGATGGCCTGAGCCACCGGGATCGCCGGCACCACCGCATCGATCACGTTGCCCAGGTCGAGGTTGCGACGCCTGGCCGCCCAATAGCCGACCGAGACCCCGGCCACGAGCCCGCCGGGGATACCCAGTCCACCCTCCCAGACCTTCAGCCACGAGTCGATCGGTCGCCAGTCGGTGATGACGTGGTAGACGCGGGCGCCGATGAGCCCGGCCGGCACGGCCCAGGTTGCGATGGAGGCGATGTCGTCGGGATGACCACCGCGGGCCGCCCACCGCCGCTGGGCGATGTACACGGCCACCAACACACCGAGCCCAATGCACAGGCCGTAGTAGTTGAGCGTGAGGGGGCCGATCTCGAGCTGATTGGACGATGGGCTGGGGATGGAGCCCAAGACGTTGAAACCTGCGCCGACGGTGGCGGTGATGACCGGGGAGACGAGCACTCGTTACCTAACCAAGTTGGGAGGGGCTGAGGGCGAACAGGTCGTCCGCCCCGGCGGTTGCCGGGCCCTCCAGCGCAGCTGCGCCGGGCAGAAGCTGCTCGCCGAAGAACTTCGCCGAGATCACTTTCGCACGATAGAACCCCTCGGGGTCGTCGGTTTGTTCCGCTGCCGCCAGCGCCGCTTTGGCCATCAGCCCGCCGCAGACGACCGTGCCCAGCATGCGCAGATACGGCGCCGAACCGGCCAGCGCGTCGGCCGGCGACGAGGCGCCCCTGGTCAGGAGCCATTCGGTGGCCCGCCGGGTGGCGGCAACGGCCTCCGACAACCGATCGCCGAAGCGGGCCAGTTCGAGGTCGGCCGACAGCAGCTTGGCCCGCTCCTCGATCCGGTCGAGCTGCTCGGTCACCACTGCGCCACCCCGCATCGGCAGCTTCCGGCCGACCAGATCGGCGGCCTGAATCCCGTTGGTGCCCTCGTAGATGGGGGCGATCCGGACGTCGCGGTAGTGCTGGGCCACGCCGGTCTCCTCGACGTAGCCCATGCCGCCGTGGATCTGGACCGCCAGCGAGGCCATCTCGCTGCCGAGATCGGTACAGAGGCTCTTGGACAGGGGGATCAGCAGTTCGGCCCATTCCCGGGCCGCCTCGGCGTCAGGGCCGCCGTTTGCGGTGCGGTCCAGCGCCGCCGCGTTCTCGTAGATCAGGCAGCGCATGGCGTCGATCCAGGCCCGCTGGGTCATCAGCATCCGACGGACGTCGGGGTGGTCGATGATGGGGCTCGAGGTGCCGGGATCGGCACCGATCGCCGTACCCTGCAACCGCTCCTGGGCGTAGGCCAACGCCTGCTGGTAGGCCCGCTCGGACAGCGAGAGACCCTGGAGCCCGACCGACAACCGGGCGTTGTTCATCATGGTGAACATGTTCCGCATGCCCCGGCCCTCGCCACCGATCAGCCAACCGATGGCTCCGCCGTCGTCGCCGTAGCTCAACACGCAGGTCGGGCTGCCGTGGATGCCGAGCTTGTGCTCGACCGACACGCAGGTCACGTCATTGCGCTCACCGAGCGAACCGTCGTCGTTCACGAAGTACTTCGGCACCAGGAACATCGAAATGCCCTTGGTTCCCGGAGCTGCGCCCGGGGTACGGGCCAGCACGAGGTGCACGATGTTTTCCGCCAGATCGTGATCGCCGTAGGTGATGTAGATCTTCTGGCCGGTGATCCGGTAGGAGCCGTCGCCGACCGGTTCGGCCTTGGTGGTGAGGGCCCCGACATCGGACCCGGCCTGGGGCTCGGTGAGATTCATGGTCCCGGTCCACTCGCCGGTCAACATCTTCGGCAGGTACATCGCCTGCTGCTCCGGCGATCCGTGATGTTCGAGGGCCTCGATCGCCCCCTGAGTCAAAAGCGGGCAGAGCGAGAACGCCATGTTGGCGCTGGTCAGGAACTCCTGGATGGCGATGGCGACCGTCCATGGGAAGCCCCCGCCTCCGTACTCGGGATCGAACGGCACGGCGCCGAAGCCCGACGCCACGTACTGCCGGTAGGCCGGGCCGAATCCGTCCGGCGTCTTGACGCCGCCGTCCTCGGTCAGGCTCGAGCCGATCTGATCGCCCTCCCGGTTGGTGGGCGCCACCACCTCGGCCATGAATCGACCGACCTCGGCCACCACCATGGCGATCGTGTCCCGGTCGATTCCTTCGAAACGATCGGCGGCCAGCAGGTCCTGCAACCCGACGACATGGTCGAGAACGAACTGGACGTCGTCGATCGG
Organism: uncultured Acidimicrobiaceae bacterium; assembly: GCA_947259095.1. Taxonomy (GTDB): domain Bacteria; phylum Actinomycetota; class Acidimicrobiia; order Acidimicrobiales; family SZUA-35; genus JAHELU01. Next base: position 47,165 of record CAMYLA010000027.1, on the reverse strand, counting down.
GGGTGCGTACTCGGTCACTGGCTTCCACCTTCGCTGTCGTCGGCCGGGCGTTCGATCCGGCTCCGCTCGGCCATTGTGTGGTCATTGGCATGTCATCGATATACCGACGACACCAATTCTACTTTCGCCCGGACACAGACACATGCTCGTGCCGTGACCGGGCCCGACGGTCTCAGCGATCGGGTGGCCGGCCACTACCATGCATTCGGCAATGGACATGAACCTCGTTGAGCTCGGCCAGGGCATTTTCGCCTACATCGATCCGATCAAGGGCTTCGGCCACGCCAACGTCGGGCTGGTGATCGATGCCGACGGCCTCACCGTCTTCGACACCACGGCGACGCCGGATCGGGGGTACCGGGTCCGCCAGGAGATCTTGGGATTGACCGCCGAACTGGCCCTCCCGATCAAGCGGGTCGTCCTCAGTTCGAGTCGGATCCCGTTCAGCGGCGGCGGTCGGCCGTTCTGGGCGGCGGCGTTCTACGGCACCGAGGTGACCAGCGACCAGCTCGATGCGCCCCCGAACCCCTTGGCCTTCCGTCGGCTGCTGCCCGATTTCGCCGCCTCCTATCCCGACGACTTCACCACCAGGCCGGTCACCCATACCGTGTCGGAAGCGGCGGGGCTGACCGCAGCGGCCCAGGTGATCCCCCTGCCGGGCGAGTCGGGCCTCAACCTCGTCATGCGGCTGGAAGCGGCCGGTGTGGTGTTCGCCGGCGCCCTGGCCGGCTTCGGTGTGACCCCCCTGCTGTACGACGCCAACCCGGTGTCCTGGATCGAGAGCCTCGACGGCCTGCTCGAGCTGGGGTCGACGGTGGTCCCCGGGCACGGCTCGCCGGGCGGAGCGGCCGACGTCGCCGATCTGGTCGGCTACCTCACCGCATGTGTCGAGGCCGGCGGACGACCGGATGGCATCGCCCCCGGCCCGTGGGACCACTGGGCCGACCGGCGATTCGATGCCGTCAACGTCGAGCGGGCATCGATGCTGGCGGCCGGGATCGACGAGATACCGCAGGCGATGTTCGCGCTGTTGGGCCTGTGAAGGAGCTCGGCCACCTGTCGGCCGGGCCACCGATCCTCAGACCAGCTGTTCCTCGACCTGATCCATGGCATCTTCCTCGCTGACGTTCAGCGCGAACGACAACTCCGACACCAGGACCTTGCGGGCCTTGTTGTACATCGTCTTCTCGCCGGCGGAGAGGCCCTTGGCCTTCTCTCGCAGCCGGAGGTTCCGCACGACCTCGGCCACCTGGTAGACATCGCCGGAACGAAGCTTCTCCTGGTGGTTCTTGAATCGCCGACTCCAGTTGGCCGGTTCGCGGACATCCCGCTTGCCGAGCAGCACAAAAAGATCCTCGACGTCCTCCTGGCTGATGGGCAGACGCATGCCGACCTCATCGGCCATCTCGACCGGGACGCGGACGGTCAGGTTGTCGTGGACCGCCTGCAAGACAAAGTACTTCGTCTTCTTCCCGTTGTGCTCCCTTGTTTCGGTGCGCTGGATCACCGCGGCCCCGTGATGGGGGTACACGACACGATCACCGGATTTGAAACTCGACATCAATCTCCTCGACACCCGAATCGGCCGGGCTGAGACCCGACAGACTGCTCCAACTCAATGATGGCGTAAAAAACCGGCAATCGCACTCTCAGCGGGTAGGTCGTCAGACCAGTGCGCTCACAAATGACGCAACGGTGCTCAGAACCATGGCCACCACGGCCACGATGACCACCCAGTACACCACCGGCCGGCGCTCACGAAGGCTGGGAAAGCTGGGGGCGGCCGGACCGGGCCCGCCGCCGTCATTGGTCGACGACTGGGGACCGCTGACCCGGCTGGTGCCCTTTCGCCTCACCATCGTTCTAGGCCTCCACGACCAAGGTCTTCCCGACCTTGTCCCACGGAGTCTGGCGCTTGGGGTCGGTGAACAGCATCACCAGGCCGGCGACGGCCACACCGAGGAAGGCCAGCCCGCCGAGGATCGGGATGAGCCCGATGAAGATGAACGCGATGTACAGGTACATCCGCCGCAGACCGGTGTTGATATCGGCGGCGGAGCCGTCCTCGTTGACCACCTTGAGACCCAAGGCCTGCATGCCAAGGGTTGCGCCTCGGTAACCGACCATGAGCACCTCGTAGGCCACGACGATGGCCCCGGTCACGATCGACAGCAGCAAGGCCAGTGCAAAGCTGGCTCCGTCGTTGAGTGGGCCGCCGCCGATCAGCGCCGGGACCAGGCCGGAGATGGCGAACCAGATGATCCCGTCGATCAGGCCGCCCAAGATCCTCTTGACCGGCTCGGCCAAGGTGCCGCCGGCCACCGTGTCGGCCACACCGGCCGCAGCGGCACCGGGAACCGGCTGGGGGCCACCCTGCCAACTGGAACCATCCCAGTACCGCTGAGTACCGGGCGGATCTCCCTGGGCGTAGTACCAGCCCGGAGGTTGGGTTTGGGGTGCATCGGACATTGAACAGCTACCTCACGGTGTAGTCGGGACGTATCGATCGATTCGGTGAACCAGTGGCACGGCGCAGGTTTCCGGCCCCGCAATGGTATCGCGGCAGGACCTGGTCAACCGGTCGACGGCTCAGGACCGGCAAGATCAGGCCTCGATCACGCTGAGGTTGAGGATCTTGTCGGTCAGGCGCTTCTTCTGGACGTCCCACAACGGCCACAGCACATCGGCGATGCCGTAGATGCCGCAGGTCGCTGACGAGAGCAGGGAGGCGATGAGGTACCGGGCCAGTGCCATGCCGGCGCCGACCGGCTGGCCGGTGTCGTCCCGGACCAACTTGATGTTCTGCTGGGTCTTGCCCAGTGACTGGCCGGTCCGACCCTGGCGGATGATGTGGTTCCAGATCAGGAAGCTCAAATGGCCGATGCCGGCCAGCACGATGAGCACGACGCCGAGACCGTCGTTGATGAGAAAGCCCACCGAGATCACGATCGCCAGTGCGACGACGAGAGCGAAGGCGATGGCGGCGTTGATCAGCCAGGCGACGAATCGCTGAACCCACTCGGCCGGAACGCCTCCGCCGGCCACGGTGACCGCGCCGCCCGCAGGCCCCCCTGCCGGCTGGGGAGCACCGACCCACTGGGTGCCATCCCAGTAACGCTGGGTTCCCCCCGGATCTCCCTGGGCGTAATACCAGCCTGCATCCATCTGACCATCGCTCACCCGGAAAGCCTCCCCCACGAAATACTCGCTGCCATCGGGACGAGGCGAGTTTAGACCGAGAGCCGTTCGCTTCGCTGCCATCGTCGCCATTGCGGCGACCGCCACCACCGGCCGATCTCCGCTGGCCGGGGCCGCCAGGAGAAGCACCCGAACCCGCCGACCGAGGTTCTACAGTGGGAGCAGACCGGGCTTGCGGGGGCAGCGGCCGTCTCCCGGTCTGCCACCAACCGCTTCGGCACCACCACCACGTTTCACCGCGACTGGCAGTCTTCACCGTGTTCGGCACTCCTCACCGTGATCGGCCGTCGCCGAGAGGGGAACCATGCAAGAGACAATCCTCGTGACCGGCGGCGCCGGCTACATCGGGAGCCACACCGCCATCGCCCTGGCCGAACGAGGTCACCGGGTGGTGATCGTCGACAACCTGGCCAACAGCTCCCGACGGGCCGTGGAACGGATCGGGGAGCTGGCACGGGCCGAGGTCGACTTCCACGAGGTGGATCTCGTCGACAACGAAGCCCTCGGCGAGGTCTTCGGGCAACACGCCATCAGCTCGGTGATCCACTTCGCCGGGCTGAAGGCGGTCGGCGAGTCGGTGGCCGAACCGCTCGGCTACTACCGCACCAACCTGATCTCGACCATCAACCTGTTGGAGCAGATGGAGGCCAACCATGTGTGGGATCTGGTCTTCTCCTCGTCGGCAACCGTCTACGGGGATCCGGACCTCCTGCCGATCCCCGAGGACGCCAAGCTCCAGCCGACCAATCCCTATGGACGGACCAAGCTGATGATCGAGGACATCTGCCGAGATGTCGCCGCCGCCGACGATCGGTGGCGCATCAGCCTGCTCCGGTACTTCAACCCGGTCGGTGCCCATCCCAGCGGTCGGATCGGCGAGGATCCCCGGGGCATCCCCAACAATCTGGTTCCGTACGTGATGCAGGTCGCAGTGGGCCGCCGGGACCAGGTGCAGGTCTACGGCGACGACTGGAACACCGCCGACGGCACCGGGGTCCGGGACTACATCCATGTCGTCGACCTGGCCATGGGTCACCTGGCAGCACTCGATCATCTCGAGCCGGGCTGCGACGTGTTCAACCTCGGCACCGGGACGGGGGCGTCGGTGTTCGAGATCATCAAGACGACCGAGAACGTCAGCGGCCGGCCGATCCCGTTCGAGGTGATCGGCCGCAGGGACGGGGACATCGCAACGTCGTTGGCCGACCCCTCCAAGGCCAACCGGAACCTCGAGTGGCGAGCCGACCGGAGCCTCGACGTGATGCTGGCCGACTCCTGGAACTGGCAGTCGAAACACCCGAACGGTTTCGCCGACGACGACCCGGGCGCCCCCACCGACGCACCGGCGCCCGATCCCGATGGCGGCGGCGCAAGCCCGATGCCAACCTCGTAGCCTCGGCCCGGTTGGAGCCCGACCACATGGCGGGATGGCGACTATCGCAGAACGTCGGATCGAGCCGGGAGTGAGCGCTGGGCCCCTCGCCTGGTGACGGTGGCCGCCGCCACCCTCGTGGCCCATCGGGCCGCCTCCGGAAGCGCCGCCCCGAGGCACAGGGCATCGGCCAAGCCGCCGCAGAACGCATCTCCGGCCGCGGTGGTGTCGACCACCTCGACCGCCACCGCAGGGATCGCCTCCACGGCGGTCGAACCCGATCGCAGTCCGTCGACCACCACCGCTCCCTCGCCGCCCAGGGTCACCACCGCAGCCTCCAGTTCTCGACCGAGCTGGCGGACCTGATCCACGACCTCGTCGACGGTCGTGGCCGGTTGGCAGCCGGCCATGGCGGCCAGTTCGCCACGGTTCGGCACCAGGATGTCGATCCCACCGAACTCGATGCCCGGCGATGCCGGTGCCGGGTTGAGCACCAGCCGACCCCGGCGGGGCCGCCCGGCAAGGGCCAGAACCACCTCGGTCGGAATCTCCAATTGGGCCAGCACGACGGGGGCCTCGGCCAGGGCCGGACCGGCCGACTCGAGGTCGTCCGGGGTGAGCTCGGCGTTGGCGCCGGAGATCACGACGATCCGGTTCTCACCCTGTCGATCGACCTCGATCACCGCCAGACCGCTGGAGCCACCACCGATCGACGCCACGGCGGCCACGTCGATGCCCTCGTCGACGAGCAGGCGAAGCAGCAGCGGACCGGCATCGTCATCGCCGACCGCTCCGAGCATCGAGACCCGTCGGCCCAGCCTGGCCGCAGCCACCGCCTGGTTGGCTCCCTTGCCACCGCCTCCCCGGACGACGTCGTGGCCGATCACCGTTTCACCGGCCTCGGGGAACCTCGCCACCAGCACCGAGAGATCGAGGTTGATGCTGCCGACGACCACTACCTCGGGGACGATCGGCGAGCTCACCGGACCACTCCGTCGCCGGGGTCGGACCGGCCATCGGACCGGCCGGAGGCGGCGGCCAGCGCCTCCAGGACCAGGCTCCTGGCCATCGGGTGGTCGAGGGTGTGACCGTGGAACACGTTCGGCTCGGAGGTCCGGGCCGAGCGGCGGTCGACCACCGTCATCCCGCGGGTGATGGAACCGGTCAGCTCGACCGACACGTGGCGGGCCTGCGATGCCACCACCTCGGGGTGGGTCACCGCCAGCACCGCACAGGGGTCGTGGAGGCCGCCGAGCCGCGGTCCACCGAGGCGCTCCAACTGGTCGAGGTAGCTGACCATCAGGTCGGCGATCGCCACCGGGCCCGGGCCGCCGATGGCCCGCACGTCGGCCGCCAGAGCATCGTCGATCACGAACTGGCGGGTCAGATCGAGGCCCGCCATGTGGAGCCTGGCCCCCGAGCCGAGCACCACCGACCCCGCTTCCGGATCGACCAGCATGTTGAACTCCCCGACCGCGGTGTGGTTGCCGGCACCGGCCGAACCCCCCATGAAACTGACCCCCGCCAGCCGGGACGGGAGATCGGGGGCCTGCCGGAAGGCCAGGGCCACGTTGGTCAGCGGGCCGATGGGAACCAGCCACAGGCCCTCCTCGGACCGGATCGTCTCGATCAGGTACTCGACCGCCTCGGTCGATGCGGCGGCCCTGGCCAGCGGGGGCAGGGCCGGACCCTCGAACCCACTGACGCCGTGGACCTCCGGGGCGTGGCGGGGTGGGGCCACCAGGGGCCGCTCGGCGCCGACGTGGACATCGACATCGATCCCGAACAGCTGGCAGGTCAACAGGGCGTTGGTGGTGACATCGGCCAGTGGGGCGTTGCCACCGACGGTGGTGATGCCGACCAGCTCGCCGAAATGGGAGGCGACGACCAGCGCCACCGCATCGTCGTGGCCGGGGTCGCAATCGACCAGGAGACGAACCATCGTGGCCGACCGGCCGCCCTACTTGGGATCGCGCAGGTTGTTGTAGATGTCCTTGCACTCCGGACAGACCGGGAACTTCTTCGGGTCTCGGTTCGGTACCCACTTCTTGCCGCACAACGCCCTGACCGCAGTGCCGTCGATGGCGCTGGGCAGGATCTTGCTCTTTCGCACGTAGTGGGCGAACCGTTCGTGGTCCCCGTCATCAAGGATCGGATCATCCAGCGTGGGATCGACGATCGGATCGACCACCGGCAGCGTTTCCAAATCGGACATGGGACCATCTTCGCCGGTTTCGGGGTCGCGGCCAACCTGTGGCCGAGCGATACCCTTGCCGGACGAACGAAACGGGACGGCGAGGTCATCGTTCCGATGCAACAGAAAGGTCGGCAATGCTGGACGTAGGAAGCGAAGCTCCCGATTTCACCGTGAACGACCAGGACGGGCAACCGTTCACCCTGTCGGACCAGGACGGCGGCTGGACGCTGCTGTGGTGGTACCCCAAGGCCGGCACCCCCGGTTGAACGCTGCAGGGACAGAGCCTGCGTGATCAGGCTCAGCAGTTCACAGACGCCGGCTGTCAGGTCGTCGGCATCTCGTTCGACACACCGGCCGACAACAAGTCGTTCAAGGACGAGCACAACTTCCCGTTCCCGTTGCTCAGCGACCAGGACAAGGCGGTGGGGGCCGCCTACCAGGTTCTGCGGGACCCGGCCGAGAAGTTCGCCGACTACCCGAAGCGGATCGCCTACCTGATCGACCCCGATCGCAAGATCGCCGCCGCCGACGAGGTGACCGACCCGGCCGGCTACGGCGCCCAGGCCCTGAGCACCCTGGCTGCGGCCCAGCGCTGAGCGGCCCAGGGCCCGAGACGCCCATTTTTCTGCGACGCCGGCCTGACGTAAGGTCGGGCCATGCCTCAATTCGGAGTTGTTTCCGTCGAAGTCGACCAGAACCACGTGGCAACCGTGGAGGTCCAGACACCACCCCATAATTTCTTCAGTCTCTCCATGCTCGGCTCACTGGCCGACGCCTTCGAGGCGGTGGAGGCCGACACCGATGCCCGCTGCATCGTGCTTGGCAGCCAGGGCAAGAACTTCTGTGCCGGTGCCGCCCTGGACGACAAGGACCCCAAGCTCACCTCCGAACGGGTCGATGCCGACGCCGACGGCCCACCCCGCCACATCTACGACGAAGCGGTGCGGCTGTTTGCGGCCAACACCCCGGTGGTGGCAGCGGTCCAGGGAGCATCGGTGGGCGGGGGGCTCGGGCTGGCCTGCATGGCCGACTTCCGGGTCGGAGGCCCCGGCACCCGGATGACCGCCAACTTCGCCCGGCTCGGTTTCCACCAAGGCTTCGGACTGACGGTGACCTTGCCGGCCATCGTCGGTCAACAACACGCACTGGACCTGCTCTACACCGGCAAGCGGATCAAGGGCACCGAAGCAGCAGAACTGGGGCTGCTCGATCGGCTGGCCGACCAGGACGACGACATCCGCCTCGTGGCCACGGAATGGGCCACCGAGATCGCAGGATCGGCCCCCCTGGCGGTGGCATCGATCCGTGAGACGATGCGGGGTCATCTGCCGGCGGCCATTCGGGCCGCCACCGATCGTGAACGCGAGGAACAGGATCGCCTCCGCAACACCGCGGATTGGAAAGAGGGCGTTGCCGCCATGGGCCAGCGCCGCCAGCCCGCCTTCGAGGGTCGCTGAGCGGCCAGGTGGTGCCGCCAACCGAGCCGAGCTGACCGTCAGCCCAGCGAGGCGAAGACAGCGTCGTCCAGCGGAACGGCATGGACCCCCGCTGCGGTGGCCAGGTGGGTCATGGCCACGTCGTGACGATCGGCCGGGAGGGCCTCCACCACGAACCCGCCGGTGATCCCGATGAACAGCACCTCGGCGGAGAAACGACCGAGCAGCCGGTCGTAGTAGCCCATGCCGTGGCCCAGCCTCGTGCCGTGACGATCGAAGGCCAGTCCCGGGACCAGCATCGCACCGATCGACGCATCCGGTGCCACCACCGCCCCGGCGGCCGGTTGGCGATAGCCGTATCGATGGTGCTCGAGGGGCACGCCCCAGGGGTGGACGGTGAGCTCGTGTCCCCTCGAAGGCGTTCGGGTCAAGGCGAATCGAGCGGCCGGATCGGGGTGGCGGTCGACCAACGGGCCGAGGTCCACCTCGCCGGCCATGGCGTCGTACACCACGACCCGAAGACCGTCGGCCACCGCCTCGGCGAGGAATCGTTCGAGAGCTCGGCAGTGCGACAACGAATCGGCGGTCGGCCCGGCCGCACGACCCTCGATCGCCATCCGACTCCGGCGTTGCCGGGCGATGTCACGCCATGCTCGTTTGTCCATTGCCGGTAGGAATCCTAGCCGGTCGCTGGTCTCGGCCGCCGGGCGGGACTTTCTCGGTGGTAGCGACCCCTCTAGTGTTGGTCCATGTCGAGCGCATCTCCCTCCGAATCGTCCCGCCGCCGGGCAGAGCTTCTGTCGGAGCTCGTGGCCATCAACAGTGTGAATCCCGGTCATGCCGGGGAGCGGTCCGGACCGGGCGGCGAGCAGGCCGTGGCCGAGTGGCTGGCAAGCCGCACCGAGGGTTTGGGGGCCGCAGTCACCGTCGACGAAGTGGAGCCCGGGCGACCGAACGTGTACGCCAGCTTCCAGGGGAGCAGCGATCGGCTGGTGGCGGTCGACGTCCACCTCGACACCGTCGGCGTGGAGCACATGGAAGGCGATCCGTTCGACGGGCGGATCGAGGACGGCCGGGTCTACGGCCGGGGCAGTGTCGATACCAAAGCCACCTTGGCCGTGCTCCTGGGTCTGCTGGATGATGTCGCAAACGGGGAGGCGGATCTCGATGCGTCGCTGCTGCTGGTCGGCACGGTCGGCGAGGAGTTCGGGGGCCTGCCGGGGGCCCACCGGTTCAAGGACTGGTTGACCGACGCCGGGCGCCGCCTCGACTCCCTCGTCGTGGCGGAACCGACCATGTGCGCCCCGGTGCACGGCCACAAGGGGGGCATGGGGATGGAGATCACCGTCCACGGTCACGCCGCCCACTCCTCCAAGCCCCACCTCGGCGCCAACGCCATCACCGCCGCCGCCCGGGTGGTGCTGGCCCTCCACCAGGAGCACGAGAAGCTGGTGGCGCAGGAGCCGTCGACGGCGATGGGGACCGGCACGCTGAGCGTGACCGAGATCGGTGGCGGTCGAGCCCGCAACATCATTCCCGACGAGTGCCGGTTGTACGCCGGCCGCCGGGTGGCGCCGGGCGAGGACCCCTACCGGATCTTCGACGAGCTTGCCGCGGTGGCAAAGGCGGCGGCGGCACCTCTCGAGGCCACCGTGGAACTGGTCAACGGCCGGGCCAGTGGTGCGTTCTATCAGGACCCGGATTCGGACCTGATCAAGGGACTGGCCACGATCGCCGGGTCGAGCCCCGAACTGGCGACCTACGGCAGCAACGCCCTGGCCTACGGTGAGGTGGTCGATCACCTGGTGGTATTCGGGCCGGGGTCGATCGACCAGGCCCACCAGGCCGTCGAGTGGGTCGAGGTGGCCGAGCTCGATCGGGCCCACGCCGTCTATCGAACGTGGCTGACCACGGCCGACCGATGACGGTTGCCGGCCGTTCCGGCCAGGCGGAAACCGCACTCCGTGGTCAAGGATGTCTCAGCGTGAAATCGCACTGTTTCAGAGGGTTTCGAACCCCCAGCTGTTCGATTCGGGCCGTCTCGGTCCACGATCGTGTCCGATTTTCCAGAAGTCGGTGGAAACCACAAAGTCAAAATGTGGGCTATCTATCCCGCAAGAGGCGGGACCGGACAAATTTCGGCTAGAAACTGAAGAAACCACTATCCGCGTAGTTAGCCCCTTAGGTCGGATTGCAGATGTACTTGGAGCATCCAAGAAAGCCAACCGGTCGCGGCCGGTTCTTGCTTGCCCTGTCGCTTTCAACGGTGACGGCGGCTGCAGTCGCGGCGCCACTGGCGCTGAAGGCCGTCAACGTCCGAATGGACCCACCCGCATCGGGCATTCCGGCCGTCGGCTTCTCCGACAACGAGCCCGAGTCCCCGACGTCGTTGCGACGCGACATCGATGCACCGACGTCGCGCGACAGTCGTGGCCGGATCGTGCCCGCACCTCCCGAGTTCGGTGGTGATCCGTCGTTGGCGCCAGGTGGAGACGGGTCCGGGCCGCCGACCGGCGATGGCGAGACGACGAGTACCAGCTCCCCCGAATCGACAACCACCCAGAAGCCGACGACCACGGCCACCGCCGCCCCGTCGACCCTGGCCACCATCGCCGAGAGCACGACCACGAGCTCGACCTCCCCGCCGTCCACCACCACCAGCTCCAGCACGACGACGCCTTCCAGCACCACCAGCACCTCCCTGGCGCCCACCACGACGGCCCAGACGACGTCCACCTCGGTGTCGACCACCGGCTCCTCCCCCACTGCCAGCACCCTCGGCGATGGCGGCGAGGGCGGAGCTCCCGGCGGCTGAGGCCACCCCGGCTCCGGGAAACAGGCCACCGCAGCCCCCGGCTGACTACCCTTGGCCTCGATGACACCCACCAGCGGCGATCTCCAGACCGCCGGCCGAGCCCCCGCCGGACCGGTCGCCAACGGTCGATTCGGCCTCGGGCTCGTTCTCACGGTGGTCTTCGCCGCCATGGCGGCCGTCGCAGCCATGGCAGCCGACGAGGGACCCGTGTTGTGTCCGATCCGCCGTTGCACCGGTGGCTTCTGCCCCGGCTGTGGCCTGACCCGTTCCGGTGGGCGGCTGCTGCGGGGCGACGTCGCAGGCGCCTGGGCCCAACACCCATACACGATCATGGCGCTGGCGCAGGCTGCGGCCCTGAGTGCGCTGTGGCGGTGGGGTTCCGCCGACCTGCGGCGGCGCATGTCATCGGCGGCACGGCCCCTCCTGGCCGGCAATGTGGCGGTGCTGGCGCTGGTGTGGCTGATCCGGATGGCCGGCGGGTCGATCCCGGCCCCGTTCCTCGGTTGAAGACAGCCGGGGCCTACCGCACCGGCCCGGAACACAGCCGGGGCCTACCGCACCGAGAGCAGGCCCAGGTTCTGTTTGAGCTGCAGAATCCGGGCCACCGAAGCGTCGAGCCGTTTTTCGCTGATCCTGCCGTCGGCCACCGCTGCGGTCAGGGCGGCAGAGGCATCGCTCAGGCTGGGCGGTATCAGCACGATGTCCACGCCGGCCAGGACGGAGCCGACCTCGAGCTCACCACCGGGAATGTCACCGACCGCGCCCATGTTGAGGGCGTCGCTCATGACCACCCCTTCGAAACCCAGCTCGTCGCGCAGCAACTCGTCGACCAGGGTGGCCGAGATCGTTGCCGGTTGGGCCGAGGGATCGAGTCTCGGCATGGCCAGATGCCCGACCAACACGATCGACACTTCCTGCTCTATGGCGGCGGCGAAGGGCACCCGTTCCCTGCTCTCCCACAGGTCGCGGTCCACGTCCACCGTCGGCAGGCTGCTGTGGCTGTCGACGCTGGTGGCACCGTGGCCCGGCCAGTGCTTGACCGCGGCCGCAACCCCCGACTGCTGCAACCCGGCCACCGCGGCCGACACCATGGTCGCCACCGCCTCAGGGTCGCCACCGAAGGACCGGTTCCCGATGAAGCTCGTGGACTCGGTCTCGACCACGTCGGCCACCGGGGCGAGGACCACGTTGATCCCCTGCTGCTGCACCTGCTGGCCGGTGACGTAGCTCGCCTCCTGGATCAGCCTCGGATCCCCGGCCAGGTCCAACGCCGGAGGAAAGAGGGACACCTCGTCGCTCAGCCGGCTGACCCGACCGCCCTCCTGATCGATGGCCACCAGCAGCCCGATCCCGGAGCTGTCGGCCGCCTCCTGCTGAAGGCGGCGTGAAAAGCTCTTGACCTGAGGGGCCGAGTCGATGTTGGACTGGAGGTAGATCACACCGCCGAGTTGGTATTCGGCAACGATCTCGCTCGGCGTGGCATAGCCGTGGGCGTCCAGATTGAGCCTGCGCTCGGCCGGTGTGACGTCGTCGCCGGTGCCGAACACCATCGGCATCAACAACTGGCCGATCTTCTGCTCGGTGGTCATCGTGGCCATGACCTGCGCCACCCGGTCGACCGGTGGCTCCGATTCGACCTCGGCGGTGTCCCCGGTCTCGCCGGTGGCTCCGTCTTCGGTCTCGGCGACGACGAGGGTGTCGGTGGGAGTGTCGGTGGGGCCGGCGACGCTGCCTTCGGCGGAGGCGCCGGTCTGCTCGGAGCATGCGGCGGTCATGGCGGCAAACCCCAGCAACAGCACCACCGCCATCGACCGGACCGGGCCGGACCGGGCTCGGAGTCGCCAGGGCGCCGAGCGAGCCGGCTCGAAACCGAGGCCACCGGCGCGGGCTGGGTCGGGCGGCAGGCCGGGTGGGAATGGGGGCCCAAGACGATGCCGATGCACCACCCGAGCGTATGATCTGTTTCGCCGGACCGGCGGACAATCCGACCAGAAAGTTGCCTAGGATCGGTGAAATTGTGGCTGACACCGACTGGAATCCGATCCTCCGGACCGAGTTCTCGAAGCCGTACTGGGGCGACTTGCAGCAGTACGTTCATGCCGAGCGCTCCAACCATCAGGTCTTCCCGCCCCACGATGAGGTTTTTGCCGCCCTCCACATGACCTCCTACCGGTCGGTGAAGGTGCTGATTCTCGGTCAGGATCCGTACCACGGCCCGGGCCAGGCTCACGGTCTCTGTTTCTCGGTCCGCCCCGGGGTGGCCCCGCCGCCGTCACTGGTCAACATCTTCACCGAATTGGAGCACGACCTCGGGATCCCGAAACCGGACCACGGGAACCTGTCCCACTGGGCCGATCAGGGTGTGCTGTTGTTGAACACCACCCTGACGGTGCGGGCCCGCCAGGCCGCCTCCCACCAGAAGAAGGGCTGGGAGACCTTCACCGACGAGGTCATCCGGGCGGTGTCGGCCAAGCGGGAACCGGTCGTCTTCGTGCTGTGGGGGGCCGCGGCGGGAAGGAAGAAGGATCTGATCGACACCGATCGGCATCACATCATCAGCGCCCCCCACCCGTCGCCACTGTCGGCCCACCGTGGGTTCTTCGGTTCCCGCCCGTTCTCCACCATCAACAGGATCCTGACCGAAGCCGGTCGGGAACCGATCGACTGGGCCCTCCCCCCACTGGCCGAGCTCCAGGCTTGATGCCAGGGGCCAGTGGCACCGCTCAGTACATCGAGCCGCCGGTACCGGATCCTTCACCCCTGGCGACGGTCAGGGCGCTTCGGGCCCCGTCGGTCACCGCCCCGAGGTCGGAGGTGACGGTCACCATCTTGAACCCCTGCTCCAGCCGGGTCTGCACCAGGCCGGGCACCGAGTGGATCCCCGGGGCCAGACCGTTTGCCTCGCAGGCCGACAGGATGTGGCTCAGCGCCTCCTGGAACGACGGGTCGGCATTGTCGGATCCGGGACCGAGACCGAGGCTGATGCCGAGATCGGCCGGGCCGACGTAGATCGCATCTATGCCCGGCACCTTGGCGATGTCGTCAAGATTCTCCAGGGCGGTGACCGTCTCGATCATCGGGATACAGGCGATGGTGGCGTTGGCGTCGCCGTAGTAGTCGGGCCCCAGCGCCGAGGCGGCCCTGGTCGGGCCGAAGCTGCGGGAGCCCATCGGGGCATAGCGGCAGGCCGCCACCGCCTGCTCGGCTTCGGCCACCGTGTTCACCATGGGGATGATGACACCCATCACCCCGGCGTCGAGCAACTTGCCGATGATGCCGGGCTCGTTCCACGGAGCCCGGGCGATCGGGATCGACGACGATCGCTGCTGGGCCTGGAGGGCCGGGACCACGTCGGCATAGTCGATGAGACCGTGCTGCAGGTCGAGGCACAGGTAGTCGTAGCCGACCGCTCCCAGTTGCTCTACCGCCACCGGATCGGCGTTCGCCAGCCACAGGCCCAAGGTCGGTTGCCCGTCATGCCATGCCGACTTCAGTGTGTTCTCACGCATTGGGCAAAGGTAGTTCGTGCCCGAGGCGACGGCCAGGTGATACGACGGGGGCGGCGGTCACGTGCGCTGGGTGGTGACGACCTCGCCGAGCTGGCGTGACAGCCGGGCCATCGTCGGCCGGATCCTGGGGATCGGGAGCTTCACCAGGGCGAGCAGGATGGGATAGATCTCCAATCGACCGAGCAGCATGTTGACGATCGCCACCAGCCGACCAAAGGGCGGTATGGCCAGGAAGTCGCCGCCGATCTCCCCCAGGCCGGGACCGACATTGCCGAAACTGGTGGCCGAAGCCGAGAAGGCGGTGACCATGTCGGTGCCGGTCAATGCAATGAGCACGCTGCCGCCGCCGAACGCCGCCAACGACAGGACGAGATGGCCGACGACCTGGTTGGCCACATGATCGTCGAGCACGCTCGACCCGATCCGGACCGGGCGGATCAGCCGCTGATGGAGCTGCCCCAGCGTGGCCCGGTGGGCGAAACTGGCCACGGCCAGGATACGGATCATCTTGACCCCGCCTGCGGTCGAGCCGGCCATTGCGCCAAGCGGCATCAGGATCAACAGGATCGTCTTGGCCGCATCGGTCCACTGGCCGACGAAATCGACCGTGGCGTAGCCGGTTGTCGAACTGACCGCCACCACCATGAACAACGAATCCCGGAAGCCGTCGTAGTTCCTGGCGTCGGGGTCGGCGGTGAAGAAGATGATCACCGAGGCGGTGATGACGACCGCACAGTAGGTTCGGAACTCGACCGAGTGCAGCAGCGGGCCCGGCTTGCCCTTCAACACCCGGTACAGCATGGGAAAGCTGGTCCCGGCCAGGAACATGGCGATGATTGCGATCCACTCGATGAGATCGGAATCGAAATGGGCCATCGAGGCGGTGTACGGGGAGAACCCCCCGGTCGACACCGTCGTGAAGCTGTGGGTGACCGCACCGTACAGATTCATGCCCGCCAGGAAGTAGGCCGCGGTGAGGACGACGGTGAAACCGAGGTAGACGCCCCACAACCGGCGGGCGGTGGACCGCACCCGGGGGGTGAGCCGCTCGCCGGTCGGCCCCGGGGCCTCGGCGGCCATCATGCCCATGCCCCAGCTGCCCACCGACGGCAGGACGGCGATGACGAGGGCGATGACGCCCATGCCCCCGATCCACTGGGTGATGGCCCGCCAGAACAGGATGCCGTCCGATGCGGCGTACCGAGTCGGGTCGTCCCCCGCCATCAGCACGGTGGCGCCGGTGGTGGTGAACCCCGACACCGACTCGAACAGCGCCAGGTCGAGATCGGTCAAGGTGCCGGTGAAGATGTAGGGAAGGGCACCGACCGCCGACATCACGAGCCAGGCGGTGGCCACCGTGGCGAACACGTCGAGCAGCGGGATCCGGCGGGGCACCATCGTGGTCCACCAGGCGAACACCCCGAGACCGGTGGCCACCGTGCCGACGAGCAGCAGCGAGAGCCAATCGTCGGTGTGACCGGTCATGAACTCGACCCCGGCCGACAGAAGCATCCCGGCACCGCAGAACGCCAGTGTCAACCCGGTGAGATGGAGCAGCAGGCTGGGATGACGGGGCCGGACCAGCGGTTGTTCACTCACGATCGGAAGACCGGTCGCACTGCGGCCAGGGCGTCGGGGCGCCCGAAAACGATGATGTGGTCGCCGGCGAGCAGTTCGGTTCGGCCCCTGACGATCTGCGCATCCTGACCGGTCCGGACAACCGCACCGATCAGGATGTTCTTCGGCAGCGGCAGATCGGCCACCGTGGCACCGTCGGCCCGACTCCCGGGCAAGATCTCCAACTCGTCGACCTCGGAGTCGCCCTCGAGGAAGGTGGTGACCGCTGCGGTGTCGCCCCTCACGGCGCGCAGCACCGAGTTGGCCGATGCGGTACGGGGGCTGAGTGCGGCGTCGATCCCGAAACTCCGGACCAGGGGCAGCAGCGCCAGGCGATGGAGGACCGCAACGGTGAACTTCGCCCCCTCGGCGATGGCGAAGGCACAGGCCAAGACGTTCGACGCATCCTCACCGGTGGCCGCCACCACCGCGTCCATGTCACCAACCGACTCCTCCAGTAACAGCTCGGTGTCGGTGACATCGCCCTTGACCACCATGGTCCGGTGGAAGGCCTCGGCCAGATCCTTGGCCCGCCGATCATCGCGTTCGATCAGCACGACCTCCACCCCCTCGCGCTCCAGCTTCCCGGCAACCCGTGAGCCGACCGCACCGCCGCCGAGGACCATGACCCGCCTGGCCCTGGTGTTGGCAACGCCGAGCAGCCGGAGCAGATCGCTCTGGGCCGACGCTCGGCTGAGGACCCGCACGTGGTCGCCGGGCAGCAACATCTGATCACCACGGGGGATCACCGTGTCGCCGTTGCGGGTGATGGCCCCGAACAGGAAGTCCCATTCCTCGCCAAGTGATCGGCCGATCTCCTCCAGGCTGCGGTTGGCCAGCGGCGCCACCTCGGAGACGAACGCCCCCAGGACGACCAGCTCGCCGTTTGCCATCGGGTAGACCTCGTCGGCACCGGTGGTGTGGACCAGCTCCAGGATCTCATCCGCGGTCTCGGCATCGGGATCGACCACGACGTCGGCCCCGACCGCAGCCAGGAGTGCGGCTGCATCCTTGCCTCGCATTGCCTCGGTCTCGACCCGGACCACGGTGGTGCCGACCCCGTGTTGTTTTGCCAGGAGCGAGGCGATCAGGTTGACCTCGTCGTTCTCGGTCACCGCGGCCAGCAGGCCGGCCCGGCCGATCCCGGCCTCGATCAGGACCGACGGGTTCGAACCGCTGCCGTTGATGACCTGGACGTCGAGGTCGTTGCCGACGGCGGCGGCCCTGGCCGGATCGCTCTCGACAACGACGACGTCCAGCCCTTCGCCCCGCAGTCGCTCGGCCAGATAGCCGCCGACCTCGCCGGCTCCGATGATTACGATGTGCACGGTCCACAAGCATGGCCGCAATCGCACGACTTTTGTTGCCATCGGCCCAGGTTGTCGAAAAAACGACCGCTTCGGATGGCGGCCGGGAGACGACCGCGACCCTCCCTGCTCAGGCCGGCATCGGGCTCCGGGCCCCTCTGACCAGCCGGCCCGGGGTCTCACCGGTCGACTCGCCGTCCGCCATCACCTCGGTTCCGGAGACGAACGTATGGCGGTACCCGTCGACCCGCTGCAGCAGCCGCTTGCCGCCGGCCGGGAGATCGAAGTGCATCTCGGGGGCGTGGAGACGCAGGTTGTCGAAGTCGATGATGTTGATGTCGGCCTTGTGACCGGGGGCCAGCAGACCGCGGTCGAGCAGGCCGACGGTTTCGGCGGTTGCCCGGCACTGCTTGGCGAACAGCGTCTCCAGCGGGATCCGCCCGTGGGGCCGGTCCCGACCCCACCACTGGAGCAGGGTCGACGGGAAGCTGACGTCGCAGATCGTGCCGACATGGGCCCCACCGTCGGACAGGCCGGGCACGGAGGCCGGATGTAACAGCTGCTCGCGGACAACGTCGAGGTTGCCGTCGGCGAAGTTGAGCGTCGGCATGTAGAGGAAGCCGCGGCCCTCGTCCCGCAGCAGCAGGTCGTACGCCAGCTCGGCCGGATCGATGGCCTGGCGCTCGGCGGTGGCCGCCACCGAATCGGTGGGATCGGGCTCGTACTGCGGCGGATCACCGAGCAGGTACATCATCTCGTACTTGTTGATCAGCTTGGCTCCGATGAGGGCAGCCGAACGATCGACGGTGGACTGCGCCACGATGGTCGCCCTGACCTCGGGCCGGCGCATTCTGGCAACCCGCTCGGCCAACGACAGCTCGGCAAGGTCCCGGTAGAGCTCGCTGGTCATGAACGGGCTGAGGGTGCCCTGCAGGCCAAGCAACAGGCCGACCGCACGGGCGCCGACCTGGCCCCGCATCTGGACACCGTTTGCCGTCGATTTGGCGAACCGATCGAGGTGGATCCGCCAGTCGTCGCGGCGTTTGAACGCCTGGGCCACCGAGATCGAAATCGGCCGACCGGACCGGGCCGCCATCGACTGGAGGATCTCGAATTCGTGATCCATGTCGATGAAGTCGCTCACCACCTGGAGCACTCCCTTGCCCGCCGCCCCGAGACCCTGGGCGATCCCCACCAGTTCGTCCTGTTCGGCCTTGAGCGTCGGGGTGTACTCACCCAGGCTGGTCCGATGGTTGAGGGTCCGGGAGGTGGTGAAGCCCAAGGCCCCGGCCTCCACCGCCTGGCGGGCCAGTTCTGCCATGTCGGCTATGTCGGCCGGTTCGGCCGGTTCCTGGGTGGCGCCCCGCTCCCCCATCACGTGCAGGCGGAGCGCACCGTGGGGAACCTGGCTGCCGAGGTCGATGTCCCGGGGCAGGCCGTCGAGATAGTCGAGGTATTCGGGATAGCTCTCCCATTCCCAGGGCAGGCCTTCATGGAGCGCGGCGCCGGGGATGTCCTCCACCCCCTCCATCAGCTGGATCAGCCGTTCTCGATTGTCGGCTCGGACCGGGGCGAAACCGACCCCGCAGTTCCCCATCACCACCGTCGTGACGCCGTGCCAGCTCGACGGGGCCAGCTGGCGGTCCCAGGTGGCCTGGCCGTCATAGTGGGTATGGATGTCGACAAAGCCCGGGGCGACGATGTGGCCATCGGCGTCGACCTCACGGGCACCCACGCCGTCGACCGAGCCGACCTCGCTGATCGTGCCATCGCTGACCGCAATGTCACCGCTCGCCGCCGGCCGGCCCGAACCGTCGATCAGCGTGCCGTTTCGGATGACCAGGTCGTGACTCGCCATCGGCCCATTCCCTTCGCCTTTCCCCATCCGGCGATGGGGGCTGTCCCAAAACCTAGTGGAGTAGCGGTGGTCGCGAGAAATGTGGTGGGCCGCGGCCGACCCCGGGCCCGATCAGTCGATGGTGCGGCGAAGCTTGCGGAGCAGGGTGTCGAAGATGTCGGTCAGCTCCCTCGACTGGCTGCCGAAGGCGTGCAGCGGAGCCCGCTCGTTGTGGGCGGTGTTCACGATCACCCGGTGAGGGATGGTCGGTTTCCAGACCGAGCGGCTGCCGACCATCTTGTTGAGCTCGACGATTCGATCCCTGGCGTCGGCCGAGACCGCCGGCACCCGGTTGAGCACGACGCCGGCCAGCTCCAGATCGCGGTTGTCGGTGCTCCAGACGTCTTCCACCAGATCGAGCACCGGGCCCACCCCCCTGAGGCCGAACACGGTCGGCTCGACCACCAGCAGCGCACCCTTGGCCGCGGCCAAGCCGTTCGAGGTGTTCAACCCCAGCGACGGAGCACAGTCGACGAGCACCAGGTCATAGTCCTCGCTGACGCCCTCCAACGACCGGGACAGGCGTTTGACGCTCGTCTCCCGGCGGGTATCGGCATCCCGTTCGGTGAGGTCGCCCGCTGCGGGCAGGATCCACAGGTCCTGACCCCAGCCGGTTTTTACCACCATGTCGGCCGCAGAGCCGGCTCGGTTCGACTTCATGGCGTCGCCGGTGCCGAAATAGTCGAGCGACGGATCAACGCCGAGCGCCCAGGTGGCGTTGGCCTGGGCGTCGAGATCGACGACCAGGGTCTTCAGGCCGGCGGCCCACGCAGCAGAGGCCAGGCCCAACGTCACGGTGGTCTTGCCGACCCCGCCCTTCTGGTTGAGCACGGCGACGGTGCTGGTCATGAAGTCCCCCTGTTGGTCGAATCGATGGGATTGACCCGATCACTGTACGCGAACCGTTCCCGGACGCGCCGCGACCCACCTCGTGGTTGGCAGGGCGAAGGCCGCCGCCGCCGAAAAACGCCGCTCAGAGAGCCAGATTCTCGTTCTTCAGCGTGCCGCCGGGACGATCAGGCGGGCGGAAGTTGATCACGTTCTCGCCGTGCGTCTCCTCCAACATCGACCGGAGGCGGGCGATCTCGGCCTCATGCTGATCCCGCTTGCGGCGGGCCGACGTCAGCGCCCCGTCGGCCCTGGCGATCAGGCTTCGCAGGTTGGCCATCTCGGCGATCATGCGAGGATCGGAGGCTGTGGACGACGTCTGAGGCTCCGGTGCGTGCTGATAGCTGCCGTCCTCGACCTCGGCCCGAAGGGCGAACAGATCGTTGACCGCCTGGGTTCGCTGCCGTTCGATCTTGCGCCGACTCTCAACCAGTTTCTTGATGACCTTCTGGTGGCGACGATCCAGAAGCCACAGGAGGACGGCGCCGACAAGAATTCCTATGACGACACCGATTGCCAACTGGCTGATTTCCATGGGTTCGCTCCGCCTTTGGGTTGAGCCGCTCGGATTACCAATGGTTGTGGTTCCTTGGGGGAGTTTAGTCAAGGACCCACCACATGACCACTGGATGTTGACAATCATAAGACGACCTGGATGCCCGGTGTTGCCAACAAGCAAGATTCCCCTACGTTTATAGGTCGGCCGGACCCCTGGTCCGAATTGCAACCAAAAATCCGGCCCACCCGGACGGCTGCTGACCGGCTTCAGCAGTGGGATTCAGAGGGCGGGAAGGTCGTCGAACAACGAGTCCTGGTTACCCTCGACCCGCCCCGCCAGCCAGTGCCTCCGACAGCGCAGGTCGTAGGTCACCGTCGGCGCCGGCGCCGCCGGCCCGACAGCGGAATCGGCTGCGGTCTCGCCGCCGGTGGTGTCGCCGACGACCTTGAGGTCGCCTTCGTAGACCTGACGGCCGTTGACCAGGCGGGCGTTGTGGGTGGCCCGGAGCCCGCACCAGCATCGAGCCTCGACCTGGAGCTCTGACCGACGGTCGGCCACCTCCATCAGCCGCCGGCTCCCGGGGAACAACAGCCCCTGGAACGAGGTCAGCAGACCGAAGGCGTACACTTCGATGTCGAGCTCGTCGACAACCCGGGCCAGCTGGTCGATCTGCCCGGGCTGGTAGAACTGGGCCTCGTCGCAGATCACCGCATGGACACCCTGGCGATCGGCGTGCTCCTGGGCAACGAGGCGGTGAACGTCGACCGAGCCGTCTATCACCGTGGCCTCCGCCGAGACACCGAGCCGGCTCGACACCGAACCCTGGCGGCGATCGAGCTGGGTCAACAGCATGCAGGCCAGACCGCTCTTCGTCAGGTTGTGACGGATCTGGAGCGCCTGGGTGGACTTGCCGGACCCCATGGTGCCAAAGAAGAAACGCAACTCGGCCATCGCTCGAAGCTATCGAGATTCTCGCCCCGATGACGGCCGGACCGGCGACGACGCCCCATGCAGCCCCTCGGGGCCGTTGGCGGTACTGTGGAGGAAATGGCCGCGGAGATTGAGGTGACAAAAAGACCGGCCGCGTCCCGGCCGTCGTCGACCGTTGCCATCGAGAGGCAGCCAGCCGGTCGACACACGCCGTTGTCGGGACTGGCCGGATGGTTCGGGCGGCCGATGGTCCTCGAGGCCCGCAGACCCTACGAGCTGCGAAGGCTGCGGCGATCGCCGCTGTGGACCGGCGACGGCGTGCCGGAAGGCCGATCCCGCCCGATGCTCATCATCCCCGGGTTCCTGGCCGGACCGGGGAGTTTTCAGTCGTTGCTGCGCGTCATGTCCTCGGCCGGATGGGGAGCCGAGGCCGCTTCGGTGGGCCGCAACTCCGGTCCGGCCTATGTCGGCGTTGCCGCGGCCGAGGCCGATCTCGACCGCCTGTTCCGCCTGACCGGTCGACCGGTCACCATCATCGGACACAGCCGTGGTGGCCAGTTCGCCAGGATCCTGGCCGTTCGCCACCCGGAGAAGGTGGCGCAGATCATTGCGGTCGGGGCGCCGCTGTTGGTCAAGTACCCCGGGTTCGCAGCGGTGAAGGTCCCGGCCGAGGTCTTGGACAAGTCATGGCGGGCGGGCGCCTTCGGCGAGGTCTTCCTCGACCGGGAGCACGCCGTCGACCAGGACCGCTACGCCCGCTTCCCCTCCGAGGTCGATTTCGTGTCGATCTTCTCCAAGTCCGACGGCTTCGTCGACTGGCGGACATCGATCGAGGCGGCCGCCTTCACCATCGAGGTCAAAGCGTCGCATCGGGGCCTCATGAACGGCGTGGCCGGTATCGGTGCCATCGCCACCGCCCTCGGTCGCCAGGTCGACTGAGCCGGACCGGACTGCGGTCGACGCCGGGATCGGCCCGGTCTCATCGATCGTCGAGCAACTGATGGATTTTGGAGGCCAGCCCGTCGCGGTCATTGTGGTCGATGACCTCGTCGGCCGCGGCCTTGGCGTCGTCGGTGCCGTTTTCCATGGCGTAGCTCCACCCGGCCCATTGCAGCATCGGCAGGTCGTTGTGGTTGTCGCCGAAACAGGCCACCTCCCGGCGGTCGATTCCCAGATCGTCGGCCAGCAGGCGGAGGGCGGTGGCCTTCGTCACCTCGCCCGCGGCCAGCTCGATGAAGGGCAGACCGGAGTAGCTGGCGACGGCTTCGTCGCCGACCGCAATCGACACGTCCCGGTAGAGCTGATCGAGGTCGAGCGACAGGTCGTAGACCAGCACCTTCTGGACCCTGCCACCCCGCCACTCCCCGTCGATGAAGGCCGACAACACGTCGTCGGTCGGCGGGACCGAGGGGACGGTCGGGACCACCTGTTCGAAGCCGTGCTCGAAGGCGACGGTCTTCTCGAACTCCAGGGCGAACCCGGCACCGGGGAGCTTGCGCCGCAACGAACGCACGAGTCGCCTGGTCAACGCCACGTCCATCCAGAACCCCCGGATCAACTCGTCCCGGCCGAGGTGGCGGGTGATGGCGCCGTTGGCGAATACCCAGTACTGGGGCAGGTCCAGGGCATCGATCACGTCCTCGGCTATCAACACCGGCCGTCCGGTGGCCGGAACGACGTGGATCCCGGCCGACGCCGCACGGTGCAGTGCGTCCTTGACCGCGGCCGACAGCGAGCCGTCGCTGCGGAGCATCGTGCCGTCGATATCGGGGGCGATCATCCGGATCGGCCCGGCCTCGACCCCGGGCCAAACCCCCGACTCGGCGCCGGTCATCGGGAGCCCACGACGTCGCCAGCGGCTGCGGACCGCATGATCGACCACAGCTCCTCGACATGGCTCCGCTCGGTTCCCTCGACGCCGATCGAGACCCTGACCATCCACCGCCCATCGAGGATGGAGGGGGTCAGGTAGGCGGCGCCGGACCGGTTGATCGAGCCAACCCAGGCCAGGGTGTGCCGGTCGAGTTCCTCCCCGGCCAACTCCGCCCCGGCCAGGCGGGGGACGTGCCTGACGCAGATCGTCTGCAGCCGGACCGGTGCCAGGACCCGCCACTCCGGCGCCGCCTCGATCTGTTCCGCCAGCCACCGGGCGTTCTCCAGGTCCCGCCGGATCCGTTCCCGGATGGCCTCGATCCCGTCCAGTTCGAGATGGAACCACAGCTTCAAGGCCCGGAAGCGACGGCCGAGGGGCAGCCCCCAGTCCCGATACTGCGTCACCTCGCCGTCGCTGTCGGACCGCAGATAGCTGGGGTTGGTCGACATCACCCGCACCAGATGCTCCACATCCCGCACGTAGTACAGCGATGTGTCGAGGATGGTGCCCATCCACTTGTGGGGATTCCAGGTCAACGAATCCGCCTGCTCCACGCCGGTCCACAGGTGCCGGCACTCCGGAAGCAGCATTGCGGTGCCGGCCATCGCCGCATCGACGTGGACCCAGACTGCGTGCTCGGCGGCGACGGCCACGATATCGGCCAGCGGATCGAAGGCGGTCACCCCGGTGGTTCCGATCGACACCACGACCGCCGCCGGCTGCCGGTTGTCTGCCAGGTCGGCCTCGATCGCCCGCTGGAGGGCAGCCGGGTCCATGGCGTAGGTGTCGGGATCGACCGGGACCGAGCGGAGGTTGTCGGCCCCGTAGCCGGCAAGCAGTGCGGCCTTTCGAACCGAGGAATGAGCCTGGTCGGTGGTGTAGACCACCGGCGGATGATCGACGGCAGCCAGTCCGCCTGCGGACTGGCTGTGCCCGGTCGCCCGTTCCCTTGCACTCAGCAGTGCCACCAGGCAGGCGGTCGATGCGGTGTCCTGGATCGTGCCGGACCAATGCTCGGACAGGCCGGTCAGTTGACGCATCCAATCGCAGACCACCTCTTCGACCTCGGTGAGGGCGGGGCAGCTCTCCCACGAGATGCCGAGGCCTCCGAGGCCGGACGATGCCATGTCGCCCAGGACCGAGGCCAGCGAAGCGTTCGACGGGAACCAGCCGAAGTGCATCGGGTGTTGTACCTGGGTGAGGCCCGGCACCACCGATCGTTCCACGTCGGCGATCACCTCCGACATCGTGCGAACCTCGGTCGGAGGGATTGAGGGAAAGGCCTGCGAGACCTGGCCCGGTTCGGTCGTGGCCAGCACCGGTCCCCGGTCGAGATCGGTGCGGTAGTCGGCGATCCAGTCGATCAACTGGTGGCCGGCGCTACGGAACTCTTCGGGAGTCATCAGCAGGCAATCTATCGGGGGCGGTCGTTGGCCCCCGTATCGGGCGCGGCCCGGGTGGCCGGAACGGTCGCCTTCAGCTCCCGCCTCGGAGCGCCTTGCGATCAGGGCGGTCGTAGGGGTCCCGGAGTGGGAACCGGCGAACGAGGTCGGCGGCCTGGCCAATCCACTGGTCGCGCTCGATCCGGCCCGGGAACGAGCCGATGGCCTCGTCGACCCGGATCGCATCCTGCGGGGTGAGGGCCGCCAGTTGCTCCCAGGTCCGGATACCCAACGAGTTCAGGGTCTTCTCGGCCACCGGGCCTATCCCACTCACCGCCTGCAGATCGTCGCGGTGCTCTGGCGCCGCGCTGTCCAGCGTGGATGGCTCCGCCGGCGGAGGTGCGCCGTCGATCGGGTCGACGTTGCGATGCGATGCGGCGTCGGCCGCCGGGCTCGACCTCGAGCCCTTCGCATCGGCGCCGGCCGCCCGACCCTCGACGGTTCCGGCCCGGCGCTCGGCCGCAGCCAGCTGCGACTCCAGCTCCGCCACCCTGGCCGCCTTCCCCTCGGCCGCGGCCAACCGCGACTCCAACTCGGCGGCCCGGTCCAGCCTGGCTCTGAGCGAGAGGATCTCCGACTCCAGGTCGATGGTTCGAGAGGCCTCGGTCCGCAGGGCCGCCAGCTGCGACTCCATGACCTTGGCCTCGACGGCCCCTTCCCGGATGGTGTCGAGCTCGCGCTCGAGATCGGGGATGGTCTCGGCCCGGGCCCGCAGTGCTTTCACCTCCGAAACCAATGCCGGCAATCGGGCGGCGTCGGCCTGGGTCTTCTGCAACTCGATCTGGAGGTCCTCGGCCCGGGTCTCGGCCGCTCTGAGCGAGCTGACCCGGAGCCGGAGCCTGTCCGACTCGGCCTCGGCCATCAGGCGGTGGCGGTGATATTCGGCGTCGGCGACCCGCCGTCTCCACCACCAGAAGACCGAGGCCAGCCCGGCCCCGATACACGAAAACAACAGCAGCGGTAGCCACGTCCAGTCGAACAGCCGGTTCACCTCAGGCATCCTTCCGGGTTCTGACCGATTCCGGCCGGAGAGCGCACACCTCGGCGAGCTTAGTAGCTTGGACAGTGTTGTCGCGTTGTTCTCGCAGGGTTGCCGGTCATGGTGCCGTGACGGGCCGGTGCGATCACGGGACCGTGCCAATGATCGCACCCACGTCAGAGCTGAATGATCCGGATGTAGTCCATCTCGAACGATGCGCCGCTCGATCCAACCGCTCGGGGTGAGAGGGGGCCGGGCCGGCCGCCGAGTGCCAGGTTGATCTTGATCTCGCCCACCGTCTGATCGAACGGGGCCGGAAATCCCTGCAGGGTGGCGACGCCGTCGACCCGAAACGCCTGGACCCCATCGAGGTACCAGGTCAACCGGCCGTTGCGGCCGTAGTCGAACCGGACGACATGCCAGTCGTCGCTGAAGTTGCCGGACCCGATGACACCCTTGTTCCGAAGGGCGTGGGAGCCGCCGGGATCGGCGTAGTGCATGCTGAACATGGCCCGCCTGGGGTTCTCCGCCGTCATCACCTCCAACCAGTCCATCTCCCCACCCCGTGGCCAGCCGCCCCCGGCCCAACCGGACGCCCACACTGCGGGCCAGAGCCCACCCTGATCATTGGCATCGGCCGGGTTCAACTTGACCCGGAACTCGATGGCCTGGCCCGGGGAGAAGGTGACACCCCGACTCCGCACCATCCCGGAGGTGACCTGGCGGGTCGATCCGTTGGGGCAGGTGTAGGTCTCGGTGACCGCTCGCAGGATCAACTTGCCACCGGAAACCGAGACGTTCTCCGGCCGGTAGCACTGCAGTTCGTTGTTCCCGTCGCCGTAGGTGGAGTGCTCCAGCTTCCAGGTCGAGGTGTTCAACGAGTTGAAGTCGTCCTGCCACAGCACCTGACCCGGCGATCCACTCGGCCCCGCGGGTGCCGTGGTCGGCCTGGTGGTCGCCGTCGTGGTCGGTGTCGTCGGCCTGGTTGTCGGTGTCGTCGGCCTGGTTGTCGAGGTGGTCGGTCTGGTTGTCGGGGTGGTCGGCCTGGTTGTCGAGGTGGTCGGCCTGGTTGTCGAGGTGGTCGGGGCCGAGGTCGGCTTCTTGGCGGCTGCCGCCGGCGGGCTCGGCGTCGGGTCCGCTCCCCCTGCCGCAACCGAGGTGGCGCTCGACCTGGTTGTGGTGGTCGGTGTTGCACGACGCTGTGCCGACGTCGCAGATGAGGGACGGGCCGAGGACGAGGTTGTCCGGCGGGCCGACGACGGTGTCGATCGTGTCGAACGTGGTCCGACCGTCGCCTTCGATGTTGGAGACGCCGCCGTCGCGGAGCCCGGCCCCGAGGCCAGCGGTTCCGGGACCGGAACCGGGGCGGACCGTCGAGTTGGTCGGGCTCAGGCCCGGCTTCGACGACGACGAGGACGGCAGCGATGAGGACGGAGACGACAAAGACGAGAACGATGACGACGAGGAGGTTGCGGTGGCCGACGACGTCGGATCGGCCGCAGCTGTCGACGGAGCCGCCGAGGACGAGGGAGACCCACCAGCGCGGTCGCCCCGGTCCGGCCCGCCGGCGAACAAGCCGACCGGAGGCTGCTCGGCGCCAGGGGCGTCAGCCGTTGCCGGTGCCTCCGGCCCGCCGGCCACGACCCGGGCGACCGCGCCCTCCGACGGGGGTGTCTGGGCGCTGTCGTTCCCGCCGATGACGACGACTGCCGTCACCGAAACCGTCAGGGCGGCAATCACGGCGGCCAGCGCAACGTAGGTTCGGGAGCGGCTTCGCATCGGCCCAACCGCAATGTCGCGGTGGGGGCCGATCTCGTCGCCGGCGGCGCGCTCGGTGATGAGGCCGGCCGGCGCTGCCATGGCGTTTGGTGGTTGGCCATATCGGCGTCCGGAGTCGAGAATGGACCTCGGAGCCGGAGCCGGAGTTGGAGCAGGTGCCGGAGTCGAAGTCGGAGCAGATGCCGAGCCGGTGAGCGGCCGGGCGGCCTCGGGGTCGACAACTCTCGACAACCTGAGGTTCGTTGGTTCTTCTGGTGCCACGGATCCCCTGAACAAACGCGGCACACCGATCGAACCGTTCGAAGCAGGTGCTTCGAACGGGGGCTACGGCCGGCGGGCCTTCATGATGTGCGGGTGTCGCAGGCGGGATGCGGACGTGGGTGACACTACCCGAAGTGATACAAATCTGCAACATATTCGAAACCCCGCTCCGGTGTGATGGAGCGGGGTTTCGCAGAACCGGTTGGGTTGACGGGCCGGGCGACAGGGGCCGCCGGCCAACGGGTCAGCGCCGGGTGAACAGCTGCAGGACGTACCAGAACATCATCATCAACGACCCGAACAGGCTGACGGCAGCACCGACATAGGCCCATTCCGGATATTTCCGGACGATGGTCTGGGTCTGGTACAGAATCGATGCCCCGGCCAGGCCGATCATGGCCACCGAGAACACCGCACCGAGCTGGAATCCGAAGACGACGGCGGCGATGATCAGGCCGATGGCCACGATGGCACCCCACATGATCAGGGGCCGAAGGAACGAAAGGTCCTTCCGGGTGGTCATCGCCACCACCGTGAGGGCGGCGAATCCGACCAGGGTCACGATGGCGGCCGAAGCCACGCTGGTGGTGCCGTCGGTGGGGGCGATCCTGAACACGTAGTACAGGAACGGGGCGAAAATGAGCGCTTCGGCGGCCGACATGGCGAACAGGGCGCCGTATTGGGCACCGGTGTTGCCGAGCTGATGGGCCGAACGGGAGGCGATCATGTTGACGATCGTGAAACCGCCGAGAATCAGCAGCCAGGCCACGCCCCCGGTCGACGCCAGGAAGTTGTAGATACCCTCGGCGATACCGACGGTGAAGAAAACCGTTTCGATGGCGATGAAGGCCAGCACCGCCAGAGCGAGATGTTGGTAGACCTTGACCAGGAACCGTGATCTGGTTTCCTCGTCGGCATTGATGACCGGGGTCATCGTCGGTTGGGGATAAGCCATTGACGTGCGGACCTCCCTGGAGGTTGGTTGGCTCGGCTATTACTTCGAGACGATTCCGGGAATCGACCGGGAGCGCCTGCTCCCATCCTCTCGTAAGAAGCCGCAGATGCGGCGTCAGGTGGGAAAACGTCATGGATCGATCGCCTATTCCCGTTCGGCCCGGCGACTCGCCTTTTCCGGCTTCGACACCCGTTCTCGTCGTGCGGCCGCCAGCCGTCGGCGATGCTCCAGGGCGGTACCCCTCGCCGACGATCCGAACCCGGACCCGGTTGGCGACCATGCCCGTTCCTACCGATTCCCGGCATCGGGCCGACGCGCTACGGTGGCCGGAGCGAACCGAGCGGAGAGCGAACGAGTGACCAACCCCAGACCGACCACCCAGTTGATCGCCAGCAACGTACACCAGTTGGCGGCCACCAAATTGGCGGCGGTCGGCCAGCGCTACACCGCCAACCGCCGGGCGGTGGTGGAGGCGCTGCTGATCCTGCCCGGGCCGGCCACGATCGCCGAGTTGCTGAACGCCGGTCAGGGGCTGGCCCAGAGTTCGACCTACCGCAACCTCGTCGTTCTCGAGGAGGTTGGCGTGGTCCACCGCATCGTCACCTCCGACGACCATGGACGGTTCGAGCTGACCGAGGCCATCACCGGCCAACACCACCACCACCTGATCTGTGAGCAGTGCGGGATCATCATCGATGTCACACTCGACGCTACGGTCGAGGCCGCCCTCGAGCGATCACTGGCGCAAGGTGCGGCCAACCACCGCTTTCGTGGTTTACATCACCGGGTCGACCTGTTGGGGGTCTGCCGGGGCTGCGACGGACGAGCGGGGCCGCCGGTCAGGCAGTGACCGGCGGTGAACGGCGACCGGGCCACGGGAGTGTCCGGGTCGGTTCGATCGGTTGACCGGTCCGCAGGTGATCAGGGTCGGCCGGCGTCGGCGGTGATCAGGGTCGCCCGGCGTCGGCGAGGATCCCGGCCGCCACCCGTTCGGCCACCGCCATGACCGGGACCTGCAGGCCCCCCTGCACCAGGTCGGGCAGGATCGAGGCGTCGGCCAGGTACAGGCCGCGGCACCCGAGGACCCGGCCGGCCGACGCCGGTTCGCAGGCCACCACCGACCGTCGGTCGCTCGACGGGCCCATGGCGCAACTGCCGGCCGGGTGGCTGTACGGCCCGGGGTGGCCGACCAACCACCGATCGAGCTCGACTTCGGTCATCGTGTCGATGGCGGCGGCCGGGGTGCCGGCGTCGTCGATGTGGATCGCGCCGACCAGCGACTCCATCGGCCGGCTGCGCAGGAGCCGGCCGATATGGCGCACCGCGGATCGCAGCCGGCGCCGATCGTCGACCGAGCCGAGCACGCCGGTCACGACGTCGAGGGCGGGCGAAGCCGCGACGGCCGATGTCGTGCTACCCGATGTCGTGGCGACCGACTGACGGTCGACCGACACCGAACCGGTGGACGACACCCGCATCAAGCCGACGACGACCACCCCCATCGGCCCCGCAGCCCCCTCGCCGGCCGTCCGATGGCGTCTGCGGAGGGCCGGGTCCTCGGCCGCCCCGTCGTCGACACGATCGATGACGAACGCCTGCAGGTCGCCACGCTCCTCCGGACCGGAAGACCAGCGCAGCAGCCGGGAGACCAGCCGCTGCTGGGCCTGGGCCCCGCCGGGGGCCTCGGCGTCGCCGGACCGGAGCGCAACGGTGAACGCAAAGGACGGGTGGTCCTTCAGCCTCTGGCCGACCGAACGGCCGCCGATGCCCGAGGACAGCAGCAGCGCCGGGGTGGCAATGGCGCCGGCGCACAGGACCACCAGTGGTGAATCGATCGTCTCACCATCGGCAAGCTCCACGCCGGTGACCCGGTCGTCGGAGGCGATCACCCGTCGCACCGCCCGGCCGGTGAGGATCGAGACCCCGGCCGCCGCCGGCCGCCCGTCGCTCGAACCGAGGTAGGCGTCGACCGCAGTGCGGCGTCGGTCACCGTCCACCGCCAGGCGGGTCGCCAGCACGCCGAGGCGGTCCTGGTCCATCGACGACCCGCCGACTGCGTGACCGGCGGCGGCCGCGGCGGACTCGAACGCCTGCGACAGCGACCGCGGTGGCAACGGCCGGCCGGGGTAGCGGTCGGCGACCGCCGACAGCCACGGATCCATGTCCTGTGGCCCCCAACCGGCGCAGCGATGGACCTGAGCCCAACGCCGGTAGTCATCCCGGTCGCCCGGCGACAGCAGCAAGGCGTTGATCATCGTGCCCCCGCCGAGGCCGTACCCCTGGCGGTACCGATGACGTTGCCCCTCCGGTTGGTGGCGGACCTCCAGGCCCGCCCACTGCCGGTCCGCCAACTCGGCGGCGGCGATGATGTCGAGTCCGGCCGCCGCAGACGGTCTCGGCTCGCCGGGCCCGGCCTCGATCAGCAGCACCTCCCGGCCGCCGGCCCCCAGCCTGGCCGCCACCACGCAGCCGGCCGCTCCCCCGCCGACCACCACCGCATCCCACCGCCCGGCGGTCACCGGAGGGCGTTCCACGGGTCGGCATCGGCCGACGCCGGGCGATCGGCGACGACGTCGATCAGCTCTGGTCCCGCAGGAAGCGGCGCAGGATCTTGCCAGACGCCGACTTGGGGATCTCGTCGGTGAACTCGACGATGCGGATCTGCTTGTAGCTTGCCACGTGGCCGGCGACGAACTCCTGGAGTTCGGCGGCGGTGGCCGACTCCCCCGGCTTCAGTACGACGAACGCCTTCGGCAGCTCGCCGGCTTCGAGATCGTTGACCCCGATCACGGCCACGTCGGCCACGGCGGGATGGGTCACGATCAACGCCTCGAGTTCGGCCGGAGGAACCTGGAAACCCTTGTACTTGATCAGCTCCTTGACCCTGTCGACGATGAACAGGTGCCCGTCGGCATCGATGCGGGCGACATCGCCGGTATGGAGCCAGCCGTCGCCGTCGATGGTCTCCCGGGTGGCCTCGTCGTTGTTGAGATAGCCGGTCATCACCTGGGGCCCACGGACCCACAGCTCGCCCTCCTCGCCGGCCGCCACGTCACCGCCGAGCGCATCGACGAGCCGGCACTCGGTGTTTGGCACGGTGACCCCACTCGACCCGGACTTGAAGTCGGCTCCGGCCGTGGCGTGGCTGACCGGGCTCAATTCGGTCATGCCGTAGCCCTGCACGATGGGGCAGCCGACCCGGTTGGCGGCCTCCTCGGCCAGCTCACCGCCAAGCGGGGCGGCGCCGGAGAAGATCTTGCGCAACGAGGACAGATCGAAGCGGTCGACCGCGGGGTGCTTCGCCAGCCCGAGCACGATCGGTGGCACGGCGAAGAACTGGGTGACCTTGTAGGTCTCGATCAGCTCCAGGCCCTTCTCCATGTCGAATCGGGGCATGGTCACCACCGTGACCCCTTCGGCCAACAGGCCGTTCATCAGAACCTGCATCCCGTAGATGTGGAAGAACGGCAGGACCGCCAACGCCACCTCGTTCTCCTGGTATTGCAGCACCGGCGAACTCTGCACGATGTTGGCCACCAGGTTGCGGTGGGTCAGCATGACCCCCTTGGGGAGCCCGGTGGTACCCGAGGAGTACGGCAGTACCACGACCTGGTCCGACGGCACGACCGGTGCCTGGTCGATCCACGCGCCGTAGAGATCGTCGATCGAATCGAACCCCTCGGCCTCGCCGATGACGACGATCTCGGTGACCGAGGTGTCGGTGGCGGCGGCCTTGGCGGTCTCGACGAACTCCGGCATGGTGACCAGCAGCGTGGCCCCGCTGTCGTTGAGCTGGAACCGCACCTCCTCTGCCCCATAGGTCGGGTTGATGGTGGTGACCGTCCCCCCGGCCACGGCCACGCCGTGGAAGACGATGGCGTATTCCGGAACGTTGGGGGCCATGATGCCCACGGTGGCGCCGGCGCCGAAACCCCGCTCGGTGAGACCCCCGGCCAGACGGTGGATGGCGTCGCGCAACGCCCCGAAGGTGAAGCTGGCCCCGGTGACCCCGTCGATCAATGCCGGCCGATCGGCGAGCCGGTCGGCCAGACGCAACACATGCTCGGTGATGGGGACGTCTGGGATTTCCTGATCGGCGATCGGGCTTCGATAGATCAACGATTCCATGGCCGGAGGATAACGATCCCACCGCCAATCCGGCGAAACCGCACCTCGGCCGGTCGCTTCGACCGAGGTGGTGAACGATTGGGGAACACCGAATCGGTCGACCGCCGAAATACCAGGGCCCCCGGTACGGTTCGACATCCATGGGTCCCAAACTGCGGTTTCTCGTACCGGTGGCGGCGGTGGCCATCATCGCCTCGGTGATCCTGGTGGTGGTCACCGGCGACGACGAGACGCCGGCCGGTTCGTCCGCCGACAGCGCCCCGGCGGTCGACCTCGAGACCATCGAAGCCGGCCAACCCCGTGACTTCGGCCCCGCACCCGACGTGCCGGACGGCCCCTGGCCGGAGGAGACCGTCACCACCATCGACCAGATCATCGAGTCGCTGGTGGTGGAGGCGTCGCCGGTGGCCCAGATCACCGACCTCGGAGCCAGCGACGACGCCCGGTTGGGCTGGGTGGTGGCCGACCTGTTGCGGTTCGTTGCCAGCGGCGCATCGAACCAGGCGTTGGTCGGTGCGGCCCAGAACCTGCTGCCGGGGTTGGAACTCGACCCGCTCAACCCATGGGGCGCCACCACCGACCAGCTGATCGCCTGGGACCTGCCGGTCCCCGAAGACCAGTACCTCGATTTCAAGCGAAACCTCTACGGTCGGATCGAGCCGAAGTGGGTCGAGCTGTTCACCGACGACGCCGACATCGATTGGCGTCACGTCAGCTGGGGCGGCGTCGGCATCGACGACCGGGAATTCGGCTCCGACGCGGACTGCCGCTGCATCCCCGCCCTCGACGATCCGGCCGTCACCTCCGCCGCCCAAGGGGGCTGGTACCCCGACGACGCGCTGGTGTTCGGGGTGGTGATCGGCGATGAGGCCCGGGCCTACCCCAAGAACATCATGGAGGTCCACGAGATGATCAACGACACCCTCGGAGGACGGGACATCGGCATGCCGTACTGCACCCTGTGCGGTTCGGCTCAGGCCTACCTCACCGACGAGCTGCCTGCCCCGCTGGTCGAGGACTTCGGGCGCCCGGTCTTCCGGACCTCCGGGCTGCTGATCCGGTCCAACAAGATGATGTTCGAACGCAACTCACGGTCCTTCGTCGACACGTTCCAGGGCGATGCCGCCTCCGGCCCGTTGCAGGAGGAGGGTGTCGTGTTCAACCAGGTCTCGGTGGTGACCTCGACGTGGGGCGATTGGAAGGCGGCGCACCCCGGTACCACGATCATCGCCGAGGACGGCGGCATCGGTCGGAGCTACGAGCTCGACCCCCTCGGCGGACGCGACGACAACGGCCCCATCTTCCCCATCGGCGACGTCGACCCCCGGCTGCCGGTCCAGGAGCCGATCCTGGGGGTCCTGACCGAAGACGGCAGGCCGATCGCCTTCCACGTCGAGGCTGCGGCCGGGATATTGAGCGGCGGCGAATCGATCGTGATCGAGGGCATCGAGCTCCGACTCGACGGCAGCGGCGTCCGAGCCTTCCGAGACGGGCAGGACGCAGGCGGCCATCAGGCCTTCTGGTTCGCCTGGAGCCAGTTCCATCCCGACACTGCGGTGTGGCCGCTCGACTACCAATCGAGCTGAGCCCGCTCCGCCGCCAATCGAGCTGAGCCCGCTCCGCCGCGATGACCGTCAGGCGATGTCGAGCGAGCCGAGGATTCTGGTGGTCAAAAGGTAGTTGGTGACCAGCAGGGCCAGGGCGCACAAGATCCAGGTGACACCTCTCGATCGCCAGGAGAAGCGCTGGGGCAGCCGCATGGCATCCCTGGCGACGAAGTCGTCCGGATCGAGTCTGCGGGTCAGGTACCAACCGGCGAGCCAGATCAGCGCTCCAGCCGCCAGCAACAGCTGCGGCAGAAGCGCGAGGAACAGCCGGGCCAGCTCGTTCAGCCGATACCGGACCGGGTACACCACCGAGGCATCACCGGTGGCGTGAAAGACCTGGAGCCGTTCCCCGACGTATGGCCGATCGGAGGCCAGGGCGCCGTGGGACGTGATCAGCTCAGCGCCACCGGCCCCGGAGCCGTCCTGGGCGACAAAGAGGCCGGTGCACTGCCACTGGTCGGCGCCGAGCCCGAGAC
Organism: uncultured Acidimicrobiaceae bacterium; assembly: GCA_947259095.1. GTDB lineage: Bacteria > Actinomycetota > Acidimicrobiia > Acidimicrobiales > SZUA-35 > JAHELU01. The sequence goes on along the minus strand of CAMYLA010000027.1, from coordinate 12,000 downwards.
GGTCATCGCATGACTCGACCAGGAAATCACCCGAGCCGGCGTAGTCCTGTGAGAAGGACCGGAGCGAACCGGCCCGCCCGACCACCAGGGCCAGCGACAGCAGGAACAGCACTGCCATGGCGATCGGCACCACGTTCTCGGTCATGCCGTGCAACGTCTTGTTATCGACGAGTCCCAGCGGCTCTCGCTTCACGGCTCGAACCGCCTCTACCATCTCGCAACCTTAATGCGGCGACAAGCAAAACCGAGAGTCGACAATCAGCAGAACCTGGATCGGCCGGCCCCATGCCGGCCCATCGATGGCAACCGAGTCCGGCGCCGGGGGGAATCAGCCCCCGAGACGGCGTCGCAACACCCGACTGCTCCGCACCAGCCGGGCGATATTGCTCATCAGCGGGCCGCTGGCCGCAGCCGAACCCTGCGGCCAGTGGCGCCTGATGCTCGGGGCACGGTTCCGGTTCAGCTCCGAGAGTCGATAGGGGGTGACCAGAGGCCGCAGCGCGGTTCCGGCCTCGTCGTGCTCGAAGGTCAGGTCGGAGAGGGCCTCCACCTCGTCGGCGGTTGGGCGGTTCCACCAGTGATCGAGCACGGCGATCGTCTCGGCCACGAGGGCATCGGGTTCGAGACCCCAGCGGTCGAAGGTGGCTCGATCTGGGATGAGCTCGGCGGTGCGTAGGGCACCGGCCCACAGCTCCCCCCGGTCGCCGTCGTTCCCCCCGGGCGGCTGATCGAACACCAGCTCCACCTCCCCCTCGGCGTTCCGGCGGTACTCGATCACCCGGGGTTTGCCGGAGGCGGTCAGGGTCTCGATGCACGAGACCGGCTCGTCGATCGGGTGGGGGTCGGAGATGCCGTCGAAGGCGAACCGTCTGATCGGCACGTAGGCATCGACATCGAGCAGGATGTCCTTGCCCCCGAAGTGAAAATGCACCGGTTCCTGACCGACGACCTGGGTCAGGACCGCTGACACCTGCGACGCCAGTCGGCCCCGCCAGCCGACGTCGACAAGACCGAACTTTCCGGCCGGCATGCCCTCGGCCCGCAGCCGGTCGACGATCAGCTTCAGACGATGGTCGGCCCGGTCTGCGATCTGTTGGCGAACCGCCGGGTCGGCCAGAACCGCCTCCCAGTCCTCAACCGCTTCCAGGGGCAGCACCTGACCCTGCTCGAGCGTGGTCAGTCGCTGATGATTCTGCTCACCTGCCAAGTCCCGGGTGGTGAGCCCGATTCTGGCCAGGAGAGCCTGGAACGGCACGTCGTGCCGCTTTGCGTGGAGGAAGGCGTCGTCGTCGGTCGTGCCTTCCCGCAGCCACCGCTCGACCCCGAGTACCGAAGCGGCGGCCAGGGACCAGGTCAGCCGGGAGCAGTGGAGATAGCGCAGGCTACGCCCGTCCCAGTGGTCGGCGGGCAGGGCCCGTGCCACCTCGAGCGGCAACTCGCCGTCCCTGGCCAGGAACGCCAGGTGCTCGATGCCTTGCGATCTGGACTGCTCTGCCACCCACAGGACGAAGGCCGCCATGGCCTGACCGGCGACGTCGGCCCCCAGCGCCCTGACCCGGGCGCTGTGATCGTCGATGGCACCCGATCGGCGGGCCTGTTCGATCGACAGCCTGGCGTTTCTGGCCGCACCGGCCACCGCAGGACCAAAGCTGGTCGGCCTGACGGACATGGCAAGCTCGTAGCGGTTGGCGTCGGCGCGGGTGACCGGCATCGGCTCCAGGCCACCGGCCGCAGCCATGGCGACATCGGCCCAAGGATGGTTGCCGATGTGCCACACCGGCCCGTCACCATTGCTCCGCAGATCGCCGAACGTGTGGCCGAACAGGCCGCCGTCCGACTTGGTCGATCCGGTCTCGCAGGAGGCGACAAGCCGGTCACCATCGACGAAGATCCCGTGGGATCGCAGGATGTCGACCAACAGGGCAGACGAGCGATCGGTGTCGGACAGGAACACGATCTGGATGCCAAACCCCCTGATGGCCGCCAGCGCCGGCGCCACCCCGGGTACCGGCCGGCACAGTTCACGCTCGACCGTCGCCGCGGTCTCGCTGCCATCGCCCGCACCGGCCCCGTCCACCCCGGCCGCAGGCTCGGTCTGGTCCCGGCGATGGTCGATGAGGTGCTCCACCGCTGCGTCTCCCACCAGATCCCGAACGATGCAGGTGTCGAACACATCGACGCTCACCGCCTCCGGCAGTCGCAGCTTGGCCGTTCGCACCAGCGCGGGCCAATCCTCGACCCCATACCCGATACCGCCCTGTTGAAGGCGGTAGACCGCCCGAGGCCCGACCCACGGAATACGGACCAGCGATCCGGTCAGAAGTGTGTCTCGCGCCACGCACTCCGATGATAGAGCCACCGGACATGCTTTGACCGACGGTCGAGCCAATACGCTTGGCCACGGAGACAATTGCTCAGTCCTGGGACGCCGAAGTCGGAGGGAGGTCGAGATGGTACGACGGCTCACGCAGTTCAGCCACGGAGCCGGTTGAGCGTGCAAGCTCGCACCTGACGAGCTGGCGCAGGTTCTGCGCCGTTTACCCAACACCGGAGACGAGCGGCTGCTGGTCGGCACCTCGACCGGTGACGACGCTGCGGTGTGGCGCCTCGATGAGGACCGGGCGCTGGTGTTCACCGCCGATTTCATCACCCCGATCGTCGACGACGCTGCGGCCTGGGGTCGGATCGCCGCCGCCAACTCGGTGTCGGACGTCTACGCCATGGGTGGTCGCCCGCTGCTGGCGCTCAACCTCGTCGGCTGGAACAACGACGAGCTCCCACCGGAGCTGCTGGGCGACGTCCTGGCCGGCGCGGCCGAGATCGCCGCCGAGGGCGGGTTCGTCATCGGTGGGGGCCACACCGTCGACGACCCCGAACCGAAGTTCGGCCTGGCCGTCCTGGGCGAGGTCCACCCGGACCGGCTGTTGACCAACGCCGGCTTCCGAGCCGACCAGCGGCTGATCCTCACCAAACCGCTCGGCATCGGCGTGGCCTCCACCGCCATCAAACAGGACCGGGCCGATCAGGGTTTGATCGACACCGCGGTGGCCTCGATGACAACGCTGAACGCCGAGGCCGCCAGGGTGGCCCTGGCGGCCGGCGCAACCGGCGCCACCGACGTGACCGGCTTCGGGCTGTTGGGCCATCTCGGCCGGGCCGCGCTCGAGTCCCGGATCGACGTCACCCTCACCGTCGAGAGGGTTCCGATCCTCGACGGCGTCCGGGCCCTGGCCGAGGAGGGTTTCATCCCCGGAGGCTCACGCCGGAATCTCCGCTCGGTCGAGGACCGACTGGACCGGGGTGGCACAGCCGAGCTGGACGTGCTGCTGCTGGCCGACGCCCAAACCTCGGGTGGCCTGATCTTCGGCGTCGACGCCGATCGAGCCGAATCCGCACTCCGGGCCCTGACCGAGGCCGGCCTCACGGCGGCCGAGGTCGGCACGACCCGATCGGGTTCGGGCCGTCTCGAACTCCGCTGAGCCGCGCCGAAGCGAACCAGGCGGCCGGCGGCCCCGGTAGGGCGAGCCGGCGACCTCCGGTCAGCCGTCGCCCGAGTCGTGGGATCCCACGGCCTCCAGCCGGTAGCTGACCAGGTCGCCGACGCTGATGATGCCGACAAGACGGCCGGCCTCGGTGACCGGCAGATGCCGGACCCGTAATCTGGTCATGGCGTCCATGGCCGAGGCGATCGAATCGTCGATGGTGCAGGTCAACACATCGGTGGTGGTGACCTCGTCGACCGGGAGGTCGAGAAAGCCCTCCTGATGGCCGTCGAGGCCTCGGAGGATGTCCCGCTCGGAGAGGATGCCCTCGACCCTGCTGCCGTCGGACGACACGACGACGGCGCCGATGTGATGCTCGTTCAGGGTGGAGACCGCGGACCGGACGGTGACGCTGGGCTCGATGGTCACGACCCCCGGCGCCTTGCGCTCGAGCAGGCTCTGGACCGAGGTCCGCCCCTCCGCGCCGGGGATCCGGGCGTCAAGGGCCCGCATCACCCCCGCTGCGGTGGCCCAGATCCGGTCACCGGTGGTGTCCTGGGTGAAACCGAAGCGCCGGTAGTAGTCGAACACCCGCTGACGATCGAGCTCGCCGAGCGGATCGATTTCGACCACCGATCCCGGCACGGTACGGCGAACGGCCTCGAGCAGAAGCCGCTCGCCGAGGCCCAGAGCTCGATGGGCCGGGACCACGAGGTGCTCCCAGATCGCCAGCCCGTCATCGCCGTTGTCACTGGTGGCGATGTAACCCACGGCGGCATCTTCGTGCCACGCCACCAGCACCAGGTCACCCGGATCGGCGTCGCGGGCGGCGAACAGGTACTCCCGTTCCGGGTCTGCCGACTCGTGGAGCGACGCAAGAACATCGCCGGGCCGGCTCTCGGTGACGATGGTGGTCCGAGGGTCCAGTGCCGTGACCATGGGCTGCGTCCTTTTCTGTGGGTGTGTTCTGAGTTGTCGGCGTGTTCTGTGTGTTCTGAGCTGTCGGTGTGGGTCTGCGGGCTCGGCAACGGCCGGTGGCCTGCGAGCTGGTGATGACCTCCCTCATGGTGACACGGCCGGTTGTCGGCGGCAATGTGCCCGAGGACCCGGACGACACCCCGGGCCTCACCCCGATCGCCGGTCAGCGTCCGGCCAGCCGTCGACCGCGCTTTGTCACCTCATCGACGCAGCGGCCGACGTCGACCGAGGTCAGCGTGCCGCCGTCCACCACTCGCCGGCCCGCCACCCAGACATCGGTGACGAAACGGGACGATCCGGCGAACACCAGGTGGGTCAGCAGATCGAGACCGGGGCTGAACGCCGGCTGGTCGGTGTCGATGCGAATGATGTCGGCCCAGGCGCCGGGGCGCAGGTGGCCGACGTCGGCCAAGCCGATGGACTGCGCCGCCGATCGGGTTGCCAGATCGAGGGCGCAGACCGTGTCCATGGCCTGAGGATCCCGGCCGACCCCTCGGGCCAGCAGCGGCGCCAGCTTGAGCTCCTCCCACAGATCGAGGTCGTCGTTCGAGGCCACCCCGTCGGTGCCGACACCGACCCGGACCCCGGCCGCCAGCAGCTCGGCCACCGGGGCGATGCCCGAACCGAGTTTGAGATTCGACTGGGGGCAGTGGGCAACCGCGGCTCCGGCCTCGGCCAGCAGCCGCCGGTCGGTCTCGTCGAGCCACACCCCGTGAGCCGCCAGGACCCGGGCCTCCAGCACCCCCACATCGGCCAGGACCTGGGTTGCGGAGCGGCCGTGGCGGTCGAGGACCAGCGCCCGCTCGGCTTCGGTCTCCTCGAGGTGGATGTGGAACAGGGCGTCGGACGCCTTGGCCCTCGCTGCGATCTCGCCGCACTGTTCGGGGCTGAGGTCGTACACCGAATGGGGGGCGAACCCCACGGTGATGCGTTCCTCCGGCCGGTGATGGGAGCGGTGGAAGTCGGCGATCTCCTCGATCCTGGCCGCCACGTCGCCGTCGGCGAGGAGCGCAGCGATGACGCCCGGGGTGATGACCAGCCGGGCGCCACTGTGGTTCACCGCATCGACGACGGCCTCCTCGAACAGGTACATCTCGCAGCTGGTCGTCACCCCGGCCAACAGCATCTCGGCCGAGCCGAGGCTCATCCCCCACCAGGCATCTTCGGGGGTCATCCTGGCCTCCCGGGGCCAGACGCCGTCCTGGAGCCATTGCTGGAGCGGCAGGCCGTCGCCCGCCGAGCGAACCAGGGTCATCGGGGTGTGGGCGTGGGCGTTGATCAACCCCGGCATCAGCAGGCCGCCGAGCCGATGGGCGACCTCGGGTTCGGGGCCGAGTTCGACCTCCGGTCCTACGGCGACGATCCGGCCCCCGGCGTCGATGTCGATCGCCCCATCGCCGATGATGTCGCCGGTGCCCTCGCAGGGCACGATGTGGTCGGCGGTCAGCCGGATCACCGGCGGGCCGGGCGTCATCGGGCCGGCTGCGCCGCCGGCGGTGCCCCGGGTTTCGGGGGCCCGGCGCCGGTGTCGGTGTCGGTGTCGGTGTCGGTGTTCACGGTGTCTCCCCCTCGTCGAGCCGGACCACCCGGCGGTCGGTCACCAGCGCGGTGATCAGTCCCGCCGGGGTCACGTCGAACGCCGGGTTGATGGCCTCGGTGCCCTCGGGGGCGATCGGCACGCCCCGCACGCACGCCACCTCGTCGGCGCCGCGGTCCTCGATCTCGATGTCGTCGCCGGTGCCGGTGGCCAGGTCGACGGTCGACTCGGGGGCCACGACGACGAACGGCACCCCGGCGTTTGCCGCCCCAAGGGCCAGGCTGAAACTGCCGATCTTGTTGGCGGTGTCGCCGTTGGCCGCCACTCGATCGGCCCCGATCAACACCACGTCTGCCGCCCCCCTGGCCAGCAGGAACGGCCCGGCCGAGTCGACCAGCAAACGGTGGGGGGCGCCCATCCGCTGCAACTCCCAGGTGGTCAATCGCCCCCCTTGGAGCAGGGGCCGGGTTTCAACCGCCAGCGCCTCGGCCAGGCGGCCCCGCTCGTGCAACGTCTGGACCACCGCCAGCGCCGTGCCACGCTCGACGGTGGCCAGACCGCCGGTGTTGCAGATCGTCATCACCCGGACACCGTCTCGATCGGCGCCAGACCCGCCGACCAGCTCCTCGACCAGGTCGGCGCCCCGCTCCCCCATGGCGACCGACGCCGCCAACTCCTCATCGCGGATCCGGTGGGCTTCGGCCAGCGCTGCGGAAGGGTCGACCCTGGCGATGGGGGCCACCCGATCGACCATGGCCCCGAGGTTGACCGCGGTCGGTCTGGCGTTGCGTATCCGTTCGACGGCGGCCTCGAATCGATCGGCGTCGCCCCCTGGGTCGTGTAGCCTGGCCGCCATGGCGACCCCATAGGCTCCGGCCACCCCCAGCGCCGGTGCGCCCCGGATCGAGAGTCGCTTGATGGCCGCCACCAGATCATCCACCGTCTCCACTCGGAGGGTTTCGGTCTTCTGGGGCAGCTTGGTCTGGTCGATCATCTCGATCCCATCGTCGACCCAGTCGAGCGTTCTCATCGCTCGACGATAGTGGTCGGTTGGGGACTCGACCCGTACCCGTCTGGGGCGGCCATCTTCGCCAGTACCTCGTCCATCTGTCCGGCGCTCAGCTCCGGTGGCTCGCCGATGGCCAGGGCCGCCAGATACTGGGCCGCCAACACCTCCACCTCGACCGCAATGGCCAACGCCGATGCCAGGTCGGGCCCGACGGTCAGGATGCCGTGATGGGCCAGCAGGCAGGCCTTGCGGTCTTGCAGGGCCGCCAGCACGTTGACCGAGAGCTCCTCGGTGCCGAACGTCGCGTACTCGGCACAGCGGATGTCGTTGCCGCCGGCGACGCCCACCATGTAGTGGAACGGGCCGATCCCCCGGCCGTGGGCCGACAGCCCGGTTGCCGACACGGGGTGGGCGTGGACCACGGCACCGACCTCGGGGCGAGACCGGAGGATGTCGAGGTGGAAGCGCCACTCCGACGACGGCCGTCGACGGGCCGGACCGGTGGAGCGGTCGGGGTCGATGGCGGCCCAGGAACGATCGAAGGCCATGCGGATCACGTCGCCCGGCTCCAGCCCGTCGTACGGCACCCCGGACGGGGTGATGAGCATCGCACCGTCGACCCGGACCGACACGTTGCCCGAGGTGCCGCTGTTGATGCCTTTGGCCTCCATCGCTCTGGCGGTCTCGATGAGCTCGGCCGCGGCGTCGATGTCGCTCATGAGCGGTCGTCCGGGGTCGTGCACAACTCGACGGTGCGGCCGATCAAGCGGTAGAGCGGTTCGGCAACCGTTGCGATCAACGCCACGATGTCATCGACCGACAGCGGCTCGGCGTTTCCACCGCCAGCGCCACCACGGGATAGCCGGTCATACCCACCAGGTCGCCGCCGACGATGCGCATCATGTTGATCTCGGCCGGCGTCTCGAACCGGGGCCCGTCGGCGGTGCAGTAGACCCCACCGTCGACCAGTGGAACCGACTCGTCGGCGGCCGCTCGCAGGATGGTGGCCCGCAGCTCGGGGTCGTAGGGCGAGGTCATGTCGGTGTGGGTCACCCCTACCATCTCGGACCGGGCCGGGACACCGTCGGGGTCGACCTGGCCATCGGGTGCGGCCACGATCGGCCGGTTCGTGCCGTCGAAGAAGGTGACATCGCGCCCGGAGGTGAAGTTGAGGAAATCGGAGACCAACACCATGGTGCCCGGCGTCATGGCCGGGTTGATGCCACCGCTGACCGCGGTGGCGACGATCGATGCCGCACCGACCGCTTTCAGTGCCGAGACGTTTGCCCGGTAGTTGATGGTGTGCGGGGGCAGCGAGTGCTGCGATCCATGGCGGGGGATGAAGCAGATGTCACCGCCCCGCCAGGTCCCGGTTGTCACTGCAACCGGGCCGCCGAATGGGGTGTCGACCGCCTCGGTGCCCCGATCCGCCAGGTCGGGGATGTCGTAGAAGCCGCTTCCGGTGATGAGGCCGAACACCCGGCGAGACTACTGCAACCGTGACGGCCGTCGCCCGCCCGGGCCTACTTTGACGGGCTGTACGGCTGACCCTCGGCGGCGGGGGCGATCGAGCGGCCAAGGGCGCCGGCGACAACGATGATGGTGACCAGGAACGGCAGGCTCTGGAAGAACTCGCTGGGGATGCTGAACCCGCCGATCTCGACGCCGAGAAACTGCAGCCGGGAGCCCAGGGCCCGGGCAAAGCCGAACAGCAGGGCACCACCGAAGGCACCCCATGGCGTCCACTTGCCGAAGATCATGGCCGCCAGGGCGATGAAGCCGGCCGAGTTGGTCATGTTGTCCTCGAAGCCGGACTGGGATTCCAGCGAGAACCAGGCCCCGGCGATCCCGGCGATGAAGCCACCGAGGATGACCGCCTGGTACCGGATCTTGATCACGTTGATACCGAGGGTTTCCGCCGCATGGGGGTTCTCGCCGCAGGACCGGACCCGCAGGCCCCAGGCGGTACGGAACATCACCAGCCAGGTCAGGAACACCACCGCGTACATCGCATAGTGGATTGGCTTGCCCTGGAAGAAGGTGGGGCCGACGATCGGGATGTCCTCCAGCAGCGGGATGCCGATCTCGGAGGTGGAGATGCCCTTGCTGTTGCCGCTGGGCACGATCACCTCCGATCGCAGGAACCCGGTGAGGCCGAGGGCGAACAGGTTGATCACCACCCCGGACACGATCTGGTTGATCCCGAAGTTGATCGAGAGCACCGCGTGGAGGGCGGCCAGGAGCCCACCGGTGACGATGGCGATCAACACCGCAACCCACAACCAGCCGGTACTGCTGGCTGCGCCCAGTACGGCAAACGACATGAAGCCCACACCGGCCGCGGCCAACATCATGCCCTCGATCCCGATGTTGATGATCCCCGACCGCTCGCACCATAGCCCGGTCATGGCCCCGAGGGCGATGGGCGTCGCCAGTACCAGCGATTCGTCGAACAGGTTGGTCACGTTGGTCGTCGACGTCCCCGACAGCGCCAATGCCAACACCAGGATCAGCGGAATGGCGGCCGCCGCGGCCAGCAGCTGGGCCCGGCCGGCCCAGCGGTCGAAGCGCTCGGGCAGGAACGCCACTGCGGCGACCAGGATGTAGAACACGCCGATGATCGTGACCACCGTCGGAGGCGAGAAGCTGATCTGCAGCGGGTCCGGTGGTGGTTCGAAAGCGAAGGTGTTGGTGGCGTCGCTGATGTTGGGCGCCACCAGGGCGATCAGGATCAGCCCCAGGGCGCCGAACACGAGCCCGGTGATCTGCCGGCGGCCGAGGCGGCGGTCGTTGTCTGCCGGGCCCATCAGGTGTTCGGCCCCGGTCTCTTCGGTGCCGTCCGGGCCGCCGCCGTTGTCGGTCGAGTCCATCGTCTGCTCGCTCATCACGCCCACCCCGTGGTCACGGTGTCCATGTGGTGACCGCCGTCGCCCCGGATTCGGAACAGATAGCGGACGATGGCGTCGGCGGCCACGAACAGCAACACCAGGGACTGGATGATACGGACCACATCGATGGACACGTCGGCCTCCTGTTGCATCAGCGGCGCTCCGGACAGCAACGCCCCCCACAGCAGAGCGGCCGGCATGATGGCGATCGGGTTCGCTCTGGCCAGTAGGGCGATGGCGATGCCGTCGAAGCCGATGAAGGCGAAGGTGCCGGGCTGGAAGAATTGGTTGGTGCCCGATACCTCGCTGGCCGCGGCCAGCCCGGCGAAGGCTCCGGACAGCGCCATGGCCAGGATGATGATCTTGTTGACCCCGATGCCTGCGTAGTGGGAGGCGTGGGGGTTGGTGCCGACGGTCTTGGTCTCGAAGCCGAAGGTGGTCCGGTTGAGCACGAACGCCACCAGGAAGCACAGGGCGATCATCACCACCAGCCCGAAGTGGAGGTTCGGCTCGGAGTCGACGAATTCCGGTAGCACCGCACTGTCGGCGATCGGCTTGGTCCGTGGCACGCTGGCGTTGAGGTCCCGGAGGATCACCGGATCCCTTGAGTTCACGAGCCACCGCACGGCGAACAAGGCGATGCTGTTCAACATGATGGTGCTGATGACCTCGTGGGCCCCGGTTCTGGCTCGAAGCACACCGGGGATGCCGCCCCAGACGAATCCGCCGAGCATGCCCGCCAGCAGGATGATCGGCACGGCGATGATGCCCGGCGTGTCGGCCATGAAAGCCCAGGTCCCGACCCAGGCGGCGGTGATCCCCCCGATCAGCAGCAACGGCACCGCCCGGGCGATCGAGGCGGCGATGCGGTCCGGGCTGCCGACCATGCCCCGGATGAGGGCCCAGTAGGCCTCGAACGGGTTGACCCCGATGATGGCGATGAGCACCCCGCCAACGATGAACGAGAGGATGATGGCGTACAGCGGCACCAGCAGCGGCTGCAGGCTCCATGCGTCGAGGACCTTGTGCCGGAACTCTTCGAAGAAGCCACCGGGACGGTTGTTGTCGTTCACGATGCCACTTCCTCGGTCTCGGGGGAGGCGCCGGTGGCCATCAGGTAGCCGAGCTGCTCCCGTGTCGTTTCCGCCGCGTCGAAGGTGCCGACCAGTCGACCTCGATACAGCACGCCGATCCGATCCGACAGCGAAAGGATCTCGTCGAGCTCGGCCGAGACAAGCAGCACGGCGGCGCCGGCGTCGCGCAGTGCGATGATCTGGTTGTGGATGAACTCGATCGAGCCGACGTCGAGCCCTCTGGTTGGCTGGGCCACGAAGATGGCCTTCACGTCGCCGGTCAGTTCGCGGGCGACGATGACCTTCTGCTGATTGCCGCCGGACAGGTTGTCGATCGGTACGTCGATGCCCGGCGTCCGGATGTCGAACGCTTCGACCAACCGCTCCGCCTCCTTGGCGATGGCCGAGGTGTTGCGAATCCCCCGTTTGGAGAACGGCGCCTGGTAGTATCGGTTGAGCACGAGGTTGTCGGCGATCGTGTATGGGCCGACCATGCCGTGCTTGTTGCGGTCCTCGGGGATGTGGGCGGTGCCGAGCTCGGTGATCTTGCGGGGTGACAGCTTGGTGGCGTCGACCCCGAGGATCTCCACCTTGCCGGCCTCTTTCGGCCGCATGCCGGTCACCGCCTCCACCAGCTCCCGTTGGCCGTTTCCCTCGACCCCGGCGACGCCGAAGATCTCTCCCGCTCTGACCTCGAGCGACAGGTCGTTCACCATCCGGACGCCCCGGTCGTCGTCGACCCCCAGGCCACTGACCCTGATCACGGTGTCCACCGGGTGGGACGGGCCCTTCTCGACCTGGAACACCACGTCGCGCCCGACCATGAGGTTGGCCAACGATTGCTGGGTTGCGGTCTTGGGATCGGCGGTGCCGGCCATCTTGCCGTTGCGCAGCACCGTGATCCGATCGGCAACGGCCAGCACCTCTCGCAGCTTGTGGGTGATGAAGATGATCGACTTTCCCTGGTCGACCAGGCTGCGAACCACGGCGAAGAACTCGTCGACCTCGCCGGGGGTCAGCACCGCGGTCGGCT